>DATKFH010000035.1:0-22074 GCA_035511455.1 Candidatus Sulfotelmatobacter sp. | reverse complement strand
AGTCGAGATCGCGCGCGATCTCAAGTCGGCGGTCGATGCAGCGGAGATACTGATCGTCGCCGTGCGACCGGGATCGGTGCGGGAGATGCTGGGCGAGGTGGTGGCTTCCGGCGCGAGGCTGCCGCGGCTCTGCATCAGTCTGGCGGCAGGAATTCCGTTGCGGAACTTGCGCGCGTGGTTGGGAACACCAGCGCAGTGGGTGCGCGCGATGCCGAGCCCAGTATGCCGCGTTGGACGCGGGTTGACGCCGGTCAGCTATGACCGCCGGATTGCCGGGCCCGAGCGCACGCGAGTGCGGCAGTTGTTTGGACAGGTCGGGCCTGTGCTGGAGATTGCGGAGCCGCAGATGGATGCCATCACGGCAACGCACTCGCCGACCCACGGATATCACGCACTTGCGGCTTTGGCGAAAGCGGCGCACGATGCGGGGCTCGATCGGAAGACTGCCTTGATCGCGGCGGCTCATGCGCTCAGCGACGGCATTGCCTACTGGCGGCAGAGCGGGGAGAGCCTTGAGGATCTACTGCACGAGGCAGCGACCCCGGGAGGGATTGCGGCGGCGACAATGGCCGCGATGGATGAATCGGGTTACACGCGCGCGGTGGCAAAAGGAGTAAAGGCAGGGATTGATCGGGCGCGGCGAAATGCGCGGCTTTAGCGGCAGTTGCCGACGATAGGCACGCATCTGCGTCGTTACTTTGGTCACCAATCCGGCCGGAGCGATTCTGTCAGAATAGGGAGCGCGAACGGCTCCTCCCATTTTCACGCGTGAGCACGATTTGAGATGGACATTCTAACGCCCAAGGCGACCCGACGCAGCACACGGCTGCGAGTGGAAATTCCGGTCAGCATAACCAGTCTCGACCGGCTGCGGCCATTCGCGGAGCCATGTGTGGTGGTAGTGGTTTCGGCGCAGGGGTGCGGATTTCGCAGTCCGCGGCCGCTGCAACTGGAAACGCCGGTCATGTTGAGCGGGTTGCCGGGCGGCGGCAGCGTGACCGCGCGGGTGGCGAATTGTCTTCCGCTGGGAGCAGGTAGTAAAGAATTTCTGATTGGGGCTTCGCTCTATACCCAGGGAAACGTGTGGGGGATCGCGGATCCTCCGGAAGATTGGAGTATTGCGGCCAAGACCGCGCCGGCACCAGCACCGGTCCAGCGCGCCGCCGCCAGCGAGGCGCCACTGAAGATCAACAAGAAGCAGTGGCCTTACAATCTATTCCCCGACGGCGCAGAAACCCATTCCAAGCAGAAATAGAGTTCTCCCACACCTTCAAGACGACAGAAGCCACTTGAGGATTACGAACGGGATCACTTTGTGTTCTTCGTGACCTTCGCGATTTCAATTGTTGTTCTTTGGTAACTTCTTTTGCCGGTTACTCGCTGGCATACTCGCGGCATATGGCGGAACAGCCTGAAGCGGCGACCGAAGTTTCTCACGACAACAAACTCGTGGCGCGGCCGTTTCGTGTAAAGCTGCGGGGATCGGTGCTGGTGCTGCTGCGGTTGCCCAACCGGCGGGATGTGCGCGCGGCCATCCATCAGCTTTCGATAACGGGTGGAGTCGTACATCTGGAAAAACCGCTCGACGAGAAGCTGGAAGTGCAAATGATCTTTCATCTCAAGAGCGCCACGATCCGCGAAAAAGCCGAAATGTTGTTTCCCATGTGGGCGACGCAGGGATGGATGCAGCCCTTCCGCTTTGTCGGCCTCTCCGACGCTACCCGCGGAGAGTTGGACGCAAGTCTGAAAGCAATGATCGGAGAAGCGGCGAAGGGCACCGCAGCCGGATCGTAAGCCTCCTTCGGACTTTACCTGCAACCATCGCGCGGGCTCTGCATTACTCCAGTTACCTTGGTGATCTGAAAATCAGGAATATGATCCGGAAATAAGGATGTTTTCATGAAACGACTCAGCTTTCTGGTCTCGCTTACAAATAACGACAACGATTATCAGCAGGAACAAGCCACGGCCGCAGAAAAGGCAGCGCGGCGGTTGGGCATAGATGTGAAAATCATTCACGCCAACAATGATGCCGTGGCTCAGAGCCAGCAGTTGCTGCATTACGTGCAGGATTCGTCGGTGGCACGGCCAGACGCGATTCTGTTCGAGCCCGCGGGCGGAACAGCGTTTCCGCAAGTAGCGAGGGCCGCAGTGGCAGCGGGAATTGGCTGGGTAGTGCTCAATCACGATGTGGACTACGTGATGGAACTACGGCGAAGCTACAAGGCTCCGATCTGCGCGATCAGTTCGGATCATGAAGAGATCGGCAAAATTCAAGGGAAGCAGTTCGAGGCGTTGCTGCCGGATGGAGGAACGGTTCTCTACATTGAAGGGCCGGCGAACAGTTCCGCAGCGAAGGAACGCACGCGGGGGATGAACAAGACGAAGCCGGCGAATATCCAAGTGAAATCGATGCGCGCGAACTGGACTGAGGAGAGCGCGTATCGCGCCGTCAGTTCATGGTTGCGGCTGCAGACTTCGCAGAAGACGCATCTGGATCTGGTTGGCGCACAGGATGACAGCATGGCGATTGGCGCGCGCAAGGCATTCGGTGAGGTGATGGGTTCCGAGCGCGAGCGCCGGCTCAAGCTGCCATTTACCGGGTGCGATGGAATGCCGAAGACGGGGCAGACATGGGTGCGCGGCGGCTTTCTAGCGGCGACCATTTATATCCGTCCAAATACGGATCTGGCCCTCGAGATGCTCGTGGATGCGATGAAGAATGGAACGGCTTTGCCAGATCGGAAGATTACGGAGCCGGAGTCGATGCCATCGTTGGCGGAATTAGCCGCAGCAGCGCAGAAGAAGAAAGGCGCCGGAGCATAGGGTACTCGCGGGATTCAGGCGTCCTGCGGGACGCCTTTTCTTCTTGGTCGAGCCCATTTTTGAGTGTCCCTTCTTTCCGACATCGGCAATATCAAAAGCGAAGTCAAAATCCACAGCCTAACCGCAAAAACCGCGCGGTTAGGATGGGGCACCCGGCTCTATCGAATCCCTAGATCTGTCGATCTGCGCTCGACGAACAGCCGAGGGCGGCTGTTCCCACATAGAACCCCAATTCAGCCTTCCATGGTTGAGACATCGCCTGCATCTATGCCGGCTTCTTTGGCTTTCAGGAAGCGGCGAAGGATTTTGCCGGAACGCGTTTTGGGGAGTGAAGCTACGAACTCCAACGACGATGGCGTTGCGATCGGCCCCAGTTCCCTGCGAACGTGCTCAATCAACGCGGCGGCCAGAGAATCTGACGGGACATGGTCGATGCGGACTTGCACGAAAGCTTTGATGGTTTCACCTTTCAGTGGATCGGGCACGCCGATCGCTGCGGCCTCGGCCACGGCTGGATGGGACACCAAGGCACTCTCGACTTCGGCGGTGCCGATGCGGTGTCCGGCAACGTTGAGGACATCGTCGGATCGCCCGAGGACGGCGATGTATCCATCTTTGTCTTTCATGGCGACGTCGCCGGTGACGTAGCAGCCGGGGAAGAATTGCCAGTCGCGCTCATAGCGGGCGGGATCACGCCAAACAGTGCGCAGCATGCAAGGGAACGGGCGTTTCAAAACGAGTCGGCCACCGACACCGGGAGGAACGGGCTTGCCTTCTTCATCGAGGATGTCGGCCTCGGCACCGGGGACGGCGACGCCGACTTTTCCTGGCCGCATGGCCATCGAGGGCGGAGTGCCGAGCGCCGGGCAGCCGAGTTCGGTCTGCCACCAGTTGTCGATGACGTATCCCCACTTGCCGTCGCCCGCGAGATGGGTTTGCGCCCAACGCCAGGCTTCGGGATTCAGCGGCTCTCCAGCGCATGCAATCACGCGCAATGTAGTCAGATCGTGCGCCGCGGGATAGGCTTCGCCGTAGCGCATGAACATTCTGAGGGCTGTCGGCGCGGTGAACATCTTGGTGACACCATAGCGCTCGACGATTTCCCAGGCGATGCCGGGATTGGGAAAGTCGATGGCGCCTTCCCGGAAGAGCGTTGTTACGCCAGCGCAGAGTGGGGCATAGACGATATAGGAGTGGCCGACGACCCATCCGATGTCGGAGGTGCACCAGAAGATATCCCGCTCACCGACGTCGAAGAAACTTTCCAGATGATACGTGGTGCCGACCATGTAACCGCCGTGAACATGCAGCACGCCTTTGGGCTTGCCGGTCGAACCTGAGGTGTAAAGGAGGAAGAGCGGATCTTCGGAGTCCATCTCTTCGGCGGAACAGTCAGCGGAGAATTTGAGAAGGTCGTTGAAATCAATTTCGCGTGGGCCGGTGATCTCGGCCTTGGCGCGCGAGAAGACGATTACCTTTTCGACGAAGTCGATGGAATCCAGAGCTTCGGCGACGATGGCTTTGAGGGCGACGGTTTTGCCGCGACGATAGCCGACATCTCCAGCGATGACGATCTTGGCCTGAGCGTCGGTGATGCGGTCGCGTAGCGCGGTGTGTCCGAGTCCGGCATAGACCACGGAATGTATCGCGCCGATGCGGGCGCAGGCCAGCATGGCGACAGCGCCTTCGATGGTGAGGGGCATGTAGATAACGACGCGATCACCTTTCACGACTCCCAGAGATTTCAGTCCATTCGCGAAGCGGCAGACCATGCGGTGGAGCTGGCCGTAGGTAACAATGCGTTCAGCGCCGTCTTCGCCGAGCCAGATGAAGGCAGCGCGATTGCGGCGCTCAGAGTTGGCATGACGATCGAGGGCGTTGATGGTGATGTTGGTCCTCGCACCGGTGAACCATTTATGGTGGACACCATCCCACTCGAGAACCTTGCTCCAGGGCTGTGACCACGCGAAGCGGCCGGCGTAGGCGGCCCAGAAAGCTTCAGGATCTTCCAGAGCGCGCTCACGCTCCTCGTTCCAATTTTTCTGCAGGACATTGTTGGCGACGATCGGGGGAGCTGCGTATTCCTGATCCATGTTGAGCAGGTTGGAGATATTTTCTGGTTTGCTAATGGGAAGCGCGCTCATGACTGACCTCCACGGCGGATATGGGCCCCAAAGATGAGGAGGATTGTGCTTCGGTTCAAGATAAGCGGCAGTGATCAGGATCACAAGTGGTCTCTTTAAGGTGCGGCGGCAGCGCCTGGAACTTGGCCCCGGCAGGGAAAGATACCCCTTGCTCTGCCTGAGGACCTTCAGATATAAATCACAGCGCCGGAGTTCCCGGCACATCTTACCCTGTCCTTTCTGTGTGGCGTAGGAGAGCCGACCCTCAGCAATGCGATTGCACAGGGCACTCGGCCTCGGGTCCTTTTTATTCTCTAGTGGCGTTATTTTCTGATGTCGGTTTTCTAATTCTGAGAAGAGGTATAAAGTAGCTCCCTCGTCAGGTCGGTACCAGCCCTGAAATGACGCGGCCCGCAGGCCGGGGCGTTGGGGCTTCGAGGGAAAATGAGGAGCGACAACTATGGCAACTCAGGCAACCGCGAGCGATGTTAAAGGGTACAGCATTTGGAGAGTGATCATGGCCTCAGCTGTAGGAACCATGATCGAGTGGTATGACTTCTACATTTTCGGAAGTCTAACTGCGGTGCTGGCTCTGAAGTTCTATCCGACAGGCAACGATACCTTCGCCTATGTTGCCTATCTCGCTACGTTTGCCGTGGGTTTCATAGTCCGGCCGTTTGGGGCTTTGTTCTTCGGGCGGATCGGCGATCTCGTGGGCCGTAAGTACGCCTTTCTGGTTACGCTCTCGATCATGGGAGGGTCGACGGCGATTATCGGGTTTTTGCCCACTTATGCCACCGCGGGATGGTTGTCCCCGGTCCTTCTAATCGCCATCCGCGTGCTGCAAGGACTCGCGCTGGGTGGAGAATATGGCGGCGCTGCGGTCTATGTGGGCGAGCACGTTCCGGACAACAAGCGGGGATTCTATACCAGCTTCATCCAAATCACGGCGACGCTGGGTTTATTCCTGTCGCTCCTGGTAATTCTCACGACTCAATCGGCGATGTCAAAAGAGGAGTTCGCTGCCTATGGCTGGCGGATTCCTTTCCTGATTTCGATTGTGCTGGTGGGGATCTCGCTCTACATACGGCTGAAGATGAAGGAGTCGCCAATCTTCGCGCAAATCAAGAGCGCAAATATGCACTCGACCCAACCACTGAAAGACGCTTTTACACATTGGGACAATCTCAAGAACGTGCTGATCTCATTATTTGGAGCGACAGCCGGTCAGGGCGTGGTCTGGTACACCGGACAATTTTACGCTCTGTTTTACCTGCAGACGATTTTGAAGGTCAATCCCCGGACCGCGAACATTGTGATCGCGATTGCGCTGGTGATCGGGATGCCATTCTTCACGGTGGTGGGAGGGCTCTCAGACCGCGTTGGCCGTAAGAAGTTAATGATGGCGGGGTGCCTGCTGGCAGTCCTGACATATATTCCGATTTACAAGGCAATGCAAGCCGCCGCGGGGAATAACGTGGTGACTGTGAAGTCCACCCGCAATAAGGTGACCGGTGCAATAGCCCTCACCCCCATGACCACCGACGCGACGGGGACGCTGGTTCCAGCCAAGGAGGCGTCCAATCCTAATCTGCCGATGCTGGTGGCGCTCGTACTCATCCAAGTGCTTTACGTTTGCCTGGTATACGGGCCCATCGCCGCGTATCTGATCGAGGCATTTCCGGCTAAGGTGCGCTACACATCTCTCTCATTGCCGTATCACATCGGGAATGGGGTTTTCGGAGGGCTGCTGCCGCTGATCGGACTCTGGTCGTGCGCCGCCACTGGAAATATCTATGCGGGACTTTATTACCCGATGATTGTGGCCAGCATGACCTTTATTGTGGGCAGCTTGATGCTGAAGGAGACGCACGGGCGCCGGATTTGGGACGAGGTCGGAGGACAGGTTTCAGCGGCTGACTGACGATATCTTCCTGCGGTGGGGTACGGGCATCAGTGATATGTGTGGCGCGATCTTGCCGGTTAGCGTGACAGGGCGCGGCGGTTCTGGTCTTACCGGACGCTGATTCGAAGACGTAATATCCAGCGAGATTCTCGAATCCCGAACGGATAGGGACTTCGTTCGCGACGAAGTCACCCAGCAGTTCGTATCAGCCTCCTTTTCCTCGGAACAGCAGAGCGCTCCTTCTGTTTTCGGGGGATTTCGAGTGCGATCGCCAGGAGTTCGTTTCCATCCGCTTCTGCTCCAGCTCCGGACCCCGCGCCAATGCAGGTTCAAGGAAATCGTCGATCAAATTACGAGGAAATTCCGGGGAGTCGCAGACCTTGATAGTGAAATGCTGAGGAAACGCTCGAGGATCGTGGTTTATATTGGTTTTGCTTTATTTTTCGAGGGCCCATAGCTCAACGGTTAGAGCAGCAGACTCATAATCTGTTGGTTCCAGGTTCAAATCCTGGTGGGCCCACCAAACCCAGTATGAAGATCGATCATCCGAGGGTTCCTCCCCTGCCCTCAGGATCTCGCCCGCCGCCCTCAAACCGGCTCGAAGACAACACCACTACTGTTTGACCTGTCTGGTAGCATTGCCGACCCGCTTTGTGGTATAGCCTTTTTCAAGGCTTTCGCAAAGCAAAGGGGCGAACTTTGCGCGTGACGTTGAAATCTCTTCCCGGAGTTGCTCTCAGTGTGTGTGCGGCTGTAGCCCTGTCTCTTCTCCCGAATGATGACTCCGAAATCCGACTTCTAGTGCCAGTGATATGCCTGTTCGTCGTGATGGCGACTTCATTTGTCTGGGGCCGCATGGCGGCAATCCTGGGTTCTGTGGGTGCAACCCTGACATTCACAATTTTATTGTTTCCTCCTCTGGGTAGTCTCCGAGTAGCCGATCCGGGAGAGAGAATGATGCTCCTACTTTTTCAGTTGAGCGCGATCGGTTTGGCATTTCTGGCGCCACGAAGACTGCCAATTCCCATCATGACGAAGAAAGCATCGGGGCTGGCTCGCATCGGGCAAGCGTGGCCCGCAGATGTTAAGGCATCCAAGATGGCTGACAATTCCAGCGGCACGAATGGAAGTCGTTCCGTTTCTGGGTCTGCGCTGTCAGAGTTCCACCCTTCCGACTTCCCGGAACCCAAGACGTAAAACTCCGGCGTGGCCTTTCTATCCTATGGCGCATGCTCAGCAGCCGACCTCAGGGCGAAGCGTCCAGATTTTCTCCATGTGCGAACGGTATGACAGAAGTCTCGACATATGCGTCATGAAAACAAAAAGTTGTTAGCTTCGTTTCGCAGAATTAACCTCTGATGACCAACGCCGCAAGGGCAGGTTCGTCATCGTTAGAGTTATGCACGTGAAAATAATTTTCGGCGCATCTAGCGCGCTGGAAGTAGTGCCTTTTCGTTTTCGGAAGCAAAAGATGGCACAGCGGCGACTCTCCCCCTTCCGTTGGAAGCGGACTAGTCGGCGGCGGGCTGCTGTTGATGTTGTTGCTGGGCGGCCTGATTCTGCTGGCTCTGAATCTGGCGGCGTTGTTCGAACATGCGCTGCATGTTCTGAATCGCCTGCGAGGCAGCGGATTGTTCGTTAGAGTCGCTGGGCGCGGGGTCGCTTGCGGCTACCGAACCTGCATCCGGGGACGAAGCCGTGGTGGAGGGAGGAGCAGACGTAGGATCAGAGTTTGCCGCCTGCGAGCCGTTCGAGGGTGATTCTTTGTCCGCGGCAGCGGGCGTGTCTTTGGTCGGAGGAGCGTCGGCAGCCGCAGCGGAGTCGGCAACTGGAGCCGAGTCCTGTGAGGCGGCCTGCTCGGCTGCCAGCGCGGCCTCCGCTTCGGCCTGGAATTTAGGCTTGCCGGGACCAGCATATCCTGGCATGAGTCGCCGACCTGCCGGAGCGGCACCTACCGTTCCAGCCACCGCGGCCCCCGGTGCTTCATCGCCGCCTTTGCCATGCAGCGTTACGACCAAACTCCGAAGTCCATCTTCATCGTCGTCGGCGGATTGGATCACATAGTCAAAATCAGTGCCGTACAAGAGCGAGGAAAGAACTTCGCGCACCGCTGCAGGACCCAGGTGCACCACCACCCGTTCTGAGGCAGCGCCGTCGGGGAAGTCGACCGAAGCCCCAGTCTTGAGGCGGACGGCCGACAGAATATCGGACAGCCTCGAGTTCTCGGCATCAATGGTAAGCTGCTTGCCATCCCAGACAACTTCGGGTGGTTGAGGAAGAGTCTGTTCCAGAGCATCCGCCCCGTAAACCGGCACTACGGGATGCGGCGGTTGTTCAACGGGAGCGACGACTGCGGGAATAGCTTGCTTGTCTTTTCTGTCTTGGATGCGGGATGGTCCAGGAGTTGCCTGAGCGGATGCAGAGGAAGCGAAGACCCAAATCGCCAGTCCCATCAGGACCTCAAGGCGCCAGCCAAGAAGTTGCCCGGTTCGGCCGGACGTGCGCGACAGGTGACTGGCGAACCCTGGAAGGAATAGCGTCACTGCGGGTACCCCTTTCTCATCACTGCTGGCCGGGCGGACCGTGGATGGTACCAATCCAGCCGAAAAAGGCCGAAAAACAAACTGGGCTGCCATCCCGCGAGGGAGTTCGGGACAACGCCTCCGGAAACTCAAGGAAAGTGCAAGAAGTTGCACTTGTTCCGCAAGGCTGCTAATGGTCACTTGTAGCATCGAGTACAAGCCCGGATGCTTGCTCCAGCGCAAACTTCCCCGGGGAAATTGCTACTGGTCCAGCAGACACTTTGCGGATTAACAAATTGGGGCGCTCTTTGCTCTAGCGCAAACAAAGGCGCGAAGTCCTGAGGTATCAAGGGGAGTTGTCGGGCGACTGCCACACTCGGCAGTAGGCCCATACAAACTTTATTCGGCCTTTCTTGCGGATTCCCTCCCCCCTGCATAGGCCAGCGTTACAAGCGAGCGCTCAAAGTGGATGGTAACGAGGCGGGGGGCCTACCCAACCGCTCGCTGCCCCCGACTTTCCTCCAGAGCGCCAAATCTGGGCGCCTCAGGGCCCTACACCCTGAAGCTTCTGTGGTGGGGACGGGAATGGCACATTTGGGTTCTTGGGGCGGCGTAATTACGCCGGCGCGGGCTCGTCTTAGCCCGCGTGAGCGTTGCTCCGTGGGCTTCCAGCTTGCTTCCTGCGATCTATCCAACTCACCGCATTACGCTTCATTCCACTTCGACTCGCACGCGCTATACCACGAGGAAGCAATCAGACAGTTATGAGTGCACAACCGATGCGGGAACGCTTGACCATAGATGCCGGGGCCGCCCTTCGACGGAGGGCCGCTTCGGTGCAGAACTTTTCGGCATTTGCCGATATTTCTCTGGCCGATTGTATTGGAATCGTTTCGACCGCGCAGGAGCGGCAGTTCGCGCGACGGCAAACGATCTTTTTCGAAGGCGACCCGGTTCGCCACGTAGTACTGGTGGTTTCGGGCTGCGTGAAGGTGACGCAGCTAGGGGCCAACGGAAACGAAGTGATCCTGCGGCTGAATGGAGCCGGGGATGTTCTGGGCGGCGTGGGACGCTGCGTGGGCTGCGAACATTGCTCGACAGCGCGCACGGTGCAGCCTTCGCAAGCCCTAATATGGGATACGGCGCAATTCGAAGCGGTGTCGGAGCGTTATCCGATGCTGCGCCGGAACATCGCGCACGTGCTGGAGCGCCGGCTGAACGAACTGGAAGTGCGGTTCCGGGAAATCTCGACTGAAAAAGTCGGGCCGCGGCTCAGCAGCCAACTGGTGCGGCTGCTCACCCAGGTGGGCAAGCCGGCCGACGGGCACGTAGAGATCGCGCTCTCCCGGCGGGAACTGGCGCAGTTGACGGGCACGACCTTGTTTACGGTGAGCCGGCTGCTTTGCCAGTGGGAGACGCAAGGCATCGTGAGCGCGCGCCGCGAGGTCGTGCTTGTAAGGGACGTCTCGGCGCTGCAAGAGCTGTCTCGGGAAGTGTAAGACCCGCCGGCGATGCGCCCCTAGTAGTCCTCAACTCAGCAAAATCTCGAAATCAACTCCTCACCCTGTCGCCAAAACGCGACGAGGGTGGGGCCGCGTCTGTTTTATCAGAGAAGAACCTCAGCATTCCGTTGGGAAAATCCCCATCCTAGCCGCAAAAATTGCGGCTAGGACCGGGGCACCCAGAGTGTTTCTGTGGGCAAAAGGACCATCACTCGGACGCTTGCTGTAGGCGTAGCGTGACGAGTTCGTGTTCTTCACGTTCTGCGACGTGTTCGAATTCTTCAAGGACCGGGCTGCCAGTCCTGGGCTCCAGCTTCAGGGAATGTTGGCGCCACACTGCATAGATGGCTGGGTAGACCAGGAGTTCGAGGATAAACGAGGCGAAGATGCCACCCACCATGGGAGCTGCGATGCGCTTCATCACATCGGCGCCAGTGCCCGTGCTCCACATGATGGGTAGCAGGCCGATGAACATGGTGGCGAAGGTCATGAACTTGGGGCGAAGCCGCTTGGCCGCGCCCTGCACGATGGCTTCATAGAGGCCGGCGAGGTTCTGCAGGCGGCCCTCGCGACGCGCGTCTTCGTAGGCAAGATCGAGATAGAGCAGCATGTAGACGCCGGTCTCGGCGTCGATGCCGAGCAGGGCAATCAACCCAACCCAGACGCCGATGCTCATGTTGTATCCGGCCAGGTAGAGGAACAATACGGCGCCCACCGCGGAGAACGGAACCGCCAGCAAGATGATCATCGTCTTGGTGAGCGACTTGGTGTTGAGATAGAGCAGGAAGAGGACGATCGCGAGTGTGAGCGGCACCACTCGAAGGAGGCGGATCTTCACGCGCTCCATAGCTTCGTACTGGCCGCTCCAGGAGAACGAGAATCCGGCGGGCAGTTTCACCTGGTCCCGCAACAGAGCTCCGGCATCCTTGATGTAGTTCAACGGGTCGCGATCGGAGACATCGACGAAGACGTATCCGGTAAGGAGTCCGTTCTCGTCGCGAATCATCGAGGGGCCGCTGGTGGTGCGGATGTCGGCAAGTTCGCCGAGTGGAATCTGACGTTGGCCCCCGGCGGGAACCAGCACGCGCTCGAGCGCGCTCAGATCGCTGCGGAAATCGCGCATGTAGCGGACATTGACAGGATATCGCTCGCGGCCCTCGACGGCGGTCGTGACATCTTCGCCGCCGATGGCATTTTGAACGGCCAACTGGGCATCTTCAATGCTCAAGCCGTAGCGGGCGAGCTGGTCGCGATTCCAGTTGAAATTCAGGAAATAGCCAGTGCTGGTGCGCTCTGCGAAAACTCCGCGAGTTCCTTTGACGCGCGGCAGGAGCGTCTCGATCCGCGTTCCGATCTGCTCGATAGTGGCGAGATCCGAGCCGGTGATTTTCAGTCCGATGGGAGTGCGCATCCCGGTAGTCAGCATGTCGATGCGGCCGCGGATGGGCATGGTCCAGGTATTGGTGACACCGGGAACCTTGAGGCTCTCATTCATGAGACGAATGAGATCGTTCGATGAGACGGTGTCGGGCGTCACATGGCGCAGTAGCGATTTCAGACGGTCCGGCGCCCAGGAGGAATACCAGGTGTCAACGTGGCGCCACTCGGAGCGCGGCTTGAGGATGACGACCGTCTCAAGCATGGAGAGCGGTGCCGGGTCGGTCGAGGTTTCGGCGCGGCCGGCTTTTCCAAGTACCTGCTCGACTTCCGGGAAGCGAGTGAGGATGCGATCGGTGGTTTGCAGCAGCGACTGTGCCTGTGAGATGGAAATGCCGGGCATGGTCGACGGCATATAAAGGATGGCGCCTTCGTCGAGCGGCGGCATGAACTCCGATCCCAGGCTCAGGAAAAGGGGAATCGAGAGCGCGACCATCGCAACGGCGCCGGATATCACCAGCCACTTCCAGCGCAGCGTCCAGCGGACGACGGGTTCGTAGACACGCATCATCCAACGACTGAGGGCGTGATCTTCCTCGTTGCGGATCTTTCCGACGAGTAGGGCATTGACGAAGCGGCACAGCCATTGCGGGCGGAAGCGAAACCGATCCACGCGGGTGAGGAGCAGGCGCAGCGCGGGATCGAGAGTGATGGCCATTGCAGCGGCGATCAGCATGGCCAGCGTTTTGGTGTAGGCCAGCGGCTTGAACATGCGTCCTTCCTGCGCTTCGAGCGTGAGAACTGGCAGGAAGGAAATGGCGATGACGAGCAAGGCGAAGAACGTAGGGCCGGCGACTTCCTTGACGGCGGCGATGACGACCGCACGATAGTCCCCGCGACGGCCTCCTCGTTCCCAGAGTTCCAGCTTCTTGTGGGTCTGTTCGACGACAACGATGGAGGCGTCGACCAATTCGCTGAAGGCGATCGCCACTCCGGCCAGCGACATGATATTGGCGCTGATGCCCAGCAGACGAAATGGGATGAACGAGAGCAAGATCACGACCGGCATAGTGACAATCGGGATCGCGGCGCTGGGAAAGTGCCAAAGGAATACGAGGACGATGAGGACCACGGTAACGACGACTTCGAAGATCGTCGTGTTTACGTTGGCGATGGCGCGGTGAATCAGTTGGGAGCGGTCGTAGACGGGAACGATCTTGACACCTTCCGGGAGCGAGGGAGCAAGATCGGCAATCCGCCGTTTGACGCGGTCGATGACCTGCAACGCGTTTTCGCCGCTACGCATGATGACGATGCCGGAAACGGTTTCGCCTTTGCCGTCGAGATCAGCGACGCCGCGGCGAAGGTCGGGGCCTTCGACCACCTGACCGATGTCCTTGATGCGGATGGGTGTGCCGTCGGCGCTGGCCTGCAGAACGATGTTTCCGAAGTCTTCGATGGAGGTGGCGTAACCGCGGCCGCGGACCATATATTCGGTGCCGCCGAATTCGAGGAGGCGGCCGCCAACTTCCTGATTGCCGCTGCGCACCGCTTCAACGACGCGGCGGATGGGAATGCCGTAGGCTTGCAGGCGGTTGGGATCGACATTGACCTGATACTGCCGCGTGTATCCGCCGACCGGAGCGACTTCCGCGACTCCAGGCACAGCACGCAAATAGTAGCGGAGGTACCAATCTTGATAGGAACGCAGATCGGCGAGGCTGTGCTTGCCGGTAGTGTCGACCAGCGCGTATTGATAAATCCATCCTAAAGCTGTGGCGTCGGGGCCAATCTCCGTCTTCACGCCCTCAGGCAACCGCGACTGCACGCCAGAGAGATATTCGAGCACCCGCGAGCGAGCCCAGTACAGATCGGTGCCGTCCTCGAAGATGACATAGACGTAGGAGTAGCCGAAGTCGGAGACGCCGCGAACGGTCTTCACTTTGGGGGCCCCGGTCATCGCGGTGACGATGGGATACGTGACCTGGTCTTCGATAATGTCCGGGCTGCGGTCCCAGTGGGAGTAGATGATGACCTGGGTTTCGCTGAGGTCAGGGGTAGCATCGAGCGGGAGCGACATCATCGCCCACCAGCCAAACAGGCAGGCGATGGCGATCGTCGAGAGCACAACCAGCTGGTGCTTTACCGAAAAGTCGATAATGCGGCTAATCATGAGTGATGCCCAGATGGATTCGAGGCCAGATAGTGCTCAGGCTGTGCGGTGAACTTCTTCTTGCAGCGATCGGAGCAGAAGTAATACGTGGTTCCGTCGCGGGTGAGAGTATTGCCTGCAGCCACAGCTTTCGCGGCATCGATCATCATGCCGCAGGCGGCGTCTTTTACTTTCCCAGAGCTCACAGCGACTCCGGCTTCGGCATTCGGCTTGGGCTTGTCCTCTTCCCGGGGCTGCGCTTTGGGAGCGGCTTGGACGGATTTCAGCCGGCTCTCGGAATCGACCAGGAACGTTCCGGCGCTGACAACGCGTTCGCCTTCGGTCAAGCCGTGCAGAATCTGGACACGGTCGCCCGAGCGCCATCCGACCTGTACCTCGCGCGGCTCGAAGACTCCTGCACTGCGTTCGACAAAGACGCGTTGTTCGCGGCCGGAATCAATTACGGCGTCGACCGGGACGGTGAGCCCGGAGGGCACGGAAGCATATAGTTCAACATCGACAAACATGTCGGGCCGGAGGGCAAGGCCTGGGTTATCGGCTTCGAGGCGCAATTTCAACGAGCGCGTCATGGGATCGACTTGCGGCAACACAGAGCTCACGCGTGCGGTGAAGGTTTTACCCTGATCCGCAAGAGTGACGCGAGCGATAGTGCCGGGGCGTAGATTCTGCGCTTCAGAGCCGTAGACGTCGGCGACAATCCAGACCTTGCTCAAGTCAGCGATGCGATAAAACTCCACAGAGCGGTCGAAATGTTGTCCAGGCGAGATGTTGCGCGCAATGATAAATCCGTCAACCGGCGAAAGAATGTCGATGCTTTCGGGAAGCTGGCGATTCTGCGACATCTGCTCAATCTGAAGGTCGCTCATGCCGAGATTGCGGAGGCGGTCACTGTATCCCTGAACGCTGCTGAAACCCTGCTTGCTGACCGCGCCAGGATACGCCAGAGTGCGATTACCATCTTTATTGTTGGTAGGATTGACGCCTGCGGTGGCCGCGAGAAAGCCCGATTCTACAGAAAGGGACTCAGAGCCATAGTAAGTGGCCAGCTTTTGATTTTTTTGGACAAGCTCTCCCACGGAATCATTGAACGTGGCGCGAACGAAACCATCCATTCCGGAATCCACTTTGAACACTCGCGTGTCTTCGGGGACCACGCGGCCGAGGACGCGGAGTTTCCCGGTTCCCGACGTCTTCTCGACGCTGGCGACGCGGATTCCGAACAACTGCTGCTTGGCAGCATCAATGCCGACCGAGCCAAGCAGCGGCGGAACTGCGGGGCTCACCGATGCGGAGACCGGTTCGGCATAAACTGGTTCGAGTTCCATGCCGCAGTCGGGAGCAATGCCCGGATGGTCGGACTTGTAGTCCGGATGCATGGGATCCACCCAGTAGAGCACAGGGCGTGTGCTCGCAGTGGCCGATTCACGTGGCGCAGGGTGGCGGCGTCCCGCAAAATAGGATAGGGTCATCAGGAGGACGATCCCACATGCGACCGAGGTTTTTTTCATCGAATTGGCGCCTCCTGGCAGCGCTGATGCAAAACTTCCGACGGTGATCCTTTAGTTAGGCGAAGAGGTGGAAGTTGCCGAGGAAGCAGGAGCCGCAGCCGCAGATGGAGCCTGTGCAGCGGGAGCGGGAGCGCCCGCACTCGGGGTGGCTGCCGGCGCGGCGGGTGCTGCTGCAGGTTCCGGCACCGGCATTTGCGCACCGTTCATCGTCTTGGCTCGCGACGTCTGAGCCTCCGCGGCTGCCTTCGCATCGGCCTGCCTGTACAAAGCGGTCCGACGAGCTTCCATATCCTCGCGTGCGGCCGCGGTCTGCCTCAATTCCTCGAGCTGCTTGTCCAGTTGGGAGACCATCAGCTTCCACATCTCAAGGTTGGCCTTGACCAGCGGATCATTCGTGCCGCTCTTGGTGGCCTTGGCGCGCATTTGCACCATTAAGTTATGCATCGTTTGCAAGGTGCCTTGCATATCCTCAATGCGCTGATGAAGCGCAGCCAAGGAGTTCACGTTGGAACTCTGGCTTCCGGGCGCGGCAGACATTGGCTTTTTTCCCGCGAGCGAGCGCCGTTGGCCCAGAAGTGCACTCGCCGAGGGAGTCGCCCCGACGGGAGCCTGCGCGAAAGCCTGCGTTGCTGCGAGAATCGCGATGGCAATGGCTACAGTCAACTTCATGTTTCTCTCCTTAGCGGCGTTACTTCCGCAACGAAATTCAATCTCTCCACCGCAGCGAATGTTGGACGGCTAGATACAGGACGCCCATCACGGGTGGTTCTCTTACAGCAGGGGGAGTATCAACGAAGTTTTAGAAAACGTCCGGAGCTTACTTACCTTTTGTCGCGATTTGAATCGCCGGCTTCGAAAACTTTGCATCGTCCAGCTTCGGATTTACAGTGACCTTATCGATGGCGATTCTTTCAGGCGGCGCGGGAGTATCCCGTAAACCTAATGCATTCGTGGACACCGGGAGAACTCTCGTCTCCAAAACAAACGGAATCTGAAGGCCGTTCACGGTTCGATAATCACGGTAGTAGACTTCCACCGGATGATCGGTGCCATCGAGCCGCCGTGGCTGTCCTTCCACTTTTGCTTCGAGGAAAGTTGTCGTGTCGACCCAGACGTGGAGAGATTGACCGTTCTTTAGAGTGACCTTCAATTTATAGCTGTCGCGGTCCTCTACCTTCTCGACGCCTTCCAACTCGACCCGGCTGCCCTTGGCGGCGTAATCCACCAAGAGGCCGTCCAGATCGGATTGCATGGAAGCCTTCTTTAATTCGTCCGCAGTATAGGGCTCCACTTCCAGGCGATTGAGGAATGGCCGCAACTTCCACCCGTGGGTGCCGTCGTACACTTGGACCGCGGTCTGGCCCTTGAGCTGCAATTCGAAACGCATTTTGCCGCCGCGCTTGAGGTCCATAAGAAAAGGCAGCTGAACTTCTTCGGCCGGACGTTGGGGAAGTTGTTCCACTGACTTTCCGTGCATCGCGGGCACAGCAAGAGCGGCCCGCCGATTTCCACCCGCGCCCAGTTTTCCTTCGAAGGACAGGGTCTGGACAGCCCTCCACGCTTGCAATCCGCCGCGGGCAGCGATGTTCTTGTCGACGATCTCAGGCGCGGAAAGATTTCCTCGCGAGGGTGCAGCACCAGAAGCTGCGACTAGCGATGCAACAAAGATCAGACAAACGCAAACTGCTTGCACTTTTCTCAACATGGACTTATCCCTTCCTCCCAGACCTAAACAGCAATTCGCGGGGTTGGCAGTTCCGTCTCCATTCGGCACTTGCCGAACGGACGCGCCAAGCCTTCAGAATTGCGAAAGCGCACTTGCCGGATTTAGCGCGGTGCAAGGGGGAGAGGGCGAAGATTCACTTCGAACTACACTGATTGATAAACTACCTGTTGCATCTCATATTTGCTCTAGAGCAAAGAGCCGGAGGCCAAATTTACAAGCTCGGATATGGCTTCGGAGGCCGCCCATTCGCAAGGCAGAAGCGCCTGAGGCCGTTGCGGATCTATCTCTTTTCCCAACAGTGAATTAGCCAGTTCCAGTCGGCAGCCAGCGCCTTACCGCACACCAGGTTGATCCCGGGAAATTCCCAATCTGTACACTTACGCGCTGCCTATATCCCCACCCCTGCCGACGTTGGAGGACCCCATCCAGCAGGATATAACTGCGATGGCGCTGCTGCTCTTTCGCGACTTTCTGCCATCGCCGAATCAGTTAGTTTTGTCACCCATCATGGAGTGGTCGTGACTTCCGTGGTCTTTCGAGCTTGAGGGGACAGAGCCGCCGCATGGACCCAACTCTTTCGGTTGAGGGCCTTTGGCCTTGGCTTTAGCTTTAGCCGCCTCACGTTGTGTAATACAGGACTTGTAGACCGAAAGCTGCTGTGCCGGAATCAGCCTGGAAATCTCTTTGTCAGTCTCTTCGTTGATGC
This sequence comes from Candidatus Sulfotelmatobacter sp., assembly GCA_035511455.1. Taxonomy (GTDB): domain Bacteria; phylum Acidobacteriota; class Terriglobia; order Terriglobales; family Acidobacteriaceae; genus Sulfotelmatobacter. The sequence goes on along the minus strand of DATKFH010000035.1, from coordinate 3,705 downwards.
CATGGATCTTGGCGAGTCTTTGCTCCGGAGTGAGCTTGGGGTCGGAACAGACGCCACTGATTTTTACTTTCCCGGCGTCCTGGATTTTCCATTGCTCATTGATCTTGTCGGGAGTAATCCCCGCTTCCCCCCAGCAGGTGCGCTGGGTGTGCGGCGGCGGTTGCCGAAGCGGAGACGTCGCGGATGGAGTGGGGGTTTGCGCCGTACTTCCGCCTGAGGGGGCGGGCGCATCTTGAGGCGACTGAGCCAACGCAGCAACGGTCAGAACAAGAACGGTCAGAACTGAAAGCAAGGTACGGATCTGCGAACGGAACATAGGCTTTGTCTCCCTGTGAAAGGCTTTATGCATGATTGTAGGCCGCAACCGCCGGTATCTTCCTCGGCCTGTTGCCCGTCTCGGTACCTGAAAACCAGAAACCCACCTCCCACCTCGGGAATTATTTCATGGTTAGCCACAAAAGGTTTATGCATTGACGCGCGAGCCCCAGCCGCGGCGAGCGGGGGCGACGGCTGCGGCTTCAAGAAGTTCAGTGGGGAGCTGCGGAAGGCTGCGCAGAGGCAGTCTGCAGTGGATGGGCTTGTTCTCCACTCTCGCCGATCGGCCCAGGTGTCGCCGTCCCGTTGGCTTTTTGCGCCGCGTCGGCGAACCGGGCGGCTTGGGCGGCCCGAAACGCCTGTGCTTGGGCTGCCGCTTTGGCATCTGCCTGCCTGTAGAGCTGGGCGCGACGAACCTCTAAGTCTTCGCGTTCTGCCAATGCCGCGTGCAATTGCTGGAGTTCCTTGTCCAGATGGCCCACCATCAGTTCCCACATGTCAAGGTTGGTTTTGGTCAGCGAATCAGTGACTTTAGCCTTGCCGGCGTTGGCATGCATTTGCTTTAGCACCACGCGCATCTGGGAGAGCATACTTTCCATATCCTCGACCTGCTTACGCATCGCGGGCAGACCCTGCGGATCGGCGGTCTTGTTCTCCGCGGGACCTTTCCGCGCAGAGGGTCCCTGCTGCTGATTCAGGATAGGCGCACCCGGTGTGGTGCCGGGCTGTGCGCTCTGAGCAAAAACCGCAGTTGCCGCCAGAACCAAAATGACTCCAGTCGCACTACGAAACATCATTTCAGTCTCCTTCGCGAGATCGATCTACTCTGAACTTGTCTTCGCCAAGACTCGATGGGAGGCATCCAGCGCCTCCTCAGTTGATAGAAGCACGCTTGCCGTAGAGCTTTCAGGGATACGGCAGCCATGCGCTATGGGCCGCAATCCACAGGTTGATTCAATTTCCCCGCTATCTGACATGGAGCAGAGCGGAGTCGTTCGGACCAAAGGTCGTCCCCTTCTGAGCACGGTCTTCAAAACCGAGCCCGAGCAAAATGGGGAGGGCAACGACAATCCTGACTACTTACTTCTCGATGCGGCGGAGAGGTTGGCGGTTAATCGCTTATTCTACAAGGAGGTTAGCTGCGCGGAATGACCCGATAACCACATCCACCCGGTGTCCGCGTTTCACCGCTCGGGTCGGGTTCGAGAAAGCCATCCAGTAGGTCATGCCCTCTTTAGGATCAGAGCTCTGGCGCAGCGCTCCAACGTTCGGCATCTGAGGGACCACGAGTTTGACTCCGGCCTGCGCGTCGAATAACTCAGGCTGTGCCTTCTTATCATTGAGGGCTGCAGCTTTCACCGGGTTTACCACGCGATAGTTAAATCGAATGAGTCCGCCCGACTCTGCCGTCTTTACGCGGAGTTCATCAACTCCCCAAACGCCTTGGTAATACATCTCCGCGCGCGGAGAAAAGTGATTCGACTGAGGACCTCGCCAAACAACCGGGGCTGGCCGCCCGGCCGGAGCACTCGGCTGGGCTGGAGCGGTAGATTGAGACTGCGCCTCGGCTGGCGCGGCAGATACAACACGAAAGCCGCCGACGAGGACCCAGGCCGACAGCACAACTACGCAAAATAGGTTCTTGCATCTCATGGAAAGGTACCCCTTACTGCCGCTACTCCGAACTTGAATTTCTGGCGTCGCCAACCGGATCTGCGAGGGCAGGAGGAGGGACCCTCGGCGCGCGCAGTGATCGCCACCTGATTGATACGCCCCTTGCAGGTGCGCATCTTTGCGGCGGAGCAAAGAGCGGCTGGTGTGCAAAAATTTTTCTTATCTGGCCTTGCCTGCTCGTAACCCTGCGAAGCACGGACACCGCATTAGCTCTTTATTTATAACAACCTACAGAAACTGTCGGAGAATTATCGTTGAAGCGAATGGGGAAAGGGTTGGCATTACTGCCACAGAACCGGACATCCAGCAGGTTCTCTGGATGTCCGGCCCCATGGCGAGTTCGTTAGTTTGCGTTGAACGTCCTGGTTTGCGTGGCGGTTGCTGCTCCTGTGTCGGTTAACGTTACTGTTCCGGTGGCCGTGTTCGTGTTGGTCTGACCGGAGTACTGAACCGTGATCGTGCACGAGTTACCCGGATTGCCTGCTGGAGGCAATACCGTTGTGCCGGTGCAGGTGCCACCGGTGATGCTGAACGTGCCGTTGCCTGTACCTCCCGTCTTGGCGATCGACGGTGCAGCCGTCATCGTCAGTGGGCCAGCATTTCCACCCGTGGCAGTGTTGGTGACTGTGATAGTCCCGGTCTTCGTGCCTGTTCCGCCCGTAGTCATGCTGGCAGGCCCCGAGAGGCCAACCGTTGCCGAGATCACCCTGAAGGGCACCGTGTTGCTCGTGCCGTTTGCCGTCGTGACGCTAACGTTCCTGTTCCCTGTGCCCGCAGAGTTCGCGATCGTGAACGTCGCCGTCACGCTGGTGGCACTCACGTTAGCGATATTACTTACGGTCACGCCGGTGCCAGAAACAGTCACCGCCGTAGTTCCACTCAGGTTGGTACCGGTGAGGGTCACGTTCACTGCTGTGCCGCGTGAGCCCGAGTTGGGGCTGATGCTGGACAGCGTGGGGGCAAGCGATGTGACCGTAAAGGTCACGGTGTTGGTTGTTCCGACCGGCGTCACGACACTAACGTTCCGTGTCGCGAGTGGCGCCGTCGACGAGATGGTGAAGGTCGCCACGACCGTAGTGGAACTCACGACGCCAACGTCGCTGACCGTGATGCCGTTGCCGGCTCCGCCAGATACGTTGACTGCCGAGGCGCCCGTTAGGTTCGTGCCGGTGAGGGTCACGTTCACAACCGTGCCGCGGAGACCCGAGGTCGGGCTGATTGAAGTCAAGGTCGCTGTGACGGTAGTCGCAGTTCCCTGGAATTCAACCGCGCCGTAATCGATGAAGCTGGCGTTGCCAGCGTCGGGCCGAGGATTCCCAAAGAAGTCCGTGGGCGGTAGCGTGACGCCGGACGGCAACGCTGCGGTGATCGGGATGGCGTCAATGGTCGGGGAATCTGCTGCCTCTGAGTAGTTACCCAGCAGGAGACCTCCGCCATAATTGCCGACCGTCCCCCCTGAAGGAGCCGGCCCTTGGATGGACGGATCCGTCAGTGTCAGCGGGCCCCAGCTCACGTTGATCCAGTTGTTGCCCTCGTCCACCGTCGCAGATGGAACGAGGCTGAAGACCGGATTCGGGGCCGACGCGTCGACGATACCCGGAGGTACGCCAAATCCTGCTGGTCCTCCGCACCCATCCGCCGCGCTGCATTCCGGGGGAACTCGGGAACCATTGCAGTACTGGCTGACATAGCGCGGTGCGCTACCGCCACCGGTGG
>DATKFH010000034.1:0-17264 GCA_035511455.1 Candidatus Sulfotelmatobacter sp. | reverse complement strand
GAACGAATCTCCGCATGCAAGAGGAGCAGTCCGAGATTCTGTTTTAATCCACGATCGATAGCCTCCGGCAAAGAAAGTGGCAACACTCCCGGAACTAGCTTTGTCGGTACGCTGCCCGCGAACGGGCTCACTCCACTCGTGTCGGGGATGGCTTGGCCCGGAGTGCTCGAAGCGGGCGTTGTCTCGGTTTGCGCATGGGATTTTGCTGCTCCACAAATCAAGAGTCCGGCCAACAGGAAAACGCGGCGTCGTTCGTAACTGAGTTTCAAGGGAGTCCCCTTCCTTTCGGAACACCAAGACTTGTACTCCCGCAAGCGGGGTGGATGAGACTATACGCCCGGCGGTTGACCTCATGCACCGTGGTCACTCATATCGTCGGCCTCAACGAACGACCTCCCGGCCTTGCCGCTCGCAGGAAGGCCACCCAATGGGGTGCTTCTGTCCAGGCGGTCCGGACGTTGACTTCGAGGAATTTGATCTTCGCATCCTCCGAGTTCGGACACACTGTCGCAGGCGTGTTCTTTATGAGCCCCGCTAAAACAGTAAGGAAAAATTGCCTCCCAATGGGATTTGGCGGCCAATGAGGAGATTATGACCACCCTCACAATTACTACCAAAGGTCAAATCACGCTGAAACGGGACCTGCTAGTTAGAGCATCTTGGGGTCGGTCCGGGAGAGAAAATTGAAGCCGACAAATTACCAGATGGCCGGATTGTTGTGAGAGCGGCTGTACCGAATGGGACAATTTCCGATTTCATTGGCTGTCTCTCGCAAAAAAAGGGGCCGAAGCTCACGCTCGACGAAATGAATGCGATCGCGGCCCGGGAATGGGCAAAAGCTAAATGAAAATCACCGCCGACACAAACGTGCTCATGCGAGCTGCTGTTCAAGACGACGCCCATCAAGCCCGAGAAGCCGCGAAGGTCATGCTGGCAGCTGATCTTGTTGCCGTGCCTATTCCGGTTCCCTGCGAATTTGTGTGGGTGCTTCGACGAGGTTACAAAAAGACCGTGCCAGGTGTCTCCGATGCGATTCGCCGCCTCATGAACGGTGTTAACCTCGTGATGAATCGACCAGCGGTCGAGGCAGGGCTGTCCGTACTCGATGCAGGTGGAGATTTCGCGGACGGTATCATTGCGTAGAAGGTGACTGGCTGGGTGCAGAAGAGTTTGTCTCCTTTGACTCGAAGACTGTCTCTGTTTTGCAGTCCCAAGGCGGTCGTGTGCCCGCTTGCTTTCGTAAGAGGTGAAGCCAAGGTGGGTGGTGTGTGACTGGCCCGAGAGGCGGAGCATGATGAATCCCTTAGATATTGAAGCAGTGGCCAAAAGGGTTGCGGTTGAAGACACCTGAGGACAGTGCGCAAGATGGCCGGGAACCGGTTGCGGATCGGTCCATTGGAAGCGGTCGACGGCACACCCATCATTGATGCAAGCCGGTGCTTCGTGAAGTCCAAGAAAGTTAGCGCGTTTACCGACGCGAGGACCCCACGCGACAAATGTTACCGATCGAGTGGCCCAACATTTCGAATGGTTCGATAGCACTGACCAGAGCTAAACCTCAGTGGAGCAAGGGGAAGCTGAACCGTTGATTGATGTTGTCTCGGTCCACCGCGGGCCGCTGTAGCCCTCCGGTCATCAGCGCCACTTTGAGGGAAACGAAAGCCTCGAGTTCATCGACTGAGATCCTCCCGTCCCGATTGAGATCGGCCAGGCTCGAAGAGAGTGCCTCGAGGACCTCATGGGTGAAGAAACCATTCTGAATTTTCGGCGATTCAAACGACATTTCGCCGGCCTCAGCGGGTACAGTCAAGGGCACCCAGTTGTCTGGACTGGCGACTCTTACTTTGTGCGTGTGACGGTCAAGAACTCTGGCCGAACCAAAGCTGAGAAGGTGCAGCATACGCGGCGAAACTCGCCCAGCGTGGACTCGACGGAAAGTATGCAGAGATTTCCACTTTTCCTCCCTTAATATGAAGTGGTCGAACGATCCGCACGATAAGCCGGTAATCTTCTTGGATGGTCTCTCACCGAAGATGGAAGCCTTTTGTGACATCGTTAGTTTCGTAGATCCAGCGTGCCCCTCTAATCGATCGACCACCGGGCTCGCCACCGAATAGGACGGTAGGTGAACTCAATTGGGGGCAGCCACACCGGGACGACGCCGCAAACCCGGGGCATACAAGTTAACCCTCACGTTTGCTGCGGCGAATGTCGAGCCAATCGACAAGAATTTGGAGTTCGAGCACAAGGGTCCTTGGATACAAAACGATGAAGAGATGCGGCGCGACTGCCTGACTGTCTCGCTGAAGTGAGTCCTCGTCAAATTCGCCTTCGCTCCCCCGCCCATACAAGCGTTCAAAGCAGGGGCTGCAGAGAACCAAATTCCAAACCAACTGCACGGTTCCACCGACAGCACACAACGATATACGTGCGACGGCGTCGGAAAGCGGAAGGGACTTGCGCCGAGAGGGAAGCTTCAGTGAGCACAATTCATATCGTTGGTCTCGACCATTTTCTACAGAATGTCGCAGATCGCTGTTGAACAGAGACGGCAAGAAAGAAGAAAGACAGCCAAAGGCGGCATTGGCCGACCTTCTGCGCAAAATAATCAAGGAAGCCGAGGTCGAACTTATTGCAGAGGAAGGCCAGCTCGACGGTTCAGGTCTGGAGCAGTTTTGGCTAGGAAAGCGGTACTAGTTACAAGCACACAGCGAGTACCTAAGTCACCTAAGCATTCGCTTCTTTCTCGCTTTGTACTGGAACGCGTCGTTATCATCCCGCTGATTGGCCAAGATTCCCAAAGGTTGATCGATTCACGCGCCTGCCGTACACGAGGCAGCCCCCTGAAGGTAAATCAAAGAGATTTGAAGGAGAGCCATGATCAACCTGAGGACGAAACTTGCGATCTTTGTACTTTCCGTAGCATGTCTGCTGACTCATGCCTACGCGCAACTTACGCCCAGCGCCGACGCTTACACCAACACCGGCTCCTCCTCCACTAACTACGGCGCGAATGCGCTGCTCGATGTAGTCAGCGGCTCGCAAACGACTTACATTCAGTTCAATCTCTCCTCGATTCCCGCGGGCTATACCGGCACCAATGTAGCCAAAGCAACGCTCAAACTCTATGTCAATGCAGCGACCACGGCCGGCAACTTCAACGTCAACTACGTCAGCAGCGCATGGTCCGAATCGACAATCACTGCCAAATCTTCGCCATCCCTTGGCGGAACAATTGCGAGCGCCGTGCCGCTTACCTCTGCCAGTGTGAGCCAGTACATTCTCGTCGACATCACTTCCGCGGTGCAGGCATGGCTTAACGGAACTCAGGTCAACGACGGGATCGCGTTGGTAGGCAACAGTTCGCTGAACGCAACTTCGACAGCAAAGAAAACACCGGAGTGAGCCATGCCCCCGAACTGGATATTGTGTTCGTCAACAGCGGACCGCAAGGGCCGATGGGCGTGCCAGGTCCGCAGGGTCCGGTCGGCCTAACCGGCGCGACTGGGGCAACGGGAGCCCAAGGTCCCCAGGGTTTGCCCGGACCGCAAGGACCTCAGGGCGTCCAAGGGGCAACCGGACCACAAGGTCCGGCGGGCGCAAATGGTGCTGGATTCAACTTCCGCAACGCGTTTAGTCCGACCGCCACCTATGCGGTGAATGACATTGTTACTTATAACGGTTCGACACATGTGGCGATCACGGCAAATGGTCCCAGCACTCAGACTCCGGACCAAAATACAACTGCCTGGAGCGTGATGGCACAACAAGGCGCCACAGGACCGCTGGGTGCGACGGGGCCGCAAGGGCCGATCGGCTTAACAGGCGCAACTGGAGTGACTGGAGCAACGGGAGCCCAAGGTGCCCAGGGTCTAACCGGACCGCAAGGACCTCAGGGCGTCCAAGGGGCGACCGGACAACAAGGGCCAGCGGGCACAAATGGCACTGGATTCAACTTCCGCAATGCCTTCGACACCACCGTTACCTATGCGGTCAATGATGTGGTTACGTACAGCGGCACGACCTATGTAGCGATCACGGCAAATGGCCCAAGCACGCAGACCCCGGATCAAAATACAGCTGCCTGGAGCGTGATAGCACAACCGGGCGCCACAGGACCGCAGGGTGCGATCGGATTAACAGGCGCAACGGGCGCGACCGGAGCGACGGGAGCCCAGGGTCTAACCGGACCGCAAGGACCTCAGGGTGCACAGGGTCCAGCAGGTGCAAATGGCGCTGGATTCAACTTCCGCAGTCTCTTCTCAACGAGTGTCAGCTATGCAGTAAATGACGTTGTTGATTACAACGGTTCGAGCTATGTAGCGATTGCGACAAATGGCCCGAGCACGCTAACTCCAGATCAAAACACTGGTGCCTGGGGCTACCTGTCCCTACAGGGCGCTCCCGGACCGCAGGGACCACAGGGGCTTCCCGGGTTTAATGGAGCTACCGGTCCGCAAGGACCGCCGGGGTTCCCAGGAGCTAACGGTACCACAGGTCCGCAAGGGTTGCCAGGACCGCCCGGAGCCACCGGCGCGCAAGGACCGCTTGGTTTGACGGGAGCAACCGGAGCGACTGGGCCATCCGGAATACAGGGCCCCCCTGGACCGCAGGGACCTGCTGGACCTCCGGGTTCTATAACTCCCAGTGCGATGAATGCCGCACTGTTGCGTTGGTATCCGCAGACCTTTGCGGTGGGGACCAATCCATTCGCTCTCGCATTCGACGGCGCCGATCTTTGGGTCGTGGATTACGGGAGCAATAGTGTGTCGAAATTGTCCACCAGCACCGGCGCGGTCGTCGGTACCTACGCGGTGGGAGTGGAGCCTTTCGGAGCGGCCTTTGATGGCGCCAATATCTGGGTGACGAACCTCGGGAGCAATACCGTAACCAAATTGTTGGCTAGCACCGGCGCGGTCGTGGGCACCTACGCTGTTGGGTCGAGTCCCTTCGGAGTAGCCTTCGACGGCGCCAATATTTGGGTGGCCAACACCGGCAGCAACACCGTCACCAAGTTGTTGGCCAGCACCGGAGCAGTTTTGGGTACATACGCCGTTGCCGGCGGACCGGCTCAATTTGCCTTCGATGGAACCAATATCTGGATCACCAACGAATTCAATGCCACTTTAACCAAAATGGTGGCCAGCAGCGGTGCGATCGTCGGCGTCTATTCGGTTGGCACCGATCCGACAGGAGTCGCTTTCGACGGAATCAATATCTGGGTGGCCAACCAGGGCAGCAGCACGGTGACCAAGTTGTTGGCTAGCACTGGTGCGGTTATTGGGACATATCCGGCCGGGGTCTTTGCAGAAGCTGTTGCGTTTGATGGGAACAACATTTGGGTGTCGGACCCGGGTGGCAACACAGTCACCAAGTTGTCAGGCAGCAGCGGCGCGGTTTTAGGCAGTTACTCTGTAGGGAGCAATCCGAGTCCGCTGCTTTTTGATGGAGCCAACATATGGGTAGCCAACGAGGCCAGCAACACCGTCACTATGATTCCGGCCAAGTGACGTTTGTTGACCGGCAGGTGAGTCGTTCAAGCTCCGCGCCCGGAAATAGCTACCAAAACACTGACAAGTGTTGGGGGCTGAATCGTGGGGGTTCGGCTCCTTCACTAACAAGTTATGACACAGGTTCCTGTTCACGGTCTCTGCAGGTAGCAAACTCAGAAGCACTTTCGCCAATCACTAACGGCTCGTGCTCTCCGCACTTCCCACAAATTTCCATGACCGCTCAAGCCCTTGTGCAATGTGGATAAGGCTCGGGCAACCCCCTCCTCTCTTCCATGGTCTCGGCATCATAGACGAACTCGTCGTAAACCACGAACCAATGTCCTTGCCACTGTCGCACCTCGATCAATTTGTCAGAGCTGAAAAGCTGTTCGCTGCCGAGGGCGATAGTCGAAACGAGCTTTACGCCAAAGTGGGACGCCTTAGGTGAGAAGCGAAACAATGTCGTTTGTGGCTTGCCCAAGAGCGGGTGCAGAGGATACGTGCAAGCGACCTGAATTTCACCGTCGAGTCGAGTTCCGATTGCCTTTACGCCGCCTACAGGAGGGTGCGATGATGCAATATCCGCTTCCGACTCCGCGGGCGCGACCAGCTGTTTCGTCGAGCGTTCCGTAACTGATCCCAACCAGCGTGAGAATCTTGACCGATTGCGAGCACGCTCAAACATGTTCGGACCGGCCGCTGGCGTAGGTTCTCAAAAACGAGTCTATTCAGCAAGGTAACCTCCGGCGGACGCAGGAAGAGATGCACGAGAAGTTTTGAAAGCCTGGAGGCCGGAGACGGATATCTTGCGGACCGCTCCCCCGGTCAAGTGCGCCGACCGACAGTAACGAAAAGGCCACCCTCGTGCGCAAGAGCACCAATCCATCCAAGCTGTGCCAGCCAGCCCTCAAGGCACCAGTTGTCTTCGGCAGCAGTGAACAACTCCGACGTGTTCTCACACAGCATTGCGCTTGGATACGCGCGCAGGTATTCGACGCCATTTTCGGCAAACCAGCCTTGGACCTCGGCCAAGGTGTGACGGTGCTCCTCGGGATGTTGATATTGGTCCCGCACCCATGCCTTGCGCCGTGCTGGCTCGCTCTCTCGGTCGCGCAGCACCGGATCACACGGGATGAATCGGTATCCAGACAGCCGAGCGACGAGGCGTCGGGCCCGGAGAGGGATCCGTGCGAATGCATTGTATACCCCGAGTACAATGATCCCGCCTGGGCGTGCAAGGCGCACCATGCGCGTGAATGCCGCACTCGGGTCTGGAGTGTGGTGCAAAACCCCTGACGAGTAGACCACATCGAAAGCACCCGCTCGCAAGCCGGGGTGGTGCAAGTCGGTTTCGATGAACTGTATCTGATCGAGTTCAAAACGTCGGGCCGCCTCAACACCTAGCCTGAGCGATTCGCGTGTGAGATCTGCGCCAATTACAACCCTATCAGCACGCGCCAAATACAAGCTCATCTGTCCGGTTCCACACCCAATCTCTACGACCCGAGCGTCACCAGGAATCGCTTCGTCGAGCAAGCGCGCGAATTCACTCCGCTCGGCGCGTGCTCGCAACCAACTCAGAGTGGCGCGTGGCGGATAGTCGGGGAAAGGTGCCCCCTCATAAAAGCGGCGCACAATTTCGGTTCGCGTATCGCCCAGCAGTCGTAGGTTAGGGATGCCATCGGGCGCTTCATAGTGCATACCGCAGTCGAGACAGGTCCAACCAGTTCTCAGCGGGCCCGCACATGATGGGCAGGCTAATAACTCCAGGAAAGCGTTCACGGATTACCAGATTGAGTAGATGAACGGAGCTAGTGCTTCAACCGCTGTTGCCACTATGAGCAGCAGCCCCGTTATACACAGAAAGATGGCCAGCGGCGTGAGCCAGCGCTTGTCAGAATCGCTTTGCCATAATCCGCGCGCCAGGTCTGCCATCGATCCGAATGTGCTGCCAAACACGATTAGTCCGCGTCGGGTCCTGCCACGCGTTTTAGTCACGCAACCCCCTCCTTTATCTTGTCTACTTGAGTTTTTGCCATTGCCGAGGTACGCTTCGTCACTCGAGTCCCTCCGGCGACCAAAACATCGATCTTGGAACGTAGGAATGTCGAGTACCCTTCAACCGCCCGATTGACAATCGGTTCTCCTGCCAAATTGAACGATGTGTTGAGCAGCACCGGTATCCCGCTGCGCCGCCCGTATGCCTCCAGTAGGGCATGCAGGCGTGGCGACATCGCCGGCTCCAGCACCTGGACTCGAGCGGTTCCATCGACATGTGTGATTGCCTGCAGCCGCGAGCGCGATTCGCGCCGAACGGGAAAGACACCCGACATGAAACGTGCCAAGCGCGCGCCACCAGGCGGAATATCGAAATACCGTGCTGCCACTTCGATGGGGACGATAGGTGCGAAAGGGCGAAACGGTTCGCGGTACTTGATTTCGCGGTTGAGGCGATCGCGCATCTCAGTCGTATGAGGCGCAGCAAGGATGCTGCGATGGCCAAGCGCACGTGGACCGAACTCAAGAGCTCCCTCCATCCATCCGACGATGCGGCCGGCTGCTAGATCGTCAGCGATCTGATCGACGAGCGGGCCGTCGTGGCATTCCACGACGACATGGCCGTCTTCTCTCGCGAGCTGTGCCAGCTCAGATCCATCAACCGAAGGTCCCCAAAAAGGATGATCGGGTAGATCGCGGTCTGGATTTCCAAAGTGAATGCGGTCGCAATAAAGCGCGGCGCCAATTGCGCATCCGGCATCTCCTGGCGCAGGCGGAACGAAGACACGCTCAAAGCCTGATTCTGCAAGGATACGTGCGTTGGCTATGCCGTTGAGGGCCAAACCTCCTCCGTAGCATAGATCCGGTAAACCGGTTTCCTGATGGAGTGCTCGGGTTACCTCCACGAGTGTGTCCTCCAGGACCCGCTGGACACTGGCAGCACAACTAGCGAACCGCTGACCTTCCGCAGTGTCCAGATCAATTGGTTCGTACGGATTTCGCGGCGGACCGAAGAGCTCGATGAAACGCGATGAATAACAACGTTCTGCCGTGGTGTGAAATTCGAAGTAATTCAGATCCAGCGTGAACGCGCCATCGGGCGTGCGGCGTATCACCTTACGGACTTGCTCGACCAGCGTGGGCTGGCCGTAGCCAGCGAGGCCCATGACCTTGTATTCGTCTTCATTCACTTTGAAGCCGAGATATGCAGTGAATGTCGAATACAGCATCCCCAGAGAATGCGGAAATTTGATTTCACGAAAGCGCCTGATTGTTGTCGGACCGTTTGTCATCCGCTCGCCCTCGCCGACTGAAAGAGTGGTCCACTCGCCCACCGCGTCTGCCGTCATGATTGCGGCGCGGTAGGTTGGCGCGGTGAGAAACGCGGCTGCGGCGTGAGACTGATGGTGCTCGGTAAACAGGACTTTGCGTCCGGGCACTCCTAAGTGCGACGAGATAATCCCACGCATCCACACTTTTTCGCCGAGCGAATTTTTCATTGCCTTGGGAAATGCCCGCCAGGACCGTGGGAACGCCCGTAACGCGCAGGTCAGTATCCGATCGAACTTCAGCATCGGGCGTTCGTAGAAGACTACGGCGTCTAGTTCATCCGCCTCGATCCCTGCATGCTGAAGACACGATTCGATCGCCAACAGCGGAAAGGCGGCATCGCCTTTGTGCCGTGATAGGCGCTCCTCCTGGATAGCGCAGACGGGCACACCGTCGACAACGAGCGCCGCAGCGGAATCGTGATAATGCGCCGAAATGCCGAGGATGTTCATCTCAATATTGCCTGTCGAGTGCGTCACTGTGTCCGGGCGAGACCATCGTCCATCCCGAACGTTCCCGGCGCGCGGCACGCTTGGCCAGCCAAGCGAATGGCGGCAATAAGACGAAGTACTGAATTGTCAGCAGCGTTGAACCCAGTATTCCCGCTAGGCCCGTTGCCAGCCGCAAGTAAGCTTTCCAGAGCCGGCTGAGCCGTGCACGCCACAAATGACGCCTGTGCCGCTCGGGTTCAACGCGAACGAGTTGCGTGAGTGTGTAGTTCATGTGAAATGTTTCGTCGTGCAGAATTTCCTCAAACACTGCGCGTGTCGGAGCGTCGTGCTGCATTACGTCGCGATAAACGGTGAAGCGGCTGGCAGCTGCTTTCTCGGATAAGTGAAGGAAAGCCAGCATGTCGCTGTCCGATTCACCGTCAACCTGTAGATCATCGAGACCGTGGCCACCTGGCGCAAGCCAGTCACCGTGGAACCCGGGATTGGAACGGGACGGCGAGACTTTCAAAAGCGCTGCTGCCCGGTGACGGAACAGAGCGCCATGACGAAACTCGTCAAGCGCGTGCTCTAGATATAGGCGCCGTAAGAGAGGATCTGAAGTAACCTCGGCTGCGCGCAAAATATCGCGCCCTCCGTCAGTTTCGGTTTCGCTGAAACGGAGTAGCTTCTGTGCGCACCGATTGCTATCGCTCCAGATCCAGCGATGTAGAGGGGTCAGCATTCGATCAAATGCTGTGGGTCGCTCTTGGGGCCGAGCAGAATCCATCCCGGGTGTCAATATATTTGAGTTAGGGAATCAGATTTGTCACCATTTTGTTAAATTCGCAGATTTTTCGTTACTCAGGGCGAGGATCGTCCCGCGAGGTGCTACACATAGCTGAAGAAAAGGTGGGCTGAAACCGCTCTGATGCTACTGCGGTCCCTTTCAGGAAATAGGTGATTGGGCGTTGAGGGGGTTGATTGAATGCGCCGTGCTCAGTTGAGGCGTGATCAGCATCACGCGTTTGACAGAAATGTCGAGGTGAGCTTTGGAGATATGTCTTCGGTGCTTCACCGGTGCCGGAAGTCTTTCTGGGCGCGAGTAACGGTAGAGACGGCCGTCGCATCCGTTGGAATTGCGTTCTTGGCGTGCGCACTCATCGCGAATCAACGGTTTCTCGATAGACACTTCGTGCCGTCTTTTTTCCTGCCGCGCGATTGGTACGTCGTACTCCAAACGTCCGGACGATTGGCGATGGCAATCCTGGGCACGTGGCTAGCGTTCGTTGGACGTCGCCGTGCTGGACGCTTCGCCGCGCGAACACCTGAGGGCGTCCTCCGCAGTGTCATGGCTGTGGTTGTGGCGCTCGGCGCGAGCGAACTCATGCTGAATCGTGTGCACCTCCGTCCGGCCGAGTGGCTGTCGGCGGACGACGAACCACGCCGTCAACTCGACCCGCGACTTGGCTGGACGTGGGTACCGGAGCGGACTGGACACAAGAGCATCGGCGGTCGGATCATCGACTACTCCATCGATCCCGCAGGATATCGCGTCAGCCGTATTGACGAGCCAGTCGATCCTGAACGACCGACGATCATGTTTACCGGTGAGTCTGTCATGTTTGGTGAGGGACTCACCTATGAAGAGAGCATACCGGCACAAGTCAGTGCCAAGATGGGAGTACAGACTGCAAATCTGGCAGTCCACGGCTATGGTAACGATCAGGCGTACCTGAGGCTGAAGACGGAACTGCCTCATTTTCGTCGGCCTGTAGCTGTAGTGTCGCTTTTCATGACGGCACTCTTCGGGCGGAACCTCGATCAGGATCGACCGCACCTTGGTCCGGGTCTTGTCTGGCTCCCGGCGGAACAGCGCTCGCGACTCTCATCGCTTGCGAAGTTGCTCGTGCCGTACCGCGCTGATGCGACGGTCGAACGCGGTGTAACGGTAACGCGAGAGGTGCTTCGTGCCACCAGCGAACTGGCACGAGCGCACGGGGCGACGCCGCTTCTCGTCGTGCCGCAGTTTGGGCATGAAGCGCAAGCTGAACAGATGTTGCGTCGCCGCATTCTCGACAATGCGAGCATACCTTACGTCTTGGTCGAAATTGATTCGTCGTGGCGTCTGCCTTGGGACCGTCATCCCAACGCGCGCACTGCTCGCGCGATCGCCAATGCCATAGAGGGTGAGCTACAAGGACGGCTTACCGTCGCGGGCCCCCTCAAGTAAATGTTCTTGGTTTTGATCGCAAATCTCTTTACTAAAAAGGAAATTCCCCCGCCGAGCGTTTAGAGAGGGAGTGTTTGTGCGCCCAAGACAGCCGCTTCCTACTGCCAAAATCTGTCCTCTGTCCTCTCAGCTCTGCCAAAGAAACTTAATCACTGCTTGTGCACGTTCTGGTTACCTTCGAACCAAGGTGAATTTTCACCCGGCACACGCGATCAGAAATGCGGGTCCAAAGAGGGTCCAATAGCTGGGGGCAGGGAGTTCCATTGAGTACCACTAACTAACGGGCTGTCAGTACCATTAAGACTCAGTAAGTTATCTTGAAAAGCTCCCCTCTTCGCCTTCGCAACAGCAGTGGGGAGCCCGAGCCTATCAACCCTTATCCAGAAGTGGCAGCGCCTCCACTCGCCAAGCCGAGAGACCGTCCGAACTACGTTTTCCAAAATCCAGGACGGCTGCGAGTGTTTTTTCGTTCCAGACAGCGAATCATTACTGCGCCCGAACATCTTGTTTTGAGCCGGCCCTCTACCACAGGGAAGTCTTGCCAGTAAGGTCACGCACTTTGTTCTGCCACATTCTCCTCAAAGTCATCCAGATCGGACATGACCGGCTTAGCCACCGGCACCTTTGGTGCCTTGTTGTACGGACCTCGCACCGAGAGCAGGTCGGCATGCGAGCGGGCAAACACGTAGTCGCGGACAAACGCCAGTCTCTCGTCGGCACCTTTAAGGGTCAACTGGAGATCAGCAATTCTCAGTGAGAGCTCAGAACCGAGCACCAACCAACAGTAGATGAATAGTTCAAACTCCACATTGGACTGGTTCGGATCCTGGAGCTCGTGGAACTTCCCGTCACGCTGGGGATAGACTTGAATCCCCCTTTCACCAGAACTATTACTCGCGCTTGCATCCCGTCCGTAGAGTTCGCCTTGGCACCAACTGGCTTCAAAATCAGTCCCCGAGCTTCGGCAGCGACAATGAGCACAAGACCCACGATTAGGCACATGGACGCGAAAGCCACGTCCGGCCCGTTATTATGACGAGAGCCGAAGACTGCTCCCACACCCATTACGCCGAGCCCAAGAACCCCGAGCCTTGACATGGCGACGCCCCACGCGACACCGAAAGTCCATTATGCCGTAGCGTCTAGAACCCTCTTGCTCTCAGATCTTCACCCCCTCAGGCAAAATCGCTGCAAACTTCGCGCGATTGCCTAATTGTGCGAGTATTCTGAAGCCGTCCCAACCTGTCCGATGTGGGGTCGCCTAAGGCGTTGTCCTCCACGACGCTGCTCGGTTGTTTGGGGTAGACTCGTCCCTCAGTCTGCGTAAACAGGCAGTGGCGGGTCAGGAGTAGATGTGTCTCTTATTTTGTAGATTCTGTAGGTTCTCCTTGGCATTGAAAACGCTAGCCATCTGTACGGTTTTGCTTGCCGGTTGCCTGCAATTGAACGGCATTCCAGTTCAAGCGGGCAAGCAGGTTGCCACCATTCGCCACATTGCTGTCACCGGCGGCGATCACGATCTGGACGTCGAGATTACCGCCACCGTGCCCATCACCGCTCGCACTCAGACTGTGACTGACCCTGACAGGTTGATTGTTGACCTCCCAGAATCGCTGCCCAGCGCAGGTTTGCACAAAATCTTCGTCAATCGTGGAAAGTTGATAGATATTCGCATCGGACTTCTCAGTGCGAATCCGCGCATTACGCGCGTTGTGCTGGATCTCGCGTCGCCGGCACAATATCGCGTGTTGCCGATGGGGAACACGATTGTGGTCAAGTTAAGCCGCGAGTCTGGGCCGGGACCCGCACCAGTTGCGGCCACAACCACGCCGCCTGCAGAAACAGCACCGGCTCAGACCACCTCTGTGGTTGCCGTTCGCCCGCCGGCTCGATCCCCTGAACCCAATCGCGCGCGCTGGATTCTGCCTATTCTTGTTACAGCGGCGGTTCTCGCGATGCTCGTTATCGCCGTCGTAAGCCATATTCAAAACAAGAGAGCCAGTCGAGGAATTTAGGGTGTCGACCGGAACAGGCTTTTACGCTCATTAACCGGCTAATGTGCACTCATTTGGGGAGAGGCGATCGAGTTCGTGGTCGATGTTAAGGAGCCGGCTTTGTTTTGGGCGGCAGCAATCATCGTGAAGAGCAGGAACATGGCGCAGAAGGTCAATTTCATCGGCTCATACTCTAGCCGAAGACGGAGAACAGATGCGCCGACGACATTCGCGGAGATGGGGGCTAGCTCATATACCAGCCACCATTGACCGAGATTGTCTGCCCGGTCATGTAGTCATTCATCGCCAGCATCACAGCCACCGATGCGACATCGTCGACCGAGCCAAAATGACCCATCGGAATGAGATTCGGGTTCGCGTTGGGGTTGCCGGTAACCATATCGGTCTTAATCAGCGCGGGAGCAATTGCGTTCACGGTGATTCCATCTCGAATGAGCGATGAAGCGCAGGAATGCGTTAGCCCTATAATCCCTGCCTTGGACGCGGCGTAATGGGCTCCTACAGCCCCGCCCGTCTGTGCAGCCACCGAGGACAAGTTGATGATCCGTCCCCACTTTCTTTGTCGCATACTGCCAACCACAGCCTGCGTTACCAAGAACACTGACTTCAGATTGACGGTGAGCACTTCGTCCCATTCCGCTTCTGTAATCTCCTCCAGTTTGCGCGGATGAGCCATAGCCGCATTGTTGATGAGGATGTCGATGCGACCAAGGTGCGCTTCAATTTCTGCGACCATACGCCTCACGTCGACTGAGACTGACACATCGGCTTGAACTGGGACTGCCTTCCGCCCGGTCCCTGCGATTTCGCCACAGACAGCATTGGCAGCATCGGCACGCTCACGGTAGTTAACGGCGACATCCGCACCAGCCTTAGCCAGAGCGATTGCAACTGCGGCTCCGATCCCGCGACTGCCGCCAGTCACAAGAGCAACTCGATCCCTGAGGTCCTGCATGGCGTCATTGTATGCGTCTGGCTCGCATAAGTGCGCTGAAGCGAAATGCTGCTTCCATTCAGGCATAATGGCTCTTCGGCCATGCTCCTGACAATCACCAACACAAAAGCTCCGGCAACAGACTTGGGGTATCTGCATCACAAGAACCCTAGCCGCGCGCAGACTCGATCTTTCGTTCTCATGTCGGCGTGGTTCCGCGCTCGCGGTCCAGAGGTCCAATTCGCGGAAATCGTTCTGAATTCGTCTATCGGGAGTGCTGGCGTTTGTCTCGCACGACCCGAGGGCGCAAGTTGGTGGCGAGAGCAGTGGGCCCTGTGTGGCTTTCGACCGGCGGCGTTATACTCTGCCGACTCTCAAGTGGTCTGGAGGAGGCGGGTATGCGCAAGCGGCTGGCATTGATTCTTTCGAGTTGCGTTCTGTGCGTGGCGGCTACGGCACAACAACCAACGCTCACTGTGGGAACCGCGACAGCAGTCAGCGGGCAGACCGTTACCGGATTCATCGAAGTTTCGGCGGGGAGCGACGTGGGTACGAATATCCCGGTTGCGGTAATTCGCGGCCTGAAGCCCGGCCCGACGCTCGGCCTGGTGGCCGGCGCGCATGGCACCGAGTATGCGTCCATCATTGCGCTCGAAAAGCTTATACAGGAACTCAACCCCGCGGATATTTCTGGGACGGTCATCATCGTTCCCTTGGTGAACATCGCGTCATTTGAACAGAAGGTGCCGCATGTGAACCCGGTGGACGGCAAGAGCATGAACCGGTTCTATCCGGGCGATCCCAACGGAACGCAGACCGAGCGCGCGTCGTGGGCGATGACGAAGCAGGTCGTGGAAAAATCCGACTACTTGATTGACCTGCACGGCGGCGATCTCGATGAAAGCCTGAGGCCGTATTCCTACTGGGCGCCGACCGGTAACGCGCACCAGGATGCCGTCTCGCGGGCCATGGTGCTGGCCTTCGGGCTCGACACAATCATCCTCTCAACTGATCGCCCCCGCGACCCAAACACCGCTCGCTATCTGGAGACCAACGCCAGCCTGCGGGGGAAGCCGTCCCTCACGGCCGAGGCGGGCCACGCTGGCACCGTAGAGCCGGAAGACGTGACGGCGCTGATCAACGGCTGCCTGAACGTGATGCGCTACCTGAAGATGCTGCCGGGCAATCCGGCTCCGGTGCAGAACCCAGTCTGGATCGATCGCATTGCCAGCGTCAGCAGCGAAACCGCCGGCGTTTTCTATCCCACGGTCAAGCGCGGTTGGTACGTGCAACAAGGCATGAAAATCGGCTACGTCACCGATCTGTTCGGCAAGATGGTGTGGGAAGCGCGTGCGCCGTCGAGCGGTGTGGTCCTGTATGTCTGCGCCGTGCCCTCGATGAAGAAGGGTGAGACAGTAGCCAACATCGGCGTGGTCGCCGGCAAGGCGCCATAGCGGGCGGCAACCAATTCGGTGATGCGGGCCGCGCTTATCACCCACATGGGTCCCAGGGGCGACTCGCCGCTCTGAAGGAATTCCACGGAAGTGATTGAGGCGAAAGGTAGAAGGTTTATTGTCAGAAGTTTGTAGAAAGCCAAAGCGATACGGGTAGATCGTGTGTCCTCCGGTTTCCATCCTAGCGGGCCCGGTCGTACTAACGATCTGCGCCACGATCCATCTATGCCTCGGCCTTTCCTGGCCGACCCGTCGCCCGTAGCCAAAGGCGAGATAAACAATCCCCGGGAGAACTTTGCCGCGATCGCCGACGGCAGGAGTGCCGTCACCGCGACAGGTAGATTTTCGCGCAGGTCCGGGCCGAGATTCGAAAAGCAATCTATGGCTTGACGACAAAAGCCAAATCACGCAATGCCCTGGTGTCCGGAAGTGTTCTGAATTAGAAACTCATGTAATCTAGCAGACCGAGGCCGATGGAAACGTCTCGCTAAAGGAGGATTTCATGTTGAAGGGCTCACCCGCACTGCTTCTCCTTTCCATTGCTTTTGCCGCGTATAGCTCATCTACTCCAAGTGCCACCAATCCCAACTTCGATGGCAAGAGCTGGTGGGAATACGTCAAGGTGCTAGCGGCTGACAACATGGAAGGGCGAGAGACCGGCAGTGAAGGTCTGCGCAGGGCATCGGCGTATATCGTTGAGCAGCTCAAGAAAGATGGGTTGCAGCCGGCAGGGGTCAACGGCTTCTATCAGCCAGTGAAGCTGATCAGTCGTCAGATCGTTGAATCCGCCTCGAGCCTGGCGGTAGTGCGGAACGATTCGAAGGAGTCGCTGACGTTAGGAGGGGACGCATTTTTCAGCACCCGCGTCCAGCTTGCTCCCGAAGTGAACGCGCCGATGGTGTTCGTGGGCTATGGACTCAGCATTCCGGAAAAAAATTATGACGACTATGCCGGACTTGATCTCAAGGGCAAGGTGGTCGTCATGATCTCAGGATCTCCAGCGGATATTCCGTCGGCACTGGCTTCCCATTATCAATCAACCGCGGAGAGATATAAGACATTGCGGGAAGCTGGCGTAGTGGGGATCGTAGCGATTCCAAATCCTGCGTCGATGGATATTCCTTGGGGCCGCATGACACTGGCTCGCACCCGTCCCAGCATGGCCCTCGCGGATCCGGAACTCGACGAGACCAGAGGCATGAGCTTGGTAGTCGTCTTTAATCCAGTCCAAGCGGAGAAGCTGTTCCGCGATTCCGGTCATAGCTTTGCGGAACTCGCTGCTTTGGCAAAAGATCGAAAGCCACTTCCTCGATTTGCATTGACAGCTCGCATTCAAGCACGAGCCAAGATCATCCGCAAGGATGTAGAGTCTGCAAACGTC
>DATKFH010000033.1:0-130072 GCA_035511455.1 Candidatus Sulfotelmatobacter sp. | reverse complement strand
TCCGCAGTTTTACTTGCGCACGACGGATGTGACGGGGGTGGCGGAGTTGCCGGCGGGCACGGAGATGGTGATGCCGGGCGACAACGTGAGCCTGGTGATTGAACTGATCACGCCGGTGGCGATGGAAAAGGGCTTGCGCTTTGCCATCCGCGAAGGCGGCCACACGGTGGGAGCGGGAACGATCGCCGAGATTGTGCAGTAAGTTTCGGGCTGGGTTACAAGCCGTGTCTCCGGTTCCATGTGGACAAAGTGCGGTTTGACGGCAAAGACTGGCTGATTGCCTTCACTCCCAGAGGAATCACATGGGAGGAGAAGCAGGTAAGGCCGATCCCGGATTCTGAAGTTCGGAGAATGGAAGGCGGAAGGCATCCCGGTAGCTCTTGATCGAGAGAGCATTAAGCGCTACTGGGCACAGATCGAAGACGGCGTCAGGGATTATCTGATTCGCGAGTCCTGGAGTTCTGGCGCAAAGAAGTGAACCGCGGCTTGCAGCTTGCCGCCAGTTCTTTCCTTCCGGAGGTGCCGGAAGGGGTTAGAGAGAAAACAGTGATTGGAAAAGAAAGAATTCGCATCCGGCTGAAGGCTTACGACTATCGCATTTTGGATCAGTCGACCGGCGAGATCGTGGAAACGGCGCGGCGCACGGGCGCGCAGATTGCCGGGCCAATTCCGCTGCCCACGATGAAGAACAAGTACTGCGTGCTGCGTTCACCGCATGTGGATAAGAAATCGCGGGAGCAGTTTGAGATCCGTACACACAAGCGGTTGCTCGACATTCTTGAGCCGACGCAGCAGACGGTTGACGCGCTGATGAAGCTGGATTTGCCAGCGGGCGTGGATGTGGAGATCAAGGCGTTCGGGAAAGAGCATAAGTAGAGCAGCTCGCGCCCGCGGAACGGACGAAGGCGCCCGTTCCCACACGAGCAGGTTCGCTCCCCAGCCACTAGCCGCTAAATAATGGCGAGATGCTGGGCACGGAGAAGGAAATGGCAACGAAGCTAACCGGGATTCTGGGCAAGAAGGTCGGGATGACGCAGTTGTTTGACTCGAAGGGCGATGTTCGCCCGGTGACGGTGCTGCAGGCTGGTCCGTGCGTGGTGACGCAGCACAAGTCGGCGACGAAGGATGGATACGAGGCGGCTCAGATCGGGCTGGTGGAGTTTGTGAAGGAGTCGCGACTGTCGAAGCCCGAGCGCGGGCATCTGGCCAAGAACAATCTTCCGCCGGTGAAGTTTCTGCGCGAGGTGCCGCTCGAAGTTGATGGCGCGGCAGACGGCGATGGAGCGGTGAAGGTTGGCGACCGCGTGCTGGTCGAGATTTTCGATGGCGAGAAGTTTGTCGACATCGTGGGAGTCAGCAAGGGCCACGGGTTTCAGGGCGTTGTGAAACGGCATCACTTTGGCGGAGGTCCCAAGTCGCACGGGTCGATGTTTCAGATCACCGGGTCGATCGGATCGTCGGCATTCCCGTCGCGCGTGTTCAAAGGGATGCGCATGTCGGGGCACATGGGACACCAGCAGGTGACGGCGCGCAATTTGCGCGTGCTGGGTGTGGATAAGGACGAGAATCTGCTCGTGGTCGAGGGCAGCGTGCCCGGACCGCAGGGTGGATACATCGTGATCACGAAGGCAAAGAAGCCGCCGAGAGAGCGCCGGGGATTCGCCGGCGCCGCGACGGTCGATCCGTTGAAGGCTGCTAAGAGGGCAGCGAAGAAAGCATAAGTTGGTGTGGAGCGGGCCCTGCCCGCGGCTTTCGCGGGTAGTGCAGGCAAGCGGGCAGCAGTGCCCGCTCCGCACCGACAAACGAGAAGCTATATGGCAACGATTGACCTACACAATTTGAGCGGCGAGAAAGTCGGGACGCTCGATCTGGCCGACGAGATTTTTGGCGCGGTCAATGAGGACCTGCTCTGGGAGGCGGTGAAGCACTACCGCGCCGGGCAGCGCGCCGGAACGCACGCCACCAAGGCGCGCTGGGAAGTTTCCGGGTCCGGCAAGAAGCTGTGGAAGCAGAAGGGCACCGGCCGAGCGCGCATCGGTTCGATCCGGTCGCCGCTGTGGCGGCACGGCGGCACGGTGCATGGTCCGCAACCGCGGTCCTATGACTACACCTTCCCGCGTAAAAAGCTGCTGGGGGCGCTGCGTTCGGCGCTGGCGGCGAAGTTCGCCGATGGCAAGCTGATCGTGGTGAATGCTTTCGACGTGAAGGAACCGAAGACCAAAGAGTTCCGTAAGGCGCTCGACGCGCTGAAGGTGGAGTCGACGGTGCTGATCGTTGAGACGCCGAAGCACGAGAACCGAAACCTGGAGTTGAGCGCGCGCAATATCGACGGGCTTGAGCTGGTGCGTGGCAATGAAGTGCATCCGTATCATCTGTTGCGCTACGACCGCGTGATCTTCTCGCAGCCTGCGCTTGAGAAGCTGCAGATTTCGCTGCAGAACTCGGCGGGGAAGAAGCACCGCAAGCACGGGGAAGACGAAGGCGCAAAGAAAGCTTCAAGTACGCCTCGGCGGCGGGCTCGGCATGAAAAAGCGGCGGAGGTGGCCTGATGAAATCCGCATACCAGATTATCCGCCGTCCGGTGATTACCGAGAAGGGCCTGGCCATCAAGGAAAACCAGAACACGCTGGTCTTCCAGGTGGCGCCCAAGGCGACCAAGACGGAAATCAAGGAAGCGGTGCAGTCGATTTTCAAAGTGAAAGTGCATTCGGTGCGTACCGCCACTTATCCGGGGAAAGAGCGGCGGCGTGGGAAGTTTGCCGGCTACCGTCCGGATTGGAAAAAGGCGTACGTGCGGTTGCGTTCCGGCGAGAAGATGCCGGAGTACGCGCAGAATTTGTAGGAGCGGCCGGAAGAAGCAGATTCCTCACCGGTAAAGAACGCCGGTTTCGGAATGACAAAGAATGCGGAATGACAAGGATTTGAGAAGCCAGAAGCTAGGAGCTGATGGCAAAAAAGCTAAAGGCTGATTATGGCAATCAAGACTTATAGACCGACGACGCAGACGCTGCGGTATCGCACGACGATCGTCAACGACGACATCACGACCAAGCATCCTTATAAGCCGCTGGTCGAGCCCAAGCAACGCACTGGCGGCCGGCGTAACTCGGGCGATACCACGATGCGGTTCATCGGCGGCGGGCATAAGCGCAAGCTGCGCATTATTGATTTCAAGCGCGACAAGACCGGGATTCCGGCAACCGTGACGACGATCGAGTACGATCCTAACCGTTCCTCGCGCATTGCCCTGCTGGCGTACGCCGACGGGGAGAAGCGCTACATCATTCAGCCGGAAGGGCTGAAGGTAGGGCAGAAAGTGGTGAGCGGGCCCGAGGCCGACATTCTTGTGGGCAATGCGCTGCCGCTGCGGAATATTCCTCCCGGCACGCAGATCCACAATCTGGAACTGAAGCCCGGCAAGGGTGGGCAGATGGTGCGGTCGGCGGGTGGAGCGGCGCAACTGGTGGCGAAAGAAGCAGAGTACGCGCTGGTGAAGCTGCCTTCGGGTGAGACCCGCAAGGTTTCGCAGGACTGCATGGCGACGATCGGGCAGGTTGGCAACATCGACCACGAGAACGTCACCATCGGGAAAGCAGGGCGCTCGCGGTGGCTGGGAAAGCGTCCGCACAATCGCGGCGTGTCGATGAACCCGGTCGACCATCCGCATGGCGGCGGTGAAGGCAAGACTTCGGGCGGACGGCATCCGGTGACGCCATGGGGCCAGCCGACGCGCGGCTACAAGACGCGGAACAACAAGCGCACGGATAAGTTCATTGTGAGCCGGCGCAGCAAGTAGCCTGGTGAGAAGAAGCAGATTCCTCACCGGCAAAGATCGCCGGTTCGGAATGACAAGATTTGCGAGTGAGAAGAGCTGTTGGCTGAGAGCTGACGGCTGAAAGCTGAGAGCTGAATTTATGGCACGTTCAACCAAGAAAGGCGCGTTTGTGGATGGCTACCTTCTGACCAGGGTCGAGGCCATGAATACGCGCAACGAGAAGAAGGTGCTGCGCACCTGGTCGAGGCGGTCGACCGTCGTGCCCGAGATGGTGGGGCACACGATCGCGGTGCACAACGGCAAGAAGTTCATTCCGGTGTATGTCACGGAGAACATGGTGGGGCACAAGCTGGGCGAGTTCAGCTTTACCCGCCAGTTCAAGGGACACTCGATGAAGGCGGCAACCGAAGTAGCGGCGAAACCGGCCGGTATTCCGGGTGGTCCGGGGGCGATCGCTCCGGCGGCCTCGTCAGCGCCGGCGCCGAAGGCATAAGGAGACGCAAGATGGAATTTCGAGCTGAAATGCGTTACCTACGCGTCTCGCCGCAAAAAGCGCGGCTGGTGCTGGACTTGATCAAGGGACGCCGGGTGGAAGAAGCACGCAACACGCTGCTGTTCACCAAGAAGCGCGTGGCGTCGCACGTAGGCAAGTTGCTGCAGTCGGCGCTCGATAATGCGAACTTTCTCGCGACCGAGAAGGGACTCGATGTCGAGATCGACAATTTGTATGTGAAGCGTGCGGTGGCCAACGACGGGCCGCGCATGAAGCGGATTCGTCCGGCGCCGCAGGGTCGCGCGTACCGTTATCAACGGCGCATTTCGCACATCGAGTTGGTGCTGGCCGAGCGCGGTAAGAATGGCGAGGCCGTGGCGACCGTTGCCGGGGAAGAAGCGGCGGCTCCAGCGAAGGCCAAGCGGCGGGCTCCGGCGGTGAAAAAGGCTGCGGTCAGGAAAAAGGTGGCTGCGAAATAGATTTCTGGTCCGAAAGATTTAGGAGAAGCAATGGGACAAAAAGTCCATCCGTATGGTTTTCGCCTCGGCTACACCAAGCCGTGGAAGTCACGCTGGTTTGTCGAGCGCGACTACGACAAGCTGCTCTACGAAGACGTCAAGCTGAAGAATGAGCTGAAGGACAAACTCAAGTCGGCGGGTGTGAGCGCCATCGAGATCGAGCGCCCGGGCAACAAGCTGCGCATCATCATCAAGACGGCGCGACCCGGGATCATCATTGGGCGTAAGGGCGCGGAAATCGACAAGCTCAAAGGCGAACTGCAGAAGCGGACGTCGCGGGAAGTGTTCGTCGACATCCAGGAAGTGCACAAGCCCGAGCTCGATGCGCAGCTGGTTTCCGAATCGATTGCGCTGCAATTGGAAAAACGCGTGGGCTTCCGGCGGGCCATGCGCAAGGCGGTGGATTCGGCGCTGCGTTTCGGTTGCAAGGGAATCAAAGTTCGGGTGAGCGGACGATTGAACGGCAACGAAATCGCGCGTTCGGAGTGGTATCTGCAGGGGCGTTTGCCGCTGCACACGCTCCGGGCCGACATCGACTTCGGCTTCAGTGAGGCGCGCACCACCTACGGTGTGATCGGCGTGAAGTGCTGGGTGTACAAGGGCGAGATCCTGCAGCAGAAAAAGCGCGAGGCAGTTCCGGCTGTGGGTGGATTTTAAGGAAGGGCGCCCAACGCGCGATTTGGTCGCTCGCAAAGAACGCGAGCGGTTCGCGCGGCGCGCCGGGGTCCTTCGGCGTAAAAAGAAGGCGCCTCAGGATGACAAAAGAGAGCTGATTCTATGTTGATGCCAAAGAAAGTGAAGTACCGCAAGCAGCAGCGCGGGCGCATGACCGGGAAGGCCTGGCGCGGATCGTCGCTGGCTTTCGGCGACTACGGGCTGAAGGTGCTGGAGCCGGGATGGATCACTGACCGGCAGATCGAGGCCAGCCGTGTCGCCATGACCCGCTTCGTGAAGCGCGGCGGCAAGATCTGGATCCGCCTGTTTCCGGACAAGCCGGTCACGAAGAAGCCGGCTGAAACCCGTATGGGCAAGGGCAAGGGCGCGCCCGACCACTGGGTCGCGGTGGTTCGGCCGGGCAAGATTCTGTTTGAGATGGAAGGCGTGACGCTCGAGGACGCGAGCGAGGCGCTGCGTCTGGCGTCGCACAAGCTGCCGCTGCGAACGACTATGGTCAAGCGCGAAGCGGCGCACTGAACAACTGAGAGCGATTCATGAAAGCAGAAAAAATCAAGAACTTGACTGACGCAGAGCTCGAACACCAGGAGCGCGACCTCGCCGACCAGCTGTTCAAGCTGAAGTTCCAGCTGAACATGGGACAAACCGAGAGCCTTAAGAAAATGCGCGGGCTGCGCAAGGACATCGCGCGCGTCAAGACGATCATCGGCGAGCGGGCGCGCTCGGCCGCAACGGAGAAACGATAATGCCGGAAACCAAGACATCCGCCCAAACCACCGGGCAGGCCCAGGGGCGCCGCAAGGAAGTGGTGGGAGAAGTCGTGTCGAACCGCATGAAGAAGACGATTGTGGTGCAGGTGACGCGCAAGAAATCGCATCCGTTCTACGGACGCGTGGTGGCGCGGCACAAAAAGTTCTACGCCCACGACGAGAAGAATGAGGCGCATGTGGGCGATGTGGTGCGGCTCGAGGAGACCCGTCCGCTGTCGAAGCTGAAGCGCTGGAAGTTGAAAGACATTGTGCGCAAGGCGGCGCTGGTGCCGGAGGCGGCGACTGAAGTCGCAGGCTAGAAAAGCAGATTCCTCCGCCTCGCCTCGCGAGACGTCGGAATGACAAGGGATGATCAGGGAGATTCGCCATGGCTGTGATGATGAGAACGATGCTCGAGGTCGCCGATAACTCCGGCGCCCGCAAGCTGCAGATGATTCTGCCGCTCGGCGGCTCGACCGGATTGAATGCCGGACTGGGCGACGTGATCACGGCTGCGGTAAAGGAGTCCGCGCCCGAGGGCCAGGTGCAGAAGGGCAAAGTGGTGAAGGCTGTCATAGTGCGCACGCGCAAGGAGCACCGGCGTCGCGACGGCACCTACATTCGCTTCGATCAGAATGCAGCGGTGCTTATCAATGAAGCGGGAGAACCCGTGGGGACGCGCGTATTTGGTCCAGTGGCGCGCGAACTGCGCGAGAAAAAGTTTTTGAAGATTGTTTCGCTGGCGCCGGAAGTGATTTGAAATGCGGTGCCTGAAACCGGATCGGCAAGAGCAAAGGGATTAATAGGGTTTCGACAATGCAAACAGTGAGCACGGCACATAAGCGAGTAGACATCCGGCGGAACGATACCGTGAAGGTGATCACCGGACGCGACAAGGGTAAGGAAGGACGCGTGCTGCGCGTGTTTCCGAACGATGCCAAGATTCTGGTGGAACACGTGATGATGGTGAAAAAGCACGTGCGGCCGAATCCGCAGCGCAACATCAAGGGCGGCATCGCCGAGCAGGAGAGCCGCATTGCCATCTCCAACGTGCAGCTGGTCTGCCCCAGTTGCGGCCCGGTGCGCATCGGGCACGAAGTGAGGGGCGACCGCAAGGTGCGCGTCTGTAAGAAGTGCGGAACGACATTGGATAAATAGCTGCTAGCTCCTAGCCACTGGCTTCTAGCTTTGTGGCGGTGGTGCCCGCGGCGCAGGTGAAATTCGAGTCTCACGAACCGGTACACGTCGAGCTCGAGGCCAGGAGCTAGCAGCTTACGTCTGGAAACCGTGAGAGGAAGTTGACGGAACCAAATGGCAAAAGACAAAAAGGGACAGAAGGAATCGGCGCAGGAGCAGAAGGCTCCGGAGCAGGCACGGCACAGCGCGAAGGAGCGCCCGCGCTTGCGGTCGAAGTTCGAGAAGGAAGTGGCTCCGGTTCTGTTGAAAGAGTTGGAACTGAAGAATGTGATGGCGGTTCCGCGGCTGCACAAAATCGTTGTGAACATGGGCGTGGGTGAGGCGACGCAGAACGCGAAGGTGCTCGACCCGGCCGTGAACGAATTGGGCCAGATTACCGGACAAAAGCCGGTGGTCACGCGCGCCAAGAAGTCAATCGCGGCATTCAAGGTGCGCGAGGGGCAGTCGATTGGCGCCATGGTGACGTTGCGCGGCGATCGCATGTACGAATTTTTCGACCGGCTGGTGAACATCGTGCTGCCGCGCGTGCGCGACTTCCGCGGAGTTTCGACCAAGTCGTTCGACGGGCGGGGCAACTTCACGCTCGGCCTGCACGACCAGTTGATCTTCCCCGAGATCTCGTACGAGAAGGTCGACAAGCAGAAGGGTATGAACGTCACGATTGTGACCACGGCGGCGAATGACAACCAGGCGCGCACGCTGCTGAAGCATTTGGGGATGCCGTTCCGGGCGTAGGGAAAGCTCGCCGTAGAGAGGTAGCTGGCTAGGTTTTGCAGGCGACATTTCCGAAGATGGCAGGAGAGAGGTTCGAAGCAACGTCTCCCCGACAAAAGTTGAGGTACAGGAGCTTAAGGTTTGGCGACTACAGCAAAAAGAGTTAAGGACGCAAAGAAGCCGAAGTTCTCCTCCCGCAAGCACAACCGCTGCAAGCTGTGCGGACGGCCGCGTGCTTTTCTGCGCAAGTTCGGCATTTGCCGCTTGTGCTTCCGGCAGCTCGCGCTGCGGGGGGAGATTCCAGGGGTTTCGAAGTCGTCCTGGTAAGGAAGCGCGCCAAAGTTGCGAGCAACGGCTCGCAATGAGTGGACGCCTCGAGGCGGTGGTTAGAGATCCTTCGCGGCCAACAACGCCGCTCCGGATGACTACCCGAAGCCGGTGACAAACGTAGGGATGAAGCAAAGCACACCGCCGCAGGTTCTCCGCGTGACGCGGAGCGAACGGGTGGCTGAAGGAGAAGCAAAACGATGAGGTTGACCGATCCGGTCGCAGACATGCTGACGCGAGTGCGGAATGCACTCCAGGCCCGGCACCAGAAGGTAGATATTCCGGCTTCGCGGTTGAAGCTGGAAATTGCTCGCATCCTGAAGGAAGAGGGCTATATCTCCAATTTCAAGCCCACCGAAGAAGAGGGCCACAAGGTGATCCGGATTTACCTGAAGTACGGCGCCAACAACGAGGCAGCGATCTCTAAGGCGGAGCGTGTGTCCCGTCCCGGCTGTCGCGTCTACGTGCGGCGCACGGAGATTCCGCGCGTGCTGGGCGGCATGGGGATCAACATCCTGACGACGCCACGCGGGGTCATGACCGGCCGCCAGGCCCGCAAGGAAGGCGTGGGCGGCGAGTTGTTGTGCCAGATTTGGTAGAGAAGCAGCTGCTAGCTACTAGCTTCCAGCTACTAGCTAAGGCGGCGATGCAGATGTCGGTTTCACTTGAAAGAGTTCCGGCACAGGTCGGGACTACAAAATCAAAGCGGCCTAGCTAGAGGCTAGGAGCTAGAAGCTAGAAGCTCTTATGTCACGAATTGGAAGAAAGCCGATCGCGATTCCCAAGGGGGTCACGGTCAAAATTGAAGGCAATACGGTCCTGGTGCAGGGGCCCAAGGGTAAGCTGGATACGGCGCTGCCGACGGGCATCACGGTCGAGCAGAAAGACGGTCACATTGTGGCCCTCCGCGAGAATGATTCGCAGTCCGCGGTGCACGGGTTGGCGCGTGCGCTGGTCAACAACGCGGTTGAAGGCGTGACCAAGGGCTGGACCCGGGAACTGGAAATCGTCGGCATCGGCTATCGCGCCGAGATGAAGGGCAAGCTGACGGTCGTGTTCAACCTGGGCTACTCGCATCCGATCGAGTATCCGCTGCCGACGGGCGTCGACGCCATGGTTGATCCGAAGCAGACGCGCATTACCTTGACCGGAATTGACCGGCAGAAGGTCGGGCAGGTCGCCGCGGAAATGCGGGCGTTGCGGCCGCCGGATCCGTACAAGAACAAGGGCGTGCGCTATGCGGGCGAGCGCCTGAAGAAGAAGGTTGGAAAGACGGGAGCAAAATAGCTTTAAGCTCTCAGCTTTCAGTTCTCAGCCGCAGGGTTGAGAGTCTTAGCTGATGGCTGACGGCTCATGGCTGAGAGTTTTTATCATGCTGACAAAGATTACCAAGAACGAGAAGCGCGGGCACATTCATGAGCGTATCCGCAAGAAGCTGCAAGGAACGGCGGAGCGCCCACGGCTGAACGTCTATCGCTCGCTGAACCACATTTACGTTCAGGTGATTGACGACCTGCACGGCAAGACGCTGGTTTCGGCTAGCACAGCCGAGGGCAAGAAGGAAGACCGGCGTACCGGCGGCAACGTCGCGTCCGCGAAAGCCGTAGGCAAGATCATTGCCGAGCGTGCCAAGGCGAAGGGCGTGACCAAGGTTGTGTTCGATCGCGGCGGCTACATTTATCACGGGCGCGTGAAGGCTCTGGCCGACTCGGCCCGCGAAGCGGGATTGCAGTTCTAAAAGAAGCATCTAGCTTCTCGCTCCTAGCTATTCGCCCCAACGGGGTAGCTAGAAGCTATTAGCTGGAAGCTGGAAGCTAGGTTCAAGAATGCCGACAGTGATTAAGAAACTCGATGCGGGTTCGTTCCAGTTGAAGGACCAGGTCGTTGCCATCAACCGCGTGACCAAGGTGGTCAAGGGCGGCAAGAATCTTTCGTTCGCGGCACTGGTGGTCGTGGGCGATCCTTCGGCGGGGGTGGTGGGCTACGGTTCCGGCAAGGCCAAGGAAGTGCCGCAGGCCATTCGCAAAGGGATTGAGTCGGCCAAGAAGAACCTGATGAAGGTGAACTTGACGCAGACCAGCATTGCCCATCTTGTGCTGGGCCGATACGGGTCGGGCAAGGTGTTGCTGAAGCCCGCTCCGGAAGGCACCGGCGTGATCGCCGGGGGCGCGGTGCGCGCCGTCATGACTTCGGCGGGCGTGCAGAATGTTCTGACCAAGTCGATCGGGACGACCAATCCGCACAACGTAATCAAGGCGACTTTCGACGCGTTGAAGCAGTTGAAGAGCAGAGAGAGCGTTGCCGCTATGCGCGGCAAGGTGGCGGAAGAGCTCTAAACGATTCGCGAGATGAGGCGGGCTAGAGGTTGAGAATGACGGCGAAGAAAACAGATTCGGGCAGCGGGAAGATTCACCTGAAGTGGGTGCGTTCCGCCATTTGTGCCCCAACCAAGCAGAAACTGGTGATCAAGGGGCTGGGCTTTACGCGGCTGAACCAGGTCATCGAACGTCCGGACACGCAGGCGATCCGCGGTATGGTGGCCAAGGTTCCGCACATGGTCGAGATCGTTTCGTAGGCGAGTGCAATTATGAATTTATCCAACATTCGAGCACCGAAGAAGGCGACGGAAAACCGCAAGCGCGTGGGACGCGGCATGGGTTCGGGCATGGGCAAAACGTCCACGCGCGGGCACAAGGGGCAGCGTTCCCGCAGTGGATCGCGGATGATCCGCGGCTTTGAAGGCGGCCAGATGCCGCTGCACCGCCGCATGCCCAAGCGCGGGTTCACCAATATTTTCCGCAAGGAATTCAACATTGTGAGTCTGGAGCGGCTGGCCGCGCTGGGCGAGGCATTTCAGGGCGCACCGATCACGCCCGACGTTCTGCGCAAAGCGGGGGTCATTAAGAGCAAGCTCCCGGTGAAGATTCTGGGGGATGGCGAACTCAAGGCCGCGATCACCGTGCACGCGCACAAGTTCTCGAAGTCGGCGCAGGAAAAAATCACCCAGGCGGGCGGCAAGGTAGAGGTCTTGCAGTAATGTTTGACAAACTGGCGAACATTTTCCGCATTCCGGATCTGCGCAAGCGGATCCTGTTCACGCTGGGATTGCTGTTCGTGTACCGGTTGGGCGGGCACCTGCCCACGCCGGGCGTGAAGTGGGAGCAGTTGGAGCACTTCTTCGACCAGAACCGCGGATCGTTTCTGGGGTTTGTGGATTTGTTCTCCGGCGGCCAGTTGCGGCGCATGACCATTTTCGCTTTGGGCATCATGCCGTACATTACGGCGTCGATCATTCTGCAGTTGCTGACCGTAGTCTATGAACCGCTGGCCAAACTGCAGAAGGAAGGCGAACTCGGTCGGAAGAAGATTACGCAGTGGACGCGCTATATCACCGTCATCCTGAGCGCGGTGCAGTCGTTCGGAATCGCCGTGGGCCTGGAGAAAACCGGGGACTTCGTCGTCGATCCGGGCTGGAAATTCCGCCTCTTGACCATGCTGACGCTGACCACGGGCAGCGCGTTCATCATGTGGCTGGGCGAGCAGATCACTGATCGCGGCGTCGGGAACGGGATGTCGCTGCTGATCTTCGCCGGCATCGTTGTGGGTCTGCCGCGCGGAGTGGGTGATCTGGCGGAGAAGGCCAAGAACGCGGCCTGGGGCGCGATGACGTTCCCGCTGATGATCGGGATGATTCTGTTCATGATCGCGGTTGTAGCGTTCATCGTTTACGTGGAACGCAGCGAGCGGCGAATCCCGGTGCAGTACGCCAAACGCGTGGTCGGACGCAAGGTGATGGGTGGGCAGTCGACGCACTTGCCACTGCGGGTCAACGCCGGCGGCGTCATGCCGGTCATCTTTGCATCGTCGATTCTGACTCTGCCGCAGACGATCGGATATGGCTTGCGCAACAACCGCTACTTCGGCGATCTGATTCGGCTGTTGGGATGGGGCGAACCGCTGTACACCTTGCTCTATGCCCTCGGTATCATTTTCTTTGCGTATTTTTACGTTTCGATCGTGTTCAATCCCAGTGAAGTCGCCGACAACATGCGCAAGTACGGTGGATTTATTCCCGGTATTCGTCCCGGCAAGCGCACTGCGGACTTCATCAATGAAGTGCTCACGCGAATCACGCTGGTGGGCGCGTTCTATCTGATCCTGATTTCGTTCATTCCCGAGTGGATGATCACGGGCATTCATCTCAACCATCTTCCCTGGGCGCTGGGGCGATTCTTCGAGAATCTGCCAACCTGGGTGACGAATGGTTTGGGAGTGAACTTCTACTTCGGCGGAACGTCGTTGCTGATCGTCGTGGGGGTCGCGATGGACACTGTGACACAGATTGAGGCGCAGTTGATCATGCGCCACTACGATGGATTTACGCCGCGCAGCGGCCGCATTCGCGGACGACGCTGGTAGAGAGAGTGGGTGGATTTTGTGGGGGTTGCTGCACCTCGGCTGTGGTTCTGGAGCGCCGGGGAGACTGAGGTTGGGAGGCTGGCCAGCCGATGGCGCAGGAAACCTCGCGGAATGTTGGCCCTGTGGTGCTGCTCGGACCGCCGGGTGCCGGAAAAGGCACGCAGGCGAAGCGCATCATGGAGCACTACGGAATTCCCCAGGTGTCGACCGGAGACCTGCTGCGGCAGAACGTGGTGCAGGGGACCGAACTCGGGCTTGTTGCCAAGGCGGTGATGGCTCGGGGAGAACTGGTGGACGACGATCTGGTTTGTGAAATGGTACGGCAGCGATTGATGCTGCCCGACTGCAAGCGCGGCTACGTTCTGGACGGCTTTCCGCGAACTGCGGCCCAGGCCGGGTGGCTGGATGCGCTGCTCGACCACGAGCTCTTTGACAATTCGCGTCCCACGCGGGCTTGGCCAATTGTGATCAGCCTGGACGTGGACTATAATCAATTATTGCTCCGGATCACTGGACGCCGTTCTTGCCCCACCTGTGGACGGATCTATAACGTCCACTTCCAGCCGCCCCGTAGGGATGAAATTTGCGATGAAGTTCACGGGACGAAGCTGGTGACCCGCAATGACGACCGGTTGGAAGTTATTCAGCCAAGATTGACGGCTTACCAGGAGCAGACGCGGCCAGTCGTGGATTATTATCAGCGCACCGGCCGGCTGATTTCGGTAAACGGCGATCTGCCCATGGATGACGTGACGGGGCAGATTTTCCGGATCCTCGAGGATCATCGCGCGTAGGCATGGCCATTGTGTGCAAATCGGCGGGTGAGATTGAGAAGATGCGGCACAGTGGCCGCATCGTACGCCAGGTTCTCGATCACGTGAAGTCGCTGGTGGCGCCCGGCGTGACCACGATGGATCTGGAGAAGGCCGGCGAAAAGAAGATTAAGGAACTCGGGGCCAAACCGGCGTTCAAAGGCTACTACGATTATCCGTGTGTGTTGTGCACGTCGGTGAATGAAGAGATTGTACACGGCATCCCGTCGGAAAAGCGGGTGCTTAAGGAAGGCGATATCGTTTCGATCGATTGCGGCGTGGTGCTCGACGGGTATTATGGCGACGCCGCAATTACCGTCCCGGTGGGCGATGCGGTGAAGCCGGAGTTGAAGAAGCTTCTGGCAGTGACCGAAGCGTCGCTGTATCGCGGCATTGAACAGGCGCGGATCGGCAACTCGGTCGGCGACGTGGGAGCGGCGGTGCAAGAGCACGTGGAGGCCGCCGGATTCAGCGTGGTGCGTGAGTTCGTGGGGCACGGCATCGGCACACGGCTGCACGAAGAGCCGCAAGTGCCAAACTTCGGTAATCGGGGACATGGCGCCCGGCTGCGCGAAGGAATGGTGATCGCGATCGAGCCCATGGTGAATTATGGGAAGCCGGACGCGAGGGTGCTCGGCGATAAGTGGACCGCGGTCACGGTCGACGGCAGTTTCAGCGCGCATTTCGAGCACTGCGTGGCGGTGACGAAAGACGGGCCGATGATTTTGACGCAGTAAGAGCTTCTAGCTGCTAGCTCCTAGCTTCTAGCTAGTCGGGCTAGCGCGGTTGGCTAGGAGCTGGCAGCTAGAAGCTAGGAGCGAATGAGCAAAGAAGACGCGATTGAAGTGATGGCGGTGGTCCTGGAACCGCTGCCCAACGCTATGTTCCGGGTGGAACTGGAGAATAAACACCAGGTCCTGGCTCATGTTTCGGGCAAGATGCGCAAGAATTTCATCCGCATTCTGCCGGGCGACAAGGTAGCCGTGGAGCTTTCGCCTTACGACCTGAATCGCGGACGGATTGTTTATCGGTACAAGTAGAGAAACGGCGCCGATCTGCGCTCGGCGGACGGGCAAGAGTGACGCGTCTCCACATACTGGGGAGTTGGGAAGGGCTATGAAAGTACGAGCATCGGTAAAGAAGATTTGCGATAAGTGCAAGGTCATCCATCGCAAGGGCGTGGTGCGGGTGATCTGCGTCAACTCGAAACATAAACAGCGCCAGGGCTAAGAAGGCGAGAGGTTAAGAACAATGGCACGTATTGCGGGCGTGGATCTTCCGCGCCAGAAACATATCAACATCGCGCTGACCTACATTTACGGCATCGGTCATCCGCGCGCCGGCCGCATCCTGGATGAGGCCAAGGTCGAACCGATGAAGAAGGTGCAGGACCTCAGCGAAGAAGAGGTCAACCGTATCCGTACGGTGATCGAGGCCGAAGGGTTGGTGGAAGGCGATCTGCGCAAGGAAGTTTCGATGAACATCAAGCGTCTCATCGAAATCGGTTCCTATCGCGGATTCCGTCACCGCCGCAACCTCCCGGTCCGCGGCCAGCGCACCCACACCAATGCCCGCACCCGCAAGGGTCCGCGCAAGGGAACGGTCGCGCAGAAGAAGAAGGCGACGGCGAAGACATAAAAACCAGCTTCCAGCTTCTAGCTCGTGGCTAGAAGCTAACGGCTAGGAGCTAATAGCTACTATGGCAAAACCGGCAGCAGCGGGCGGCGCAGCAGCCGCACCGGAGAAAAAAGGCAAGAAGAAAACCTTCAAGAAGAAGGAGCGCAAGCACGTGCCCCATGGGTTGGCGTATGTGCAGGCGTCCTTCAATAACACGATCGTCACGATCACCGACATGAACGGCAACGTTCTGTCGTGGAAGAGTTCCGGTTCGCTAGGGTTTCGCGGATCGCGCAAAGGCACGCCTTTCGCCGCCCAGCAAGCCGCGTCCAATGCCGCGAACATGGCGCGGGACCATGGCGTTCGCAGCGTCGATGTACGGGTCAGCGGTCCAGGGTCGGGACGCGAGTCGGCGGTGCGCGCGCTGGCTGCCGCGGGGATCGAAGTGCGGTCCATTCGCGACACCACGCCGATTCCACACAACGGCTGCCGTCCGCCGAAACGCAGGAGAGTGTAAGTGGTAGAGACGTAGCGTGCTACGTCTATGCTGGTGGAGAGAGAGACGTTGCAAGCCCACGTCTCTGGGAAAAGATTTTGTCCGGGACGAAGGGTGAAGCCAAACCTGTAAACCGGTCATCCAAAGGAGAAGAAACTTGGCGCGTTATACCGATGCAGTCTGCCGTCTGTGCCGCCGCGAGGGCATGAAGCTGTTCCTCAAAGGCGCAAAGTGTTTTAGTGATAAGTGTCCCATCGAGAAGCGCAACTTCGCTCCCGGACAACATGGGAAAGACCGCAAGGCCAAGGTCGTAGGCTATGGCCTGCAACTGCGCGAGAAACAGAAGGCCAAGCGCATCTATTTCACGCAGGAAGGCCAGTTCCGCAACTACTTCGAAAAGGCGGTGCGGTCCAAGGGCGTGACCGGCGAGAAGTTGCTGCAGCAACTGGAGCGGCGTCTCGACAACGTGATCTTCCGGCTGGGATTCGCCCAGTCTCGGCGCCAGGCACGGCAATTGGTGCGTCACGGGCACGTTGCCGTCGACCATCGCAAAGTCAACATTCCGTCGTATGAAGTGAGCGCCGGGGAGGAAGTTGCGATCCGCGAGAACAGCAAGAAGCTCACCGTGCTTGAACTGGCGAAGGAATTCGCCAGCCACGGTACGCTGCCGAACTGGCTGGAAGTCGATCGCGACAATTACAAGGGCAAGGTGCTCTCATTGCCCAAGCGCGAAGATATTCAGTTGCCTGTGAACGAACAGTTGATTGTTGAGTTGTACAGCAAGTAAGTTGTAGTAGAGACGTGGCTTCGAACGTCTCTACGGTTCGGTCCCTTACACTCGTGCCGGATCAGCCTTTTCTGACGTTGACCTGAGTTGGACCACTCAGCCAGTCAGGATCGAGCCCAACGGCCGAAGGAGAAACACATGCTTTGGAAAGGTTTTCAGAAACCGAAACGTCTCGCAGTTGACACCTCCACCCTCACCGACAAATACGGCGTCTTCTGGGCGCAGCCGTTTGAGCGCGGCTTCGGCACCACTGTGGGCAATGCCCTGCGCCGCGTGCTGCTGAGTTCGATCGAAGGCGCGGCTGTGACCGCGGTGAAGATCGAAGGTGTGCTGCACGAGTTTCAGTCCATCCCGGGAGTGGTCGAAGACGCGACCGACATCATCCTCAACCTGAAGCAGATTCCGTTCAAGCTCTCCGGCGATGCGCCGAAGGCGATCTACCTGCGTGCCGATCAGCCGGGGGTGGTCACGAGCGGCATGATCGAGGCCGATGGCGACGTCGAAGTGCTCGACAAGGACGTCTATGTCGCCACGGTCAGCGAAGGTGGCAAGCTCGACATGGAAATGCGCCTGAAGCGGGGGCGCGGCTACACCTCTGCCGACAAGAACTTTGACGAAGACCTCGGCATCGGGTTCATCCCGATCGACTCAGTTCACTCACCCGTGCGTAAGTGCAACTACACGGTGGAAGCCGCGCGTCTGGGGCAGATTACGGACTACGACAAGCTCACGCTCGAAGTGTGGACCAACGGCTCCATCACGCCGGCTGATTCCATCGGCCTGGCGGCGAAGTTGCTGAAGGACCACATGAACATCTTCATCAACTTCGAGGAAGAAATTGAAACCGGCACGTCGTCGTCAGATGAGCGCAAGCCCGAGATCCACAACGAGAACCTGAACCGGTCGGTTGAGGAGCTCGAACTTTCCGTGCGGAGCTACAACTGCCTGAAGAATGCGAACATCCAGACCATCGGCGAGTTGGTGCAGAAGACAGAAGCCGAAATGCTCAAGACCAAGAATTTCGGCCGCAAGTCGCTGAACGAGATCAAGGAGATTCTCTCCTCGATGGGTCTGAGCCTGGGCATGAAGATTGACGAGCACGGCAACGCTGTGCCCGGGCCGACGTCGAATGTCCCGCTGCCCGCGTCCGCCTACGGACCGGACGACCAGCTGTAAGGTTTCAGGGGTTTCAAAGTTTCAAGGTTTCAAGGTTTCAACGTTTCAAAGATATACAGCCTGGTTGGAAGAGCGTTTTGGGAAGGGCACGGCTTCAGCCGTGCCGCCCGACGCTAAAGGAATCGGGGCTTTAGCTCCTGAGGTTTGAAATGCGTCACAAAGTTGCAGGATACAAACTCGGACGGAACACATCGCACCGGCGGTCGCTGCTGCGCAACCTGGTCACCTCGGTGATCGTGGAAGAGCGCATCGAGACGACAGTTCCCAAAGCCAAGGCTGCTCGTCCAATCGTCGAGAAGATGATCACGCTGGGCAAGCGCGGCGATCTTGCCGCGCGCCGCCGGGCGACGTCGTACCTGATGACGAACGAAGCCGTGGTGAAACTGTTCGACACCGTGGGGCCGCGATTCGGCGATCGGAACGGCGGATACACGCGCATCATCCGCACGCAGTGGAACAAGGGTGATGGTGCCGACAAAGCTTTCCTCGAACTTCTCGGCAGCGAGAAGATTCTCGACGAGAAGAAGGAAAAGCGCGCCGAAGCCCGCGCCAAGAAGGCCGCCGAGACCAAGAAGGCAATGGAAGAGGCCGAGGCGCAAGCGCAAGTCGAGAGCGAGTCGGCGCCGGCCGAAGGCGGCGACAAGAAAGAGTAAGTTCTTTTCGGATTCACCTGGCACGGCCTGGCGCCGTGCCTTTTTTGTCTGGGAGTCCGTCGTCCTGTCTGCCCCTTGGCGTCATCCTGACCGAAGCCATTCTTCCGGGCGGAGGGAAGAGTCCGCCCTGAGCGAAGTCGAAGGGATCTCGCTCGCAGACGGCGGTTTGTTCAGGGGGATCCCTCACCCGGCGGAACCGTGCCGGGTTCGGGATGACGCCGCCAAAAGAGAGATCGGGATCCGAACTAAAGCAGCACCTACCCCTACCTACCCCTTGGTTCCATTGACTCGCCCAGACGGCCCCACGTAAGATTCCGGCGCGCATGCTCGACCGGACAATCTCGCACTACCGCATTCTGGAAAAACTCGGCGGTGGTGGTATGGGAGTGGTTTTTAAGGCCGAGGATACCGATCTTGGCCGCTTCGTCGCCCTGAAATTCCTGCCCGACGAGGTGGCGCACGACGAGCCTGCACTGGAGCGATTCCGGCGCGAGGCGCGTGCGGCGTCAGCTTTGAATCATCCCAACATTTGCACGATCTACGAAATCGGAAAGCATGAAGGTCAATCCTTCATTGCGATGGAGTACCTCGAGGGCTCCACGCTGAAGCACCTGATCGGCGACCGCCCGATGGATCTCGATCCGCTGCTGGGAATCGCCATTGAAGTTGCTGACGCTCTGGATGCGGCTCACTCCAAAGGCATCGTTCACCGCGACATCAAGCCGGCAAATATCTTCGTCTCCAAGCGCGGACACGCGAAGATTCTCGATTTCGGATTGGCGAAGATTGCGTCTGGGGGAAAGTCGGTGAGCGCCGACTCTCAAACCTTGGCGGATGCGGCCAGTCTGAATCTCACCAGTCCGGGCACGGCAGTGGGTACGGTTGCGTATATGTCGCCCGAGCAAGTGCGGGGGAAAGATCTCGACGGGCGTACCGATCTTTTTTCGTTTGGCGTTGTGCTCTATGAAATGGCCACAGGGACTCTGCCGTTTCGTGGAGAGACGCAAGGCGTCATTACCGAGGCGATTCTGAATCGTGCTCCCACAGCACCTCTTCGTCTGAACCCGGACTTGCCGGCGGAAATCGAGCGCATCGTGCAGAAGTTGCTGGAAAAAGACATCGAGCTTCGCTACCAGAGTGCGGCGGAGGTCAGGGCCGACCTGAAAAGGCTGAAACGAGAGCAGGACTCGGCTCGTATTTCCTCATCCGTCGCCAGCCATGCGCCAAGCGGTTCGACGGCGACGACGCCCTCCCTGGCGGCAACGGAGAAAGCAGCGTCGTCGGGAATAAGGGCGATCCCACAGACTCCTTCCCGTCGGGCTGTGATTGTGCTGGGATCGGCACTGGTGGTGGCACTGGCCGCAATCGCATTTCTAATGCTGCGGCAAAGTAAGGCGGCCACCTCGCCCGCTTATCACCTTTTGACCTATCGCCGCGGAACGATCCGCATGGCACGGTTCGCGCCCGATGGCCAGACGGTTGTATATAGCGCAGCATGGGAAGGCGGACAGGTTGAGATCTTCAGTACGCGCTTTGGCACTCCGGAGTCTCGTTCCGTGGGAGTTCCCGGGGCTGAGATTCTGGCCATTTCCGGCAATGGGGAGATGGCGGTGTTGTTGCACAGCCGGCAGTCGAAATCCCAGGTCTACACCGGTACGCTGGCCCGGATGCCGCTGGGCGGAGGCGCGCCTCGCGAGATATTGGAGAATATCCAATGGGCCGACTGGTCTCCCGACGGCACACAGTTCGCAATCGTGCGCGACGTGAACGGAAGAAATCGTCTTGAGTATCCTCCGGGCAAGGTTTTGTACGAGACCGGCGGGTGGATCAGCCATCCCCGCATTTCCCGTAAGGGCGACATGATCGCTTTTGTGGACCACCCCATCCAGGGTGATTCCATCGGCACCGTCGCCGTAGTGGACCTGAACGGCAAGAAGCAGTGGTTGAGCCAGAGTTACGGGGGCGGCGCGGTGGGTCTGGCCTGGTCGCCGAAAGGGGACGAAGTCTGGGTGACGGCGACGCTGATTGGCATAGACCGCTCCGTGTTTGCTGTGAGTCTCTCGGGCAAGGAGCGGCTGGTGGCACGAGTGCCGGCGGATCTCACCTTGCAGGATGTCATGTCCGATGGGCGAGTTCTGCTGGCCCGCGATAGCTGGAGACGGGGGCTGATCGTTCATCGAGAAGACGACCCATTTGAGCACGATTTCACCTGGCTCGACTGGTCGTTCCCCGTCACGCTCTCGGCCGATGGCAAGACCCTGCTCTTTCGCGAGGAGGGTGAGGCAGGCGGACCGAGCTATGCCGTCTACGTGCGTAAGACGGACGGCTCACCTGCCATCCGGCTGGGCAATGGCCAGTCGCTGGCCTTGTCCCCTGATGGAAAATGGGCCTTGTCCTGCCGCGGCGATAAGGAAACGGATCTGTTTCTTTTGCCCACCGGCCCGGGTGAGCCTCGGCAACTGCAGGGGCATGACATCATCCACAGCGCGGCCATCTTTTTTCCTGACGGCAAGCGGGTTCTAATGGCGGGCACGGAACCGAATCACGGTCTCCGGCTTTACGTGCAGGACATTGACGCAGACAAGGTCGAGGCCGTCACCCCCGAGGGAACCAATGGCTTTTCGTTTGCGCTGTCGCCCGATGGACGCTCCATCGCGGCGGTAGGCCCCGACGATAAGGCTTATCTTTTTCCGGTGCCCTCCGGAGAGCCGCTTCCAATTAAAGGACTGGAGCCGGGCGAAGTGCCGGTGGCGTGGACCGCCGATGGGCGTTCGTTATACATCTATCGTGGCGGGGAACTGCCTGCCAAGGTTTACCGGTTGGAACTTGCCACTGGCCACCGGATTCTGTGGAAACAGCTCATGCCGCCCGATCCCGCCGGCGTGGAGTTCGTCGGTCCGGTGCTGCCTACCCCCGACGGCAAATCCTATGTGTACGGCTACCGGCGGCTGTTGTCGGATCTTTACTTGGTCGAAGGGCTGCAGTGATCCGCAGAGAGGCTCGAAACTTCGAGTTTCGCCCGGGCCTGCCGCACTCGTACATGTCCCGTCGCGTCTCCCGGGGGTAATCTTGTGGTCGCTTTCGACATCTCCATACACTTCATTGAATGGCCTTCACCAAGACACAGATCGGCATTGCCGTCGGCGCTGGGGTGTTGCTGGTGCTGGTGTTTGTGGGCTACCTGTGGTGGCTGAGCAGTCAGGGCCCGGTGCTGGCGCGCTCGGAAGATCATGATCCGCTGACCGGACTGCCGCTCACGATCAAGATGAATCCGCTGCGCGACCGCACGATCGAACGGGCGGCCAACAAGTTTCTGCGCGAGTTGCGTGATGGTCACTGCGACGACCTGCTCAACAAGTGGGAGCACGACTACCACAGGAAATACGCCCACTACATCTGCAAGTCAGAGCAGCAGCACCCGCTGCTTTCTTGGGAAGTTGTCGACTGGGAAGATGCGCCGCCGCTGACCATTCTGCACTATCGCGGCAAGCGGCCAAGCAACGCGGGCCCGGCCCAGCCCGGAATCGATCAGGATCTGTTCACGCTCACCTTGACGCAACAGGGCGGGGAGTGGGTGGTAACGAAGTACGACGCGATGTATTAAGGCGGCCGAGGTGTGTAGTTCGACAGAATCCACCCGGCACATACTTTTGGAAATAGACGATCAATAGACGATCAATCGTCGCAAAGCTGCGTCTCTGAGTTCTCGCTTCAGGTCGGGGCTCCACCGGGTCCAGATTTCAGGAGCCCACTTCAGATGTTTGACCTCATCGACAATAAACTTCGGACCAAGATGTTCGACTGGCTGTTCCCGTATAACTGCCTTCCACTTCCTTATTGAACGGTGGCTGAGACGCCCACGATGGACAGCCGTTCTTGATAGCTTAGCGGGAGTACTCCTGGACTTTCTCTGCTTTCAACGTCAATACTGACTGCCACGTTTGTGCATTCAGCCATCT
This sequence comes from Candidatus Sulfotelmatobacter sp., assembly GCA_035511455.1. Classification (GTDB taxonomy): domain Bacteria; phylum Acidobacteriota; class Terriglobia; order Terriglobales; family Acidobacteriaceae; genus Sulfotelmatobacter. Next base: position 107,705 of record DATKFH010000033.1, on the reverse strand, counting down.
CCGCGAAAACTCCTGTCCGGGTATCTCCGTGTACTCGTAACCGTGGTACTCGAGGAATTCTTTGTGCTGAGGAATAACACGGTTCCCGAGAAACATAAGGCGAGGATGCGTTTCGGGATATTGGGCGCGATCGTCGTAGAAGTAATAGACGTGTCTTTGAAGGTGCTCTTCAACGAGTTTGCCGCGCCCTCGAGCTCAACCAGCAGATGGCGGCTCAATACATCCTCAAACAAGATGTCGGGGCGCCGTCCATTCAAGACTACCTGCGGTCGGACAAAATGTAGCCCGGCTTCAATGAAGAGGTCCGGACATCGCGCGACGGCTTCCTCCATGTCTCGTTCCAGGAGTTCGGTCATGCTTCGAAAGTCTAGGGCGTGGACGATTCATCATCCAGAGCTGGGGGATCACAGCCACGCCTCGTGGTAAAACTTTTCTATGGCCGTGCCTTCCACCGAGCCTCAGCCTTCCGATGCGCGCAATATCTACGCTTTCGGCATCACCTCATTGCTGAATGACACTGCCACCGAGATGGCGTACTGGGTGCTACCGGCGTTTCTGGTTTCGCTGGGAGCGGGGCCGGCGCAGCTTGGATTGATCGAGGGTGTGGCCGAGAGTGTCGCTTCATTTGCCAAGCTTTTCTCGGGGTACCTGACGGACCGTATCGAGCGCCGCAAGCCTCTGGTCGTGGCGGGCTACTTCGTCGCCAACGCCGTGAAGCCGATTCTGGCAGTTGTCACCGCATGGTGGCACATTCTTCTGATTCGCTTTACCGACCGTCTCGCCAAGGGCGTGCGGGGCGCGCCACGCGACGTGATGGTGGCAGAATCGGTGGGGAAGAACCGGCTCGGGTCGGCGTACGGGCTCATCCAGTCGATGGACTCGGCGGGTGCGATCGCTGGGCCGCTGGTCGCGCTCGTCCTGCTGGGGCGATATGGAAGTCGAGGTGTGTTTTGGGCAGCGGCGGTGCCCGGCGCGGTGTGCGTGCTGGTGGCGCTGTTCGGCGTACGCGAGACACAACATCCCCACCCTTCGACAGGCTCAGGGCAGGCTTTCTCGCGAAGGACGCGAGAAACGGGGCACCCAATTCCCTCCGCGGAGGAGAGCAATTCCAGGCCGGTTGCAGTTTCATCCGGAAGTATGCCGGGTTCGTTCTACGTGGTTCTTTCGGCCGTGACGTTATTCTCGCTGGGTAATTCGAGCGATATGTTTCTGGTCATGCGGGCGCAGAACGTCGGCATCCGAGTGACGCTCGCACCGCTGCTCGGTCTTGTTTTCAACGTCACCTACACCCTGGGTTCGTGGCCTGCGGGATGGTTCAGCGACCGTTTCTCGCGCCGCTGGATCGCCGCCACGGGATATCTCATCTTCGCGGCCGTCTATTTTGTTTTCGGACGCGCTCCTTCCACGCTCGCGATCTGGATCACCATGGCTGTCTATGGTCTGTACTACGCCCTGACACAGCCCGTGCTGAAGGCGCTTGTGGTGGAGACCGTAACCCAGGAAATTCGCGGGCGCGCCTTGGGTGTGTATTTCTTCGTGACCAGCGTGGCCACGTTAGCAGCCAGCTTGATCACGGGACAACTCTGGAAGCACTACGGTGCGGGAGTTCCTTTCTATTGTTCGGCGGGGCTGGCGGTCGTTTCGGCAGGGCTGTTGTTGGTCCCTGCCGGAGCCAGGAAATCGTGACGGTGCTGTTCGAAATCACAAACCGCGCAGTGCAGGTGCGCGGTCCGTGAGCTCAAATTACAGTGACGCCGTTCCTCCGGTTTGCGGTTCGGGCTGGGCCGTACCTTTCTTGATTGCTTCATCGAGAAGCTCTTTCATCTGGCGCGAAGCCTCTTGCGCCACTTCTCCCTGTTGGCGGCCGAGTTCGCCCTGTTGTTCGCCCAGTTTGCCCTGCTTTTCTCCCAGGGCGCCCATTTCCTCGCCGAGCTTCGATTGCTCCTCCCCGGCATGAGACTGAACCTGACCGATTTTGCTTTGCAGTTCCCCGATTTCGGACTGGATCCTGCCTACCTGCTCCACGGTTGCGCCTGAGCTGAGTTGTTTCAATTCAGCACGCAGTTTGTCGAGTTCGGCGGACATGTCGGGGACTTTCACCTGAATCTGTTGCATTCTTTCGCCCAGGGCTTGCTGCTGTTTCCCCAGAGCTTCCTGCTGCTTGCCGAGTGCTTCCTGTTTCTTTCCGAGTTCCTCTTGTGGAAGCCACAGCTTGCGGGCGCGATCGACAGTGGCCTGGTCGCGAATGATGTAGGACTTCTCGTCGCGCTCGAACCAGATGAAATCGCCCGGGATTTGTTTTCTGAGTTTTTCGGCATGGCGCGCATCTTCGGACGAACCCGACATGGTCAGCGAATCGGTACCGCCGGTGACGATCACGAATCGCTCCTCGTCGTCGTAGTCGTAAGAATAAGAGTAGCGATGGCGGGATTGGCCCGCCCACGCGGAAGACGGAGCAACCGGCGCGACTGGGGCACCCGGAGCAACGGGCGCGATCGGCGCAGGCCCTGAAACGCCGCCTGTGACACCCGCAGCAGGCGCCGGCGGCATGGGAGGAGCCAATTCGGGCGCGACAGCGGCCTCGGGTGGAGCATCCGCCTCCGTCGCGGGCGCCGCTGATGTGGCATTTTGCGCGGGAGTCGGCGTTTGGGGTTGGGCGCGCTCCCGGTCCTGCAAGTCCTGGGCAGGACGCACGGAAGCTGCGAGGTAAACCAGCGGAATTGCGAGTGCGATGATCGCTAGGGCGATGGAGTTTTTCAGACCCACGGTGACAGCTCCTTTCCAATCTAGAATTCTTTCCAGTCTCCGTTCCACCTGACCGGCCTTGGCCATCGAAACACCCTGCCACCAAACCCGCCCGGGGGCAGCCTGCAAGGCTTCGAAAAATCCGAGCAGAGTTCTGGCGTAATCGTTCCGGTCGGTGCCGCAGGACAGGGCCGCCTCGTCGCTCGCCTGTTCCGCCAGGTTGGCAAGATGGCGGTCGAGCCACCAGGCGAGCGGGCTGAACCAAAAGAGGGCGCGATGTAGAAGGGAAAGACGTTGCGTAAGAGCGTCGCGCCGCCTCACGTGCGACCCCTCGTGGGCGATGACGGCATCGAGCTTCGCGTCGTCCCATTCTCGCCAACCGGCCGGCAGCAGGATGGAAGAGCGGAACGCGCCCACCGTAACCGGCACGGAAATGAATTCGGATTCGGCCACGCGTGGAATCACGGAAAGTCCACTGGCGCGTGCAAAGGAGGAAAGCTTCAGGGTCACGCGCGAATCGCGAATGGGTTGCGATGCCTTGGTGAGCCGTCGGGCGAGAACCAGCCCGACGATGAAGCGCGCAAGAAGAAGCAATGCGATGGAGAGATAGATTCCGGTCGCGACCGTGCCCCAGCGAATCGAAGACAAACGATGGGACCAAAGATGCGAAGGCGGAGCCGCGGCCACGAGCGGGAGTGTTGTGAGCGGATGCCTGGCGCTTGCCAGCGACGGCTGTGAAATCTGTTGGTTGATTTCAGAGGACGTTCTCTTTGCTTGGTTCCGCTCCACCGAAGCATCGACCGATGACGGGAGCGGGGCGGCAGGAGCCTGCAAATCGAGGACCTCGCGGTGGATCGATCGCCCGCTTCCAGTCTCAAAGACGGCGGGCGCAGAAAGCGTAAGCGGGGGCAGCATGCGTCCCAGCAAAGGCATGGCAAGAGCTGTGTAGAGGACCGCTGTCCAGGTAAACAAGCGCAGCGAGGCGGCTCTCACCCGAAACGCGGCCAGGGCAAGGCCGACAACGACCGCCAACGCAAGAGCGCGAACCGCGGGATTCGCGACCTGCGTGAGGATGTTTGGGAGCCCGTCGACGACGGTAGTGAGCATCATGGTTGCCCTCCTTATCCGTGGGACTTCTTTTCGGCGCTCGTTTTTTCTACGGTCGTTCGATCGGCGCTGTTTCTCTCGGTAATTTTGCGCGCCAGGCGTTCCAGCTGTTTGCGGTCGAGTACGGCGTTGTCCACCATGCCGAGCACGAGCTGCTCGGCCGATCCGCCGCAGAACCGGTCAATGATCGCCTTCACGGCGCGGACAGCCACGTTCTGGCGCCCGTCTGAGGCTTTGTAAATGAAGGTCCGCCCTTCCGTCTCGTGAGTGAGATAGCCCTTTTCTTCGAGCCGGCGCAGAACGGTGCGGATGGTGGAGTCTTTCATGGGACGGGATGAGGCCAGAGCTTCGCGGCAAGCTTCGGAAGTGGAAGGCCCGTGCATCCAGATGTAATCCATGACAGTCTGCTCGACCTCACCCAAGTTCTTTAGACGGGGTTGCCTTGTGTTAGTCATTGTAGCGTTACAATGTGTAACATTAAGACCAGAGCTTGTCAAGCAGAGGAAGAAAAAGTTAGTGGGTTAGTTCGAGGTTCGGTGGCGAGAGCCATCGTCGTAGCCGGACAAAAAGGCTGCAATCTCGCGGCTGCTGGTCAGTCTGCGGACGGGCACGTTGGGTCCATGAGAAAGTCTAGTTGCCTCAATACGCGGGCGATTGACTCGGCCGAACTTCCAAATGAACGCCAGTACTTCAACCAGTTTGACCATTCGGTGAGGCTCGCCGCGCTTGAACACCCGCGTAATTGCACGGGAAGCGCAGTACAGTTGCGAGCGCTCGAGCCAAAGCACCAGAGTGGCGCGAGGCAGCCGGATATCGAAGGTCGCCAGTGCAAAGTTGCCGTCGCTGATCCACTCGTCCCCTGCATGCGCCTGCTTCATCAAGGCTCGGAACGCGGGAACGTTGTTCTCTTGTGAATGTGCCTGCCACATGGCATCCAGACAGATAACCGGAGCGCCCGTGCGTTCTCCAAGTTGTCGTGCCAAGGTGGTCTTTCCGCTGCCAGCGCAACCCAAGATGACAATTCGCACCATGATGATTGGCTACCCTAGGATTTTTGCTAAGTCAAGCGCACGGCTTCAGACTGAAGAAAGGCGCAGATGTCTTTGGATATGGGCGCGGCAGTGCAGTTCGAAACGGTCGGAAAACGGGCGTCATCGCGAGAAATACTTCCTCCACAAGAGCACAAGAATCTGTGCAGCGATTCCCGCGCAGGTGTCGAGCGCCACGTCGTGAATATTTCCGGTGCGGGAGGGAATAAAACTCTGGTGCCATTCGTCCAGGCTCGCTACCAAGGCGGTTCCGAGCACTGCGATGTTCGCCCAGCGCAGAGTCCATCGCGCGCCACTGGCGATCGGCAGCGTCTCACGCCAGGCGCGGAAGAGCAGGAAGCTGAGCAGGCCGTACCCGAAGACGTGGCCGCCTTTGCGAATGAAGAAGTGCCAGCGCAAGAAGTGCGCCCAGTCCAGGCCGAACAAGAAGTGCAGCAGAGGATAGAGAAACCGGCTGGTGTTGTGAGCGGAGAGCCACGCGGTGGACTCGATGGCGATGACGATCAGCCACAGGATCGCCGCGATCCAGGCTTTGAGAACCTGATGACGATCGGAGTTCAAGCCGCGGGGCGCCTGGCGCGGGCAGGGTAAACGCGGGTTGACCAGGTTCGGATCGCCCCCCCAGCGCCTAAAGGCGGGGTCAAGAATGCTCGATTTGCGGCACGCCTAAAGGTGTGCCCGGATACGAATCGAACGACCTGGCGCGTGCTGGGTGGCGTGTCCGTTTCTTTCGCCCTACTCGATCGCATAGTTCGGGGCCTCGCGGGTAATCATCACGTCGTGGACGTGGCTCTCGCGCAGGCCGGCTCCGCTGATGCGCACGAAGCGCGTCTTCTGCAGCAGTTCGGGAATGGTCGAGCAGCCGCAGTAGCCCATGCCCGATTTCAAGCCGCCAACCATCTGATACACGATCATCGCGACGGAGCCGCGGTAGGGAACGCGGCCCTCGATTCCCTCTGGTACCAGCTTGTCGAGGCGATTCGATTCGCCGTCCGCTGCGGAAGAGGCCGCGGAAGAGTCGGCATCGGTGCTCTGGAAGTAGCGCTCACTTGAACCCTGAGCCATCGCGCCCAGTGATCCCATGCCCCGGTACGACTTGAAGGAGCGGCCTTGGTAGAGAATCATCTCGCCGGGGCTTTCGTCGGTTCCGGCAAACAGCGATCCCACCATCACCGCACTCGCGCCCGCGGCCAACGCTTTTGTGATGTCGCCGGAGTACTTGATGCCGCCGTCGGCAATGATGGGCACACCGGAATCCTTGGTGGCGCGATAGGCCTCGGCGATGGCGGTGATCTGGGGCACGCCTGCACCGGTGACAACTCGAGTGGTGCAGATAGATCCGGGCCCGATGCCGACTTTGATGCCGTCGGCGCCGGCGCGAGCGAGTTCGCAGGCGCCGTCAAAGGTGGCAATGTTGCCGGCGAGCAGCTCAATTTGAGGTAGCTTCGCCTTCACCAGCTTCACCGCTTCGAGGACTTTCGACGAATGCCCGTGCGCGCTGTCGATGGCGAGGACGTCGACCTTCGCCTCGGCCAGTTCCTGAGCGCGCTCAAGAAAATCGCCGGTGGCGCCAATGGCCGCGCCTACGCGCAGACGGCCCTGGGAGTCCTTGGCGGCGTTCGGATATTTCAACTTCTTCTGAATGTCTTTGACCGTGATCAGGCCCTTGAGGTTGTACTTGTCGTCGACTACAAGCAGTTTCTCGACGCGGTGCTGGTGAAGAATTTTTTCCGCTTCTTCGAGGGTGGTGCCGACGGGCACGGTGATGAGGTTTTTCTTGGTCATCACCTTGTCGATGGGTATGTCGAAGCGGGTTTCAAAGCGCAGGTCTCGGTTGGTGAGGATGCCGACCAGTTTGCCGTGTTCGGTGATGGGCACGCCGGAAATTTTGTATTTGCGCATGACTTCCAGTGCATCGCTGACGCGGTCGGTGGGATGCATGGTCACGGGGTCCACGATCATGCCGCTTTCCGAGCGCTTCACCTTGTCCACTTCGTTGGCCTGCTGGTCGATGGTCAGGTTGCGATGAACGATGCCGAGGCCGCCCTGCTGCGCCAAGGCAATCGCCATATGCGACTCGGTAACCGTGTCCATGGCGGCGCTCACGATTGGAATGTTCAGTCCGATGTTGCGCGTGAGTTGTGTCTGGGTGTTGGTCTGCGTCGGAATCACGTCGGAGCGGGCCGGCAGCAGAAGAACGTCATCAAAAGTGAGAGCTTCGGGAACGGGAAAATGGATCATGAGTTTCTCGGAAAATCCCCAGCGATGTGGGTGAAAGTTTTATTGTAGAGAGCCGCAGAAGATCAGGCAAATCGCAGAGCGCGAGGTCGGAAGCCTGGATCACTATGGCAGTCTTGCTCTCAGATTCCAGTGCCGGAAACGCCCGCAACTGTCGATACGACCTTCGAGCGGCTCGCCAAAGTCGAGAGATTTGTTTTTGGTCCTACCGGGTCGCTTCCCTACGATCGCCAAAGGTGTTGTCCTGAGTCACATCGAATGGGGTAGGAAGTGTTTCTGAATGGGGTAGGAAGTGTTTCTCCATACTTTTACGGGCGGGGCAGACGGTGGCTCTCCCGAGACAGACCTGACCCAAAACCGTAACGGGAATCTCTATGGGGCGCCCTGGGCGGAACCTATGGACACGGAGCGATCTTTAAGATCACACCCTAGAGGACGAACCGAGGCCATAGGTCTTTCGCGAGCACAGAAGCCCTCATCCATCCAGTGTCGAACTCGATCGCAACCACAACAAAACCTAGCTACCCCGCGTCATCTGATACAATCGCAGCCATTCCACGTTTCGACGCCGGCCAAGTAATAGTCCCCTCCATCGGTTTGTCTTTTTGCCCTCTGCGGGCGTATATTAAGTAACTGAGAACTGCTGTGTACCGGGCATTTGGCGAAGCACACCAGTGGGCGCAAGCCCACTTTTTAGTTGGGCCGTCGGTGGTTGCAGCCATAGCCTGCAAGCTACTGGAAGCATGGCGCTTGACGTTGATCGCATACGGGAGATCGCTGAGCGCGTGGCCGCGTCCAGCGGGCTCGAAGTGGTCGAGGTCGAGTTCCTGGGTGGAGGCAAGGCGCGCATGCTGCGGGTTTTTCTCGACAAGCCCGCGGCGGGAGCCGATCCTCTGGCCGGGGTGACGCACGAAGACTGTGCCAACTTCAGCCGCGAGTTTGGCACCATCCTCGACGTCGAAGATGTGATGCCAGGTTCGTACACGCTGGAAGTTTCGTCGCCGGGTCTGGATCGCAAGCTGACCAAGGCTGCGGACTTCACCCGCTTCACCGGCAACCGCATGAAGTTGATGACGCGACAGCCGGTCGGCAACAACCGGCATTTTGAGGGACGGCTGGCAAGTTTTAAGGACGGCCGTCTGACGCTCGATTTGAGCGTGGCCAGCCACAAGTCGCGGAAGAAGATGGGCGCGGTAGCTGGCGAAAAGATTGAGATCGAATTCGCCAACGTGGAGAAGGCGAATCTGGTGCCGGAGATATAGGTTTCAATGTTTCAAAGTTCCAAGGTTTCAATGGCCTTGAAACGTTGAAACCTTGACACTCTGAAACTTGCATTATGCCAAGCGAGCTTTACAACACGATCGACGCACTGAGCCGGGAAAAAGGGATTGATCCGCAGATTGTAGTCAGCGCGGTGGAAGATGCCATCGTCATGGCCACGCGCAAGTACTACAAGTCGCAAGAAAATCTCCGCGCCAAACTGGACAAGGAAACCGGCAAGATCAACGCCTTCGCGGTCAAGACCGTGGTGGAGAGCCCGGCGCAAGTGGAAGACCCCAACTTGCAGATCACTCTGGACGACGCGCGCAAGGTGGATCCGTCCCTGGAAGTCGGCAGTGAGTTGCAGATTCCCAAAGTGACGGAAGGAATCCTGGGCCGCATCGCGGCCCAACTGGCGAAGCAAGTCATCTTCCAGAAGGTGCGCGAGGCGGAGCGCGACACGGTTTACAACGAATACATCGGGCGCGTGGGCGAAATCGTCAACGCGACGGTGAAGCGGGTCGAAGGGCCGGACGTGATTCTCGACATCGGCAAAGCCGAGAGCCGCATGCCGCGCAAGGAACAATCGCGGCTGGAGTCGTTTGCGATCGGTGAGCGCGTACGGGTGGTGATTGCGCGCGTGGAGCGAGCGGCCAAGGGCCCGGGCGTGGTGGTTTCGCGCGCCGCGCCGGAACTGGTGCAGCATCTGTTCCAGACCGAAGTGCCGGAGATCTACGACGGCACGGTGGTGATCCGCGCTATTGCGCGCGAAGCTGGGGAGCGCACCAAGATCGCGGTCATGTCCAAGGATAAAGATGTGGACGCGGTGGGCGCGTGTGTCGGCATGAAGGGTATGAGGGTGCAGTCGATTATCCGCGAACTGCGGGGAGAGAAGATCGACATCATCGAGTATCACGAAGATGCGGTGACGTTCGCGGAGAAGGCCCTGCAGCCGGCGAAAGTCAGTCGCGTCACCGTGGTCGACAGCGCGGAGAAGCACTTGGAAGTCGTAGTTGACGACAGCCAACTTTCGCTCGCTATCGGAAAGAAGGGCCAGAACGTCCGGTTGGCGGCGAAGCTGCTGGGTTGGAAGATCGACATCAAGAGCGAAGAAGAAAAGCGCCAGGAAGTCGAGCAGCAGATGGCTGCCATGGCACCGCCGGCGACGACTCCGCTGGAGAGCGTGCCTGGCCTGGGTGAAGGAGTGGTCGAGAAGCTTACGGCGGCGGGTGTGACCACAGTCGAAGCTCTCGCCGACATGACGCCCGAACAGCTTGAGGCCATCGAAGGAATTGGCCCCAAGACGGTGGAAAAAATCAGTCTGGCGGTGAATAATTACTTTGCCAGCCTGGAATCGGGCGAGGCGGTCGCCACTGAGGGCGAGGGCGAAGTCGCGGCAGAAGCCGCAACCGCAGAGAGTGAAGCTGTAACCGAGGACGCTGCACCGGAAACCGCTGCTGAAGCCGGGGCCGGTGAGGTTTCCGCGGCAGACGAACAGGCCGCGGCTCCTGAGGCGGCGGAAGCCGAAGCCGCATCCAGTGAACACGAAGGGCACGGGCCGGACGACGGCTCCGCTCCCGGAAAAACTGAATAATCATGGCACGCGCGAATACTTTCGATGACGTGCGAGTGCAGGACGCTGACTCCGTGAGGTTGCGATGAAGACCTAAGCACAGTGCGGGGTACAAGAAAGGCCGGATGAGTAAGGTTCGAATCAACGATCTCGCCAGGGAGCTGGAAGTTAAGAGCAAAGCCATCCTCGACGTGCTACCTCTCGTCGGGGTGACGGAGAAGAAGACGCATTCCAGTTCGCTCGAGGACTTCGAAGCAGAAAAAGTGCGCGCCCACGTCCGCGGCTCGTCGGAAGCGGCGGCACCGGCGGCGCGGTCCGCGCGCCCGCTGCGCGGCGAAGAAGAAATCAAGACCAAGATCGATCTGTCGCACATCTCCCGTCCTGGGGACGTGCTTAAAGCCATCACGCAGCAGAAAGAAACGGTGGCGCCTCCGCCGCGTCCGGCTACGCCTCCGCCTGTGGTTGCCAAGCCGGTGATCGCGCCTCCGGTGGCGAGACCGACGCCGCCTCCGGCGGCACCTGCCACGCCGCCCACTGCAACTCCAGTTGCGCCGCCTGCAAAGCCTGCGGTCGCCGCTCCTGTGGTCGAGAAGCCCTCTGCTCCTGTAGCTCAACCTGTTCCGCCGACAAGCGTGCCGCCCCGGCCGGCAACCCCCGCGCCTCCTGCGGTGGTTGCGCCGCCCGCACCTGCGCCCGTGGTAACAGCGTCGGCTGCCGCGCCACCGGTTCAGCTCGCACCTCCGGCTGCGCCGCGTCCTGCCGCGCCTGCCGTTGCTGCGACGCCACAGCCTCCGGCGCCGCGCATGATCGTTCCGCAAACGGGGCCGCGCCCGGTCTACAAGGCTCCGCCGCCTCGGCCCGCTCCGCCGGTAGCGCAATCCGCCGGCCCTGCGGCAGGAAGCGCGCGTCCGGTGCCTGGTCGTCCGGTGCCCGGTCAGCCGATTTTTCAGCGGCCGCGTCCGGCTGCGCCGGGCGTTGGTGGACCACGTCCTCCGCTGCGTCCTGGCGAGCGACGTCCGATGCATCCCACTCGGCAGGCGCCGGCTGGTGCTCGTCCCCTCGGTGTGGGTCCCGGGCTTCCGCCACCTGGACCGGTTCGTCCCGGGAGTCGTCCGGGAGCGCCTGCGCGCCGGCCCGGTCAGCGCTACGTTCCGCGCGGTGTAAAAGAAGGGCCGATGAAGGGCTACGTTCCGCCGCAACGCATGGTGGTGTCGAATGAGCCCATGCCGATCACGCGCAACATTACGATCACGGAAGGCATCAGCGTTAAGGATCTGGCAGAGAAACTTGATATCCGCGCAAAGGATCTGATTTCGCGCCTGCTGGGCCGAGGCGTTTTCGCCACGATCAATCAAACCCTCGACGCCGAACTGGCGAGTGAGATGGCTCGATTCTTCGGCGCCGACACGAACGTGATCACCTTCGAAGAGCAAGCGGCGAAAGACATTGATGCAGCCGCGGCCAGCGGAGAAGATTCCGCCGTCGAGGTCACGCCGCGTCCGCCAGTGGTCACGATCATGGGTCACGTCGACCATGGCAAGACCACGTTGCTCGATGCCATCCGGCTCACGAACGTAGCCGGAGGCGAGGCCGGGGGCATCACGCAGCACATCGGTGCCTACAAAGTTCGCATCGCCGACCAGGAATCTCCAGCCTACGGCCGCGAGATTGTGTTTCTCGATACGCCGGGTCACGAAGCATTTACGCGCATGCGCGCTCGCGGCGCCAAGGCGACAGACATCGTGGTGCTGGTGGTGGCGGCCGATGACGGCGTTATGCCCCAGACACTCGAAGCGATCGACCACGCCCATGCCGCCGAAGTCCCCATCATCGTGGCCGTGAACAAGATCGATAAGCCCGAGGCGATGCCGGACCGGGTGAAGAAACAACTCGCCGATCGCGGCCTGATGCCGGAAGACTGGGGAGGTAAGACGGTCTTCGTCGACGTCTCAGCCAAGAAGAAAACGAATCTGAACCTATTGATGGAAATGATCTGCCTGGTCGCGGATCTGGCAGAGTTGAAGGCGACTCCGGAGCGCGCCGCTACCGGCGTCGTGCTCGAAGCGAAGCTCGATCGCGGCCGCGGCCCCGTGGCCACGGTGCTGGTGCAAAACGGCACGCTCAACGCCGGCGATAACTTCGTGGTGGGCAACGTCTACGGAAAAGTGCGCGCCATGTTTGACGATCGCGGGGCAGCGCTCGAATCGGCGCCCCCGTCGACTCCGGTCGAAATTCTCGGCATGGAAGGCCTGCCCCAGGCGGGCGATCAATTCGTGGTTGTGGCCGATCGCGACAAGGCCCGGGGTATCTCGGAATACCGCGAGCAGAAAGCCCGCGAAGCCGCACTGGCCAAAAGTTCGCGCGTATCGCTGGAAGGCCTGGCAGAGCAGATCAAGACCGCCGGCACCAAGGAACTGAACATCATCCTGAAGGGCGACGTGGGCGGGTCGGTGGAAGTCTTGAGCGATCTGCTGGCCAAGCTCTCCAACGACAAGGTTCGTCTGAAGTTGCTGCGCTCGGGCGTGGGCGCCATCACCGAAACCGACGTGCTGCTGGCCTCTGCATCGAATGCCATCATCATCGGTTTCAACGTGCGGCCGGAGCGCAAGGCGCAGGAACTGGCCGAGCAGGAAGAAGTCGACATCCGCCTGCACTCGATCATCTACGAACTGCAGGACGAGATCAAGCGCGCCATGAGCGGTCTGCTTGAGCCCACGATCAAGGAAACATATCAGGGCCGCGCCGAAGTGCTCGAAACTTTCCGCATCCCGAAGGTGGGAACGGTCGCAGGTTGCCGCGTCATCGACGGCTCGATAAAGCGTGACTCCGAAGTTCGCCTGCTGCGCGACAACGTGGTCGTGTTTAAGGGCAAGGTCAACTCGCTGCGCCGCTTTAAAGACGATGCCAAGGAAGTCACGAACGGCATGGAGTGCGGCATCTCGATCGCGAACTATGGCGACATCAAGGCCCGCGATGTGATCGAAGCGTTCGCCACCGAGCGCATTGCGGCGGAAGTGATCGCGTAGATGTTTTCGGTTCTCAGTTCTCAGTTGTTCGGTGTTTCTGCGAACTGAGAACTGAGAATTGTATGGCCATCGCTTTTCTCACCCTTGAACTCCACATCGAAGCGGCGCAATCGCTCAAGGACCGGCGGCAGGTCGTACGCAGCTTGAAAGATCGGCTGCGGGCGAGTTTCAACGTCTCCATCGCCGAACTGGATGCCAGCGGTCTGTGGAACCGCGCCACGATCGGCGTGGTCAGCATCTCCGATTCGCGCGATTATCTCGACGGGCTCATGAAAAAAGTGGAACGCGCTGCAATGCGCATCGCCAACAATCACGGTGCGGATGTCGCGGATTCGTTCGTCGAATACCTCTAGAGCGAATGATCATCCGGGAGCGCCGCTTGGGATGTCCGCCTGGGCGAGGCCTCGCGGCATTTCGCAATGGCGACTAAACAGCCGCTAACACATTGTTACCTCCGTACTTATCCTTATGCCACCAAGGGGCGCGACAATGGCTCTTACGGGCCAACACGCGCACCCGATTTTCTGATATTCTCATGCGTTTTACCTCGGGGTGAGAGCTGTGGAAAAGCGCGGGGTCAAGTATCATCGCGGACGTTTGGGCGAAGCCTTGCGCGAGGAGATTGAAACGCTGGTTGAGGGCGAACTGGGCGATCCGCGCATCGGCCTGGTCAGCGTGACTGGAGTCCTGGTAGCCGATGACGGGCGCTCGGCGCAGGTCCTGGTCGATATCGAGAGCGACGATGACGCCGAGGCAGAGCGCAGTCTCAAAGGCCTCGACGCTGCGAAGGCTTACATCCGGCACGAACTGGCAGACCGATTGCGCCTGCGGCGAGCGCCGGAACTATTTTTCCGGCTTGATCGTTCTGAGCGCGAGAAGGCCCGAGTCGAGGAATTGTTAGAGCGGGCGAAACGCAGAAGCAAAGCCCGCAAGGAACCCGGTGCAGAGAAAGCATAGCGACATGCTCGAAGACGTGCTCCGTCAAATCGGACAGCGGGAGCGATTCGTGCTGACCTCGCATGCCCGGCCCGATGGCGACGCCGTCGGCTCGGCGCTGGCCTGCTGCCAGGTTCTGCGCGCCATGGGCAAGCAGGCCGATGTCGTTCTGCACGATGGCGTGCCCCGCATCTACCGGTCGCTCCCGTTCGCAGATCAGGTTGTCCAATCGAACCGCGTCCTGGACAACTGCGACGCCGCCATCATTCTGGAATGCGACAGCATTCACCGCACCCGGCTGGAAGGCCTGGAAAATCGCTTCCTCATCAGCATCGACCATCACGTCAGTGGACGTCCTTTCGCCCACGTCAACTGGATCGATCCGCATGCGGTGGCCACGGCGGAAATGGTGTTCCGGCTGGCGCGGGTGGCGGGCGTGAAATTTTCTCCGGAAATGGCCACCTGCCTCTACACGGCGCTCATGACCGATACCGGCTCATTTATGTTCCATGGGACGAATGAGAATACCTTTGGCCTCGCGCGTGAGCTGGTGCTGGCCGGCGCCGATCCCGCGCATTGCGCGCGCGGCATCTATTTTGCGCATTCGGTTGCCAAGATCCGATTGCTCGGAGAAGCCCTTCGCAATCTGACGGTGGAGGGGCATATCGGTTCCTTCTGGGTCACGCAGAAGCAGATGGAGCGCTGCGGCGCCATCGAAGAAGATTGTGAAGGGTTGGTGAACTACGTTCTCTCGATCGGCGGCGTCGAGGTGGCGGCGTTCTTCCGGGAACTGCCCGACGGTCGCTACCGCGTCAGCCTGCGCAGCAAAGGCAAACTCGATGTCGCCCGCGTGGCCGAGACCTTCGGCGGTGGCGGACACGAGTGCGCCAGCGGATGTTCGGTCGATGGCCCGCTCACCGAGGCCGTCCGCCAGGTTCTTCTCCAGTTGCGCCGAGGACCTTCCGTACAATAGAAAAGCAATTGCAGACTTCAGATTTGTGATTGCAGATTGAAGTGCAAGGCTGTCGATGGAGATCGGTTCTAAGTCTGCAATCCGAAATCCGCAATCTGAAATCCGAAATTCCCCCATGACAATGCGCACTCGCACGGACGCCCTGCTGATCGTCGGCTTCTGTGCGTTTTTGTTTTTCTATGGCCTGGGGCAGTTCGGGTTGATCGGTGCCGACGAACCGCGCTACGCGCAGATCGCGCGCGAGATGCTCGAGCACCGCGACTGGATCACACCGGTTCTCGGCGGTCGTCCTTGGTTGGAGAAGCCGCCGCTCTACTACTGGCAGGCGATGCTGGTCGATTCGATCATGGGTGTGAGCGACGTGACCGCGCGTGTGCCGTCGGCGATCGACGCAACGCTGCTGGTGGTTGCCGTTTATCTTTTCTTCCGTCGTTTTCGACCCGGGGTGGAGGTGGACGCGGCGCTGATCACTGCATCTTGTGCAGGAGTCGTCGGATATGCTCGCGCCGCCTCGATGGACATGGCTCTAGCGGCTGCGTTCTCCATGGGGATGCTGGCTTGGTGGGCCTGGCGTGAGAACGGCCGCCGAATCTACCTTGCGCTCTTCTACGTGTCCATGGCGCTTGGCATGCTTGCTAAAGGACCGGTGGCGCCGTTTCTTGCCGCCACTATCGTTGTGCTCTTTGCCGTAGCAGCGCGCGAATCCCGTCTCATCGCTGGAACCTTGTGGTGGCCGGGTATCTTGCTCTTCTGCGCCATCGCTCTGCCCTGGTACATCGCGGTCGAGATGCGGAATTCGCAATTCTTCCGCGAATTTATCGTCGAGCACAATCTCGCCCGCTTCTCGACCGATCTCTATCACCATCGCCAGCCCTTTTGGTACTACGTGCCGGTCACGGCGGTGGCGCTCATGCCTTGGACAGTTTTCGTGATCGCGGCGTTGGTCGAACCCGTGCGCGCCTGGTGGGCGGAGCGTAAAGCATCTTCCACGGAACCGGATCTCGAATTGCAGTTCAGACTGTTCGTCTGCTGCTGGCTGGTCGTGCCGCTTGCGTTCTTTTCCATCTCGCTGTCGAAGCTTCCTGGCTACATTGTTCCCGCAATCCCCGCCGGCGCCGCCCTGCTGGCGGACTATTTGCATCAGCATCTCGAGCGGGAGACAGTCGTGTCGAAGTGGCTGGCCGTGCTGCATGGGGTCGTAGCCTCGGCGCCAATTGTTCCCGCACTGCTCATTGCCTATGCCATCACCCAGCACCGCCTGCCTGCAGGCCGGCCCACGCTCGTCGCCCTCGCGATTGGGTTCGTACTCTGCGCCGCAATTGCGCTGACGCTAGTGAGCCGGCTGGGCCTGCGCATGCTGCGCTTTGTCACGCTCGTTCCGGTAGTGCTGGCGGTGGCCGCAGTGATGAAGCTGGGGACGACGGCTCTCGATCAAACCCTCTCGGCTCGTCCACTCGCGGTCGAGTTGGCCGCCGTTGAGACGCGCACGATGCCGGTTGCAGTGTGCGGAGTGTCCCGCGAACTGGAGTACGGGCTGGCCTTTTATCGCAACCAGAGGATCGCGCGCTATGAATCGGGGAACGTTCCCGCGGGAGAGCATCTGCTGGTGGCCGCAGGCGCATGGAGGCCGAACGTGGTCGAACAAACGGCCGGGCGCCGAGTCTGGTTCCTCGGGCACAACGAACCGCAGGGTGTGGATTATTTTTGGGTGTCCGCCGCGGGTGCAAAGCCCTAATGGCCGCCCGCAGTGAAGAATCCAACCATTGCCGAGTTCAGCACCATGCGCCTGCCCAGTGCTTCGGCGAAGCGGCGGGCCGGAATGCTATAGACTTTTTTGTCACTGTTTTGGTTGGAAACGCGCACCAGATCCTCCTCGACGATCAGCAGTTTCTCCGGCTTTAGTGCGTGCGCGAAGCGATTGTAGGCCTCTTGCGACATGACGACCATGAGGTGAACTAGCTGCCAGCCCAGGGGAGAGATGCCTGTCGGCTGTTGCCGCCCTGTGCTCTCCGGGTTTGCCTCTGCCCCGCGAACCTTCTACACTCGAAATTTTGCCACGAGTTTGGCCGCTCTCCGGGTGGCCGCTGCTGGCAGGAGCCCTTTGGAGATTCTCGATCTCAGACACTTTTCCTCGGTGGACCTGCGTCCTCTGCTCGACGATGAGACGCTGCTCTGGTCGCGCCTGCTCTCCTGGGACTACTCCGGCTCAGCAGAGATGATTCTCCGTTACGTCGATGCGAAAATCCTTCCTGGCTACGCTGCCGTGGACCGCGGCCGCGTCTTCGGCTATTCGTTTTTCGTGTACGAAGGCAGTAAGGGAGTGATTGGTGATCTCTACGTGGCGAACGGCGCTCGCCTTCCCAACGGCCGCGAAGTTGAGTTGAAGCTGCTGACGCACGTGATCGAGACCCTGCAGCAGTCTCCCGGCATTCATCGCGTCGAGGCGCAACTGCTGGCGCACGATGCCAATGCCGTCTCGCGTCCGTTTCTTGATACTGGATTCCAGCGACATCCGCGCCTGTTCATGGTGTTGACGCTGGGAAACTCGGCGACGGAAAAAATCCCGACACACCCCGAAGTAGAAATTCGGCCTTGGACCGAGGCCGACTACCGTCCCGCCGCTGCCGTCATCACCGCCGCATATCGCAGCCATGTGGATGCCCAAATCAACGATCAATACCACACGCTGAGCGGATCTCTGCGTTTTTTGAATAACATCGTGCGCTTCCCTGGTTGCGGCGTGTTCGACGCTGACTCATCGTTTGTGGCGCACGATCGCCGGACGAAGAGCATGATTGGACTCATCCTATGCTCGCGTGTCCGCAACGATGTGGGCCACGTCACTCAGGTTTGCGTGCTGCCGGAGCATCGTTCGCGGCGGATCGGCGAGTCTTTAATGGCCGCAACAGCGAGGAATTTGCGGAAAAGAACTTTCTCTTTGTTGTCGCTCACGGTAACGGAAGCGAATGCGCGAGCCGTGGCGCTGTACCGGCGCCTGAATTTTGATACGAAGAAGATTTTCGACGCGTTCGTCTGGGAAGGGTGATCGTAGAGACGTTGCATGCAACGTGCCTGCGCCGTTCCGACTGATGGTAGGATCCCAAGGGCAAGAGGATGGAGAATTGTGGTGAGAGAGACCTAGCCAGCCACGTCTGTACGAAAGTTCTGTTTACCGGCGTAAGATCCACATCGCCCAACCGGCCAGCAACGCCCCGCCCAGAAACATGGCGAAGCAATAGAGGCCGTAGCGGACCATCTCCCGTGTGGTTTCTCGGTGGGTAATGCCGAACACAATGGAGGCGAACAGGGCAAATACGGTCGCTGCGCTGAAATGATTGAGAGTGATCGTCACTGTTTCTTCCCAATAGCGATGTGATAGGCGTCGGCGATGGAAATAAAATTCAGCAATCCCGCCACGATCATGAATTTCGTGCCATAGTCCGCGGTGGCGAATGCAATCGCTCCCTGGCCCCAGTCCATGGCCAGGGTGACAATGTAAAGGCCGCCCGCACCCACGTTCCCGACAAAGCCGAGAATGTCGAGAATATCCCCGCCGTTGGCTTTGTAGATGCGGCCTTGCATCGCCAGTCCGAGCAGGAACAAGGTCACGATCGAGACAAACAACAGGGCGCCGCGAATCCAGCGCTTTTGAATCATGTGGCCTGCGCCCGGAATGAGCCAGCCCACCACCGGAGCGACGACGGCCATCAGGCTCACCGGTTCCGCCGGAGCCGCTTTCGTTTTTTCTGTAGTGGAATCTGCCATTCAGATGGTCACAATCTCGCCTTGGATTTTCCCAGTTACGTCCGCAGACTTGGCACGCACCAGCACGTTCACCTCGCTGCGGACGCCGAACTCCGGCAGGTAGATGCCGGGCTCGATCGAGAAGCATGAGTTGGGAATGATCTGCCGCTCGTCGTGGATCTCGAGATCGTCCATATTGGCACCGTTGGAATGGACGTCGGTGCCGATGGAATGTCCCGTACGGTGAATGAAGTAATTGCCGTAGCCAGCTTTCTGGATGTGACCGCGCGTGGCACGGTCGACCTGCCAGCCGGCGATGCGTTGTCCGGATTTAATGGCGTCAACCACGGTTTTCACGCCGGCATCGCGCGCGTCGCGAACGATTGCGAAAATTTCCCGCATGCGATCCGATGGGGCGGACCCCACGAAGCCCATCCATGTAACGTCGTAGTAAACCCCTCCCGGAATGTTCTTCTTTCCCCAAACGTCTAGCAGCACCAGATCGCCTTCTCGAATTGGCACCGGATGCTCGGCGCGGGGCTCGTAGTGTGGATTGCCGGCGTTGGCATTAACGGCTACGATCGGCGGATCATCGGTCAAAAGATTCTCGCGGCGAAATGCTTCCTGGAACCACTGCCGGATCTCGTGTTCTTTCGTGCCACCGTTGCGCACGCGTCGGCCGATCTCTTTGAATGACTCTGCGACAATTCGATCAATCGAGTCGCGCGCCGCGAAGTGCGATTGGATCTGGCCCTCGCTCCAGGTCGACTCGAACTGCGCCACTAAGTCCGCTGAACTCACAACATTCTTGCCCAGGCCGCGGAGCAGATCAATCGTGCCCCCATCCACCAGCGAAATGGTGAAGACGCTGTTGTTCGGCGAATACTGCATGGCCAGGTCGCGATGCCTGGCCAGGATCGCCTTGAGCTGGTCGAACAATTCCTGCCAGCCAGAATATTGGTGTTTCTTGCCCGGAAGCGAGTCGAGATGTCCCGCTTCGATCTTGTGCACGAGCTTCACCGGTTCGCCCTCTGCCGGGACAAGGTAAAACCAACGCCGCGTCACCATCAAAGTCGTCGGCAAGCCAAGTACGCGATAGGCGATGGGGTCGCGATGATGGTGATCGTAGAACAGCCACGCGTCAATGTTGCGTTCGCGCAGCGCAGACTGGATGGCGGCAAGGTCCATGGGCAAACCTCTATTGTAAACAAGAGCTGGGATTTGGGCGAATCAGCGCAAAACCTTCCGCTTGAGACTGGCGGGCAGCGTTTCACATGCGGTTCGCAATACCAGGCGCGGAGCGTGCCCACGAATCTTCATCAGATAAGGCACCGTGCCCTTTGCATCATATTTTGCCGTCTCGCGCAGCAGCCAGCCGAGGCCTTTCTGCACCATGTCATCCTGATCGGCGAGCAAAGAGTTCGAGAGCTTCTTGATCTGAGGCAGAAACCTCCTCTGCCTCGTCCCCTGAATCAATGCAACGCAAGCAGCCCTGCGATGCCAGCGATTCGGTGACTTCGCCCAGCGGAACAAGGTTTTTGCCCGCGCCGGCTTCGCTGCCACCAGGGGCGCGATCAGGTAATGAACCAGCCCATCGTGATCGGCCCAACAGCTGATGCGGTCCAGCCATGCTTCGAACAACCTGAATTCGCGGTCGCCGCACCGCATATCGAGCTTCTCCAGCAGGAACACGGCGGCAACTTTTTCTTCCAGCACCGCACCGGAGAAGAGATGGTCAGCCACGCGCACTAGAAAATCGAAATTGTGTTCCTGCAGAATGTCGCGCCGACATCGCCGTACCGCCCGCCGCAGGTCGGCCGTGTACCATCCGTGCGACTTGATTTCTTCTTTGAAGAACCACTGCACTCCGGTTGCGTGCTCGGCGGAGCTGCCGTCCCGCAACGCGCTCCGAATTTGCGCCGCGACGGCGGTTGGCGTGGCCGGAGTCTGTTCCGGGGCGCCCTCGATTCTTGAACTCCGACGCGCCATTTACTTTTCCTCGAAGGTATCGTCGACCCGCACGAGCCGGTCATAGATCCACAGCAGCAGCGTGGTGGCGATGCCCACCGCGATTACCGACCACCAGACCAGTTCAGGCCGGTGCATCTGTTCTCCGAAATGATGCATGAGCCAACCGCTGAATTTGCCGGCAACAAACGACCCGATGCCGAGTGGGAGAAATGCAAATCCCATGTAGGTTCCTTGCTGGCCGGGCGGAGCCAGGCGGGAGATGTAGTCGTAATAGCGCGGTTGTTGCACGATTTCGCCGATTGCAACCACAACCAGCGTTGCCACCGCCATCCAGACTGAGGGATGCACGATCAGCAGGATCCACGCCAGGCTGGAAATCAGCGTTCCCAGCACAATCGCGTGAAACGCATGCAGACGCTTGGTCAGAAAACCGATCACCATGGTGAATGCGATCACGACCAGCGGATCGGTGACCAGAATCAGCTCGGTATCTGCCTTGGGATCGATGAATGCGGAAATGTAGAGCGGCAGCGCGATGAACTCCTGCCAGAAGACGATCCAGTATCCGGTGAAGATGAGCAAGAAGAGCATGAACCGCGGGTTTGAGAGCACAGTGAGGAAATTCTTCCCGACCTGACTGAGAGTTGCCGCCTCGCCCTCCTCGGCTCGTCGCGGCTCTTTGAACAGCAGCAGCACCAGAAAGAGCATGATGAAGACACTCAACGCGGCCAAGCGAAATACATTGGCCACGCTGCCATGCTGGTGTACCCAGGAAGCGAGATATGGTCCCGCGGTGCTCCCGACATTGACCAGTGTGTAATAGATCGAGTATCCGACGGACCGCACATTTTCTTGGGAAGCACGAGCCGTAGTCCCAACCACACTTGGCTTCACCAGTGCAACGCCCAGTGCCGGGAGCATGAGGACGATGGCCACCAGCGTGACCAGCGGCATCGCGTCGCGCAAGGGTGCGAACCAATCCGCGCCGATCGATCCCAGCAGGAAATAGGCGATGCTTAGAATCAGGTACGCGAGCGAAAGTGCTCGCCGGAAGCCAAGCCGGTCGGCAACCGCTCCCCCAATCACGGCCAGGAACCATACCCAGCCGCCGAACATTCCGGTGAGGCTGCTGGCCCGTTCGACATCAAAGTGCAGCCCCTCGTGCAGGTAGCGCGCCAGAACGGCAAACACGGCGTAGTACGAGAGCCTCTCGAAAAGCTCGCTGATGTTCGCGACCCAGAATGGCCGCTCAAATCCGGTGCGAATTTCCTCAAAGCGCTGGGAAAAGGTCAAACTAGCTCCTGGGTTTGTGATCAGCCTAGCCGCGCCCGGACCTGGTCCGCAGTCAGTCCCGCCACGCGAATCACTTTATTGCGGCTGGTCTGGCCGGACGCAATGGTAACGGAAGATCGTGGCACCTTCAAAAGCTTTGCGAAGAATTCGATGCAAGCCTCGTTGGCCCGGCCTTTCTCAGCAGCAGCGGTCAGCGAGACTTTCAAAGCATCGCCGAGTTCTCCGGTGATCGCGTTCTTGTTCGCACCCGGATGGACCTTGATCGCAAACGTCACGCCGACAGGCGACTCGCGGACAGGAATCACCGGTTTCTCCTTCAACGAAAAGGCAGTTTCCAGCAACAGCAGCCCCGCCACCAAAGGGATCTGTGCGTTCGACAACGTGCGCGAGAGCCCAATGCTCGCCATCAACGCCAGGAAGAATGCGAGCATCGAGACATTGCTGGTGATGCAAAACAGTTTCAAGCCCCGCAGGGCGGATCCGTTCTGGATGCGCAGCAGGTTGAGCATTGCCGCAAAGAGCACAGCGAGGTCCGTCCCGAAAATCCAGATGCGCCCGGTGTAGGTCTTGGGGATCAGAAATGAAGCGGCAATGGCCAGAAGAAAAAGGCTTCCCGCGCAGAGCAGGTCAAAGAATTTCATGCTTCCTCGGCATTCCGTAGTGCTCCTTGTGGTTAAGGCTTGGATCTCTCACCGAAGATAGCCGTACCCACGCGCACGCAGTTCGAGCCTTCCTCGATCGCAATTTCGAAATCGTGCGACATGCCCATGGAAAGTACGTCCATGCGGATCGCGGGAAGGTTGCGCGCGGCAATCGCGTCGCGCAGTTGGCGCAAGTGCCGAAAGAAGGGGCGCGCGCGTTCGGTATCGTCGGTGAAGGGGGGCACGGTCATCAGCCCGCGAAATTCGAGCGCCTCAAAACGCGGGGCCGCCAAAAGCAGTTCTTCCAGTTCCCGAGAATCCGGCGCAACGCCGCTCTTGGCCGCCTCGCCGCCAACGTTGACCTCGATCAGTAAGGCTAGTTTCTTACCCAGATCCTGTGCCGCAGCGTCGAGTTTTTCCGCGAGTTTCGCAGAATCAACCGAGTCCACCGCGTTGAACAACTCTATCGCCTTGCCTGCCTTGTTTGTCTGCAGGTGCCCGATCAGGTGCCACTCAGCTCCAGCCAGACCGGCGAGCGCGCCAGCCTTGGCGGCAAACTCCTGCACGCGATTTTCCCCGAACAACCGCAAGCCCGCAGTGTAGGCTTCGCGAATGCGCTCCGGAGGATGAGTTTTCGTCACCGCCATCAGCGCGACGCCTCCAGGCGAACGGCCCGCTCGCCGCGCCGCGGCCTGGACGCGTGCGCGAATTGCCGCAACGTTTTCGGAAATGGACATAAGAACCGTAAAACCACGAAGGACACGAAGTTGCACGAAGGCTCCGATACGTCCCTCGTGTTCCCTCGTGTCCTTGGTGCTCAAGAGCTTACATGATCGCCGTCGGCGGGGCCGGTTCATCGGGGCTGCCGGCGTTGGCTAGGGGGACGCGCACCATAGCAAGTATCAGCACCACGAACGCGGCCAGTGCGGCCCAGATGGAAGGGGTCCAATGAACCAGAGTTACATCTTTACCAGAGCCCACCAAGCCGGCGATTACCAAGCCGCACAGCGCCTCTCCAGCAATCAGCCCAGAGGCCGTCAGCACGCCTGCGTTGTCTACACGTGCCTTCTGCGCGTCGTTGTAACCGCGCCGGTCGCGCAGTCTGTCGGTCATCCAGCGAATGACGCCGCCTACAAAAATCGCAAACGTCGTGCCCAGCGGCAGATACATGCCCACCGAAAACAACATGACGCTCTTTACTTCAATCATGATCATGGCGATGCCCAACAGAATTCCAACCACCACCAGCGGCCAAGCCATTTCCCCGCCTACGATTCCTTTCGACAGCATGGCCATTAATCCGGCTTGCGGCGCTGAGAGCGCGGGACTGCCGAAGTGATACGCCTTATCCAGCACGGCAAGGGGAACGAAGAGCACCAGTGACGCCACCACAATTCCCAGCAGATCGCCAATCTGCATCTTAGCGGGAGTGCCGCCCAGGATGTGTCCGACCTTGAGGTCTTGGAGCATTTCGCCGGCGACGGCGGAAGAAACACAAACCACCGCTGCTACGCCCAGCACGGCCGCAACTCCTCCGGTGCCGGAAACTCCCAGAGCTACCATCAGCAGGGCTGCGATCACCAGAGTGCAAAGAGTCAGCCCTGACACGGGATTGTTCGAGGAACCGATCATTCCAACCAGGTTTCCTGACACGGCGGCGAAGAAAAATCCCACGACGATCATGATGCCTGCCGCGACCAGCGAACCGGACAAGACTTTGGAACTCGAAAGCGATCCAGCCCCGCTGATGAAATAGTAGTAGAGCACGATCATTGCGACGAACACCACGGCCACGCCCGCAAAGATGACCTTGGCAGGCAAATCCCGCTCGGTGCGGTTGGTTGCGGTGTGCGCGGTGGCTGACTTTTTCAGATCGGAAACGGCCCGGCCCATTCCGACCGCGAGTTGCTTGCGCATCTTGAATAACGTGTAGGAGGCGCCCACCAGCATCCCTCCCACCGCGATCGGGCGCACGATCGAATAGTAGATCGCGCCGGCCAGTAAGCTCCACGGAATCGTCTGGCCAGCCGGTTGCGCGGCCTGCAGGTAGGGGCCAATCGTAAAGGTCAGAAGGGGAACCAGCAGTCCCCATGCCAGCACGCCGCCGGCAAAATTCAACGCCGCCAACCGTGGGCCAATGATGTAGCCCACGCCCAGATATGCGGGGCTAATGTCGGGCGCGGTAAAAATGGTGGCACCGCCGGTCACCGTGGTGGCGACATTGGGATTCGTGCTGGTGCGCAGCAGCAGCTTCTTTCCTAGCGCGCTGATGCTGACGGGGAACGTATTGTTCGCGGAAAACACGTTGACGGCGCCCAGCAGGTACATGAATCCGCCAAAGCCCATGTTGGCGAACAGAATCTTCGCCGCTTTGGCTCCTTGCTGTCCGGCTTTGTGAATCTCGGAGGCGGCGACTGATTCTGGATAGGGCAACTCCGGATCTTCCACCATGACGCGCCGTAAGAGTGTCACAAACAGAATGCCCAGTGTGCCGCCGATCAGCATCAGGGCAACGGCTTGCCAATAATGGTCGGCAGTTAGGCCCGTCCAAAGTCCCGCCATAACAAATGCCGGAATGGTGAATACCGCACCAGCCGCCACCGACTCGCCGATCGAACCCACGGTCCGGGCTATGTTCTCCTCCAGAAGCGAGCCCTTCATCAACCGCAGCAGGGCCATGCCGATCACCGCCGCGG
Organism: Candidatus Sulfotelmatobacter sp.; assembly: GCA_035511455.1. GTDB lineage: Bacteria > Acidobacteriota > Terriglobia > Terriglobales > Acidobacteriaceae > Sulfotelmatobacter. Next base: position 82,453 of record DATKFH010000033.1, on the reverse strand, counting down.
GATAGGTCGCCGCAATCGTCATGCCGGCCTTCAGTCCAAGGTAAGCGTTGGCCGAGCCGAGAATCGCGGTCATCACCAGTCCGATCAGCAGCGCCCGGAAGGTGAATTCCTTCATCTCCATGGTTTCGGGAACGTAGGGTGTGTGCTTCTTGGCAGGAAGATCGGTGACGGTGCTGCTCATACGAGGAATCCTTTAGACGTGGGATGGAAGCAAGTCCGTATGCGTTGCCTTGTCGAACGTATTCAAAACACGGGAACGGCGCACGTTAGCACGCGGCAAGGGCGCGTGACAAGTAGGCATTCGACCTTGCAGAGGTTCGGAGTCTGATCCTGAAACTGAGCAATCCGCGCGCGTTGGTCGCCGCTTACTAAAGGCCGTACGCGCTTTTCAGGACGTCTCCCGCCTTCTTGCCCGTACCCTTCCACGATTGCTTGTCGTAGTAGTAATACCAAGGCACACCAGGAAAATAGGTGTTTAGCATGGGGCTGCACATTTTAGGGCACGGGATTCGCTCTGAGAATATCTGCAACACTTGAAGCTCGCGCTTAGAGCGGAACCAGTCGGCTGCGAGCATTTCCGAATGAAACCCGACTTCGGCATCGGGGGTCTGGGCAGGTCCGAATCGTCGATTCAACTCTGCAATCGTCGTGTTCAGGTTGATCTGAATGTTCTGCGCGCCCGACTTGTCAGTGTATAGCCACGCAGTAACATTGAAGCCAACAAGGAACCTAGCGCTCGTGAGGGGCGGAGAATGGCGCAAACGGAATTGCAACGCTGCTTGGGGCAAACGCGCATCGCATGGTGTGGCGAAGGGCGGTCGGGAGGATGGAAGCTTCGGCATGTTGCCCTCTGAGCAAGCGATAATGATACTAGATCTCCGTGCGTTCCTGACTGTTCGGCCAAGCGAACCGGGCCTACGGTCTCACTCGTACCACCTCGCTCCCCGATCCGTTGCATCGCCGGCCAGGTAACCCTTCCCCGCGGCGGGTGTAGAATAAAGGCAATTGGTATCTGCCGCCTTTCGTCGTTCGTCAAACCTAGTTCGACAACCCGAGGTGCAGTAATGAGCGACTCCCCCGATCGTCCTTTCGTCCCGCCTTACCATTGCCGCGATTGCGGCAGCGACGTAGGCTTTCGCTCGCGGCGGCGTACCTTCACGGAACGCTATCTTCTACCCCTATTACTTCTAATGCCGGTGCGCTGCGGAGAGTGTTTCCGGCGCGACTACCGACTGATCTTCACGCCCGTGCGCGACCGGCTCTCAGAGACGCCAAAATTCATGCCGGGCAAGGCGCCGGCTACGTCTGACCGGCACGTTGCCTAGCAGCCGCGTTCGCCGCTATACTGAGTACAGGTCTGGCCGCGGCGGGCCTCCGCCGCGGGTACAAGGAGGCCGTCTTCAGCAGTAGTGAGGACCGAATCCGGGCTAGCGGGGCCAGGGTTGAAGTGGCGAGGCGTTCTGTTGCGTTTCAAACGCCCCCCTCCTGGATCCAACGAGCTTGGGCTGGCCGGGCTGCTGAGAGCCTTTTTTCGGTTCTGTTCCCCTCCGACTGCCGGATTTGTGGCGAGCCCCTGCTAAACATTTCCCGCCTGCCGGTGTTCCCGCGATGCCTGGACCAAATGCAGCCCGTGCGCGGGAAGGTTCGCTCGATCTGCGGGGAGCGCGTGTTGTCCGCGTACGCAGAGCGCGAGACAGACGGTTTGCGGCGTCGTCCGGTTTGCCGCCGTATTGATCGCCCTTTTACCCGTGCGACAGCCTACGGAAGCTACCAGGGCGGGTTGCGCGAACTCGTGCATTTGCTGAAATACGACGGGATACGCCCGGCGGCCAATGTTCGAGGACGCATGCTGGCGGAGGCCGTCGCTGCGATCGAGCCTTCGTTTGGGCAGGCCAAGGTATCGGTGATTCCGGTGCCGCTTTACCAGGGAAAACGCCGAGATCGCGGTTTCAACCAGGTGGAACTGATTGCTCGCGCGGCGGTGAGAAGTCATCCTCCGCGCGAGCGCTTCGAAGTAGTCCCCGACATTCTCGAGCGCACGCGCGACACGCGCTCGCAGATTAGCATGACCAATCACCAGCGCCGGGAAAACATGCGAGGAGCCTTCGCTTTGCGGCGTGCCGGAGAAGTCACTGGCCGCGAAGTGCTTGTGGTGGAGGATGTTTACACGACCAGCGCCACGGCTTCGGAATGCGTGCGGGTGCTGCGCAAAGCCGGGGCGTCAGCGCTCTGGGTAGCGACGGTGGCGTGCACGCTGAAACTGGCATCGAAGTATGCAGAGATCGAGCCGGATGGGCCTGAAGCGACTGTACCGTCGAAAGAGGAAGAGATTCCGCTGGCGAAAGCTGCAGGTAGCTAGGACTGGCGGGCCGCCGGCCCCTGAGGGGCTGAAGCTATGTCACACAGGATGGAACACGAGGCAGGATCAACATCCCGGCATGCCGCCGGCTTGTTCGCGCCGGCGGCGGCAACTCACCGCCCTGGCGACGGTCATGCTCTGCTCGCTCCCGTCCTGGTCCTGAACGCCTCCTATGAGCCCATCAACGTCTGCGCCGCCCGCCGCGCGCTGGTCCTCGTTCTCAAGGGCGTGGCCATGACCGAAGAAGAGAATGGACACTTCCTGCACTCGGCGCGGGTAGCGATGCGCCTGCCTTCAGTGATCCGCTTGCTCGAGTACCGCCGCATTCCGCACCAGAGCCGCGCGCTGTCGCGCAAGAACATCCTGCTGCGCGACCGCAATACCTGCCAGTATTGCGCCATGGTGCTGCCTTCGAGCGAACTGACGCTGGATCACGTGATTCCGCGCTCTCGCGGAGGCTCATCCACGTGGGAGAACCTGGTGGCCTGCTGCCATCCCTGCAATCGCCGCAAGGGCAATCAGTTTCCTGCGGAAGCCGGCATGAAGCTGATGCGCGAGCCCCGCGCCTTCAACCTCCACACCAGCCGCCACATCATGCGGCTGATGGGACGGTCGGATGATAAGTGGCGGAAGTACCTGTTCTACTGAAGCCTCAGTGGTGCAGCGGTTTGTCCCTGCGAGCCTAGATGTCGCTGGACTCGGGTCGGCGCGTGGATGCTTGCCGGCCGCGATGACATCCCGGAAACCCAATAAATACAATTATTTACATCGCATAAGACTGATCGCCTTTAGAAAGATAGCAGCCGCATCAGGAGGTTCTGTCATGCGCCACCCTGCATTGCTCGGCCTGCTCCTCCCTGTCCTTCTTACCGCAACCTAATCTTGGGCGCAGAGCCCGATGTGCATCATGTCGGCGAGACTATTTCGGTTGTGGATTATCGTTGTTCGGTTTCTTCTGATCCGGCGGCTTCTCACCCTTGGGAATCTCTTTGCCTTCGTAAAGAATCTTCACGTTGGTGCCGAAGCGCTTGTAGTCTTCGTACTTTACGATCTCCCTGATGCGAACGTCTCCCATCTTGAAGTGCAGTTCGTCGTCGGCCTTGGTGTAGACCGGAAACCAGTACGCGCCGTCGATCTGCTGCCGCCAGGTGGTGAACTTGGGGAATAGATTCTCTTCATCGCCGCGCTTCTTGCGGATGTCGGGCACGGTCTTGCCGTAGGTTTTCACGATCTGGAAGTCGTGGTTGTCGACCCAGACGCGTCCCTGAAAGTAGCGTTTCTTGCCCACGATCTCCTTGGGCGCGACGTCGAAGACATAACAGTGCAGTTCGTCTTCCTGTTGCTGCCCGACGTAGAGGATGTTGTATTCCGGCAGGTCCTGCTCAGTCAGAACGAAGGGCAGCTTGTGGCGGATGTCCTCCATGTCTTCCTGCGACATGTAGATTTTCGTGAGGCTCGACGAAGGCGCGAAAACCACGTTCTCCATGCGCTTACCCTTGTCGTTGAAAATCACGTCGAAGACTTCGTGATACTCGCCGTCCACGGTGTCGCCGTCGACGGTCTGGACCTTCACGTCCTGGCGGTAGGTGTACTGCTCGCGCGCTTTGGCAAACTCGGTCTCTTTGGCCGCGAAGCGCTTGATGATTTCGTCCGGGGTCGTACCTTCTGGAGGAGTGTTCAGAAGCGGACCTTCCTGGGCCGCGACCGGCAACAGCGTCAGCCCACAGGCGAGTAGAGTCAGACAAAGAAAACGGCGGAGCAGCAAATTCATAATCTCTAGTTTATCGAATCGGGACGATCCTGTGGAGACTTGCCTGCCGGCAAGGTAGACCGCGGCGACCCTCCCTCCAACCCCTCTCCGCTCAGCGAGGCCGGAGGGGAGGGTGCTGCAGTTCTGCCTTGTAGTTGGATGCGGCGGACGTTGAAGGGTTGCCGGACCAACCCTGTCAGCCTGAGCGAAGCGAAGGACCTATGGAGCTGGCCGGGGAGTGCATAGGTCCTTGGCGGCAAAAGACGCCGCTCAGGATGGACAAGGCAAGGGGCGCAAAACTGGAAGCCAGCTCTTCCCGCCTGCTACACTCATCCGTTTGCCGCAGGAGGCCCTGCATGCGCCGTTTTTTTCTCTTTCTATTTATTCTTGCTTCGACAATTCCGACCGCAGCCCAGGCCAAGCATCCCTTTACCTTCGAAGACATGATGAAGCTGAAGCGCGTGGGCGAGCCCGAGGTCTCGCCGGATGGCAAGTGGGTGATCTTCAGCGTGGTCGATGTCGATCTTGAAGCGAATGCCAAGACGCCGCACATCTGGGTCGTGCCCACGGCTGGCGGTCAGGAGCGCGAGATCATCGCCGATCAGGATGCGGATCGTCCGCGCTGGGCGCCGGATGGTAAGCGGTTTGCGTTTTTGTCTACGAAGGAGGTTGGCTCGCAAGTGTGGATCGCTGAATTCAACGGCGTGGATGGAACCGTGACGGGCAAACGGAGGCTGACCGCGATTCCAACCGAAGCCGGCGGAGAATTGTGGTCGCCGGACGGGAACAAGATTCTGTTCACGTCGGACGTCTATCCTGCATGCAACTCCTCACCGGACCCGGAGGAATTTTGTAACGCCATGAGGCTGGACGCACAAAAGGAGTCGAAGGTCACAGCGCAGATCTTCGATCATCTCCTCTACCGCCATTGGAATGCATACAAAGAGGGGAAGAGAACACACATCTTTGTCGTTAGCTCTGACTTGGTGCTGGAAAATACTCAATCCACAGGGAAACCTCAGCCACCGGACCATTCGCACTATCACGACCTCACGCCCGGCGACTACGACGCGCCCGTGTTCTCGCTCGGTGGCCAGGATGACTATGCCTTCTCTCCCGACGGACGGGAGATATGCTACACCTCGAATCACGACAAGAATCCGGCGGCTACCACCAACAACGATCTGTGGATCGTCTCGGTCAGCGGAGGGCCCGCCAAGAACATCACCGCCGATAATCCCGCCAGCGACTCAACGCCGCTCTATTCGCCCGATGGCCGCTACATCGCCTACCGCGCCCAGCAGCGTCCGGGATACGAGAGCGACCGCTTCCAGTTGATGCTGTACGACCGCAAGACGGGAGAGAAGAAAAATCTAACCGAGCCCTTCGATCATTGGGTCGGCACATTCACGTGGGCGCCTGATTCCAAGGGGATTTACTTCGCCGCGGAACACTTGCGCCATTCGCTAATCTATGCGTTGGGAGGGGTGTCATCTGACAAGAGTTCAATGAGCTACGCCCGTTCCCTCGTTGGAGGCTTCGACGATGACCTAACCCTGACGCCTGACGGCAAGACGCTGGTGTTCACTCGCATGTCGATCAGGGCACCGATTGAAGTTTTCGGAGCCGATGCTACTGCCGAAGGGTGCCCGGCAAGGACCGGTGACGTAGACAAGGGAAAAGAGAGTTGTTCGTTGAGCAAAGATTGGCCGCTCACTCACGTGAACGACCAATTGCTCTCGCAAATAAGCATGTCAGAAGTAGAGCCGTTTTGGTTCAAAGGTGCTCACGGGGACGATGTCGAGGCCTCTCTCGTCAAGCCGCCGAATTTTGATCCCGGGAAGAAATATCCCGTGAAGTTCCTCATCCACGGCGGGCCGCAGGGGGCGTGGGGAGACGACTGGAGCTATCGCTGGAATCCCGAACTGTTTGCGGCCAACGGATACGTCGTCATCATGATCAACTTCCACGGCTCGACCGGCTACGGACAGAAGTTTATCGACGCCATCAACGGCGACTGGGGCGGCGCTCCCTTTGAAGACCTGATGAAGGGCCTCGACTACGCGGAGAAGACTTATCCGTTCATCGACCAGGACCGCGAATGCGCGCTGGGCGCCAGCTACGGCGGATATGCCATCAACTGGATCCTCGGCCACACCGACCGCTTCAAGTGCCTGGTGTCACACGACGGCATGTTCAACGCGGAGTCTGCCTGGGGCACGACCGAAGAACTGTGGTTCAACGACTGGGAGTTCAAAGGCACGCCTTATGACAATCGCGCGAGCTATGAGAAGTGGTCCCCGCACCAGTACGCGAAGAATTTCAAAACGCCGACGCTGGTGATCCACGGCCAGCGCGACTACCGGCTCGACGTGAGCGAAGGCTTCCAGCTCTTCACCACGCTGCAAATGGAAGGCGTGCCGTCGAGAATGCTTTACTTCCCAGACGAGGGTCACTGGGTGCTGAAGCCGCAGAATTCGCGGCTGTGGTACAAGACGGTGAATGACTGGGTCGATCAGTGGACGAAGAAATGACTCAGAAACGAACGTAAAGGCGCTGCTTGCTGGGTCTTGCCGGCAGCCGGTGCCGCTGGCCCAGACGTTGCAAGCGACGTCTCTACTAAGGAATTCGAGATGAATAACACAGCCGAGCTTGCACAAAAGACCTCAATTGCGCCAATGCTTTCTGTTCGCAAGGGAGCGCGGGCGGTCGAGTTCTACAAAACGGCGTTTGGGGCGCGGGAATTGTTTCTCATCGAAGCTCCGGATGGTGCCGTGGTGGCGCAGTTGGCGGTAGGGCGGTCCGACTTCTGGGTTGCCGATGAGTCTCCGGAGCATCTCAACTTCAGCCCCGAGACTCTTGGCGGTGCCACGGTGCGGATGGTGATGGTGGTTGAAGATCCGGATGCGGCCTTTGCGCAGGCGGTCGCTGCCGGAGCAACCGTGGTCCAGCCCGTTGTCGACCAGCCCTATGGTTGGCGCGTGGGACGAGTGGTCGATCCTTTCGGACATCATTGGGAAATCGGCAAGCCCTTACCACAAGGCGGTTAGTCCCGGATGGCGTCGACCCGGTCCCAATTCCCATCAGGGTTGCTGCGCTCTTTTTTCATCTCAAGCGGCGCGCGAATCCGAAAGTGGCCGCGCAACGGGAGGCGACTTGGTGCTGCTGGTGGAGGCCGGCGGTGCAACGAACGGCAGCGGGTAATCGAGTGACGCGTTAATCGCGGCGGTAACCGCCACGTCCGCTTCGAGCGCCCGACCAGCGGCCGACCCATTGAGAGATGGTCAGGTCTTCACCGGGGATGACTCCGCGGATGGCTTGTTCGATATGGAACGTGACAGCTACGGTTTCCTCCGACTGGCCGTCGGCCGCAGCGGGCAGAAAAATTAGAAACGAAAACGCGAGCCGACAGGCACAGCTTCTCCCCAACACAAGGTGGCCTTTCAATGGGGTGTGCGCTCGGAGGACGCCGGCCGAGACGCCGGGAAACACTAAAGGCTAGTCCCAACCGGCGAAAAAATCAGTGAAAGATGTCACAACGGCCTGTGGATAATTGGACTCATACCCGGCGATGCAGACAAATACGAGTCTTAAGGCGCGGGCGGTACGGCAGATGGCCACGACGCTGGCGGTTCTGGCCTCGATATTGTTTCTATCCGCGGGCTCATTGCGGTTCTGGGCGGCTTGGCTGTTGGTGGGGTTGCAGGCGGGACTCTGGACATTCTTCTTCGTTGATTTTCTGAAGCATGATCCGCATCTGCTGGAGCGACGGCTGCAGACTAACGAGAATGAGCCGACGCAACAGGTATTCCAAAAATTATTCAAACTAATTTTGATTCCAGCATTCATCCTGACGGGCTTGGACTTCCGCTGGGGATGGTCGCGGGCATGGCTTGGTCCGGTTCCTGTCGGAGTGGTTGTAGCCGGGCAGGTCGTGGTCGTGGCGGGATATTGTCTGGTGTTCTGGGTGATGAAGACGAATACTTTTGCAGCCAGCACAATTCAGGTGGAGGCAAAACAAACGGTGATCCATGGCGGCCCCTATGCGTTGGTGAGGCATCCGATGTACTCCTCCATGTCTGTGACAGTGCTAGCGGTGCCGCTGGCGCTTGGATCCTACGTCACATTACCGGTGTTTGCGTTGCTGGTGCCGCTGCTGGTCTATCGACTGACTCATGAGGAGCGCACCCTGCGGCGGGACCTGCCGGGCTACGAGGATTACTGTGAGAGGACTCGCTTTCGGCTGGTGCCGTGGGTGTGGTAAGCACGCAGAAGTTGTTTCCTCCACCGATTGCGCCGAGGAAGCGGCTGCGGTCGGAAACCGTCCATCGTTCCCGCGCAAATCTTTAGCGTTGCGGCCAACATAGGCACTTGAAAGTGTCTGGAGTGTCCCGTGGTCGTCTTGTAAGCAAGGTAATAGAAGCTGCGACAAGGAGATGGCTACCGACACCGACTGTCGCTTCCGCACCGCTGAGGTAGGTGGCAGGATTGGCGAATTGTGTGCTGAATCTTCCCTGCGAGATCCAACTCACGTCCATATTCATGGCCAGCCGCGCGGAAACGTCGAGTTCATCCCAACTCTGAAAGTCGGATAAGCGCGTGGCCGCACTTTGGCCGGATGCCGACAGCGAAATGATTGCGTGGAAACACAGAGCCAGGGTAGCTGCTCGCATCGCCTCGCGCCGGCTTCGGGTGGTTAGGCGGTTGTGCTTACGAACGAGCCATCTCGTAAAGGATCCCGATTGCCTGTTGCGCCTGGGCATGGCGGAAATCTCCGGCCAACTCGCCCGCGAGTGTCATGACGGAAGTCGTGATCGCGCCGGCCTTGGCGATCCGCAGCAGGGCCGCCTGTTCGGTACGCTCGCTCATGCCTCCGCAGGCATCGAGAACCACGTAGACTCTGTAACCCTGATCGGAAGCGGTAAGCGCAGGAAGTTGCACGGCAAGCTCGGTGGCAACACCGGAAATGAGTAGTGTTTTTCGCCCGGTGGCTTTGATCGCAGAAACGATCTCCTCGTTCAGAAATGAGTCGCAGGTGGTGCGGTGATGGATAGGAATATCGCCAAGACCGTCTGCAATTTGGGGAATGATTCTTGCTGGAGATCCGTCCTCGCCCCGAACACCGGATACGATCGCGGGAATGCCAAGAAGCCTGGCGAGCTTGGCTAGCCCTCGCACGCCGGTCTTCAGGCGATCGGGAGGGATGGTCTTGCTGAGTTCGAAAATCCCTGACTGAAGATCAGCGAATAAAATGACGGCATCCTGCGGGTCGATTCTTGACTTCGATGGGGTCATAAATAGCGAGTCCTTTCGGGGTTAGATTCAAGTGTCAATGTCAATGCTTCTCGGCAGGGGTTGAGGTAAGCCTGGCGACGCGTGTGTGCCACGTTCTGTGAGAAAGTCTTTCTCTTCTTGCAGAACGCGGAAGGAGAATCTGGTCTCACGAGCGAGCATGACTGCGCCGGCGATCGTGGCGAAGACTCCGAGTGTGCCTGCCAGAAAGGCCAGCGCAAAACTGAACGAGACTCCCGACTCGATCCTGGCGGAAACGACCACAGCGCCGACGAGCGACACCAATGTGCTTGCCACAAAGCCGGCGACTACCGTGTAGAAGCCCGTCAGCGCTCTGACGATCTGCAACGTGCGAGTCTCTGCTGCTTCCAACTGACGGACGCGCAGATGCATTTCGCCTTCCTCCAGCTCCCCGTTTCTCTCGATCACTTCTGCCAGTTTGTGGACACGACCGATGGCTCGGCCATATCGGTTGCCGGTGCCGAACCGCAGCACGCACGAGGCATTGGTCAAAACCGCGGGAGCGGAGATGAAAGTCAGGATTGCGAACAGATTCGTTGGGAAACCCACTTCAATACTCCTTCGGAACCGGCACCGCAGGCCGCTCGAGAGGGTAAAATGTCCCCACGGGCGGGGCCTTCGGCAGCGTTGCTCGAAGGTAAACTGCAGCCCAGCGGTGTGGGAAGTACGCACAATTTTGTAAGCCAGTCCCGGCTTGTTAGTCCGGCGAGCGAGGGGTGGGGTCATGAAGAATCATTTCGGATGTCCCGTGCAAGCCACCTCGAATGTGATCGCAGGGAAATGGAAGGTGCTGATTGTCTGGCACCTTTCTTTCGGCTCCCGACGGTTTGCGGAGATACGCGATCTGCTGCCGGGAGTCAGCGAGAAGGTGCTCACCGCACAGTTGCGGGAATTAGAACACGACGGGGTCATCCGCCGTTTGGTCACCGAGACCGTTCCGCCGCGTGTGGATTACATGTTGAGCGATGCGGGCAGCGAACTCATCCCAGTCATGGAAGCGATGTGCGGTTGGGGCACAAAGCATCTCGGAGTTCCACCAAGCATTCCCCGAATTCCAGCCAAAGCTGTTTAGGCAGCCAGGCGCGCCTATCTGGTGCCGCTCGAGATCCGAGCCGAACTCGTGTCCACGATCCGGGCGCGCATTCGTTTCCCCTGTTCGGGCAGGAAGACAAGCGTGCCCATGTCCAAGCAACGAAGTTCATCATTTCCCCAACGGGCACGCATGAGGCCAGTCACCGAGTGAGAGTTCAGGCCCAACAGCAGATGGCCCAACTCGTGCGCCATAACGCTGCCGAGGATTCGGTCGACGCCCTGGCTCGAGGTGGCGCCGAACTCCTGCGCGCGCTTCCAAAACACGTCGGCATAGCGGCCCCGCCCATCGGATCCAAGAAAGGCTACGCCGAAGGCGTCGCTGGAGACGGTGGAAACATGAGAACTGATCCTGAGGACGAAGTCGTCGGGTCCGTAGCTCTTTGTGCAGGCGGGATCGCCATCGCCGTCCGACGCATTCGCGCGGGTACAGTCGATCCATGCAATATCTACTCCGGAAATGGAGAAGATCTTCTGTGCCTGCTGCTCGGCGCGGACTAGAAGCTGACGGGAAACCGGGATATCGGAAAAGACAGAAACAGTGATCTGTGGATTCTGCCCGAAGCTGGCTGGCGCAAATCCGAGAAGGCCGAGAACGGTGACGGCAGACAGAACCACTGCCTTGAACGCTCGATCGATGACCTTTCCCCTTCCCACGGTAGGGCGAGCATCGGGGCAGCGGGCGCGTACCTCAACGGTTTGCGGGTAACCTGCAAGTCATGTCCGGGTGACGAAATAAATCTCTTTGCGTCAAATAGTTAGGCGCGAGCATCACTCACTGCGAGAGGCTCGCATTTTGATAAACTGCGGGCATTGCAGGTGGGGAACATGGCGGTTGCCGGCGCGAATGGGGCGCGTTCCATTCAGTTTGGGACTTTCGAAGTCGACCTGCGGGCGGGCGAGTTGCGCCGCAACGGTTCGAGGGTAAAGCTGCAGGAACAACCTTTTCAGGTTCTGACGCTCCTGCTGGAGCAGCCGGGCGAGGTGGTCACTCGCGAAGAAATACAAAAGAGACTGTGGCCGGTCGATACCTTCGTCGATTTCGATCACAGCCTGAATGCAGCGATTCGCCGGCTGCGGGATGCTTTAGGAGACTCGGCAGAAAATCCTCGGTTTGTAGAAACCGTGGCCCGACGCGGCTACCGGTTTGTGGCGCCGGTCAACGGCGCGAGCGCAGCGGTCGCTACTCCCGTCGTTCCTCAACTTCCCGAGACTGCCGTCGAGCCCAAGCGGCGCCGAATCGTGATATCGGTTCTGATTTTGTTGATTGGAGCGATCGGTGGAGCGATCGTCGCCAATTGGCCTCACCCGCCCGCGCAGATCAGGCAGCGGAGGCTGACAGCCAATCCCGAGGACCATCCCGTGCTCGGGGCGGCGATTTCGCCCGACGGCAAATACCTCGCATTTTCCGACAACACGGGTTTCTACCTGCGGGAGACCGAGAGCGGCCTCGTTCATGCACTGTGGCTTCCCAAGGGCTTCTCGCCCGAACCGACGGCATGGTATCCGGACGGGATCCGTTTACTCGTCACCTTGGTGGAGGCGCCAACCGCCCCTCAAAGCCTGTGGGAAATCTCGATCGTGGGTGGGTCGCCCCACAGACTTATCGACGATGGGCGACAGGCCGGGGTTTCGCGTGACGGTTCCCAGATCGCTTTCATCCGAGGCCCGAAACTCGCGGAGGAACTGTGGGTCATGCAAGCCGATGGAGAGCGACCGAGGCGGCTGCTTGGTGGACAGCGGTCCATGTACGGTGCGCCTGCCTGGTCGCCGGACGGGCAGCGTATCGCCTTTACCAACGGCGGCTATGCGCCGGCAAAGTTCGAGGTGACCACGAATATTGGCATCCTCACCCTCAGCAACGGCCATCAAGAGACGATTCTGCCTTCGGCCAGCCGCCACGCCTTGATGCATACCGAGACCGACAGCGGGCATCTTGGTCCAGGCCTGGTGTGGACCAGGGACAACCAACTGATCTACTCAGTGTCTGAGCCCCGGCCCAATCAGCCGGACTCGAATCTGTGGTCGATGCAGCTCGATTCGCGTGGACACATTACCGGAACACCGGTGCGCCTGACCGCTACGCCCGATGATGTTGCCGCGATCAGCGCAACCGCGGATGACAAGCGAATCGCGTATATGAAGTATTCGCTGAATCCGGACGTCTACATTACGGAAATGAACGCGGACGGAACGCGACTCGGCCCCCAGGATCGGTTGACGCTGGATGAGCGCAGGGACTATCCGTTTGCCTGGACGCCGGACAACAAAACAGTTTTGTTCGCATCGGATCGCGATGGGCTCTTCCACGTGTTCAAACAGCGGATCGATCAATCCATTCCCGAGCTGTTGGTTGGGGGCAACGAAGCGGCGATGACCCCGAGGCTGACGCCGGATAATTCCACCATCCTCTATGTGATCTGGCCGAAACTGGGCCAGGACAGTCTGGAGAGTCAGTTGATGGGGGTACCGCTTTCGGGCGGGCCGCCGCGATTGGTCCTGGAGCGCAGCGGGTTGGGCAACATGCAATGCGCTCGGCTCCCGTCGACCTTATGCCTTTATGACACGCGCAGCCAAACGGAAATGTCATTCTTCCGCTTCGACCCGGCCACCGGCAAGAGCGAGGAACTTCCTCAACTCAAGATCAAGGACGAACCTGCCTACGCGTACAACTGGAGTTTGTCTCCCGACGGCAAGACTCTGGCGACTGCAAAACGAGAGGGCGTGCAAAAAGACCCGAGCATTACTCTCTCCTCCCTGGAAGACGGCAGCAAGCGCACAGTGACGGCGCAGGCCTGGGCTGGAATCAGCAGCATCGATTTTGCCGCCGATGGACGCAGCCTTTTTGCGCCGGCCTACACCAACGCCGGAAAGTGGGCGCTGCTGAACATCGATTTGGAGGGGAACACCCGTACCATGCTCGAAGATACCGACATGCTCGGCTGGGCGATTCCGGCGCCCGACGGCAAGCATCTGGCCTTCTGGAAGGCGCGCGGAACATCGAACGTGTGGATGCTCGAGCGCAATTAGCGCAGCCAGGCTGGCCGTGGGCAAAGTGGCACTCGGTCGGCCGGCTCCTGTCGGACCTGTGTAGGCCGTGGATGGATTTAAGAAAGGTGTACTCCAGCGTCCCCCGTTTGACTTGCCTTCCCCCGCTCCCTAAGATGGCCACCAGAACGCCGACTCAGGCCCAAGGCTGATCTTGGGCATTCCATCGCTCAAAATCAAAACATGATCGGCCAAATCGTCTCTCACTACCGGATTGTAGAAAAGCTGGGGGGCGGCGGGATGGGCGTCGTCTACAAGGCCGAAGACACGGAACTGGGCCGATTCGTGGCGCTCAAGTTCTTGCCGGAAGAAGTTGCCCAGGATCCCGGAGCCTTGGAACGCTTTCGCCGCGAGGCACGCGCGGCCTCAGCACTGAATCATCCCAACATTTGCACGATCTATGAAGTCGGACAGCACGACGGCCATCCGTTTCTCGCGATGGAATTTCTGGATGGTGTGACGCTGAAGCATCGGATCGGGGGGCAGCCGATGGAGAGCGAGGAACTGCTGGCGCTGGCCATCGAGATTTCCGACGCGCTGGAGGCGGCCCACGGTCAGGGTATCGTGCATCGCGATATCAAACCGGCGAATATCTTTGTCACCAAGCGCGGGCGGGCGAAGATTCTGGATTTCGGACTAGCCAAGGTGATGTCCGCAGGGCTCGGGGACGGCCAGATCGCATCGGCTGAGGAGCGGACGTTATCGGCTGATGCGCCGCACCTTACGAGTCCCGGCACAGCGATCGGAACGGTGGCTTACATGTCGCCGGAGCAGGTTTTGGGTAAGGAAGTGGATGCCCGCACGGATCTGTTCTCGTTCGGAGTCGTGCTGTACGAAATGGCGACCGGAGTGTTGCCCTTCCGCGGCGACACGTCCGGAGTGATCTTTGATTCGATCCTCCACAAGGTGCCGGCGGCCCCGGTACGACTGAACGCGGACCTCCCGCCCAAGCTGGAAGATCTGATCGTCAAGGCACTGGAGAAGGATCGCGAAGTTCGCTACCAGTCGGCGGCCGAGTTGCGGGCTGACCTGAAACGCATCAGGCGCGATACCGAGTCGCAACTGCTAATTCCAGCTCCCGAGCCAGCTCGGCCGTCGCGGGGGCGAATTCGCGCACTCCTGATGCTCGCACTGGCGGCATTGCTGGTCGCCGGCCTAGTCATTGTTGGGGTTCGCCTCCATAACCCGAGCGCGCGCTCTCAGCAAACCGGCAACGGCCCCACACAGTCGTCGCCACAAACCATCGCGGTGCTTCCTTTTCGCGACCTATCGGCTTCCAGCAGCGACGGTTGGGCCATTGGCATCACCGACGCGATTATCAGCCGTCTCACCTCCTTACAGAACCTCGCGGTGCGGCCGACCACGTCGGTTTTGAAGTATGCGAAGGAAACGCCAGAACCGGTGGAGGTAGCCAAGGCATTAAGTGTGGAAAGCGTGCTGGAAGGGACGTACCAGCGTTCTGCGGGTGTCGTCCGGGTGACCGTGCAATTGATCGACGGGCGTACCGGAACTACCAAGTGGTCGCAACGCTACGATCTAAAGAGTGCGGACATACTTAGCTTTGAGGATGAGGTCGCAACCAAGGTTGTGGAAGGGTTGCAAATCGAAGTTTCGCCGACCGAACAGAAATCGATCCAACAGCCGGTGACCACGAGTGTGGACGCTTACAACGACTACCTGCAGGCGCGCTTCTATCAGAACGAATATCTCGCGTATTCGCGGCTGGACAGCATGGAAAAGGGGGAGCGTCTGCTGGAGCATGCGATCTCTCTGGATAAGAACTTCGTGGACGCGTATGCGGTGCTGGCGCGGTTCTATGCATTCCAGGGAGCTAACTTCGTGGAGAATGGGGAAGAGAATCTGAAGCGCGCCGTAATCACTGCCCAGAAAGCAGTGAACATTAATCCACAGTCAGCTGAGGCGTTGATGGCGCTGAGCGCCGCTTACGCTGAGGGAGGACGGGAACAGGAGGCGATCCGCGCAGCCAGACAGGCAGTGGTGCTCGCCCCGAACAATGGTGACGCCTGGCAAGCACTGGGATATTCGTATTACTATGCCGGGCTCAATGAACTCTCCGTGCAGGCCTATCGCCGGCTGGTCGCCCTGAATACGACCGCTCTTCAGCCGCACTGGATGCTGGCCCGAATGCTTCTCTACAGCGGTAAAGCGGACGAAGCGGAGCAGGAATTGCAACCGGTAGTGACCAAGAATCCGGATCAGTTCAAGGCTCTCGCCTATTATGGTTCGATACTCTATTACGAAGGCAAACTGGGCGAAGCCGAAAGCACCTCGGATCGAGCGGTCGAACGCGCTCACGACTCAGGCGACCAGACACCCGAGATGCTGGCTGCATTCCTGTACGCATCGCGCCACCAGCGGGAAAAGATCGACCCCAGGCTCTTCGAATCCCGTCCCGAGCAGGTTATTGATGGGGATGCCGCCTACTGGCTCGGAGGAATTTATGCGCTGCTCGGCGACAAGCAGCATGCCCTCATCTGGCTCAAGCGCACCGTTGCCCTTGGGGATATGAATTATCCCTGGTTTCAGCGAGACAAGAACTACGAGAGCCTGCGGGGTGACCCGGAGTATCAGGCGATCATGGCCGACGTCCGCCAACGCTGGGAAGCATACAAAAGGGAATTCGATACGCCCTGAATAAACGTGACCCGGGATTCTCGCCGGCGAGTTTCTTGCGTTGGCTCTGCTTCCCACGTCCTGTGCAGACTGCTCTCCACGTTATAATGGCCCGCACGCATGCCACTGTCTTCCGGCGCAAAACTCGGTCCCTATGAAATTCAATCCCCGCTAGGTGCCGGCGGCATGGGTGAGGTGTACCGCGCCCGAGACACGCGGCTCGACCGGATGGTGGCCGTCAAAGTCCTGCCCTCGTCTTTCGCCGCCGACGCGGATCGCTTGCAGCGCTTCGAACGGGAAGCGCGTTCCGTG
Source organism: Candidatus Sulfotelmatobacter sp. (assembly GCA_035511455.1). Lineage (GTDB taxonomy): Bacteria > Acidobacteriota > Terriglobia > Terriglobales > Acidobacteriaceae > Sulfotelmatobacter. The sequence continues at coordinate 65,948 of DATKFH010000033.1, read as the reverse complement.
GCCGCTCTCAACCATCCCAACATTCTCGCCGTGCACGATATCGGTACTCACGATGGAGCCCCGTACATGGTCTGCGAACTCCTGGAAGGCGAGACCCTGCGCGAGCGTCTGCGGGGTGGAGTTTTATCATCGCGGAAGGCGGTTGAAATCGCGGTGCAGATTGCCCAAGGGCTGGCCGCAGCCTACGACAAAGGGATCATCCATCGTGATCTGAAACCGGAAAACATCTTCCTCACGAACGATGGGCGGGTGAAGATTCTCGATTTCGGTTTGGCCAAGATGGCGCGCGCTGGGTCGGAGGTGAATAGCAGTGTGCAGACACTGACCTCGGCCGACATCTCCCTGACCGAGGCCGGGCAAGTCCTGGGTACTGCGGGCTACATGTCACCGGAGCAGGTGCGCGGCATTGAGGTCGATCACCGTTCCGACATCTTCGTATTTGGGTCGATTCTGTTCGAGATGCTGAGCGGTCAGCGGGCTTTCCGGCGGGATACGGCCGCGGAGACAATGACGGCGATCCTGAAGGAGGACCTGCCCGAACTGACGGAGCTTAATCGCAGCATATCCCCCGCGCTCGATCGGATTGTGCGGCATTGCCTGGAAAAAAATCCCGACCAGCGGTTTCAGTCGGCTCGCGATCTTGCCTTCGACCTGGAGGCTCTGTCGCCGAACTCCAGTTCTGCGATGGGGAAGGTGGCCCAGCCCACTGCGGCGCAGCGAGTGCGGCGCTTTCAGCCACTGATTGTGCTCTTGCTGGTGGCCATGGCCGCCGGCTTGGGCTACCTCGTCGGCCACAAGGGGAAAGCATCGTCGGAGGTGACCTATCACCAGCTGACCTTCCGCAAGGGAACGGTGCTGAGCGCGCGCTTCGCGCCCGACAACCGCACCGTCATCTACAGCGCGGCGTGGTCGGGGCTGGCACCGGAACTCTACTCCACGCGCGCGGACAGTATCGAATCTCGGCCGCTCGGATTAAGTCAGGTGGACCTGCTCGGCATCTCCTCGACCGGAGAAATCGCGCTGTCTTTGAAGCCCGCTCCTCTGGCGGGATTTTTCGGAACTGAGGGGACCTTGGGCCGGACGCCGCTGACGGGTGGAACGGCGCCTCGCGAAGTGCTGGAGAACGTTGAGTGGTCGGACTGGTCGCCCGATGGATCGAACTTGCTGGTGGTGCGCACCGTGGGCAACGAGAACCGCATCGAGTATCCCGCGGGCAAGGTTGTTTACCAGGTGGGCGTGCCGGGCTGGATCAGTCATCCGCGAATCTCCCGCGACGGCAAGCGGATCGCATTTTGTGAGCACGTCCGAAGAGGCGATGATCGCGGTTCAATTACCATCATCGATTCCGATGGAGGCAACGCGAAATCGTTCGGAAGTTTCTCCAGCCTGTACGGGCTCGCCTGGGCGCCAAAGAATGACGAAGTATGGTTCACCGCCGATCCGACGACTACCACGATCGCCCGACGGCTGATGGCCGTGAACATGTCGGGTGCGTTCCGTCTGCTGGCGGCAGCTCCCGGAGACTTAACGCTGCACGATGTCTCCGCCGACGGTACGGCCATCATTGCGATCGACGATCGCGAGCGCAAAATCTTCTTCTCGGGTTCCCCGGGCTCGGAAGACAGAGAGCTTACCTGGCTCGACCGGGCCGTGCTGGTCGATATGTCCCCGGACGGCAAACAAGTGCTGTTCCACGAAGGCGGGAAAGGCGGAGGGTCTCTGGGGACAATTTTCCTGCGGAAAACGGACGGCGCCGCTGCGGTACGCCTTGGTGAAGGCTATGCCATTGCGCTCTCGCCCGATCAGAAGTGGGTGCTCGCAGTCACGGAGACCAACCCGCGTCGCCGGTGGCTCATTCCTACCGGAGCGGGGGAAGCTACGGAACTGAGGATGGCGGGAATCGAGAACATTGTGCCTCAGGGATTCGCCGCTGATAGTCGTCGAGTTGTGGTGATGGCCAGGGACCCGGGACATCAGCTGCGCGACTATGTATTCGAGCCCGATTCCGGCAAACTGCAACCGCTCACGCCCGAAGGTGTCCGCGGGTTAGTCACCCCGGATGCGAAGTTCCTGATCGCGCGCGGGGATAAGGGTCCTCCCGAAATTCTTCCGGTCGAGGGCGGATCGCCTGCCCGCGAGCTAAAAGGATGGCAAGAAAAAGACAGGCCGATTCAGGTCACCGCCGACGGGTCAGCAATCTACGTCGCTAACTACAACGGTATGTCCGCGGCCATCTATCGCGTTCGTGTGGACAATGGATCCCGGCAACTGATCAAGACGCTGGAAATGCACGACCCAGCCGGCGGGTTCGGCATCACCCGCGTGCTGACAACTCCCGACGGACAGTACTTTGCCTACAACACGCTGCGGCAGCTCTCGGAACTCTACTTGTTACAGGGACTGAACTGATCTCCCGCAGAATTCGTGGTGATACGGCGAGCCGCAGGGCTGGTAGTCCGCTCGACTGGACCGCCGAGGCCGCGGTCCCCTCATTCCGCGGGCCCCAAAATAGTGTTACTACTGGGGCGCGAGTTTGCGCTAGATGTTTGCTGTCTTTCGCACAGAATGGGACAATACAGGCTATGCGAAAATCGCTCACCTTTATGCTGCAATTCTTGGCGGCGGGGATGATGTTGCTGGGTGTCGCCCCGGCGCAGCAGACTCCTGCAGCCACCGCCAATCCACCAGCCGCCGGACAGTCTAGCACTGCGACGAAGAAGCCTGCGAGCACGACGGCGACCAAGAAGCCTGCCACAACGGCCAAGACAGCCGCCCCGTTAGCGCTCACGACCGACAAAGATAAGCAGAGCTATGCGATGGGAATGAACCTTGGCCTGGGACTGCACCGCCAGGGGATGACCCTGGATCCCGTACTGGTCGCGCGAGGCATGAAAGACGCGATGACTGGCGCCAAAACGATGCTCACCGAAGACGAAGCCAGGACCGTAATCCAGAAATTGCAGGGGGATGTTCGTCAGAAGATGGAAGCCAAGGCGAAAGAAGAGGGCACGACCAACCGAAAAGCGGGAGAGGACTTTCTGGCCGCCAACAAGTCGAAAGAAGGCGTCGTAGTGCTGCCCAGCGGCTTGCAGTATAAGATTCTGACGGCAGGCGCCGGACCAAAGCCCGCAGCGACCGACACGGTGAATTGCAATTATCGCGGGACCCTTATCGACGGGAAGGAGTTCGACAGCTCGTACAAGCGGGGACAGCCGGCATCATTCCCTGTCAACGGGGTGATTAAGGGGTGGACAGAGGCGCTGCAGATGATGCCGGTGGGATCGAAATGGCAATTGTTCATTCCGCCGGATTTGGCGTATGGCGATCGCGGCGCCGGGCAAGACATTGGTCCGGGGGAGACGCTGATTTTTGAAGTGGAGTTACTCTCGATCGGCGAGGCGAAGAAGTAGCCTCCTGCATCTGACGAAAAAGGCCGCCTGGCAGAAGGCGGCCTTTCTCACCTGCCAAGTAAGCGGCGCGACTCATAAGCGAACGGCGGCAGAAAAACCGGCCCGAACAAGAGGTGCTGTCCTTTCCTGCGGAAAACTAGGAGTGATGCTCCGACAACCGCGCCGCGCAAAGGACCGAAACGCTGGTGGGGAAGCGCAAGCCTGAAAGCCTGGCCGGAACCGTCCGGCAGTCGCTAAAGCGAATGTTGCAGATGTTCCTCGGCCGAGAGGTTGGCGCCCGCCAGCAGCAGCAAGCCTGTAAGAAACGCCCAGAACATCAGGCTCACCGAGAGCGCGAAGGGGCCATAGATTTCCTGAAAATTCAGCCAGGGAAGCGCGAGGATGTAGGCATACTTCAGAGCCTCCGAGAGCAGTCCCATGATGATGGCTGCGGGCAGCACCGCTCGCGGCGGAACTTTCCCGTTGGGGAGCAGCCAGTAGATCAGGAAAAAGATAGCAATGCTGGCGGCGATGGCGAAGATCTTCATCACCAGAAATCCGACCAGCCGGACAAAGCCCGTGCCGTAGCCGCGCAGAAGAAACTGCATGAGCGCCACTGGCCCGGCGGTGAGCGCGATCGAGAGCAATGCCAGCAGACCGCTGGCAAAGGCCAGGCCGAGCGAGATCAGTTGGTTGCCCACATAGGAACGGTTGTTCTCGAATCGCCAGATCCGGTTCAAGGCTACTTCGAGCGGGAGGAAGACACCCGAAGAAGTGACCAGCAGGATGATCAGCGAGAACACCTGCACACGCTGTCGGGAGTTCACCATGGCGTTGAGATTCCGGATGACGAAATCCTGGCCAGCGGGGAGGTAATCGCGCAGCAGTTCGGCCACCAGATCCGCCATCACGCGGGAGTGGAAGACGCGGCGGATCAGCGTCATCATCAGGACGACGAACGGGAAGAACGAGAGGATGGCGTTGGCGGCGACGGAGAAGGCGAAAGTGTGCACGTCGGTCCGCATGAGGTATTTGACGGTGGAGAGGACCAGGCTCGTTGGCGGAGGGGGCCCAGGACGCGAGGGTCGCGCCCGTGGCGGGGATTCGGCCTTGGGGACTGCCGAAATGGGTGGATTGAACATGGAATTCTAATCCTATCAGAGGCTTGGAATTGGGCCTGGTGCGGCAATCTACGGATGGGCGGCATTTCTTAATCCCTGTTAAAGTTATTCTCAGTGACCCCAGGTCATGTTGCGATCTCCCTTCAGATTCTAGTTGCGAATCGTTTTAATAGTGCTTATGATCTCATGCTCAATACCGGACGTGGTCCGGTGGTGAGACCAGTAAGGGTTGACGTTTGTTGTGTGTGGCTGAAAAGCGCCATTATCGGACTCCAAGACTTCCCGTCGCGAAAGGCAAGTGCGGAGCGGCGGGGGTAGGAGTCTTTTCTTTTTCTGGGGCTTCTTCAACTCCACGTGGACTCAACCAGTTCTACCGGCTTCTTTGAGGGGGGCTTCGGTCGACCGGGGCGACGATCGGAGACGCCGGAGAATCATTCTTCGCGATCAGTGAAAGGAGTTTTTTCCGTGAGAGAGAAAGGTACTGTGAAGTGGTTCAACGGGGCGAAAGGATATGGATTCATCCAACGCTCCACGGGGGAAGATGTATTCGTGCACTTCTCCGCAATCCAGGAGAACGGCTACCGTACCCTCAACGAGGGCGAGACCGTGGAGTTTGATCTGCTGAAGGGCCCCAAGGGCTTCCAGGCGGCAAACGTCGTCCGCGCTTAAGCGCGAATCATTCGAGCACTTCCCCAGACCCTCTCGGTCCCAGCGGGAGGGTTTCTTGTGTGTGCCGAGCAGGTTCGACAGCTTGAGGGTGAAAGTCCCTTTGACAACTTGATGGAAGTGAAGTCCTAGCCAAGCGCAAGGGTGAAACAACACTCGCCGCGAGGCGGGGCCTGAAACAAGCGCCGAGCGCACATATCGAGAAAGCCGAATCGCGATTGGATGAAACAGCTCGCTGCATCTCTGGTCGCCGACCTGGATAGACCCGCCTGGCCTAACGAGCGGGAGGGCCAGCCACTCCCCGAGAATCGGAATATGTCCGGCGCGAGAGATAGGCAGCGCATAGGACTCCATCTCCCGAGGGTTGTTTTCGATCAGGACAGGACTGTCATTCGTACCGGAGCGGTAGGGCCGGCGACCAAGATCAGCATTCCTGTCGATGCTTTGGCTGTCACAGACTTCCCCCTTACGTGTGTACGCTAGCGTGCAGACAGGATGTTTTATCGCACGCTAAAATTGCCGCCATCGGATTTCCTCCCTGTAGCACGTTCCGTAGAGGTTGACAGATGGCTTCCGTTGGTAGTTGCTGCATTTGCGGCAAGATGGTTCGCTTGGAAGACTGCAAAATAGACGAGCGTGGTTTGCCGGTGCATGAGTCCTGCTATGTGGCGAACTTGATTGGCAAGAAAGCCACGCTATCGACGGATATGCCTCCGCCAACGGAAAGTGTTTCCTGACCTTATTCGCGAGCCAAAACAACACTCGCCAGCTCGCATCCCTCTCAATGCTGTTCTGCTGTGATTGACAACTCCATTTCTGCATTGCAACAACTTTCTGAGCAAAACAAAACGCCCCAGACTCGGTTTGAGTCGTGGGACGCTTGTTGATCAGCCCTCCCCCAAGTGCTGCTCAATTAAGAGCGTAAACCCACCCTGGCGTTGGGGGAATGGCCCCGCGGTGCTAGGGTCGGCTCTAACGGGCCACAGGTAATAATTGCGGGGAAGCAGAGGACGCAGCCCCGCGCGTATGTCTTCTACCTACGGGCGGGCGGCTTGGTGTATTGGAAATCAGCCAGCGCATCTCGATAGTCCAGTCTGACCTTGACAAGTCTTAGCATTTCCAAGCCGAGGGTGCCGGAGACCTCGGTCCCTGCATTCCGGCTGACGCGGGACATGTCGAAGGACACCATGTCTGGCACCGTTTGACGAAGGTGCCCGAAGTCGAGAGTCACCTGATGGGCAACGTACACTTTCTTTACGTCTCCACTCAAACCGTGCACATTGCGTAGCGGCGCGCGGTGCACCTTTGTAACTTCCTGCGCAGCGTCGGGAGTAATCGTGTTGTCGAAGGCCCCGGTGTCCAGCAAGAAGAGTTTCTCAGGCCCTTCATTAATTTTGGTCGGCACCAGCAACATGTGGTGGATGCGGAAGGTCTGAACGTAAGAATGCATCTCCGGAGCAATATAGCGGTCGTTGTATGTCGAGGTCGGAGCTATTGGTTGCTTAACGTCCGGGCTAGCTGCAGGCTTCGCCTCCGGCGCCATCGCGGACTCTTCTTGTCCGGTCGTCGTAAGAGAAGCTTTGGATGGGATCTGTCCGGGTCGGGGTGGCAATTGGCTGAGGCGCAGCTTGGAGCCGGGAAAATCGATTTCGATCAGGAACTGGGAGAAAACGTCAGCGCCCATAAGCCCGTCTTCGGCGGGCGACAGACTGTCCACGACCTCAACCTGGCAGTTGTGGAACTCGAGATTCCCGATGCGAATCGTGTTGGCGGATTCGATGTGTCCCTGGGAGTCGGGCTTGTCTCCTATGCCTGTGACGCGTATGTCCGAGACCCGCTTCAGTCCCGTTTGGCTGGCGAACTTGCGACTAACGGCAATTCCCGACGCACCCGTATCGAGAAGAAGCTTGGACGCTTGCCCGTTGATCGTCACTTCGAGACCGAATCCCTGCAAGCCTTTTCCGCCCGTCTGCGGTTGCACAAGATTGGTCTCGGTGGAGGTCACGTCCGAGGACGGGCGGCAACCGCCAAGCGGATCGGGTTGAGATGCCCTCAGCAATCCCAGACTCTCGGTCAACGTTCGCCGGGTATCGGCGTCGTCGTTGGAGGGCTGAGCAAGGTAGTCTTCGAGAGACTTGATGCGATCGGGCACCGATTGGGTTTGCATCCAAATCTTCTTGATGTCCGGGTCCGCCGGTTCAATCTCGTGGGCGCGCTTAATGAGGACGTGCTCGCGGGCATACATGGCACTCGCCTCAGCCACTCGCGCGCCGCCGAGAAAGGCCCGAGCATTGGGCGGAACTAAGACCATGACTTCGCTGAATAGCGTCCCGGCTTCGGGGATCTCACCCTCGCGGAAAAGCACCTCGCCCTGCGCCACTTTGAAATCGGGATTTCCTGGAGTGGCTTGCAAGCCTTTCTGCAGCGTGTCGTCGGCGTCGCGGACCCTGTCCTGCTTCAAGAAGCAGCGGATGATTCCCGCATAAGACTCGCCCGAGCCAGGGTCAGCTTTCAGGACTTCGTTGAACTTGGCGACCGCCTGATCGAAAGAGCCCTTGCGGTAGAGACTCCGCGCCTCTATCAAAAGCGCGGCTGGGTCGGACTGTATGGTTATGCTCGGCTTCCCTACCTGGGCGGGAAGCACCGCCATGAGGGCCATCCCCACCGTGCTCAGCAGGAGCAGTCTGATTCGAACATAGCTCGTCATAACCGTGAAGAGTCCGCCCGCAAGGGATAGGCCAGAGAATGGTAAAAGGTTCACAGACGCGGCGGCGGCAGCGTCACTCGCTCCAACACGCCAGGTTGAACCAGGTAAGGACGCAACTTCTCAATCGCAGCTCGAGCGCTGATCCCATACTTCTCGCGCAAAGCGTCTGGCTTGCCGTGCTCGATAAAGTGATCGGGCCAGCCGATGCGCACCACCGGAGTGCTCAATCCCAGGTTGCTCACCTCCTCGAGCACTGCGCTGCCAAAACCGCCCATCAGGACGTGGTCTTCGAGGGTCAGGATCACGTCCACGTTGCGCGCGAAGAACTCCAGTAACTCGACATCCAGGGGCTTGGCGAACCGGGCGTTGATGACCGCGCTCGACACGCCTTCTCCCTCCAGATTCCGCGCCACTTCGAGCCCCATTGGGACCAGAGCCCCCAGTGCGAAGATGGCCACCCGGTCGTTCTCCCCATGCTGCAGGAGTTCGCCTTTGCCGATGGGAATTGCTCGGGGAACATCCTTGACCGGTGTGCCCGGACCAGTTCCCCGGGGATAGCGGATGGCGGCCGGACCATCGTACTGCATGGCCGTGAAAAGCATGTTGGCCAGTTCATCTTCATCCTTCGGGTCCATGTGGACGATGTTCGGGATCCCGCGCAGATAGCTGATATCGAACAGGCCATGATGCGTCGGCCCATCGTCGCCGGACAGGCCGCCCCGGTCCATGCAGAAGACCACGGGCAGATTCTGTAGGCACACGTCATGAATGATGGGATCGACCGAGCGTTGCAAAAAGGTGGAATAGATGGCGCAAAAAGGTTTGTAGCCCTTGGTCGCCATCCCGGCGGCAAAGATTACGGCGTGCTCTTCGGCAATGCCGACGTCAAAATATCGATCCCGATGGTGGGGCTGAAACCGATCCAACGCCGTCCCGTTGGGCATAGCTGCGGTGATGGCTACCACCCGAGGGTTCATGTTCGCCAGCTTCACCAGGGTGTCGGCAAACACCTCGGAGTACGTACGTAAGGCAGGCGGCTTGGTCTCGCCCGTCGCCGGATCGTAGGGCCCCAGGCCGTGAAATTTCTTCTGTTTCAGCAGAGCCGGCTCAAAGCCCTTGCCTTTCTGCGTGAGCACGTGCAACAAAACCGGACGGTTCTGGGCCTTCAGGAATTCGAAAGTCTTGATCAGCGTGGGGATGTCGTGTCCGTCGAGCGGACCATAATATTTCAGTCCTAGCTCTTCGAAAATCACGCTCGGCCAGAAAATGCTCTTGGCCGCTTCCTCTGCCTTGCGCGCCATGCGCAGCGCTATTTTGCCGCCTAGCTTCTCGACGAATCTTCCCGCACGCTCGTGCAGATAATCGAAACGTGGGTTGGTCACAATTGTGTTGAGGTAGCTCGCAATTGCGCCGACGTTCTTGTCGATCGACCACTCATTATCATTGAGCACAACGATAAGGCGGCGGGTGTGATGCGAAATATTATTCAGGGCCTCGTAGGCAATGCCGCAGGTGAAAGCTGCGTCCCCTGCCAGCGCCACGACATGTTCCTTCCCACCCGCACGGTCGCGCGCCACCGCCATGCCCAAGGCAGCGGACAAGGCCGTGCCGGCGTGTCCCGCTCCATAGGAGTCGTGTGGGCTCTCCGTGCGCAGCATAAAGCCGTTGAGCCCGCCTGGCGTGCGGATGGTGTGGAACTGCTGGCGCCGTCCCGTGAGTAATTTATGAACGTAGGCCTGGTGGCTCACATCGAAGACAAAATGATCCTCGGGCGTGTTGAAGACGTAATGCATGGCGATGGTCAACTCCACCACGCCGAGGTTGGGTCCGAGGTGGCCGCCAGTTTTCGCGAGAACGGTGATTAGTTCCTCGCGGATCTCAAAGGCCAATTGTTCCAGTTGGGGAAGCGCAAGCTGTTTGACGTCAGAAGGGGAATGAATCGCGTCCAGGATTTGCGTCATATTTGGGTAAAACTGTTGAAACCTAGACACTTAATTCTAACATCCACTTTTCCAGCGGGCCTTTACGCAAAAGACCAGCGGGAGCCGGGATCCGGGCGCCACAGTCTAGCCGGGCAAAATCTCCTTCAGCGCCGACTCAATCCTGTCGACTTCCTCGCGGATGACTCGGATGGATTGTTGGTTTCTGGAGGGATGGGCCAAGGGATTGATTGCTTCCAAAGCGCCTCGTATTTGATGATTTCGAGCCCAAATGAAGTTGAGCCGCGCGCTTCTCTGCTTACGATTTCTGTAAATGCCGCCTACGAACTTCGTGGCCAGCCAGGCGAATACCAAGCCAAACAGCAGTTCAATCGGAATCCGATCCGTTATGCCATCGAACTCTGAAAACAACAGGCGATAGACCGCTTCGCCCATTCCAAAGGAGGCAAACAAAATCGTCGCCCCGAATAAATATACCTTTAGCCGCTCGATGGGCTGAAACTGGATCGAGTCGTCGCTTCCTTCTGGTGCCCGCACAAAGTTGATTGCCATGCTTCCCCCCAAAAAATGTCGCCGCTCCGAATCCGCACCAGGAGCGAGTCTGGCTAAAATGGTAACTTGAAATGCGAATAAGTTCGACCCTTTTTCGCACCTCTGTTTTGCCGGATTTCGTGGTTTTTGACCGGCGGGCGGAAAAGCGATGCCGCACATTGGTCCGTACGAAGGCAGACATATTAAGAAGGCGCACCAATGGTTGCTGGATCCGGAACGGCTGTCAGGAGATCGACACCCGCGCTTCGCTGGCGGTTTGCTGTGATTGCTTGTGGTAGCATTCCGGGTCGTACTGCTGCTTCTCACGGAGGTCTCGTTCGCAAGACCGCCATGTCGCTCGCCATTGCCCTGTTCAGGCTGGCGTCGGTTATTCATCTGCACGCGGCCAGCCTGGCGGGCGTGACCCTGCCGGACCGCGCAGATCGGGAGCACAAAGCCGGTGCTCAATGGCCTGGGATTACGAAACAAGCACAGGGTGAAGGTTTACGTCGCGGGGCTCTACCTTCCGCCTCGGCGCGCGGGAGCCCTGAAGGAAGGCGACCAGATGGTCTTCACCTACGTGCCGGGCACGGGCACAACGCTCGCCATCAAAGGCAACGACAAGATCACCATCGCTGATCCAGCTTTCGGCCGAATGCTCTTCTCCGTGTGGCTGGGGCCTAAGCCAACCCAATGCGGGCCTGAAAAGAGGATCCTCGGGCAGTAGAATCTTTACACGATCAGAGTAGCGCCGGAAAAATCAAAAGGGCGAGCCGCCAAGGGCTCGCCCGTCGTTTTCCGTCCCATCAACGCTGCGAGGAACTGACTAGATCGTTCTTCAGGAGACTGACTTCGACTTTCCCGCCGCTGATGCGCTTGGGCGCGGTTCCTTCACCAGCCACCGCCGCGCTGCCCATGCCGACTGTGTAGATGCGGTACACCGGGATGCCGTGCGTCAGTACCAGGTAGCGCACCACCGCATCGGCCATTTTCTGCGAGGCGCCAATTGCGGATTGACCGTGGCCTGCCGAGAAGCTCTGGATTTCGATGATGTAGCTGTGCTGATCCTTGAGCGGGGAAGCCATCTGATCGAGGGCGTCCTTGGCCTGCTTGCTCAAAACCGTCTGGCCGGAACGGAAGAGGATTTCCGTTTGCCCAGTGCCTTTGTATTGATCGAGGTTGCCCACAATCTGCTCCTCGGTCGAAACGCGTGTGGACACCTGCGTAGCGGTCGCTTGCGCGGTCTGCGCGCCGGTCGCGGCGTCGGTGGCGTGCTGATCCGCCAAGGTGGTTTTCTCCGAGGCTAACTGAATTCCATGTTGGGAGTTGGCATCTATGTCCTTGATCTTGGTGGCATCGGCTGCAGTTATCTGATCCAGTTCGTTGAGACGATCGCGGATGGGCTGAACTTGGCGCTTGACGTATTCCTTCGTGGCAAACGGGTGAGTGATGAGATGGACCACGTTGGGATCATCGCCGTCCCAAAAGTCGCCACTCTTCACCGGTTGCAGTGGCTCGCGGGCCGTGTCGCCGCTCGAAGAGGTGGGAGCAGTCTGCCCGGTTGGCGCGGCCTGCTGGCTGCCCGAACTGGATGTAGTTTGCTGCGAGAATGCCGGAATTGCCAGTGGCAGGAATAGGACGAGGGTGAAGAACAGGCGACTTTTCATTTCGATCTCCTTCGAGAGGGGCGCGCACGGCCTGTTTTGGCCTGATGCGGTATAGCGTTACGCATTGATTGTGCTCCTGAACTGGACAGGCTGCAAGCGAGTTCTGCTGCCCCGATCCTACCAGGGGTCCCGCTCTCGCGCCGTAGTCTACCGCATTTCGAGCGAAACCAGGTCGCCGTCGGATAGGCCGCCTGGCTTGTAGTTTGCGGTGATGCTGCGGTCTCGCCAGGTGCAGGAAAAGTCATCGGCGCCGATCAGAAGCAGGGACTTGTAGTCGGCAGCGCGCAGCTTCAGGAGGGAGCCTTCTGCAACCACGGTCAAGAGGGCCGCCGGGGGCTGCGAACAGTCGACGGCGATGAGACGTCCCTTGAAAAACTTCGTTCCCCGCGTGTCGGCGGTGCCCCCCGTTTGAGCGGTCTTTTCCACGGCAGCGCGCTTGGCGGCGTCTTCTTCCAGCACGTCGAATGGAGTCTTTTGCGGCGCCAGTTTGGGCTGCGCCGCCGCATTCGTGATGCCATATTTGCGCTCGGTTCCGGCTTGCTCGATCCGCTCCCGGGCGAGCGCGGCGATTTGCGGATCGCTGCTGTTCTTCAGTCGCTCGAGCAGAGCTTGGGCGGCGTCCCATTTCTTGCTCGTTATGTAGATTTGGGCCAGATGGTACATGTAACGCTGGTCGCGCGGGCTCAGATTCATGGCGGCGCGCTCGGACTGCATGGCCGCGACGGAGCTTCCACCTTCGTTGCGGGCCATGGCCAGCAGGTCGTAGGCGCCGGCCAGTTCGGGATACCACTCGAGAACGGCTCGCAGGTCGAGCATCATGTTGGCGAGGCCCTGAATGTCGCTATGCTTGGCCTGTGCCATGCGGTACTTCAAAACCGAGAGATAGTAGCGGACCCACATGTCGCGCTGATTGAGCGCCGCGGCGTCGCCCAGTTCGCTGATGGCATCGTCAAATTCACCGTGCTCCATGTGGTCCCACGCCAACAGGCGGTGAGCGAGGGCGTTGCCGGACGCATTCGTGGGCAACAGGCTAGGGTTGTCGTCGGAGTCATTCTTCGCCGCCGCATCTCTTTTTGCTTCGGACCTGGCTTCGGCCTTGATATCGGTCGGCGTGGGCGTCGTGGCCAGCGTCTTTAGTTCCTGCAGGCCAAAGTCGCGCCGTTCGGGGATGCGGGTCTGCACTCCGGCGTAGAGGGCGCGGGCGTCGGCCTCGGAATAGGGCTTGGAGTTGATCGCGGAATCGTCGGGCGCGACGGGGGTGGGGAACTGGTATGGCTGCGCGGGTTCTGGGCCGCGATCCGAAGCCTGATTGGTCTGGAGCACGCTGTCGAGCGCAACGTTAAGCTGCTTCTGCGAGTGCAGGTAGGTCTTGACCGCGTCCTCCAGTTGCGCTGAGGTCATTCCGTAGGCCTTCTGAATGGCGTCTTCTACGGGGACGTGCCGGTTCAATACCAGGTCGAAGTAGCTTCCGGTCTCGGCCAACTTCTTCTCGTTGAGCAGATAGTGCATGATGATCCAAGACTCGGCGTAATAAAGCGTGTGGTGCGTGCCTTCGTTGTAGCTCGAGGTATCGTGCTTCATGGTGAACAGGTCGGGTAATGAGAGCCAGACCTGCGCGCCCAGCAATTCGGTGAGCGACTTGGGAGGATGCGTCTCGCGCTGGTTGCCCAGCAAGTTCTGGGTGACGGTGGGGCCAAGCTCGGGGTCGCCACCGATTTCAACCTGGTTATTGTCGACACGGACGGAGCTGAAATATTCAGCCAGGCCCTCGTCGAACCATCCCTGGGCCGGGGGATAGTTGTAGCTGAGCAGCATGTGAGCGAAGTCGTGGGCGACGGCGCGCCAGGACTCTTCTTCGAACAGGTTGAGCGCAATGAAGTCCTGATCCTCGCCGTGCAGGAAGAATCCGGGGACGCTGATGGGTTGGCCCTGCCGCAAAGGTGCGAGCTGGTAGTACGATTTGTCGTTTTTGAGCGCGATGATGGTCAGCGGGACGGGTTGGCTCAGATGATCTTTGGAGAGCAGGCTGGCGAAGACGGCGCGCATCTGCTCGAAACGCAGGGCGACTTCGCGGCCTTTTTTTTCCCCAGCATCGGTGATCACGGTGAAGTGTGTGGAATTGATCTGCAGCCAGGGAGGCTCGGCTGCGCGAGCGGAAATCGGGCACAAGACCAGCCCAAGCAGCAGGGTCGAAATCATGGGCAGCGAGATGAGGCTGGTGCGGGCCATGAGTGCCGCCGAGGAAATGCTCCCAGAAAATGCTACCACGGTGGATCGGACCCTGCTTCACGGTTTTGAAGCGCAAAGCAAAAGTCTCACCAGTTGCCCAGGTCCCTTCCCGGGCTGGTCCGAAGACACCGAAGCTACGAGCCTCTGACAAAACCTCTCGGCTGCCCCCGTAGAGCTGTCGAACTTAGCTATGCCCGGCCTCGCTTGTCTCTGGATCCAATCTGATTGTCGGACGATTTTTTAGATTGTCTGCGCGCCTCTTATCCGAAATACTTGTTTGCTCTTGACGTGCCCACCGCCCGGTCACATAATTTGTCCCCGAATCGCCTCCCCGAAGAGCAGTTTCGAGCGGTGGGAAACGCAGCACCCCCTGGGACGAAGCCCCGGTTCCCGGCAAGAACGAACCTAATCGCAATCCGAACTTAAGGTCGACGTCCAGAGAGCACCGCATACACGCTTCCCTGTGATGGTTGGAATACGGATCTGCCCTGTGTGCGTGCAGGGCAATCCGGGAGATTTACTTTGCGCGGTGTTGCAGAGAACACAACAGTGGGCGTGCGCATTCACCGCGACTCCAGGAGACGGATAAGCAGCGAACCACCTATATCTGGAGCATCGTTGTTTTGACGATCCTCCGACTGCCGGCGGCGCATGCTACCGGCCGGGAAGCCTCTGCTCGGGCCACGCCGCAAGCGGTCAAGGCGTATGGTCACCTGGCGCTGAGCTTCGAAGCCAATCAGGGACAAACCGACCAGCGCATCAAGTTCCTCTCGCACGGCAGCGGTTATTCGCTGTTCCTCACCGGGGATGAGGCGGTGCTGGCGCTGAAGGAGCCGGGAGGAGGTACAGCGCGGGATCAGCAACTGAAACCTGCTGTGCCGAGCGCAGAGCCGCCAGCGGTAGTGCGAATGAGACTGGTGGTGCCAACGTGGCCGCGACGGTGACGGGCCTCGCCGAACTGCCGGGCAAGAGCAACTACTTCATCGGCAACGATCCCAAGAAGTGGCGCAGCAACGTGCCGAACTATGCCAAAGTGAAATACACCAGCGTCCATCCGGGCGTGGACCTGGTCTACGATGGCAACCAACGGCAACTTAGCTGCAGGATAGACCACTTTCTGGTCGCCGATTCGATGAGTTGGGTTTGTAAGCTACTCTGAGAAGTCTTGACCGCTAAGGGATTCGCTAGGGCCTTGAGGGGAGCGTGCGCGCCGTATAATTTCCCTTCATGCTCATCGGCTCGGAAAATCGCGGTTGTGTGCCCTGGCTGATGGGCCTCCTGTTCACGGTTTTGGCTGCGGGCGCTGTTTCGGCTGTTACGTGGAACGGTGTACTGAGTGATGATGCGGGCAAGCCGCTGGCCGGGGCCATCGTTACACTCCATGCGGCCGGTGACAAGGGCTATACCGCCACATCCGCGACGGATGGCAAATTCGGCTTCGCCGGAATCGCTCGAGGCAGCTATGAGGTTTCGGTCCGGATTGCGGACAAGGAGTGGAAGGCGGGGGCGGCCCTTGCGGTGGGGGAGAATGCGACGCTGACCATGGGCTTGCGGGTGTTTTTGACCGGGCAAGTTCCGGCAGGACGAGATCCACAAGTTGGCGAACTCCGCATCGTGCCTGGCGCCGGTGTAGCTTCGGTGCAGGCCAGCGGCGGCGAACATCTTTCGGGCAGCGAGGTCTCCAGTCTTCCGCTCAACGCTCGCGACTTCAGCAAGCTGCTTTTGCTGGCGGCGGGCACCATGACCGACACCAACGGCGCGGCCAACTTCACGCAGCAGTTTGCGGTGAACGGACAGCGTGGCGTGGCGACGGTTTTCGCCGTGGATGGTTTTGACACGACCGACCCGGAGATGGGCGGGGCGACCTTCTCCAACTTCAACGTCGACGCCATTCAGGAAGTTCAGTCGAGTTCCGGCGTCCTGCCGGCGGAAGTCGGGCACGGAGCCGCGGGCTACACCAACGTAGTGACGAAGTCGGGAGCGAACCAGATTCATGGCAGCTTGTTCGAGTTCGCGCGCAATGCGGCATTCGACGGGCGCAATTATTTCGATCACTTCGTGGCCGGTGGCCGCCGCATCCCTCCATTTGTGCGCAACGAATTCGGATTCACCAACGGGGGGCCCGTCGTGATTCCGGGAGTCTATGACGGGCGCAATCGCACTTTTTATTTCGGCGAGTACCAGGGATTCCGTCAGGTGCTGGGCACGACGCAAGTTCTGCCCGTGCCGACTGCGGACGAGCGGAAGGGTATCGACACGACTACGTTCCCTGGTGACACGCTGACCGTTCCGGTGAACCCGGCCGTGGCGGGCGTGCTGGATGGTTATCCGTTGCCCAATGAACCGAACGGGGCGTTTGGTGATCGCACCTACGCGACATCCTCGAAAGTCGTGACTCGAACGGATCAGTTCTCCGTGCGCGTCGATCACCAGATTTCGAACAAGGCTTCGCTGGTGACCCGGTTCAGCCTGAATCAGATAACAGGGCCGCTCACCAATCCCGACCAGACGGCGATCAATCCCAGTTTCGGGGTACAGTTCTTCGATCACCAGCGCAACACCGGGGTGAAGTACACGCGGACAATTTCGCCGCACATGACTTCGGAAACCTCGTTAAGCTACGTTCGCAGCACGCCGTTTTTCCCCACGACGAACCACACGCAGCCAGGCATCGGCTTCGCCGACGGTCTGTTTCAGCCCTATTACCAGCCGGCTGGTTCGATTTTCGGCTCCTACAGCAATCTTTTTCAGTTCAAACAGGATCTGGCGCTCACACGCGGCTCGCACGCATTTAAGTGGGGTGTGGAGATACGCGTGAATCGCGACTCGACGATTTTCGGAACCAATCCCAACGGGATTTACGAGTTTGGCGGAGGTACGGCGTACTGTTGTGGCGATGGCAAGACGACGGTGATGATCAAGTCAGCCAGCGGGACCCACGACATCCGCATCGCCGATCCCCTGCCGGACTCCCTCACCGGACTGCTCACGGCGACGCCGTATTCCTACAACGTTACGGCGGCGGCCAGCATCACGCCAGTGGGTGACAAATTCGACGAGGCAGGAGTGCGGCGCGAAGCCTACAACTTTTACTTCCAGGATGCGTGGAAGGCCACTCCGCAGCTTACCGTGAGCTACGGGTTACGCTACGAAGTGAACAGCCGCATTCACGAAGCTACGAAGCGGACCTCGCTTCCTATCTTTACTGGAGCGGACGGCAAGCCCGTGCCGTACTGGGATCGCACGGCCCACCAGGTCCTGCTCATCAACCCGCAGCCACCCTATGACCAGGATTGGAACGGCTGGGGGCCGCGACTGGGCCTCGACTATGGCGTGGGCCGGCACACGGTTCTGCATGCGAGCGGGGGCAACACCGCTCTCATTCCAAATCTGTGGCAGGACAATTTCCTCACGGCTGCGATTCCCTATGTCTTTTCCACCAATATTTACGCGCAGCAAGGATTTCCCGTCCCCTTTCAAAATACCTTCGTGCCTTTGAGTCTTCCGACCGCTTACAACGGGCAGGGGCAGCCGATTTTCCCGACGGGCCGAACCCAGGACGTACCGGCAAACACTGTGATCGACCTGGCGCGGTTTCAGAAAGATCTGGATGCGCTAACGCCGGGGAACGTTCAGTTGTTGGGCATCACCGGCATCGCCAAAAACTTCTCTAACGGCTACATCGGAAGCTGGAGCGCGGGCGTCGATCATGATTTCGGCGATTTCAAGTTCAACGCATCCTACGTCGCCACAGCCGGGATTCACCTGGCGCGGGTGTATTCGCCCAACAGTTACGGCGGGGCCGATCCGGCGCACGCGCCGTTCACAGAATTCAATGCGTCGGGGCAGCCGACGGGAGGATACGGTCCCGAGGTGATCATGACCAGCGGCTCGCACTCGACCTATCACGCGTTGCAGACCAGCCTGACTAAAAACTCGCCGCGCGCCGGACTGGGTCTGCAAGCGAGCTACACCTACTCGAAATCGATCGACGACACCAGCGCGGTGCTGGGTGGACTGTTGGGGACAGCGGGCACGATCCTGCAAACGGTGCCGCAGAATCCGTGGGACCCCTCGGCAGAGAAAGGGCCGTCGACGTTTGACGTGACCCACGTTTTTGCCGCGAGCGTGATTCAGTTGCTGCCGTTGGATCGCGTGGGCTTCCTGAAGCCATGGGGGCAAACGATGACCAGGGGCTGGCAATTCCTGAACATCACAACCCTGACGACGGGCTCGCCGTTCAGCGTGTTCTCGGGAATCCAGCAAACGGGCGCTGGCAACGGCGGTTCGGACCGCCCGGACATGGTTGCAATGCCGCACTTTTCGACCAGCCGCGCGGTCCGCCCCGATTACTTCGGATTGGGCACGAACAACGCGTCGTTCTTCAACCTCCCAATCAACCTACCGGATGGGACCGGGCCCAACCACGGCCGCTTCGGTACGCTCGGGCGCGACACGTTCCGCGGGCCATCCTTCCACGACTATGACGTTGCCCTAATCAAGGACACTCCGTTTGGCCATCGCGGGAATGCGGAATTCGGCACCGTGGAGTTTCGCGCGGAGTTCTTCAATGTCTTCAATGTGGTGAACTTCGGGCTGCCGTCAAATATTGTGCGCGGGAGCGGGTTTGGGATCATCAGTAAGACCGCGGGAACGTCCCGGCAGATTCAGTTTTCGCTGAAGGTGATTTACTGAGGTTGGAAAAAAAATTTGGAGCGTGTCAAAATTAATGACATGGCATTTCCCGTCAAAATCTGCGCTGTCTGCGGCGAGGAGTTCGAACTGAAGCCGGGCAAGCCCGGTTTTGCCAACCGCTGCCCCGGATGTAGCGCGCCTGAATCTGGTGAGCCTGTTGAAAAGCGCGGCATGGACGCAGACGAGCGCAAGTCTCAGAAGGAAGCCAACGAGGCTCGGAGACAAGCGATGCGCAACCTTCTCTACCGCAAGGATAGCTAGGCTGGCGGCAACAACCACAAAGGACACGAAGGATCACGAAGGAAACGCAGAACATGAACTCCTTAGTGGTCCTTCGTGTCCTTGGTGGTTTTAGTACTGGCTGAGCTGTCCTGACAAGACGTTAGTCGCCGCTGGCGTGGTTCTGCGTGGGCACGAGCACCAGGTGTGCGCGGGCCGGTTCAGGCTGGGTGTGGCGGCCGAAAGTGGAGAGGATGGCGAAGACCGCGGCATACGCGGCGAGGACTCCAAAGCTGACCGAGGCGACCACTGTGAAGCAGAGAATGATGGGCATAACCAGCGAAATCACGATCAACCAACCTTAGCGATGATTTTCTTAGCGCGGCTCGAAATTCCGTATCTTTCATCGGCGTCTCTTCCAGCCAGCGTCTTCAATCTACCTGCGTTGACGCTCCGCGCTGTTGACGACTAAGATACGGAGTAGAGCTGTGCATTCCTACTTTCGGACAATTCTGAGTACCTGTCGACGTTACGGAAGGGAAACCACCCTGGGCAGATAAATGGCGATTACCAAGATTTCGGTCCGGGGCGCCCGGCAGCACAATCTCAAGAACATCGACGTCGAGATTCCGCGTAACACGCTGACCGTGGTTACCGGGCTCAGCGGTTCGGGCAAGTCGTCGCTCGCCTTTGACACGATTTATGCCGAGGGACAGCGCCGCTACGTGGAGACTTTGTCGGCCTACGCGCGGCAGTTTCTGGACCAAATGGAACGCCCGGATGTCGATGCAATTGATGGACTTAGCCCGTCCATCTCGATCGAGCAGAAGACCACCAGCCGCAGTCCCCGCTCGACCGTTGGGACCATCACCGAGATCTACGACTATCTTCGCCTCTTATTCGCTTCTATCGGAGTGCCCCACTGCCCCAAGTGCGGGCGGGCGATAAGCCGACAGTCCGCCGACCAGATCGTGCAGCGGGTGATGACGCTCACGCCGGAAGATCGTGTCATGGTCATGGCGCCCATCGTCCGTGGGCGCAAAGGCGAGTTCAAGAAGGAGATGGAGACTCTGGTCAAGCACGGCTACACGCGTGCGAGGGTGGATGGGGAACTGGTGAATCTGGAGGACGACCTTGCCCTCGACAAACGGAAAAACCACACCATCGAAGTTGTGATCGACCGCCTGCTGGTGAAGCCTGGCATCGAGCACCGTCTGGAGATGTCCATCGGGCTGGCGATGAAGCTGGCTGGCGGGCTGGTGCAAGTGGCGGTGGTCGGAGGCGAAGAGCAGCTTTACTCGGAAAAGCTGGCGTGCCCGGATTGCGGCATCAGTGTGCCGCAACTCGAGCCGCGATCGTTTTCATTTAACAGCCTGTACGGAGCCTGTCCGCAGTGTCACGGCCTCGGCAGTAAATACGACTTTGATCCGGCCAAGGTGATCTCAGACTGGTCGAAGCCTCTGCTCGAGGGCGGGCTGGGGCCGGGATCGGCGTCGCAGAATCTGATTCATCAGCTGCAGATTGTGGCCGCGGCGTATGGGATCGACTTGAGCACTCCGTTCGAGAAGTTTCCCGAGAAAACGCAGGACTTTCTGCTCAACGGCGAGCCGGCGCGCGGTGGGCGCACTGGTTTTCACGGCATCTTCGGATATCTGAAGCAGAATCTGGAGGAGTCGACTTCGGAAGGCTATCGTGACTGGCTGATGGATCACATGTCCGCGACGGAGTGTCCGGTGTGTCACGGGAAGCGGCTCCGGCCCGAGAGTCTGGCGGTGAAGGTCAACGGCATGTCGATTGCCGAATTCACGGCGATGCCGGTGGCGCGTTCGCTGGAAGCGGCCCAGGGCATCAAGTTGGCGGGACGCGAAGCTGCGATTGCCGGGCGCGTCATGCATGAAGTGGTGGAGCGGTTGCAGTTCTTGAACGCCGTAGGGCTGGGATATATCTCGCTCGATCGCTCGGCGGCGACTTTGTCGGGCGGCGAGGGACAACGGATCCGGCTGGCCACTCAGATTGGATCGAAGCTACGCGGCGTGTTGTATGTGCTTGACGAGCCGTCGATCGGACTCCACCACCGGGATAATGACCGGCTCCTGACTGCTCTGGAAAATTTGCGTGACTTGGGCAACACCGTTCTGGTCGTGGAACACGATGAAGAGACGATCCGGCGCGCCGATTACGTGGTCGACCTCGGGCCGGGCGCGGGGCGCCATGGCGGCAGCCTGGTAGCACATGGCACGCCGGAAGAAATCATGCAAGAGCCGAACTCGTTGACCGGGGCGTATATCTCGGGCCGTGCGCTGATCGAGATGCGCCCGGAGCGGCGGCACGCCAATGGTGCGGCGCTGACGATTCTGGGAGCGAAGGAGAACAACCTTAAGAACCTCGACGTGACGTTTCCTCTCGGCGTGATGACGGTGGTCACAGGAGTTTCGGGGTCCGGCAAGTCGACCCTGGTCAATGACATTCTGTATCGCGCTCTGGCCCGGCAACTGTACCGGTCGCGCGAGAAGTCGGGAGAGCACAAGGCGATTTCCGGGGCGGAGAACATAGACAAGGTCATCCGCATCGATCAATCGCCGATCGGGCGGACGCCGCGGTCGAATCCGGCGACGTACACGGGAGTGTTCACAGCAATTCGCGATCTCTACGCCATGCTCCCGGAATCGCGTGAACGCGGATACAAAGCGGGAAGGTTTTCATTCAACGTTGCGGGCGGGCGCTGCGAGGCGTGCCAGGGCGAAGGGCAGCGTCGCATCGAAATGAATTTTCTGCCCGACGTGTACGTGTTGTGCGAGGTATGCGGAGGGCGTCGCTACAACCACGAAACGCTGGCCGTGAAGTACAACGGGAATTCGATTGCCGACTTGTTAGAAATGCCGGTTTCCGACGCGCTGCCGATTCTTGAGAACATTCCACAGGTGAAGCAGAAGTTGCAGACACTCGTCGACGTGGGGCTGGGCTATATCCATCTGGGACAGTCGGCGGTGACGCTTTCCGGCGGTGAGGCGCAGCGCATCAAACTGGCGCGCGAGTTGAGCAAGCGCCAGACGGGTAAGACGCTCTACCTGCTCGATGAGCCGACCACCGGGCTGCATTTCGACGACGTCAAGAAACTGCTCGACGTGCTGCATCGGTTGACCGACCTGGGAAACTCGATCATCATCATCGAACACAATCTGGATGTGATCCGCAACGCCGACTGGATCATCGACCTGGGTCCGGAAGGCGGTGAAGACGGCGGCCGGATCGTGGCTCAAGGCACCCCGGAGGCCGTTGCCCGAGTGAAGAAGTCGTATACGGGCCAGGCGCTGGCAGGGTACTTTGCGAACGGAAAGAAAGTGCCCAGTGGCTAGGATCCCGTTGGTACATTGCAAAAGAGAATAGAGCGGTTGTGCAGTTTGAGGAGAGCGGTTCGCATAAAGGCATCGCTCGAGCGATGCCGAAAGGGCGCTTAGCCAGATCGACTCACCAACAGGAAGAATCCTCTGTCCGACAATCCGGAATTCGAGACACCGCCCGAAAACCAGGCCGAGCCGCCAGCCCTCGGTTTGAGCGCGCCCGACCTCGTTGCGCCAGGTAGCTCCCCTCCAGTTTCTCCGGCACACCCGCCGGTGGAGAATCCCATTTGGAGCGGCTGGGACGTGCTGCTAATCGCAGCACTAACTTTTGTCGTGATGGTGGTCTTACAGACGGGCGAAGTGACAATCGCGCAGTGGCTATGGTATCGGCACGAGAGCTGGTTCGATGTTGCGCAAAAGCTGGGGCAAAAGCCCATCCTGCTCATCGTTTCGCAATTGCTGATCTATATTCCCGTGGCTCTGCTGATGGTCGCTCTGGTCGAGGGCAAGTATCACGTCCATTTCTGGCCGGCGATCCGCTGGAACTGGCCGCGGTCGGAATGGAAACCGTTGGCGCTGGGAGCGGTGATGCTGTTCGTGCTCACCCTGCTGCAGAATCTGTTGCCCATGCCCAAGGACACCCCGTTCGAGCATCTGTTCGACCGCCCGCGGGACGCCTACCTGCTCTCCATGGTTGCGGTTACTCTGGGCCCGCTGATGGAAGAGTTGTTCTTTCGCGGTTTCATGTACCCGGTGGTGGCCCGGCGGATGGGGGTGGTCTGGGGGATCCTGCTTACGGCAATGCCGTTTGGGCTGATTCACCTGCCGCAATACGGCTGGGCCTGGGGCGCGGCGCTGGTGATTTTTCTGGTGGGGGTGGTGTGTGGGGCGGTGCGCGCCCTGACGAAGTCGGTGGCTGCCAGCTTCCTGGTGCATGTGGGCTACAACGGGACGCAGATGCTGATCGCCGTAGTAGCGACCCATGGCTTCCGCCACATGGAAAAGGCAACGACATTTTTCCCAATTTGAGAGTTCTGGATCGATCTTGTTCCCGATTTGGGAATCGCCACCGGTCAAGGCGCACCGGCTTTTAATTTGCAGTCTAGTATGGGAACCCTGCAACCAAGTGTAAGTTTTAGCCAATCTGTACCTGACCAGGGCAGAGATTCGCCGCGGGCAGAACTCGGTGGCCGAGACGCTCTTGTCTCCCTCCATTCTGGAGGCAATTCCGAGACGCCGTCGTGGCGGTCAACCGGCAGGCCGTCATTATTCAAGCCAACTCCCCGACCGAGGCCCTGTTCCCTTACACACGCGACGAACTGATTGGTCAAAAGATCGAGATACTCGTGCCGGAGCCGCAGCGCCCGGAGCACGACCGTCATCGGGAGCAATTTCACGCCAAACCCAAAATTCGGCGCATGGGGTCAGGGCTCGATCTCCACGGCCGGCGGGGCGATGGGTCGGAGTAATGTCGCAGTCGGCATGCTCTATCGTAGGAGTCGAGCCAGGGCAGGTTCCAGCAGCCGCGTGGATTTTTTGGAGTCGGATTCCAGAATGGAACAGCCCTGTGGCACGGGCACTCCTGCCCGCGACTGTCGGAGCATTGTTGAATCCGGAATATTGACTGGACAGTCTCCCAGATGGGATTTTAGGTTCTTGCCTTTGGTTAAAGTTCGCGGGCAGGAGTGCCCGCGCCACCCTTACTTCACCGTGACTGTCAACAACTGCGCGCCGTTCACCACATAATCGAGCGGGGGCGTCGCCGTCTCATCCACGTTCGATTCGCCGCTGACAATCATCTCCTGGTTACCCCGCATGCCGTCCATGACGTTCATGATTGAAATCGGCAGGGTGGGCATGACCTTGTCGGCGACGCGAGCTTCGGGGTCGGCTTCGAGCAGCGAGACGTAAACGCGGTTGTTGGCGTGCTCTTTGTTCAGCAGGGCGATGGTCGAGGCCAGGTCCAGTTTGCGGGCAAAGGCCGGGTTCAGTCGGCTGACGCGGTCGAGCGTGTCGCCATCGCTGACCAGGATGCGCAGGACTCCCTTGCTGGCCGAGGTAGGAATCTTGACTGGAATCTGGCGGACGCTGCGTTCGCCGCGATAGGGAGCGAGCACGGTTTCAACGATGATCTGATCGCCGGGACGGGCTTCGGTGACGTCCGTGCGGGCGCTCTCGAGGCGCGCCCAACGCCGTTCGCGGACAAGGTCGAAGTCCAGTTTCACGCTCTCGACGGCAGGAGCTTTGTAAGGATTGTCGTAGATACGTCCAAAGCGCTCGCCGAGCGAAAGGGCGGCGGCCATGGCGGCAGGCTGTCCGTTTTCGCCCGGAGTGAACATGTTCTTCAGCGAGACTTGGGGAAAGCCCTTGACGTTGACGCTGCCGTTCAGGCGATAAGTGATTTCTTCGCCGTATTCGTTCAAGCCATGCAGGGCGTTGAAGACGGTGGCCATGATGGCGACCGGGCTGAGGCGCGGATTATTCAGCACCTCGTAGTGGAACTGTTTCGTGCCGGCTCCGCCGGTAATATTCAGCGTGACCGGAATCATGTCTGGCTGTTTGTTGAGAACGCCAAGAATGCCGGTATGGCGGTCCTGCACGAAGGCACCAGCAGCCTCAGTGGTGTTGACGATCTTGAAGGCATTGAGCGGCGAGGGCAGAGTGGCGAGTACCTGCGCCTTGCTCATGGGTAGATCGACGGAGCCGAACTGAAGCAGAGGATGTCCGCAAGCCAGCAGGCGCTGCGGGTCAATATAGGTCACGGTGCAGGTGGCGGCGATGTCGAGATCCCCGCGAACCAGAATGGCGCTGACGGCTGATCCCGCTTCCAGCGGTTCGGGTTGCTTTTCTTGGCTCACTGAACCTGCGCCCATCACCGGGACGATGCCGGCGGCGGCGAATTGCGGCGCGAACAAGCGCACGGTTTCTTCCGAGAATCCGTTGAACACCAGGGGCGTTTCGATGGGCTTTAGATAGTTGGCGTAATCCTGTGCCGAGATGGGAAGCGAACCCGCGTCGCCGGGCCACGCAGTCTTTCCGGCCATGTTGGTCACGCCCGGCCTCGCGGAGGACGTTTCTTCCGCAGGCGATTTATCGAGCGCGTTGATCTCGAGCATGTCGGCGATAGGAGTGACGCCGGCAATCGGCTCTTTGGAAAATTCTCCGATGCGGAAGGCCAGGGCTCCGGCGAGTTTGCCGTCGATGTACACCGGGCTGCCGCTCATGCCGGCGACTACGCCGGTATATTCGACCTTCGTCCCGTGCAAGCGGATCAGGATGATGTCACCCTTGGGCCCGTTGACGTTGCGCAGAACGCCGAGGACTTCGACGTCCATCGACTCGGGCTTAATACCTTCAAAGACCGTGTAGGCCACGCCCCGCATGCCGGCATGGATCTGATCCACCGGAATCGTCGGCTGCGTGCTTTGTGCGGTCACAAGGGTGGACAGGGAAAGGACAAACGCGAACAGCGAAGGAAGAACTTTTTTCATGTAAAGCCCCGAAAGGTACCGCCAACAGAACTCGCTATCGGATTAGACGCTCTAAACTGTGACTCGTTGCCAGGAGGGGAGTCAAAACCGGCAAAACATCCCAATTGCGAATCCGTGCGTCTATACTAGCACAGAGCTCTTTTTCGGGGTCCTACAATGTTGTCAGAAGACCGAAAGTACACTACGCGAAAGTGCATTCCCTTGGCTGGGCTGAAGTTAGCCCTGGCCCCAGTCGTCTGCCTGGCCCTGGTCTGCGGTTCCGTGGCCTGGGCGCAGGACCAGACGGGGCAGGCGCCACCCGCCCAGCAACCCTCCCAGACCCAGGACAACGGCAAGCCCAGGCAGGAAGTACCCGCTGAAGCCGGCGGGCCGACCGACAGCGTCGGCCCCTATGCGATTCCCAAGAAAAAGATCGAGGAGGTTCCGCCCCCACCCCCTCCGGCTCCCAAGAAGGTCGAGGACAATCCGGACTACTCGCTCAAGGTGAATGTCCCGCTGGTAAATGTGGACGTGCTGGTCACGAGCAAGGAGGGGCAGTTCATCCCTGGGTTGAGAAAGGACAATTTCCGCGTACTCGAAGACGGCGTGCCCCAGCAGGTAAGCAATTTCACCGTATCGCAGGCGCCGATCACGGCGGTGTTGTTGGTCGAGTTTGCTTCGACGAATTACATCTTCATGATTCAGGCGCTGCAGGCTTCCTATGCCTTCGCCAATACGTTGAAGAAAGACGACTGGGTGGCGGTTACCTATTTCGATATGCAGCCTCACATTCTGGTCGACTTTACGCAGGACAAAAGGGCGGTCTATGGAGCGCTGAACCAGCTGCGCATTCCGGGATTTTCCGAGACCAATATTTTCGATGCTGTCTATGACACCCTCGACCGCCTGGATCGCGTGGAGGGAAAGAAGTACATCATTTTGGTGACGACGGGCGTGGACACTTTCAGCAAGTTAACGCTGGACAAGATCATGAAAAAGATCAAAGACACCAAAGACGTTACCATCTTCCCCATCAGCATCGGATTCATCGTGCGCGAGTATTGTGAAACCCATCCCGGATATTGCCGCAATGCGCACGGCATGGGCATCCCGGTGGGACAGATGGACTATCTGCAAGGGGATAACGAAATGCGCACGTTCGCGGCGATGACGGGAGGGCGCGCCTACTTCCCGCGATTCGAGGGAGAGCTTCCCGAGCTGTTCGGCGACATTTCCAACGACATCCGCAACCAGTATTCGATCTCCTACCATCCGACGAACACCAAGCTCGACGGAACTTACCGTAAGCTGAAGGTGCAGATCGTGGCTCCCGATGGCGGTCAACTCAAGGTGAAAGACCAGAAGGGCAAAGATGTAAAGCTCGAAGTGTTTGCCCGGGATGGCTACACGGCGAAGCACACGGTGGACTAGAATCCAGTTGCGGTTGCCCGTTTGTCTGTAACGGTTCTGGCTCACCGTTCTCAGTTCTTCCGTTGGCGACACTCGACGATGCGAATTCCGCCATTTTCCACATTCCGGGGTGTCCTCCAACCTTGCCTTCGAAAGCTCCAATCAGCGATCATCGTGGAGGCCATGATAGTGCGCAGACCCGCATGGGTTCCGTTTTGGGAAACTTGTTGTTCCCAAGGGTCAGCTTGATAAGTTATTTTAAATCAATATTTTACCCGCCAGCGATTGAGCGCATAGATTGTTCCTCGATTTCGCGGTAACTCGATGATTCCCCTAGACCGGGGGAGGAGGGTACCGGGCCAGTGCGCAAAGTCGTCGGTGTCGCGAACGTCGAGGGGAAAATTTTTTGGACTTCTTTTCACCTGCAAAGCGCGATCAGCGGTGCTGCGCATCTGACCTGTTTCGGTTCCAAGGTATCCAAAGTAGGGAGTTCCCCGTATCCGACAACCAGGCAGTTTCTCGCGCGACGAATATCCCTTCCAGGGCAATTGAGCATCTTAATCTGCCGACGTAGCTGGTTGGATTTCTGCAAGGGGCCGCTTGGTCAGAAGGGAGACAACAGCATGAATCGCACCAGAATCGCTTTCGCCGCCGCTTTATTGTTGGGTATCACTGCCTTTGCTTATGCGCAGGAGCCGGAGGCTGAGCACAAGCCTCCCAAGCAGGAAGAACCTCGTCGTAACCCTGACGCAGCTCCTCCGCGCCAGGAAGAGCCGAAGGCCCAGAAACCTGAGAAGCAGGAAAACCCGAATCTACCGAAAGAGTCGAAAGAGTCCTCCAAACCTGCTCATCAAGAAAACGGCCAACCGGCTCAAGCGGGACATGCTCGTCCCGCCGGCAAGAGCGCTCATATCCCCGAGCAGAAGTTCAAGGCCAGTTTTGGCCGACAACACTCGTTCACGGTGAACCGGCTGATCCATCAAACGACCATCGTTCCCGGCCAGACGCAGTTCGTTTACTCCGGATATAGCTTCATCGTTCTCGACCCCTGGCCCGCCGAGTGGGTTTTCACCGACGACTGCTACATCGATTACGTCGACGATGAATATTTCATATTCGACGTTTTCCACCCCGGTATTCGCGTGGCTCTGTTCGTCGTTGGCTAAATGATCAGTGAGTCCGTTCTTTGTGCTGAGGACTTCTCGTGACGAGGTAGCGAGTCGCGAGAAGTCCTTAAAAGCCCTTCGCTCGACACCCGGTACTGCACTCCGGCTTCAGACGCGAAAGAGCCGGTCCAGCAGGAAGAAGACTGCGGCTCCCACAAAAACCAGCAGTGCCATTTTCATGGATGGTTCTTTGTTGACTTCGGGGACTAGGTCCGAGGCTGCGACGTAGATGGTCACGCCCGCCGAGAGTGGCAAGCCCGCACCCACGTGATGCCGGAACAACGCCATGGTAAGCACGCCGGCGAGCGTCGAGCCTCCAAGTATTACTGACGCGCCCCACGCTTTGAAGCGGCTGAGCCCACTGGCCAGCATCACCGAACTTACCGTGAAGCCCTCGGGAATCTTGTGCAGGAAGACCGCCAGGAAGATTAGCCATCCCAGCCAGTTTGAAACCAGAAATCCCGAGGCGATGGCGATGCCGTCGAAAAAGGTGTGAATGATGAGGCCGAGCAAGACCGAGTATCCCTGATGCGAATGGAGAAACTCGTCGTGGTGCGTTTCTTCGCCGAAGTGGAAATGCGGAGTAACGGTGTGTTCGAAAAAATGAATGATCAGATAACCAAGCAGAACAAGAAACGCTGCCGCTTTTCCGCGTAGCTCGATGCTTTCGGGAACCATCTCGACTAGCGCGGTGGCCAGCATGAATCCCGCGCCGAGCGCGACAAAGTAGCGCAGATAACGCCGTTCCCAGTGCCGCTGGACGATGATCGCCCCGCCGAAGACGTTGGCCGCGGCCGCGGTCAGGCCCAGGAGCACGCTGGTGGCGATGGGATGCATATGGCGTTTGTAAAGGGTACTGATTTACTGCTTTCTTGCGGCTGCTGTTTGTTTCTGCAGTTCGGAAAGGAATGCCGCTTCCCGCTCCAGCACGTAATCCTTGTAGCCTGCGGGATCAACGTAGGGGTTCGCCCCGCCAGCGTTCAATCTTGCGTGCTTTGCTTCCATTTCGTAGTAACTGCCGTGGGCGCCGAGGAAAACGTCGCATGGTAACGACTTGAGCACGCGAAAACCGCGTGCGTAGTCGTCGGCGATTTCGGGATAAGACGCATTGTTCACCAGTTTGTATCCCGGATTGACGTTAGGGCTGCCCACGATCACGACATCGTAAGAGTTGCCCGCCTCTTTCACTTTCAAACTCCAGGTGGTGCAGCCCCGTGTATGCCCGGCAGTCTTGTGAGCAGTTAGCACCGTATCACCCAGGATCACCTGGTCGCCATCATGAAGCACCCGGTCCACCTTGGTGGCCGGATACCGGAGCGCTCGATCGTTACCGTACTGGAAGTCGCTCTTGCCGCCCGATTCGACCACACCCACATCACCATCCATGACCATGTATTTTGCGCCAGTCAGCTTTATTATCTCGGCGCTGCCTGCGTCGTGGTCGAAGTGAGCATGGCTGATGAGAAGGATCTTGACGTCATTGAAACGAAACCCCGACTTTTCAATGCTCTCTTGAATAAGCGGGACCGAAGTCTTCAGATTGCTGTTGATCAGAATATGTCCGGCCGGTGTGGTGATCAGGTACGAGGCCAGTCCGCGGCTGCCCACGTAATGGATGTTGCCGATCATGCGATGCGGGGGGAATCGTTCACTCCACTCCGCCGGTGTGGCGTTAGCCGGCGCGGGCTTCGGCGGTGCCGGATTCGTTTGCGCGAACACGCCACCGGCCAGCGACAGGACCGAACCAAGCAAGATCAGGCGAGCGAGCATATCGGGAAGAGTATACGGCGGTTCAGGCGCTTATCTTCCCGCAATCGAAGTCGCAGGAAGCAAAGAGCGGCTGTGCTCGCAACTACCCGCTATGGCGGATGTGCATCACATCCCCATCCTGCACGATGTAGTCCTTGCCTTCCAGTCGCAATGTGCCCTTGGCGCGGGCGCTGGCTTCGGAGCCGGCTTCGAGGAGTTGGTCCCAGCGGATGGTCTCGGCGCGGATGAAGTGCTTTTCCAGGTCCGAGTGGATGGCACCTGCGGCCTCCTGCGCTCGCGTATGCGCGGGGATCTGCCAGGCGCGGCATTCGTCTTCGCCGGCAGTAAAGAACGAAATCAGGCCCAGCAACTGGTAGGTGGTGCGGATGAGGCGGACCAGGCCGCTTTCCTTCAAGCCGTAGCTCGAAAGAAATTCGGCAGCGTCGGCATCACTCATTTCGGCGAGCTCAGCTTCTACTTTTCCGCAGATGGCGGTGGCCGCGGAATTGGGACGCGCCGCGATGTCTGTCACTTTATATTTTGCGACGGCTTCGTCGAGCTGTTTTCCCAGTGCGGTGGACTCGCCGATGTTGAGGACGTAGAAAATCGGCTTCTCACTCAGGAACATGAAGCCGCGAAGGCGCTTCTTATCCTCGGGCGTCATGTCCATTTCGCGCAGTGGTTTCTCTTCGCCGAGATGGGCATTCGCGCGCTTGAGCAACTCGAATTCTTTTTCCAGTTCTGGCGTCCTCATTTTCTTGAGATCTTTTTCCAGCCGCTCGAGACGCTTTTCGATCTGGCCGAGATCGCTCACCATCAGGTCGAACTCGACGTTCTTGATGTCGCGCAGCGGATCAATCTCCGCCACCAGCGGAACGGCAGGGTCTTCGAAAACCCGCACGACGTGGGCCAGCGCGTCGACTTGCCGCAGGTGGCCGATGTAGGCCGTTTCCTTCAGCGCGTCCTGCCCAATCGCCCCGACGTCGACATATTCGACGGAGGTGTGCGTCAGCTTCTTGGGGTTGTAGAGCGCGGCCAATCGATCGAGACGATCGTCAGGAACTTTCGCCACACCGATGTGCGCCTCGCGCGGATTCGAGTGGGCTGGGGCAGATAAATGCGCCTTGGTCAAAATCTGGAACAGCGATGTCTTGCCTACCTGGGGCAGGCCAATGATGCCGGTTTTCATAAGAAGGCTCTTAGCTGTTGGCTTTTGGCTGTTAGCTCACTACTTCGCTGAATTGAGGACAGGGTTTACGGTGTGCCTCGGCAAGCGTCAGATAACTTTTCAGGATAAACGATAGGGCTGGAATTGCCCAAATGAGTCGCAACTGAACCATCGCGGACCCCGGCGCGAGCTTACGGTCGTTTCTCGCCGGAACTCAGG
Organism: Candidatus Sulfotelmatobacter sp.; assembly: GCA_035511455.1. GTDB lineage: Bacteria > Acidobacteriota > Terriglobia > Terriglobales > Acidobacteriaceae > Sulfotelmatobacter. Next base: position 34,261 of record DATKFH010000033.1, on the reverse strand, counting down.
TCCCGCCGAATAGGTTGAAACGCGTCCGTATGTGATCCTAATCACACACACTCTGGCCGTCATATGGGCAGCCCTCCTTCTGGTTGCTCTGCTCCTGTTCAGTGAAGGGCGTTTTGGTTATTAGGCGGTGGCCAATCGCGTTCTACTGGCCGGTATGGCTGCTGTTTCACGGTTACCCGGCCTGTTGGTACGTGGGCAATTGCGTCTGAGGTCAATGAGCGCTTGTATTGACGCCGGTTTACGACAGTTCAGTCTAGCGACACAACTCGCCATGTGGGCACTTGGGCTCAGGTCGTCTCGAGAGATCTCTTCAATGCAGAATCACGGTAGGGAGTCACCATTGGAGGCGCAGATTTGCGCCCAGCGTTCATCATTCGCAATAGCCTTTAAGCGTCCGAGAATCTTTCTTTCAAACAATTGGTTAGCCCGCTTGTTCAGCAGCTTGCCGTGCCCAAACACAGCCCGCTTCAAACGGATACGCTGCCACGCGGAGAATTGACCCTCGCGCCAAAGCCCAGTCTTCGTTCAGTACACTGTAGCTTAGGCCCATAATGTTCGAACAAATATCACCCGCCATCAGGACCCTTCTTGCCGCAACAGTAGCGCGATATGCCCAGCGCAATGTCCGGGCGAATGAATAACTTCTATATCATTCGCCATCGGTAGGGTTTCACCGTCCTTCAGGGTTTGGTCGCTGGCAAGAGATTCGTATCGTGCCTCCTGGCTTGATAAAAAGCAGGTAAGCGATGGCAGGAATGATTCCGGGCGTAACAGTAGTTCCGGGACGCTCAGCTTTTCCCTTATTGATTAATTCGAGGTCAGCGGCATGGGCATACGTGCGTGCGCCCCTGCGCCGCCGCACTTCGGCAGCACTACCTGCATGGTCTAATATGACCGTGCGTCAGGACCAAATGCCGGATATCAGCCGGATTGTGTCCAGAGTCCTGCACCGCTTTGAATATGGCTTCAGTTTTATTCGGCCATCCAGCATTGACCAAAAGCGCACCATCCTCTGTTTCTAACAAGTAAGCGTTGACCATTCCCATTTTCAATTGCCAGAGGTGGGGCGATATTTGCAAAACATTCGACATAAAGAAACATGTGACGAGCGCTGCCCCTATGGCCTGATCTTGTACACCGTGCCGAACGCGGGAGGACCAGTGGTAATGGGTTCCTGCGTCACGCCGTATAGGGTCCCGTCGTCGTCCCTGAGCAGCGTGCCAGCCGGACTTCCCTCCGGTCCATTCACGGGAAAGCTGTGGAGCACCACCTCGGTACCTGTGGGGTCCAGTTTATAGACGGTGCCCCAACCTATGAACGCCGTCGTGTCAGCGCTCCCGCCGGCAGTGGTTCCATACATGATCCCGTCTTCGTCCCGGATCACACCACTGTTCGGGTAGGCTCCGTCTCCGAAGAAGAAAGAGCCGGCGAAGTTGTGCAGAATCGTTTCGGTTCCACCCGAATCGACCTTGAAAACGACCCCCCGGTCGAAGAACCCGCCGAAAAGGGTCGTTCCGTACAGGTTCCCGTCATGATCTATGATCAGTCCCCCGCTCGGGCTGGTTCCGTCCGGAGCCCCTTTGAACGAGTAGACAACCTTGTATTCTCCAGAACGGGTAATCTCAAAGATCGTTCCGTATCCGACCCCCCCCAGGGTGGTAACTCCGAACATGTTGCCGTCTTCGTCTCTGACCAGCCCTCCGATTGGAGCCGATCCATCGGAGCCCGGATTTCCGAATCCGCCTCCCGTAAAGGCGTGCAGCACGGTTTCGTGTCCCTCGCGATCCAACTTGAAGACGGTCCCAAGGGAAGCCGCTGTACCGCCTTGTATGGTTGTGCCATAGAGATTACCGCGCTCGTCACGGAGCAGAGTCCCCCCAGGCCCTGAACCGTCGGCCCCGCCGGTGAACACGTAGAACTCCTTCAGTTCTCCGCGAGGGCTCACCCGATAGACCGTTCCACGGCCAGCGGTGCCGTCGGGCAGTGTTCCGCCGTTTCCCGTAAGGCCGTAGAAATTGCCTTCCTCCTCGTCTCGCAACAGGTGGCCGCCACCCGGGTTGGCGCCATTCGATCCTTTGAACCTGACCAGCGTCTTAAGCGCACCGTCGGCGTTGAGCCTGAACACGGTGCCGCCATTCGTCGGCGATGGGGGGAAACTCGGCCCGCCCGTTGTGCCGTAAAAATTGCCGTGGTGCCCCCTCACCAGCCCTTGAAGAGGCTGCTGGTCATCCGAGCCGTTCCTGAACGCATGAAGAACCGTGAACGTTTGCGCTGCCGCCGGCCACTCGCTCAGCCCACAAATCAGAACGAGCCCCACCAGAGACTTCCCGGCCACTTTGTGATTCATGACACATTTTCCTTTCTGACTGAAGTGACGCTCCCAACGACCGGAATGAGGTGCAAGAGACGGGAACTGGCGCGAAGAGGAATGCCCAAGCAGTGCTTACTTGGGTTGGGCGCTACGGGTTCCGACCCGAGTGTTTACTAACAGAACCCACCCACCGTCCCCGTGTCAAGCAGTGTCTGTCGAAAAAGGCTAGTCCGGCGCTTGTGACTGTTGCAAAATCGCCATAACACTCGTCAACCGCGAATCAAAATAGTTTTCCTAGCGCTCAATTGTGCGAAGGCCCTGACAACGACATCCCTCCAGATACTGCCGGGCGCTTTCCATCTACTACTTGTACCAGAGTGACCAATATTGATCAGTTTCGCGTGCTGGAAAGTGGGACCATCGTATGGGTTGGAATGTGCCGAGGTGGCTTATGACGATAACGGTCGTGGCAGCGATCTTCGGAGTTTTCGCAATTGGTCTGATCCTCCTCCTGATCTATAAGAGCACGCTTGCTATGCACCGAGACGACCAGTTGTTTCTGGATGACGCGAGTTCGCACATGCACGCGGAGCAGACGGAACTGTTGGCCAAGGTCAACCGACTTACTGTCCCGGTCCGCGTGTTCAGCGTGGGTTCTGGATTATTTCTGATAGCCCTCGCGGGGATATGGCTCTACCAGTTCATGGGAACTCATAGTTGGCGATAAATCGCCATAGGGAGGTGGGAAATGCGACACCAACACCACATTCATCCAGAAGAACTAATGAATCCTGACCTGCAGAGCAGAATAGTGCTCATCGGCAGCGTCTTGGTTGGTGTCGTTGGCCTGTTCCTCAACCTGCTCCGAGTGCTGCGTTAGTCAGAGCCCCGTCAAAACCATTGCAGTTGCGCTCAAATGACGGGGGTCGTGAGCGTAATCGCCTTGAACAACAGGTGACTTCCGGTTTGCCCCTGATGAGGGGAGCCCAGCCAGAAACATCACAGCAGCGAAGATCGATGCGAGCAGGCAAAACGCAGAGCATCGTCCTATTTTGCGTCGAGAAATTCCGCGATCATGGGCGCGAGCCACGAAGTACGCGCCGTCACCTTCATGTGGTCGGTTCCGGGGAGAATAGCCAGTTGTGCGTGCGGAAGAAGACGGAACTGTCGCACCGCGTGCTCAGGGCGCATAACGTCAGCGTCGCCGCAGACAACGAGAGTGGGGGCCGTAATGCTGCGGATCTTATCCTCTGGAATGTCCTTAAAGGTGCCCGTGCGTTGGACAGCCTTATCGAACATACTCTGGAGATTCTCGGAGTCCGGAGCAACCTCCAGATAAGAGTCGCGTAGCTCCTTAGGCATGACATCGAGAGTGGCGTTGGCAAAGCCATTCCAGAATGCCCGATCCGCACCATCGTGGCTGAAGAAGCCTGAAGCCACCACGAGTTTGTGCACCAGTTGTGGATGGCCGGATCGCAACTTGCAAAGCAACTGTTCCGCCGCTGCTGAAACCAAAGAGATCGACCTGGGGGATGTGTAAGTACTCCAAAAGTGCAGCAGTATCGTCTGCCGATTGTTCAAAGCTGAACGGACGGTCCGCAATATCCGTAGTGTGACCATATCCTTGCTGCTCGAATGCTACCACCTGCCGGTCGCGTGCCAGTTCGGGCAGGATGACACCGAAAGAGGTCTTGATCGTATCGCCGCCACCATGCAGCAAGACCAGCGGAGCACGGGCTGGATTCGAGGCGCCATGGGTCTCGTAGTAGAGCCTGAGTCCGTTGATGGGGGCATAACCAGATTGCATTCCAAGTATCTTCCTTCCCGTTTCGACGTGAGATCGCGGGCCGCTTGCCCTGAGGCTGGAAGGGTGAGGAGGAACCCCCAGAGTACCAGAGCAGGCGGTGCAATACGCCTACGAAGTCGTGCTCGATCCAGAGAAGATGACGGTGATCGATCGGCTAACCCTGCATGCTCTAGGCGTGGGGGAAGAATCGGTGTTAAGGGAATTGCCGTACACCCCAAAGCGTACGATCGTCAATGGGCCGCCGCTTGGGCGGCTGCACCGGGAACCGCCAGTGTGACCGAGTCGGGCTGGGTCCACACCGCCTTGCCGCTGGTCAGATCGAGTCGATCCATCGTTACTTTCGCCTGATCGCGATCAACCTCAACCATCAAATAGTGATAGTTCACATCCTTGCTCTGGAACGGGTCATCCGGAGCGCGTTCGATCGGATAGGCGTGAGCCGCTCCTCCGCCTGACACGAAATAGGTAACCCCCCCATGCTCGTGGCGTTCGTAATTGTGGACGTGTCCCGAGAAGACCACGATGCGGAAATGGGCATGAGCCTGGCGTTCCTCAAGCAGTTTCGCCAATGCCTGCTCCTGCGGTCGGGCCGAATGGCCGCCTCCGAACTTCTTAACGTCAGTCGAACTGGTGTAGGGCGGATGATGGAAAAGTAGAAAAACGAAATCCACGTCGGAGGGGACATGGTCCAGTTTGTCAGCCAACCACTGGCCTTGCGGTCCGGCGGATTCATCGAGTGAGCTGTCGAGCGCGAGGATCAGGGCGTTGCCGGCCCGAACCGAGTAGTAGCGGCTGTTCTTCAGTTCGGGAAAGCGCTGGAAGTAGTTGCCCAGCGCGATTTCTTCTTTGCCGTGCAGATCATGGTTGCCGAGAGCGGGATAGATCGGAATTTTCTTTTCGCGCAAGATGCTGGTCTCGCTGTCCCAAACCTTCCAGTCGTTGGCGTCGTACCCGTTATAGACGATATCGCCGGTAAAGCAGATGAACGCGGGATTGGCCTCGGCGATGGCTTGCACGAGAGCAACGCGCACGGGAGGGTTGGCGGCCTCGGTGTCCTTGGGATCGTGAAAGCGGGTGTCTCCGTAGGCGACGAAGCGGAACGGGGTCTTCACTTCGAGATGCAAATCGACAGCGGCCCCGGTTTGCGCGCTCGACTTCTTGGTACAGCTGGGAAGCGCCAGCAACCCGCCCATAGCCACAAACAGCAGCACGCTTTGCCGCAATGAAGTGCGTCGCAAATTCATAAGCAACCCCAGTCCGGAATCAGATTTCCTTGTTGCTCTATTGTCCCACGACCAGAACTTCGAACTGCCCATTCTCCGCCGTAGAGAGGAAAAGCCGATGGGTCTTGGGATCGAGCGCCATCGTCTTGGCGCGCGGCGCAGTCTTCACCGTCTCGACCACGGAGTATTTGTCAGGATCGTCCTGGTGAATCACGGTAACGGTACCCTCGCCGTTGGAGTTGAAGACCATCCTGGTCTCGGTATCGAAGGCGGTTGCGTCGACGTGATCGCCGATGGGCAGCGTCGTGATGACCTTGCCCGTGTCCGCATTCAGCACCGCCATGACCTTGCTACGGCACCCGAGGAACAGGCGCCGATTCGCTCGGTCCATGGCCATGCTGCTGGGGGAAGAGCAGGGTGCGGTGGGCCAGCGCTGTTCGACTTTGAGGTCGCTGGCATTGATTTTGAGGACGAGGCTCTCATCTTCGAGGTTGTCGTAGACGTAGCCCTTGCCGTCGGCCGCTGCGAACTCGGGTCCGCCTCCGAGATCGACCGTGCCCGCGACCTTGCCAGCCGCGGCATCGATCGCAGTGGCGCTGTGGCTTCCGCCGTTGAAGGCGAATACGCGCGCCGTTGCCGGGTCGAAGATGATCGCGTCGGGCTTCTGGCCGGCAGCAACATCGGCGATCGGTTTCAGCGTTTTCAAATCGAAGATCGTAACGTTGTTGGCCTGCCCGTTGCTGACAAAGCCGCGGCCAGTTTCGGGAGCAAGGGCGACCCCATGCACGCCGGGCGTCTTCGGAATGCTGCCGACCACGGTGAGCGCATCGATGTCCAGCACTTCCACCTGTGTGCCGTGCGAGACGTACAAGCGCCGGGCCGCTTCATCGACGGTGAGATAGTCCCAACTGCCCGTCCCAGGGAGGGGAATCTTCTTGATGACCGAGTAACCGCCAGACGAGGCCGGCGCGGCGAACAAGGCACAGCTCAGGACCGCGATCATCGCGGAACAAAGAACATGGCTTCGCATGAATTTCTCCTCGGCAGCAACCTTAAACGACACGCCTGAAATTTGCCTGAAGGCACCGACCCGACATCTCAGAACTTGACGCGCACCATGAACTGAAGCTGCCGCGGCAAACCGGTGCCGGTGTTGGGCGAGGCTTTGTTGTCGTTATTGTTGTTGAAATTTACGGTCGAACTGATGATGCCGAAGTTGGACTGAGGGGTGAGGAAGCCAGCCGCTGAATTAACCGGTGTATTGTAGACAACGTTCAGCGCGCCTGGATCGCCCAGTTGAACATGGTTGAAGATATTAAACGCCTGCACCGCGAATTCCATTGCGACGCGCTCGCTAAGTTTTGTCTCTTTGGTGAGGGCGAGGTCGATTTGCCAGCTATCCAGAGCGCGAATGGCTCCGTTGGGCTCATTGCCATACCGAGTGAAGTTTCCGTTGGCATCCGTGGGCGGGGGCGCGAATGCAGCGAAATTAATCAGTGGTGTGCCCGAGGAAGCGGGCGTGAGCGGGGTTGGGTGTGACAGGGTCAACGGCAGGCCGGGGACGATGTCAGGCCGCTGGGTCGTCTGGTCGTTGCCATCGGGAAGAAGGAAAGTAAACGGTTGGCCGTTGAAGGCAGAATCTGGGTTTGAGGCGGGGACACTTATGCCGTTGTTTGCACCACCGCCCAGGTCCATCGTCACGGTCAATGGATGCCCGGTATGCCAAAGCCCAATGCTGCTTAATTCCCAGCCTCCCACTACCTTGCCAAGCACTCCGGGAGAACTTAGGAACGTCTTCCCGGGCCCAAAGGGGAGCTCATACACTGCGTCCACGGTGACATTGTGGCGGATGTCGAAGATACTGGGCCCTTTGTCACAAGCCAGGCAGTTCACGTTTTCCGGCCCGTTGGACTCACCCCCTCCCACCGAGCCATCGTTGATGGAGTGGGACCAAGTGTAACGGCCTTGGAATGACAGCCCCTGACTGAAGCGGCGCTCAAGGGATAACCCAAGCGCGTTGTACGTGCTGGCGCCGATATCCCTCTTGCTGTCGACGGAACTGAAGGGATTCCCGCCTGGATAGAACTGATCCAGGGGGCGGACGCAATCCCCGTCGACGGGATTGAAAGTGACGGGCTCGCTGCATAGGTTTACACCGCCACGCGAGAACAACCTTACGCCCCGGCTACCAAGGTATTGCGCCGAGGCCAGGAAACTACCAGGCAACTGATGCTCCACGGTCAGTCCCCAGGTCTCAGAATATAGGTCACGGCGATCTTGCCGCTGCAGGGCACGCGGATGGCTGCCGAGCTTTGTGGGGCTAGTCCCCTGGGGGACATTCGAGAGGTCGGGTGCGGTTTGCTCATAAGCGGGTTCCAGGGGGAGCTGGCCAGCGTTCGGACCGCCGGTCGGAGGAAGCACGGTTACGCGAAACGTGTCGCTTTCCAGCCCGGCATTCAAGTCGTCGTTTTGAGCGGCGCCGTGATAGATGCCAAAGCCCGTGCGGAACACGGTCTTGCCATGCAGTGCGCTCGGCGCCCATGCCAACGAGACTCTGGGGTCAAAGTTTCGATAGTTGGGATTGTACAGAGCAGGATTTGCGGGACAGGGAGGGGTGTTGATCGGGCCTGGGTTCGGGGCGACATTGAACGAGCCCGTTCCAAGGCACACGCCGTGAAAGAGGTTCAGATCGAAAACCGTGGTCCGGTTGGTGGCCTCGTGGGCAACGCCGTAGTAGTCCCAGCGTAGACCCGCACTCACAGTGATGGTCGGTGTCACTTTCCACTCGTCCTGAAAGTAGGGCATAAAGAAGTTACGGCGCAGCCGGTGGCAGCACCATGGAGCGATGAATTGGATCTTGGAGAGATTTGCATTCACCATGTCTCCTTCGCTGGCGAAGTTGAGCTGGTTGTCGGCAGTTTGTCCCTGATTGAGCCGGACGCGGCGGTACTCCATACCCATCTTGAATGCGTGTCGGCCGTGGACCCAAGTCAGGTTGTCGACTAGACCGTAGGTTGTGCCCACCTCGATATCGGCCGTGTTGTCGTTGAGGCTCTGAAAGGTACTGGGTGTATTCACTGCATAAGTAAGTATGCTCGATTGAGGATTGTGGAAAGGCTCACGGTTAATGTAGCCCTTAACCTCGTTGAACAGGTTCGGAGTGAAGCTGTGCTGCAAGGCAAGCAGATAGTTCGCAGGGTGATTGATGGTCTGAAGCTTGTCCCCTGGGAGACTGGCCCCGTTGGGGGCGTCCACTAAGCTTATATCGCGCTGAGCGCGGCCGTAGAGCAGGGTCTTTGCATTGATTTGGTGGTCGATCCGTACCAGCCAAGTGTCCTCATGTACTGTGGTGGGAGTGGGCGCTGTAAGAGTATCAGCGTTCGGGTCAAAATTAGATGCGTTCGGATCCTGCCCCAAATACGAGAAAGCAGCGTCTGGGTACACAAAGCGCGGAGAACAACCGTTGATCGGACCCTTGGCAGCCGCGGAGGCTCGCCACGGGTAGGCTTGCATGATAGCGCACATCTGTGGAGACGTCTGCAAGACTAACTGCTGATAGGTAAGATTTGAGTTGGAGACGATGTTATTCTGGCCAAAGCCCGCCGGCACCGCGAACTGCTGCGTGATCGACTGCAATTGGCGAAGTCCTTCGTAGCTGACAAAGAAGAAAGTCTTGTCTTTCTTGATCGGTCCGCCGACAGTGAACCCGTACTGCCCCAAGCGAAACGGGGGAATGGCGGGGTTGCCGTTGATGTCATAGTCGTTGAAATTGCGGGCGTCGAAGATGGAATTCCTGAAGTAGCCGAACAGGCTGCCGTGCCAGTCATTGGTCCCCGATTTTGTGACCACGTCGACCTGACCGCCGGCCTGAGTGCCATATTCGGCGTCGTACAATGCGCTGTTGACGCGGTATTCTTCGATGGCGTCCTGAGAAATCTGCAGGCGGGTCTGTGATTTCTGCGCCTGCTCCTGAATGCCGCCGGCGTCGACGCCATCGATGGAAAAGTTGTTGTCGTCGCGGGCCCGGCCGGCGAAGCGGATGGTCCGCTGATCGCCACCTCCGTCATCCTGCGCAAACGGAGCGAGGAGCGTGAAACTGGCCCAGTCGCGGCCGTTGTTGGGAAGTTCGGAGATCTGGTTCGTATCAATCACCGTGGCTGCCTCGGCGGAAGCGCGGTCCGTGGGCGCGAGCGTCGCTTTGACTTCAATCTTTTCGTTAATAGCTCCGAGGGCAAGCTCAACGTCCAGAGTGCGCGTCTGTCCGACCCGAAGCACGACGTCTTCCACCAGCTTGGTTTTGAAGCCGTTCCCCGTGACCGTTGCCGTATATTGGCCCACGGCCAGGCCCGGAAAACGGTAATAGCCTTTTGAATTCGTCGACTGTTCCTGCGTCATGCCGGTGTCGATAGCGACGACTTTCAACGTTGCGCCAACGATCACGCTTCCCGATGGATCGGTGACCGTGCCTTCGAGAACCGCTCGGTCCACTTGCCCTGATGCCCTTGTTCCAGCGAGGATGACAGGCACGCTTAGGAGTAGAGTCAAAGCGAGTCGCGAGAAATTGGAGAACTTCGAGAGTCGACTGTCGGTGTGCATGTTTCTCTCCTGGCGGGCAGAGGAGATGCTGAGTCGGGAGGACCGCCGAGCGCGCAGGCCACCGACCTCCCGGAACTGTCATCCCCGGTTTGACTGCTAGTTTGGGTAAGGGGGAATCCTAGAAGCGGAGTGTGACGGGAGAATGAACGTCAAGTTAATATTTCTTCAGGTTTCAGGAGCCAGCTACGGGGGTTCCGCTCTAAACTTGTTTGGGAAACTGGGGCCGAGCCGTCCTTGGTGGTGGCGTAAATCTGAATGAAATTGCTGATCGTAGAGGACGAGCCGCGCATGTCCGCCCTTCTCCGCAAGGGACTGACGGAGGAGGGGCACACGGCGACGTGCGCCTCCGACGGTGCCGAGGGGCTGGAACTGGCGAAGTCGTACGAGTTCGACGCCATCATTCTCGACGTCATGATGCCGAGGCTTAGCGGATATGAACTGGCCAAGCGTCTGCGGGCGGAAAAAATTCGCACGCCGATCCTGATGCTCACGGCAAGGGATTCGGTGCCGGATGTCGTCCGCGGGCTTGATCTGGGCGCCGATGATTACATGACCAAGCCGTTTTCGTTTGACGAACTGGTGGCCCGGCTGCGGGCGGTCAAGCGGCGCGCCGCCGCGGCCCAGGATCCCAGTTTGCGAGTGGGCGATCTGGTGCTGGATCCGGCCAGCCGGGAAGTGCTGCGGGGAGAGGAGCACGTCTCGCTCACCCGCACGGAATACAATCTGCTGGAGCAGTTGATCTATCGTGCCGGCAAGGTGGTGTCCCGGCGGTCACTGATCGAAGCGGTGTGGGGATTTGACCGCGACATCGAAGAGAACACGCTCGACGCCTTCATGCACCTGTTGCGCGGCAAAGTGGATCCACCGGGCCGCCCGAAACTGATTCACACGGTGCGGGGCGTGGGATATATGATCCGCGAGGTTCAAGGGCAAGGCGGGCTGGGATGAAACGGCTTTCCATCGGAGTGCGGCTCACCCTTTGGTACCTGGCGATCTTCGCCGTCGCCCAGATCGCCTTCGGCGCCGGCATGTGGTTCATTCTGCGGCATAGCCTCTATGACATGGTCGACGACGGCCTCGAGGAGCAGGTCGACGACTTGCGGAGCTTTCTCCAGACCCTGGGGAAGGATCCGCTTTTGCCGAAGCTCCGGGAAGAAGTGAATGAGACCTATGCCATCGAGCACCTCGGCAACTATCTGGCGGTTTATGCGGAAAACGGCGATCTGATTTATCGTTCTGCCTTCTTGCAGGCGCACCAGCTGGCAATGACGCCCCCGGATCAACTCGATCAAGCCATCTTCAAAAACCGCAGGAGCGAAGGTCGTCACTTCCGTTTTATTCTGCAGAAGCTGAAGGTCAATGGACACATCTATGCCGTGGAGATGGGGGCTCCGACCGACGATGCGTTCCGGTCTCTGTCGCTGTTCCGTACTTATCTGCTGATGTTCGCTCCACTGTTACTGCTGGTGGCTGCTGGAGGTGGGCATTGGCTGAGTCGCAGGGCGCTCTCCCCGGTCGATGCGCTGGTGCGAACCGCACGCGACGTGAGCGGCGCTAGTCTCAACAGTCGCCTGCAGAAATTGGACACCGGGGATGAACTGCAGCGCCTCTCGGACACGTTGAACGAAATGCTCGACCGGATCGAGGTCTCATTCCGGCGGATCACGGAATTTACCGCCGACGCCTCGCATGAGCTCAGAACGCCGGTGTCGCTCATCCGAACCGAGGCCGAGCTTGCGCTACGCCGCTCGCGCGGAGAGGCCGAGTACAAGGAATCTCTCCGCCACATTCTGCTGGAGGCGGAGCGAACCACGGCTCTCATTGAACAATTGCTGGCCCTGGCCCGCGCCGATTCTGGCCGTGAGACCCTGCACATGCAGCCGGTGGATTTGCGTGCGATCCTGCGTGGTGTGGTCGAAAGCTGGCGGCAAATGGCCGAAATCCGCAACCTGCAGTTTTCGGCGAACATCTCGGCCGAGGATTCGTTTGTCATGGGGGACGAAGCGGCTCTGCGACGGGTGGCGGACATCCTGCTCGACAATGCGTTCAAATACACGGCTCCGCCCGGTAGCGTGGAGCTGTCTCTCGAGCAGAAGGGCGACCGAGTAGTCATGACCGTGCGAGATTCAGGCATCGGAATTGCCGAACAGGATAAAGAGAAGATTTTCGAGCGTTTCTACCGTGTGGACAAAGCGCGCAGCAGGGAGCAGGGAGGTGCGGGGTTAGGCCTGGCCATTGCGCGCTGGATTGTAGCGCAGCATCGCGGCTCGATCGCGGTCGAGAGTAAGCCCGGCTCGGGTAGTGTTTTTCGTCTGGAGTTCCCCGCGACTTCGGTGCCCGCTCGGAATCCGCAGCTGGTGTGAGGCATCACGCCAAATAAGTGGTAACTTAAGCGGTTTGGGAATAATTCGTAGACTGTTTTGGACCGTAATTTCTGTTCTGTTTCGTACCGCACTGACCATTCGAAACTGACGCTCGCTTAGGATCTCCCGGCGAATTACCTGAACAGGCAGGGTTCCGTTGTTTCTAGTACTCAAACTCCAACAACGTTTCCTGCCATCGCTGTTCCCTCAACGCGGCTCTTCACTTTTGCGAAGGCCGTCTCCCGCGATGTGGAGGTGTCGTCTGCGAAAGGTGAGAAGCCGCAATCGTCGGTCGTTCCCAGCGACCCGACGGGAATGAATTCTGCCGCTTCGAGCACGCGATCACGAGTTACTTCCGGACTTTCGATCTTGGGATCAATAGGGTCCGTGACGCCAACGAAGAGCATCTGCTCTGGCTTGAGCAGGCTTTGGATCGTAGCCAACACACGACGGCGATCCCGCTCACTGGCCAACTGAACATAGAATCGGCCGACCTTCAAACGAAACAACCCCGGCAGTAGGGCCGCGTAGTCCACGTCTGCACTATGCGTGGAATCATGATCGCCACCGGGGCAGGTGTGCACTCCAATTTTATTCCGCTCCGCATCCGAAAACTTATCGAGTACGCAGTTGTTCAAATCAATGAACGTATTCAGCAATCCTCCGGAGGGGTCGAGTTTGAGCGCCAGACGCCCTTCCGTAAAATCGATCTGCACGCAGGCGGCATTGGCTTCCAGACACTCCCGGATATCTCTCGTCGCATCCTGAATGAGATCTTCGAGGAAAGCCTCGTGCGGATATCCGTTCAGGCCGCTCTGCGGATAAAGCAGGCTCAAAGCGGAGGCCGAAATCACAGCCTGTTTCAGTGGCCGGCGAGCATGTCGCTGAGCGGCCTTAAGGTAGGTGACGGCGTGGACGCCATAGCGGAAAGGACCTCTCGTCAATCGCGGCAACTGCCGGGTGTGGCCATCAGCAAATGGAATGGTTACGCCATCTGCAGCGAGATTCTCCAAACCGCTAAGGGGATAGGTTGCAAAACTCGGCTTGGTCTGCTCACCGTCGGTGATGACGGGCGATCCGGTTGCTTCCAGGCGGCTAATAGTGTCGCGTAGAGCCGCTTCTTCGGCCGCATGAAACTGCTCGTCCGATATCTGTCGCCCAGCACGAGCGCGCATCGCGGCCAGCAACCCGGGCGGGCGCGGTATGCTGCCAATAGGTTCTGTGGGGATCGGCATGGTGTAAGGCCCTCTGACTTGATCTAGAAATTCAACCGCAGTGCAAAACGGAACTTGCCGCGCTGTGCCCGAGGAGACAGGACTCCCCTTCCATCTCACAGGCGTTTTGAATGCGGGAACCTTACCAATGATTGGTGAATCGCGGCAATACTAGAAAAAGGCTAGAGATGGTCGTCGAGCGATTTGTGTATGATTCGACCCCGGCGTAGCCCGCGGAGATCAAGCCAATGAGCGAGGAGTCCAGTCCCGAAAGTGTCGGAGTTGGCAGAACTACACTGCAACCCGCCGAAATGGCGTCAGGCCGGAGTGAATTCGATCTCGGCTATTACGGCTGGCGCGTGGTGTTGGCGGCGTGTCTCGGCGTGATGGCGGGATTCGGCTCGCTGTTCGTCTATACCTTCTCCGTGTTTGTGAAGCCGCTGGCTGCGCAGTTCGGTTGGAGTCGCGAAGCCATCTCGAGCGGCTTCGCAATCGCCGCCGTCACGCTCGGGGTGTGCTCCCCGCTGCTCGGCCGGTGGATCGATCGCTTTGGCCCTCGCCGCATCATTCTTGCGTGCATGACGGCATACGTATGCGCCATCGCCTCGCTCTCGCTGTTGCACTCTGAATTGTGGCAGTTTTACGTGACTTGCTTCGTGCTCGGTGCCGTGGGGAACGGTGCAGCGCATCTAGCTTATTCGCGATCGATTTCTACCTGGTTCGAGCGACGTCTGGGGATCGCGTTGGCGTTTGTTATGGTTGGAGCGGGGTTGGGCGCCATGATTTTACCCGTCATCGCCCAAGCGATCATCAGCCGGTCCGGCTGGCGCGCAGCTTACGCGTCCCTCGGCGCTCTAGCCTTGTTACTCGGCTTGCCCCTCAGCTGGCGCTACATCCACGAACGCGGTGCAATCGGACACGAGTCCTCTCCGTTTCCACATTCTGGAACGACCTGGCAACTAGGCCTGCGCTCTTTAGCGTTCTGGATTATCACTGCCATCCTTTTCGTGAGCTCGATCAGCATGAACGGGGCGATCACTCACCTGTCCGCGTTGTTGACCGATCGCGGCCTCACGGCCGGAAATGCGGCGCTATGCGCGTCCTTGCTCGGCGGATCGAGCCTGCTTGGCAGGGTCGTGGTCGGATGGCTGCTGGACCGCTTTTTCGGGCCGCATGTCGCCCTTTTCATAAACCTCGCTACCGCTCTAGGCATTTTTCTCCTGGCTCGGGCGAGCAGTTTCCCGGCAGGTTGCCTTGCCGCTGCGCTCATTGGCATCGGGGCGGGAGGCGAAGCCGCCATCACACCATATCTGCTCACGCGTTATTTTGGGCTGCGTGCTTTTTCCACGCTTTACGGTCTCACCTGGACGTTCTATGCAGCTGCGGGAGCCATCGGGCCGGTGATACTGGGCCGCGCCTTTGACGCGACTGGCTCTTATGCCTCTTTGCTGGTTCTCCTCGCAGCAATGCTAGGACTGGCGGCAGCAACGAATCTGTTGCTTCCACGCTATTCAGATTCGTTCGCCACTAGGGTTGACTGAGCCAACCCTCCAAACCAATGCGGGTGGTTGCAAGCCACGACCAGATTAAGTCCCGACAGTTCGCCTTCTGGGAAGTTAGAAATTCCCAGTCAGAGCTTGCGATTTCCGTCTCCAGACCGGGTTGACTGCCGCCCGAGAAACTCTGCCTTAAGTTCGGGCGTGGGAATGCGCCGGCCGCGGATTTTGTTTTTGACTAATGAAAAAGAAAGGCGGCTGCGGTTGTCGCCGCAAGCCACCTGCTGAACGTGCCGAACTGGTTGCTACGCGCCTGCGCCGGCGGCCCTGACCAAAACTTGCATGCCCGGGGTCTCGGCCATCGCTCCGAAGTACAAACGGTAGGAGCGGTGGATTCCGTACATGACCGGGAACACTGCCAGCGCCAACGCCCAGCCCATGTGTGCGCCGACGGTCTGCAACATCGAGCCTAATCCGGCACTGATTACGTAGTACGGGAATGAGAGGTGGGCCAGATTCCACCAGATTGGGCCCGCGGCCTTGCCCTCGCTCAGGGCTACGATAATCGCGACCGGGGCCGTTTGTCCGAGAAACAGAGTCGCGGCCGCCAGCACCAGGCCGGCCGGGTTGGAGCCCCAACCTGTACCGGATAACCACTGGGCGTGGAACATCAAGCTAGCCAGCGTGGTGGCCAATGCCATCAGGCTCAGGTTGAATGCCATCTGTTCGGGTTTGAATTTCGCGTCTCTCCGTGGCCAGCACTGAACTACGGTGGAAACACAGGTAATGGCGACCGCCTCAGCCCCGCTGAGATTCACGATGGCGGTAAGCAGGAACGGCAGGTTGACCGACATGTTGCCGTTGATGCCTGGCAGCTTGACTTTCATGCGCGATGTGGCTGCCGCGAGTGCCAGAACTGCCAGAGCGAAATACAGGTGCAGCGAGTGACTGATGAAGCCGGCATAAGCGGCGGCGCTTGCCGCGCCCAGCATCATTGCGCCGATGAAAGTCTTAGTTCGCCGTGTCTTGTCCATGATTTCCTCCTTTCATTTGCAAGTCACACGACGATCACCGTTCGCCGGAGGTGGAGCTAAAAGCTCCATTCCCGCCCAACAACGAGGAGCCCCACACCACGCTGCTTCCCGCGACGTTGCTGGATGCTCCCCATACGACACTGAATCCGCTGGTGGCGCTGCTGCCCCACACCACGGAACTACCCCAAACTACGGAGCTGCCGGCAACGTTCGATCCCCATACCACGGACGAGCCCCAAACTACCGATGAGCCCCAAACCACCGAAGACGGGTTCACGGAACTGTTTCCGTTCGAAAGCGTGACCGCGCCCGTCGAGGAGTTATAGGCCGCGGAGGGCGACAGGGCCGACCCGACGGTAGCCGGAGCCTTGTCCGTATTGGCCAGGGCTGCAGCCATGTCCAGGTATCCGGCGCCGACTGTGAACAGATCGTAGTAGGACGTATAGGTTTGACCCGTGGTTGGGTCGGTCGCCGTCGAAGACGTCGGGAACGTCTTGTATGCTGTCTTCATCAGGCGCGCTTTGACCTGGTCAGGGGTCAGGGTTGGATCCTGTTCGAGCATTAAGGCAACACCACCGACGACCGCGGGCGTCGCCATGCTGGTGCCACTCAAGATGAAATAGTCGTGATTGCTGTAGTTACCGGCGACCAGGTTGCCGGGGTATTCGCCTTCCAGCGTGCTCCAGTGAGAGTCGAGCGAAACCACCATGTTCCCCGGAGCCACGACGTCGGGCTTCACAACAAAATCATATGTCGTGGGTCCCTTCGAACTGTAACTGGCGATCTGGTCATCCGTGCGTGGGTAGGTTCCCATCGATTTCATAGCGCCCACGGTGAGGACGAGCGGATCGTTGCCCGGAGCCGCAACGGTTCCGTAGCCACTGCTGCCGCTGACGCTTACGCGTCCAAAGTTACCCGCAGCTGCGACAACCACGATGCCGGCCTTCCAGGCAGCTTCCGCAGCCTGGCAGAGAGGATCCTGCGCGTAGCCGACCGATATGCCACGGCCCAGCGACAGGTTGATGACTTTAATGTTGTAGGTGTTCTTCAGTGCGATGGCCTGCTGAATGGCTGCGATGACCATGCTGTCACTGCCGGAGCCGTTGACATCCAGAACACGAAGGTCAACCAGGCTTACGTTGGGTGCCACGCCGGCGTAACGTCCTCCTGACTTGTAGCCGTTACCGCCGATGATTCCTGCCACGTGCGTGCCGTGCCCGTACAAGTCATACACCAGGTGGCCGCCCGAGTTGTAGACGCTGGTGCCGGTGAAGTCCTGGTGATAGACGACGCGCGAGTGCGATTCAGTGGAGTCCCACAGGTCGGCATGGTTGTCATTAATGCCGCTGTCGATAACAGCCACGCCAACGCCGCTTCCGTTATAGCTGGAGTTCACCGCTGCGCTGACATTCATGGCTGCATCGGTATAGTCATCCATCCCCTTCAGCGGATGGTCGATCGTGACCGATGCGATCTGAGGGTCAGCTTCCAACGAAGGCAGGGCGCTGACCGGGATGGTGAAAGCCGCACCCTGAATCAAATGCAGCTTCACCTGCAGGCGCCCGCCCCGGCCATTCATCGCGGTGTAGTGGGCCGCGGTCGGCACCTGCTGATACTGTACGATGACTCTCACGGTCTGGCCCTGAGCCGATCCCTGATGGGCTTTTGCGAGCAGTCCCGAGAGTTCGGACGCAATCCGCGATCGGGCACCGGCGGCCGCGTTCAATTGCGGCACGCCCAACATGCCCACCGCGAGAAGCAGGAACAGGCTCGCGCGTTTACCCCAGGCGGCGCTACGACGTTCGTGGCGGCCGACTGGTTTTTGTGATTTGTGCTTGTGCGCCATAAAAATTTCACCCTTCTTTCTCGACGGGGGAAAGATCGAGTGCGTACCGGTTGCTGATGTTGCATGGCAGCGGCCAATCGCGATGCTGTAAGTGGTTGATTCAGCTGTGGATATTGCGGGCGCCGAGGCTTAAGTCGGGCCACTCTGTCCCGCCTGGCCGGTTGTGGGACAGAGTGTCGCAACTTCCGTTGCCCGTGACTTCAGTTTCCGGCCCCGAGTGACCGACGGAGTGATCGGACAGGGCGAGGTTCCACCATGGCGATTGATTGGTTCTGGCGAAGACGGCTTATTTCATTCGGGCGGCGAATGCTTTTTTCTGAGGTTCGATAGTCTGAGGACGAGGTATCCTCGGCATGGCTGCCATCAGCCGTTGCGTGTATTCGTGCTGAGGCGTGGTCAGGACCTCTTCGGTCGTTCCCTGTTCGACGATCTGTCCGTCGTGAAGGATCGCAATGCGGTCGCAGATGCCGGCAACCGAGGCCAGGTCATGCGAGATATAAAGAATGGCCATCCCGGTGGTGCGGTTGAGCTGGCGGAAGAGCGCGAGAATCTCTGATTGTGTGATCAGGTCGAGCGCGCTGGTCGCTTCGTCGGCCAGCAGGAGCGCGGGACGATGCATCACGGCCATGGCGATCAGCACGCGCTGCGCCTGGCCCACGCTCATCTGCGACGGATGCTTGCCCAGGAATTCGTCGCTCGCCGGCAGACTCACGCTTTCAAGCGCCGCCCGGATGGCGGCTTCACACTCTGCGCTCGGACCGGAAGCGTGTGCCCGCCACGCCTCTTTCAACTGGGTGCGAATCTTCAGGGCCGGATTCAGCGACGAGAGCGGACTCTGGAGCACCAGCGCCAGCTTGCGTCCGCGGAGAGATCGAAGTTCCCGATCCCGCATTTGCAGCAAATCGCTGTCCTCGAACGCGATCGTGCCGCTTGCCTGCGCTCGCTTTCCCTCGAGCAGACCAAGGATCGACATGGCCAGCGTGCTCTTGCCCGAACCGCTCTGCCCAACTAGTCCCACTACCTCGCCGCGGCGGATGTCGAGTGCGACCTCGCGCAGCACGGGCGGCTTGTCTCCATATCGCACGGAAAGGCGCGCGGACAACAGAACGTCGGATTGAGGGCGGTTATTCATAGATTGCAAACTCTGCTTTTGACCTACTTCACCGTCAGCCGCTCGACATTCCAGTAAGTCTGCGGCACTACAATGACTGGGCTCGCCCCCTGCACGCTGCCCGCGACGGCCGACAGCGCATTCTTGTTCACCAAGTAGATGAACGGCGCCTGCTCGAGGGCGATCTCCTGCACGCGGTCAAAGGCTGCTTTGCGCTTTTGTGCGTCGGCCGAAGACGCTTGCGCCCGCATCAACTTGTCAATCTCGGCTTCCCATGCGGTCTCCGGGGTTTTCTCCTGCGGGTTCCATTGGTGGTTCTCCGAGGAACTGAGCCAGACGTTCATCTGTTCACTCGGATCCAACCCCACATTTGTCAGGCCCAGCAGAATCGCCTCATAATCGAAGGTCTGGGTCATGCGCTCGATCAGGGAAGGGAAGTCGAGCGTGACCACGTTGACGTGAATGCCGATCTTCTGCAGGTCTTCCTGGATCATGGTGGCCATGCGCTCGCGATACTTGTTGCCCGAGTTGGTGATGATGGAAAAAACGACGTCATTTCCAGCCAGGTCTTTGAGCGTGCCATTTTCCAGCCGGAAACCCTCGGCCTGTAGGGCTTTGAGCGCGGCCTCGGGCGAGTAGAGCTCGGGCTTCAGCTTGCCGTTGAACCAGAATCTGTTCGCCGGCGAGACTGGGCCTATTGCGGGCTGAGCATGCCCGCGAAATACCACGCGGCTCAAGTCGGCGCGGTTGATGGCTTCAGAGATCGCGCGCCGGAAAGCCGCCGAGCGGAACCAGTTTTTCTTGAAGGCCGGCAACGGGGCCTTGGCAACCTCGTTGAACCACATCTGCTCGCTGTCGAGCGACGGGCCGGCATCGTGTACCAGCTGTGCGGAAGTTGACGCCAGTTTGTCGAAGTACTCGCTGTCGAGCGCGTTGATCAAGTCGATTTCGCCGCGCTTGAAGCGCAGCAGTTCGACGTCGCGATTCGGCTGAATGTCGAGCCGGATCGAATCCAGATAGGGAAGATGGTGCCCCTGCGCGTCCGTCTTCCAATAGTTCGGATTGCGCTTCAGTACTACCGTGACTCCGGGCTTGTAATCCGCCACCATGAACGGACCGAGCACGGCCATTTCTTTCTTCGGGGAGTGGGCCGAAAGAACAGCGACCTGATCGAACTGCCGGTCGAGTCCCGCGACCGGAGCCGGGAAGGTCACCGAAATCTCAGTTGGAGAAATGATCTTGGTTTCGACATTCCCCGAGGCCGAGCGGAATGCATCTCCGGTCGGAGAATGCAACGCCGGGTCCATCAGTTGCCGCACCGTGTAGGCGACGTCCTCGGCGGAGAATGGAGTGCCGTCGGAAAAGGAAAGACCGCTGCGCAGCTTGAACGTGATCTGCCTGCCATCTTTCGAGACTTTCCACGACTGCGCCAGTTCCAGTTCCAAAGCCTGTGTCTGGCGATTCATGCGGACCAGCACGCCTCCGGTCAAGTACCGGATCGCCACCGACGCGTCGTCTTCAACTTTCAGTGGATCGAAGGTCTTCGGCTCCGACCGCAGACAGAAGCGGAGTTCCCCTCCCTTCTGCGCGACAGCGGCCGCTGCCAGGAATACCAGGCAGAACGTCGAAACGGCCATCGCACTCCTGCACTTCATCGTCATCACTCGGAACCTTCCCCTGAGGTCCGTCATGCGGTTACCTCTTCCTGCTTTGTGAGCACGAGTTGAAACGACGTCACAACTACGATGAGCAGCAGCAGCGGCACAAACTTCCACGGCTCCTCGCCCACCGACACCAGGCCTTCCAATTCCTTCAACAAACTTCCCCAGGAAGGCATCGGCTCAGCGACACCAAGACCGAGGATGCCGAGATTGGCCTCGCTCAAGATGAACACCGGAATCGAAATCCAGAACTGCGCCAGCAGCACGGGCTTCAAATTCGGCATCACATGCACCCAGAACAAGCGCCCGCCGCGAATGCCCGCAGCCCGCGCCTGCTGGACAAAATCGGAGTTGCGCAGCGAACCTGCGGTGGTACAGAGCACGCGCGCCGCGCTGGTCCAACCCAACAGCCCCAGCATCAGAAACGTCACCAGAATCGAAGCAAGGGGTGATACATTCAGCGGCATCAGCGCACGCACCGTAATCAGCAAAAACAGCCAGGGCAGCGACAGAAAAAGATCCGTCACCGCCATCGCGCCCCGAGCCCATGCCCCGCCCGAATACCCTGCTATGCCTCCGACCAGCGCCGCCAGGAGCGTAGAAAGCAACGCCGCCGCGGGCGCCAGCAGTAGCGAAATCCGGGTTCCATACAGCACGCGCGCGAAGCGGTCGCGGCCGATTGCGTCGGTGCCCATCCAGTGCTGGTGCGACGGAGGCGCGTCCGAGGCTTCGCGATACTGTTTGGCGTATCCCGCCGGAGCGAGCCAGTTCGCCGCCAGCGACACGCCGACGACGAGCAGCAACACGGCACACGCCATCCGGCGCCAGAAACTCATGCCTGCTGGCCTCGCAACATATGTCCGATTACATCGGCCCCTGAATTTGCCAGCAAGGTTACCAACGTCACCAGGATGGTCAAATTCATAAGCAAAGGCAGGTCGCGGGCCAGGGCGGCCTGCCAAGCCAGCTGTCCGACGCCCGCCAGGCCACACAGAGCTTCCACCGGAATCGCCGCTCCGATGGCGATGCTTACCGAGACTCCTGCCACCGCCAGCAACTGTGGGCCGACGACCGGGACCACGTGCCAGAAAAGAATGCGCCATTCCGTCAGGCCCTGCGCTCGAGCGGTAATGACGTGAGGCAGGGCCTGCGCCTTCGCCAGCAGATTGCGCGTGTAACCGTAGACTCGGGGAAACACGATCAGTGCGACCGCGAGTGCCCCCGGCACATTCCACAGCACCGACAAGAGTGCGAGCACCGCAGCGGGAATGCAAAGAAAGGTCCCGCTGAGGACCGTGGTCAGCGCATCATAAGCCGACACCCGCAGCCACGCCGCGCTCAATGCCAAAGCCAGCGCCGCGGTCCAACTCAGCAGCAGCCCAATGCCGACCAACCGCAAGGTCAGAGGAGCGCGCTCCCGCAGCAAGTGGCCAACCGGCTGTCCGAGGGAGAGCGAAGTCCCCAGATCGCCATGAGCGGCCCGCTGTAAGGAATGAAAATAGAAGCGGAGAATATTCCGTTGTTCGAGCCGCGTTTCGCGCCGCACGCGAACGCTGTCTGTATTGAGGCGGGGATCGAGTTGCTGCTCATCCACGTCGAACCCCGGAGCCAGGCGGACCAGCGTGGCCGAGAGCAAGCCTCCAAGCAGAACGGTCGCCACCAGAGCGATTCCGTGCCGCGCAATTTTCCGGCCTAGCATGGTGAGTCTGCTCCTATTCGACCGCGGCGCCACGCGACTTCGGCTCCTGTTCGCGCGCAATGGCTTCGGCGTGGTGGACTTGCTTCATGGAATACATGCGGCGGTCGGCCTCGGCCAGAAGGCGCTCGACGTCGTATCCGTCCTCGGGGCAAAATACCGTCCCCACACTCAGCGTTATCAATTCGCGGCCGCACACGTGGCGTCCCGACTCAACCGCGGCCTGGTTCAATCGTTCGGCTTTTTCCTTGGCCGCTTCCGGTGTCAGTCCGGGAGCAGTAATCACAAATTCATCTCCGCCCATGCGGGCTACGTAGTCGTAACCGCGGCACGCCTCTTTGAGCCTGCTGCAGAACTCACGCAGAAGCTTGTCACCTTCCAGGTGGCCGAAGGAATCATTGATCTGCTTGAAGCCGTCGATGTCGCAGACCATCACCGCCAGTGGCGTCTTAGTGCGGCGGCAGCGGGCCACTTCCTGCGCCAGGTGCACAAACAGCGAGCGTGCGTTGGGCAGCCCGGTCAAATAGTCGGTGGTGGCCGAACTCTCCGCTTGCTGATACTTTAGGGCGTTCTCGACTGAGAGCGCGACCTTCGAAGCTACGGCCAGCAGGATTCTCAAATGATCCGGGCTGAAAGCGTCACGGTTCGCATGATACATGGCCAGCACGCCGACCACGCCGTTCAGTCCTTCGAGCGGCACCACCAGCGCCGACTGCAGAGTGGTGTGCTTTCCGGGGTCGACCACATAACCGGCTTCGACCTGCGGATTTCCGTTCACAATCGGCTTGCAATTCTCGGCCACCCATCCACACAATCCTTCGCCGACGCGAATCTTGAGCGAAGACAGCATGCGGAAGTTTTCGCCGCTCACCAGCTCCGCCAGCAGCCATCCGTTACGGTTGACGAAAACCGCGATCGAATCGTAGGGAATCATGCGGCGCAGGCGCATCGAGAGGACGGAAAGTGTTTCGCTCAAACTGAGCGACACGCCCAGGTCCTGGCTCAGTTCGAACATGGTCTGTGCTTCTTGCCGTGCCGACGCAATCGAGGTCAGGAAGTCCGAGTTCTCGGTGACGCTGTGCGTGGTAGGATCTTCTTTTTCGAATCCGGTGGCGGGCGCGAGTCCTCGTTCCACTTTCACCATTTTGGATAGCGTGTGCGGTACGATCGTTTCCTCGGTCATCTGCGCCATACGCTCTAACTCGACGTAGTTGCGCTCGAGGATTCGGACGATCTCCGGATCGAACCAGGTTCCCGCTCTCTCCTTGACCTTGTCCATCGCCTCCGCCAGCGGCAAGGCGGGGCGGTATTGACGGTGCGAGGCCAGCGCGTCCAGGCAGTCGACGGTGGCCAGAATGCGCGCGCCGATGGGGATCTGTTCGGCGGCGAGTCCGTCGGGATATCCCGACCCATCCCAGCGTTCGTGATGGCAGCGCACAATGGGTGCCACCGGATAGGGAAACGCGACCCGCTCCAGAATTTCGGCTCCCACGATGGGGTGCACCTTCATCTTTTCGAACTCTTCCGGCGTCAGACGTCCAGGCTTATTGATGATCTGCTCGGGCACTGCGAGTTTGCCAATGTCGTGCAGGAGCGCGGCCGCGCGCAGCGCCTCAATCTGCTCGTCGCCTAACTTCAGTTCCTTGGCGACTTCAACGGCGTAGGTGCGCACGCGCTGCAGATGGGTATGCGTGGTGTGATCTTTAGCCTCGATGGCAAGTGCCAATGCCTCGATCGTGCGCATGTTGAGCGACGCGATTTCTTCCACGTGCCGCTTTTCCACCTCGACCCGATCCTTTTCCGCCTCCAGCCGGCCCAGATACAAGCGGTACGAGCGGTACACCCAGTAGATCAGCGGCAGCACCAGCAGAGAGGTCTGCCATCCTGCGGTGTGATTGATGATTCCGACCAGTCCCACCGCCGCGGCTCCGACCAGGTAGTAAGGGAACGACCAGAAGTAGCATTCCGCCCAGACTTTGCGGCTCGATTTTCCTTCCGTCAGCGCGATCACCACCGAGATCGGCAGAGTGTTGGCGAAAAAGAACACCAGCGCGGCGACCATCAGCAGAATGGGCTTGTTCGACGCGAATCGCACCGTGAGCCAGTGGTAGCTGAGGTAAGTCAGCGCGCTGGCATTGGCCATCATGCCGGCCACGTTGAACAGCACCTTGACGGGATCGAGCCGTTTGCGCGTCTGCCAAACGCTCTGGAACAACGACGCCGCGCAACCGATGACCAGCGTCTCGGGAAGGCTCAACTCCATGACGCCCATCAGGATGAACAGGAAATTCACCGACATCGTGCCGTCGATGCCGGGTAGCTGCACCTTGAGTCCCGATGCCAGCACCGCCACCGCCAGGTAGCAGGCGAACCGAACCAGATCGTGCGATTGCCAGTGCGCCAGGGAAAAGGCGAGGACGCCCACCCCCAAGGACACAGTGATGCCGACGAATGCCTTCGTCGGGATCGACAATCGGTCCTCTGCTGGTCTCATCTGACTTCCTGAACTAACGCCGGCTTCTTGGCCTCGAAACCCTTTTGTGTCGCTCCTGGCTTCGAGCGTTGTCTTGGGGGAGACAGAACCAATTCCTGCCCGCGAACTGTCGTCAACGGAGCGGACTGAATGGGCACACCATACTCTGAGCCCTGCCCGGAGATGGTATGGCATGAATTAGAGGTTCAGTAGCTTACTTTGGTAACTATCCGGGGCTTTCGAGAGTTTGGCTCGACCTCGGTGGGTTCGGAATCCGGTTCACCGGAATCTTGCCCAGCAGCGGATTACTTTCGTTACCGCACAAGCCAGACGCTTCTCGTTCGAATGGCCATACTGTGTCAACATCAACGCCAAACGCAAAAGATGCCCACTTCGCACCGTAACGTAGACGAGCAGTCAGCGCAGCCCGGGGCCAATATGGCCGGGGGCGAAAGTCCGTCCGCGAGCGCCTCGGCCCTTGGCCTTGGATCGGCGGCTCCGATGGGCGTGTTCTCCGCCGATCTGCAAGGCGAATTCAGTGGCTGCAACTCTGTGTTCAGCCAGCTTCTGGGTTATTCGCCCGGGGAGTTGCTCGGGCGCGACTTCTGCGTGCTTTTTGGAGAAAAAGAAAAACCCAGCCGCGAAGACCACGTCCAACTTCGCAAAGTAATTCTCGGAACAATTTCTGCGCAGGGGGAATATCACTCCCGGCTGTTTGCGCAAACCAAGGCCGGAATCGGCACGCCGGTTCGGTTCTCCGCGACCTTGATGCAGGATTCCGCCTCTACGCCAAAAGCAATCGTAGCCGTCGTGGTGCCGCTCGAACCCGCCAGTCGCGCGGTCGTAAGTTCTGGGTCCGCTGCGCCGGTCCCGGTCGCGCCGGGAATTATTTCGCGCAAGGTGGATGGCACACAATTTATTCTCGCCAGTCCTGCCATGCATAAATTCATGGGCCTGGTCGATCGCGTCGCGGGGCAGCCGGAAACGGTGCTGATCACCGGCGAAACCGGCACGGGGAAAGAGCTGATCGCGCGCACCGTTCACGAAGCTTCGCATCGCCGCAGCCGGCCTTGGGTCGACATCAACTGCGCCGCGCTGCCCGAAAATCTCGTCGAGAGCGAACTCTTCGGCTATGAAAAGGGCGCCTTCAGCGGCGCCGATGCCTCCAAGCCCGGGCTCTTTGAATTGGCCGACAAGGGAACGCTCTTCCTCGACGAAATCGGAGAACTGCAGCCGCAAACACAGGTCAAGCTGTTGCGCGTGCTCGATGGTCAGCCGTTCTACCGTTTGGGCGGGCACCGCAAGATCAAGGTAGACGTGCGCATCGTCGCCGCCACCAACCAGGATCTCGAAGCCGCCGTGAAGAACGGGCGCTTCCGCCAGGACCTGTTTCATCGTCTCGGCCAGTTCCAGCTGCGCGTGCCTTCGCTGCGCGAGCGGCCGGAAGATATTGTCGCGCTGGCCGAACATTTTCTACGGCTGAAGGCTTCTCGCAAGAATTTTTCGCCGCAAGCCATCTCGGCGCTGCTCTCCCACTCATGGCCGGGCAACATTCGCGAACTGCGCAACCTGGTAGCCAAGGTGGCAATGGAGTCGCAGGCGACGGAGATCGATTTCTCCCGACTCAGCGCCGCACTCACCGGAGAACCGACTGCCCTGCGCCAGACCGCGTCCCTGCCCGTCGGCAACCTCGAGAGTATGGAAGAGCAGATGATCCTCAACGCTCTGGAGCGCACTGGAGGACACCGCACGCTGGCGGCCGAGCAACTCGGCATCTCGCGCCGCACCCTCAGCCGCAAGCTCAAGGAATACAGCATCTGCTTCGAGCCGGGAGAGAATCCCGTTCCTCTCGGCTTCGTCAGCACCGAACAGCAGAAATTCTTCCGTGCCCGGGTCGAGATTCCCGTCACCATCAAGAATGCTCGCGGGGAAGAACTCGCAGTCCACGGAGTGAACTTGAGCACCGGCGGCATGGGCCTGGACGGCCTGAAAGAACCTATGCGCTTTTCCGGATTGCTCGACGTGAGCTTTGTGCTCCCGGGCAGTGAGATTTCGTTCCAGGCCAAAGCCCGCCTCATGTGGATCGGCGATGGAGGCCGCGTCGGTATTCGCTTCGTCGTGATTGAGCCCGCCCTGTTCGAAGAACTCCAGCACTGGACCAACCGCAAGATGAAGGAAGAGGGCTGGGACTTCCCCAGCTAGATTCGCGCAGGTTTCCGTAAGGACTATTTGTGACCGACCCGATCGATGCTCTTCGGAGCCGCTATTCCACACTGAGCAACGACGAGCTTCAAATGTCGCCGTCACCGGCGGTCTCTCTGACGAGGCGCGCGAACGGTTGAGTTTGGAGCTTCACCGCCGCGGAATCGAAGATGTAAGTGAATATCGAGCACATCTTCGACGCACCGAACAGACCATTTGCGGAACAGGCAAAAAGTGCTGGAGAGCAGAGAGAAATCCATCCGTCTCTATGGATACATAGGCTACAGCGTCTCGTTCCTTGGTGTCTTGGCTTGCCTTTTTGCTCTGTATGTTCAAAGGGATGAGAAAAATGGCCTCGGCATAATCGTTGCATCGGTCATTCTGCTTCCGTTGGTCTGGATCATTTCCCAGGTTCGCCGCCTTGTATGGCGCTTCCTGCTCCGCCCGTAAGAGTCCACGCAGACTCTCGCTGTCGCAACCCCCCCACGGCTGCGGCTCGCCCGAATCCAGTTCAGCGCTTCAGCAGGTTCTCGAAGTAGCGGTTGTTGTAGAACGCGGATGTTTTCTGCACGAACTCCAGAATCCTGAACATGCGGTCGCGGCCGTCGCGGTTCACCTCGCGGAACTGCACGGCAACGCCTGAGCCGGGATCGAGTCTGGCCACTACACCTTCGGCCGACAAGCTGGGATCATCCATGGAAAACCCAAGCTTGATTTTGCTCCCCGGTGACAGAATTGTGCTGGTCTCGATGTAGCAGCCACCCATGCTGATGTCGGTCAGGTTAGCAAACTGCGGCGTTTCTCCAGCTTCGGTTTTCAACTCGATCGTGACCCGACACTTCAGCCGCGGATGCAGGCGGCGATCCTTGTAGGACAGCTGTTTCTGTTTCTCCAGATACATGCGCCGGTCGGCTTCAGACAGGAGTTGTTCGGCATCGTTGCCGTCCTCCGGGTAGACGGCGCGTCCCACGCTGAGCGAGAGGATCTCCTCGCCGCAAACTTCTGCGCCCGCCTGGCGAGCCAGGGCGCGCATCTGCTCCGCTTTCTTTGCCGCGGCATCGGGCGCGAGACCGGGCGCGATGACCACGAATTCGTCCCCACCCATGCGGGCGACGTAGTCATATTCGCGGCAAGTGTCCTTAAGAGCCTGCGCGAACAGACGCAGCACGCGATTGCCTTCGAGATGGCCGAAGCGGTCGTTGATCTGCTTGAAACCATCCATGTCGGAGACCATTACAGTCAGGGATGAGTTGTCCCGCTTGCAGCGGGCCAGTTCGCGATCGAGTTGCAGGAAAAGCGAGCGCGCGTTGGGCAAGCCGGTGAGGTAGTCGGTGGTGGCGGAGTTCTCGGCCTGCTGATATTTGAGCGCGTTCTCGATCGACAACGCCATCTTGCCGCTGACCGCGAGCAGAATGCGTAGGTGATCGGAAGTGAAAGCGTCGCGGTCGCCGCGGTAAAGCGCGAGCACCCCGATCATTCCAGCCACGCCCTCCAGAGGAACCGCCAGGGCGGAGCGCAGGGTGCTGAATTTGGTAGGATCGTTCAGATATCCGGGTTCGACCGAGGGATTGCCGTTGACGATCGGTTTCTGATTTTGCGCCACCCATCCCGAGAGCCCCTGGCCCAGCGGAATACGCAGGGAGGAAAATAACCGGTAGTTATCCCCGTTCACGAACTCCGGAACTAATTCATGCTCACGCTTGATGTAGATAGCGATGGCGTCGTAAGGCACCATCGGCTTGAGCTTGATGGAGAAAACAGAGAGCGTTTCGCCCAGGCTAAGCGACGCCCCCAAATCCTGGCTCAATTCGAACAACGCCTGCGCTTCCTGACGGGCAGCGGCAATGGACGACAGGAAGGTGTTTTCCCTCCCGGCGTAATCCTTTGCGGCAGCGCTCTCAAATCCGGCTGCCGGCTCGAGACCGCGTTCGATCTTGATGGCGGTGGAAAGCGGCCCGTTGGGATCGGCCGCCGACTTGGCCACGGCCAGCCGTTCCAGATGCTCATAGCGCCGTTTCAGGACATCTACCACCTTCGGGTCGAAAGATTTGCCGGCTTCGGCGGCGAGTTTCTGCATCACCTCACCTAACGGCAGGGCGCGCCGGTACTGGCGATCGGAGGCGAGAGCGTCCAGATAGTCGACTGCCGAAAGAATCCGCGCTCCTACGGGAATCTCCGCGCCTTTGAGGCCGAGGGGGTAGCCCGATCCATCCCATTTTTCGTGGTGCGCTCTCACGATGGGCACGACCGGATAAGGGAAGCGCACGCGCTCCAAAATTTCCGCTCCCACCAGCGTGTGAATCTTCATCTTCTCGAACTCTTCGGGAGTCAGCCGTCCGGGCTTCGAAATAATATGCTCCGGCACGGCCAGCTTTCCGATGTCGTGCAGAAGCGCGGCCGCATGCAGCGCCTCCAGTTCAGGCCCGTCCACGCCAAGTTCCTTGGCCACTTCGATGGCGTAGATACGGACGCGCTGCAGGTGCTCGTGCGTGGTGTGATCTTTCGCTTCAATGGCCAGAGCCAGGGCCTCGATGGTCCGCAGGTGCAGGTTCGCCATTTCCTCGACATGCCGCTTTTCGTCATCGAGTTTGCCGAGGTAGAGGCGGTAGGAGCGGTAAATGAGGTAAAGCGCCGGCACCAGGAGCAGCGAAGTCTCCCAGTTGAAGGTCTCGTTCAGCCACGCAATGCTGCCTGCGATTCCGGCTCCCACCAGGTAATAGGGAAATGACCAGAAATAACAATCCACCAGAATCCGGTGGAGCGGTCGACGCTCGGTCAACGAAATGACCATCGCGATGGAACCGGCGTTGGCGATGAAGTAAACCGTGGCCGCGACGCCCAGCAGAATCGGACGAATACCGAACACAAGATTGGCCAGCGGATGGTGGTACACGACATAGGCCAAAGCGGTCGACATGGCGCCGGCGCACACATTGAACGTCACTTGGATGGCTTTTGGACGCTCAGGGTAAACCGACTGCGCCAGCATCGAGACCGCGCCCAGCGTAAGCGTCTCGGCGAAACTGAGTTCAAGGACGCCGATCAGGATGAACAGGAAGTTGACCGACAGCGTGCCCGTAATCCCGGGCAAACTCACCTTGAGTCGCGACGCCAGGATCGCGATTCCCAAATAGCAGATGAACTCGGCAATGTTGCGGCTGCTCTGGTGAATTCCGCCGTACAGCAGCGTCGCCGTTCCCGCAACGATGATCAGCGTGATGAACAGCTTGGCAGTGACGGACAATCCCTTCCCCGAATTCGAGCGGGAGACCAATCTATCCGCGATGCTAGTCGCACCCGTCATAAGGATCGAGCGCACACCTCGGCCCGGCGATCCCACACCAAGGCTCCGGAGTGCTCGAAACACTAGAAATATCAGGTAACACTTTTAGAAACAATGATTTGGAAGAATTATTGGGAAACTTCAGTAACCATTTCCACACCCGAAAGACAGGTTGACGGACTCCAGATTTCTCGTCGTCGCATGTGATCGCAGGCCGAATTTGTCTCTATGAAAATGTTCCCATGTAATTAACACATTTGTCTTGACTTGAAATAGTAGATGTGCATAATAGCTCCCATGTACATCGAAACCGTCCCCAACCGCAACTCCCCGCCCGCCATCCTCCTCCGCGAGGGCTGGCGGGAAGGCAACAAAACCCGCAAGCGCACCTTGGCCAACCTCTCCGATTGGCCCAAGGAAAAAATCGAGACCTTCCGCCGCTTGCTGCGCGACGAACCCCTCGTCTCCCCCCAAGATCTGCTCGCTACCCAAAAAACTTTGCCCCACGGCCATGTCGAAGCTCTCCTCCTGGCCATTCGCAAGCTCGGCCTCGATGCCATGATTTCCGCCAAGCCCTGCCGGGAGCGCGATTTAGTGCTGGCCATGATCGTCGAACGTTTGCTCGATCCCTGTTCCAAGTTGGCCACCACGCGGCAGTGGCACAGCACCACCTTGGCGGAGGAGCTGGGAGTGAGCGAGGCCATGGAAGATGAGCTCTATCAGGCCATGGACTGGCTGTTAGAGCGACAGCCGCGCATCGAAAAAAAACTCGCGCAGCGCCACCTCCGCGAGGGCAGTCGGGTGCTCTATGACGTCAGCAGCAGTTATTACGAAGGCCATCATTGTCCGTTAGCGCAGTATGGGCATGATCGGGATGGCCAGAAAGGATTGCCCATCATCGTCTATGGGCTGATGACTGATCACGAAGGCCGCCCCATCGCGGTCGACGTCTATCGGGGCAACACGGGCGATCCGAGCACGGTAGTGGATCAAGTGAACAAGCTGCGCGAGCGGTTTCACTTGTCGCGGGTGGTGCTGGTAGGAGATCGCGGCATGCTGACCCAGCCGCAGATTGAGAAGCTCAAAGCGTATCCGCAGATGGGCTGGATCACGGCCTTGACCAGTGTGGCCATTCGCGGTTTACTGGCCGACGGATCTTTACAACTGTCGTTGTTAGACGAGAAGAATCTGGTGGAGATTCAATCGCGGGAATATCCCGGAGAGCGCTTGATGGTGTGCTACAACCCTTTGCTGGCCGAGGAGCGAAAGCACAAGCGGGAGGAGTTATTAGCGGCGACCGAGAAAGCGCTGACGCGCATCGTGAAAGAAGTGGAGCGACGGAAGCAGAAGCCGTTGACGGCGACCGAGATTGCTTTCAAGGTGGGCAAGGCCCTGGGGCATTACAAGATGGGCAAACACTTTGAGCACCAGATCGAGGATGGGAAGTTGAGTTGGTCACGGCGGGTGGAGAGGATCGAGCAGGAAGCGAAGTTGGATGGGATTTATGTGATTCGCACCAGCGAGACGGCGGAGCAGTTATCGGCGGCCGATACGGTGCGCGGTTATAAGAGTCTGGCGCAGGTGGAGCGCGCCTTCCGCAGTTTGAAAAGCCTGGATCTACTGATTCGCCCCATTCGGCATCGTACCGAGGAGCGAGTGCCGGCTCATATTTTCTTATGCATGTTGGCCTACTACGTGGAGTGGCATCTGCGGCGCGTGTGGGCACCTCTGCTGTTTGAGGACGAGGAGCTAACTCAACAGCGTCAACGACGCGATCCGGTTCTGCCCGCCAGCAGCTCGGAATCAGCACAAGTCAAAAAGCTCACGCACCAGACAGCAGACGGATTACCGGTACAGAGCTTCGCCACTCTGCTCTCAAACTTAGCCAGCCGGGCACGTGTGACCTACAGCTTAAAAACGGATCAGTCTGGTCCCACGTTTCAGCAGATGCCGCCGCCGACACCACTGCAGGCGAAGGCATGTGAGTTGCTGAATCGGTTGCCAGTAGCGGGAAACTGAATCTTGAACTATCTCTCAGCGAATCAGCAGAATACTGACTGAACTCATCTGGAACTTCGGTTTAAGTGTAAGTAAATAAACAAGATAATTGCGTTACGGCAGACGCGGCGGATTTTCAAAGCTTAAGTTGGAAAGACTGGAGATTCATAGCTACACGAATTTCGGTGACTCTGAAATGGCAACTCTGGAGCCGCCTCCGGTACGACACCAGCCGGGAAGATATAGAGAATAAATGTACTTGTCCTACCTGCCGCTGGCCCACTTCGGCCCTCTCTCGGTGGTAATCCTAAGCACCCAGTATATAAGGTTATCTTGTTGTTAGCGATCATAAAGCCTTTTATATTAGGCTTGTGTTGCCCCTTTCCTTATTAGGCGAGCAGATCGCCACCAAGCGCAAAACCCTCGGCCTGACGCAGCCCATGCTTGCGAAAAAAGCCAGGGTTGGACTCTCCACGCTCGACGCCCTGGAGAACGGACGGCTGGGCGAACTCGGATATTCCAAGATCACAAATATTCTCACGGCGCTGGGGCTGGAGTTGAAGCTGCAGGAGGCAAGCGCGGGCCGGCCGACGCTTGAAGAACTCATCGAAGAGGCACGGGATGATCAAAGTCTGGACCGACGCCGCTGAAGCGGGACTACTCGATCGTCACAGCGAGCGCGGCAGCACGTTTGCTTCCTTCCCGGCGCTCCGCCCACGCGCGAGGTGTCGGTGACGATGCCGTTGAGGCTTGAGTCGTGGAGCGTGCCCTTTGGCCTACTTCCGGTTTTCGAGATGAACCTGCCCGAAGGCGTACTGCGCGAGCGGCTCCGCCTTGCCTTTGCGAAAGCCACCGGCACCTTCGACGAATTCGACCTTTTGTCCATTGTCGGCCGCTCACAGATCGGACGCATCCGCTACACCGGCGACAAAGAACATCTGCACGAGGACGTGCCCTTCCAGTCGGTGGACGAGATTCTCGAACGCAGACGCGGCGGCGACCTGTTCCGTTATCTGCTGGAGAAATTCGCGTCGTTCTCCGGGATCAGCGGAGTGCAGCCCAAAATCCTGGTGCGCGACGAAAAAGCTTTCGCCGAGATGGAGCATACAGGACACCGCCTCTCGCAAAGCCACAAGGGCGCGACCCACATCGTGAAGATGTGGGAGCCCAACCAGTATCCGCAACTGGCGGCCAACGAGTATTTTTGCCTCACCGTGGCGCGCAAATACGGACTCGACGTGCCCCCTTACCGCCTGGCCGAGGACGGCATGGCGCTGGTCATTGACCGTTTCGACCTGCGCATGGACGGGACCTATTGCGGATTTGAGGATTTCTGCGTGCTAAACGCCCGCAGGACCGATGAGAAATATCGCGGCAGTTACGAGACCTCGGTCATGAAGCGATTCGGGCAGTTTGCAAACTCGACGCATGCGGGCGAGGACATGGAAAAGCTGTTCGTCCGGATTGTCCTGAATTGCGCGCTTCGCAATGGCGACGCGCATCTGAAGAACTTTGGGATTGTTTATGACGACGTTCAGGGAGAAGCGAGACTCGCACCCGTCTATGATCTTGTGACCACCTCCGTCTATCTGCCGAAGGACAGCATGGCTCTGACCCTTAACGGCACGACGAAATGGGCGAGCGCGAAGGAATTGCAGCGGATCGGCGAGACGCGTATGGGAGGCACCCCTGCCCGCGTCCGGCAGATACTAGAACGCATAGAAGCTGCAATTGCGGACACGTCAAAGGATCTGCAAGCCCACATGAAAGCGCACGCGGAATTCATGGACATAGGCAATCGCATGCTCCAGCAATGGGAGCAAGGTGTCGCGCTTTCGCTTAAGGCAGCCTGAGCAAACCGCCTGCTCTTTGGCGATTAGTAGACTCACTTCCGAGTGGCCGACCATCCAGGAGTAATTCCTCGCGGTTCGAACTTGCGCTTCCGAG
>DATKFH010000032.1:0-7380 GCA_035511455.1 Candidatus Sulfotelmatobacter sp. | reverse complement strand
ACGGAAAACAGAAGGCACAAACGAATCTTGGCAGTAAGGACAACGGCGGGGCTGGCTCAAGCCGACTCCTCAGGGATGATGGGGATGTATGCATGAATCACTGAGGAGAATCGAAACCACGAGTGCTACGCAAGCCAGCGGGGAAAAACTAATTTAGAAACTGCTGTAGAGTTCTTACTGCGTCTCCGTCGACCGGGGGCTCTCCCGGGTGGACCACTGGCTCCGGCCTGAACCGGCCAAAATGGCTCCCTTTATCACCGGCCCTGACATCCTTTCGCACGGCATTCCGGAACACATGATGCTCATCGAAGATAAGGCCACGAACACGGGGCAAAATGTTACCTTCACCCGGGAAAAAGTGAAAGAGTTCGGCGTCACGGACCTACTTCTAATCGGGAAGATCAGTTCGATGCGACGCTACATAATGACTGTCCGAAAACAATGGTCTGAGATCAGAAGAATCTGTTGCCATGGAGTCAACTACTTTTCATGTCCCGTAGATCAGTGGTGGAAGGATCGAGAATTCAGGACAAGAGTAATGTCTGAATGTAGGAAAATTCCCTTTTACGTCGAGAAGGGTTTAATTTCTGACGTACCCATAATCAATGGCATCGTTATGTGAACCAAATTACATGTGCGCTCCGACTCGAGATTTGGGGAGAAAATGCCTCAACGCAAACTACCCGTATCTGTTAAGGGTATTGTCTTTAGGAAGAAGAACGCCAAGTCAGAGGTCCTCCTCCTGCGAAATGAAAGGCAGGAATGGGAATTGCCCGGTGGCAGGATAGAGGTCAACGAGCCTCCGGAGGCCTGCCTTATGCGGGAATTCAAAGAAGAAACCGGACTCCAGGTGGCCATCGGGCCTTGTGTTGGTAGCGGAGTGCTGACGATCGCACCCCCTCATGTGCCCTGTGCCACCGACGTTTGGATCTGGGCCTACGGTTGCCACCTCGAAGGAATCGCGATCCCTGCTGACCAGGGCATAGCCATTAGCAGCGAGCACAAAGGATGGAGCTGGATTCCTGTTGCTGAACTAGACGGGATGGCAGATGTGCCCAATATCTACAAGGTTTGCATCCTTACTTGGGCCGAGCGCCTTTTGTGCTAGAACCAGGCTCATAAATATCTGAGGGCTGGAAATGGTGCATTCTGAAGGTGGCCTGTGGGGCTCCACATGCACGATGGCAGGACGTTGGGAGTTGATCGGCTATCCTCGCCGGTTGTGCAGAAGCACGACGACGCCTGTTTCGCTGTGAGGATTGTGATAAAGCCTTTGCTTTTTGCTTTCTATGTTGTGTTTGCGTTTGGCGGTCTGAGCTCCCAGCAGACTGCCTGGCAACCATCTCCGGGTCATACGCAAGTGCCGATATGGCCGGGAACTGTGCCTGATGCGCAGCCTGTCGCGGGGCCGGAGGCTGCTAGCACCACGGGGAAGGAGTGGCTGGTTGCCGGGAGGCCAGCTGTGGGGGTCCGCAACGTATCGCAACCTACGATGACGGTCTATTCGCCACAAGGAAAGAATACGGGCGCAGCGGTCGTCGTCTTCCCTGGTGGGGGCTATCAGGATCTGGCGATCGATCTTGAAGGCACCGAGGTCTGTGATTGGCTGACGCCCAAGGGAATCACGTGTGTGCTGTTGAAATACCGTGTGAAGGATGTGGGGGCGTATCCGAAATCAGGACCGTATCCGGAATCACCGATGGCGTTGGAAGATGCGCAGAGGGCGGTGGGGCTGGTGCGCTTTCACGCCGCGGAGTGGCATATTGATCCCCACAAGATTGGTGTGCTTGGGTTTTCGTCAGGCGGTCATCTGGTTGCAGCGATGAGCACGCACTTTGCGAAGCGTTTGTATCCGGCTGTCGATGCCGCCGACAAAGAGAGCTGCCGCCCCGATTTTGCAGTGGCTATTTATCCGGGCCATCTGTCGTTGTCCGCGGCGGAGTGGGATGCAAAGCAAGGCACCAGAAAGTTTGTGATTCACTATCCAGCGACTGCCGATAAAGATTTGGGGTTGAATCCTGATATTCCTGTCACCCATCAGACTCCGCCTACATTTTTGCTGCAGGCAGAGGATGACCACGTGGACAATGTAAACGACTCGCTGGCTTACTACATTGCGCTGAAGAACGCCGGGGTTGCTGTGGAGATGCATCTGTATGCTCAGGGAGGGCATGCATTCGGACTGCGGCGTACGAAGTTCCCGATAACGGGATGGCCTCAGTTGGTGGAAACATGGCTGGTGACGATCGGGATGATTTCGGAATAGGTGCTCTGGGATCGCATACGACGAAGCGGGCCTGGAAGCAGTTTCATAAATGCCTGAGCAAGATGTGAAGGCAGGCGAGTTGAACTCCAGCTTCCCACTCCGTACCCATTGCTGGAACCGGCGGTGACACGTCTTGAAAGGCGATATTTTCCGGGCAGTTCACGCCACTGCGCGCCCGTGCCCAACACCCAGAGCACACCACGCAGGACGGCGCGTATGTCACGCCATGGACGACCACGCTTATCGGCCCGGCGTAGGGTCGCAGCGCGGCTCCATCGCCTCACTGTTCATAAGTCAAAACCCAGCGGCCACGCAACGGTGCAATCGGAGATCAGCAGAGCGGCCCGACATGGGCTTGACGGTTGCACAAATCTTTGCATAAAAACAACCCTACGCTCCCAGTGAAGCCAACGGTTGCCGACAGCCGCACACCTAACCGCCTGATTCTGCGTGGGCCAGCGGGTGACCTCCCGCCTGTCACGGCAGAGGCCGCGGGTTCGAGTCCCGTCGTCCCCGCCAATTCTTTCAAGCACTTGCAAGGAATTGGCAAATTGCGTCAGGGTCCAATTTGGCCAGTGCCTCTCCCTTGTTGAGCACCATCCGAACAAGTTTGCTTTGTGCCAGCCTCTTGTTCGGCATACCCGCCTGAGCGTAAAGATCCAGCGTAAAGATCCAGCGTAATGCGACTGTTCGCATGACGTAGGAGCTCCTGTACCACCTTCACTTCCTCGTTGTTCTGCGTGAGCAAAGTTGTGTACGTAGTGACGGAGGGTGTGGAACCCAACCCGCTTTTGGATCTTCGCCGCCTTCACTGCAGGTCGCCCGTATCGCCGCCACAGGGTTTCTGGCCAGAGCGGTTGTTTGCTTTTCATCGTCGGCGAGGCAAACACCCAGTCTGTTTCGCGATTGTACGGACCAACCAGCCTCGCTCGAGAAGAGACTCGGCCAATGCAGCGTCGATGGGAACATCCTTTGCGGAAGCTTCCGTCTTGGGAGCGCCCTGGACCATCATCACAACGGAACGGCGAACATGGATTACGAGGTTCTCGAAGTCCACATCCTCCCATTGCAAGCCGATCAATTCTCCACGTCGCAAACCGGTGAAAGCGTCCAGTTCTGCCGCCGTTCGAAGAGGTTCTGGCAGTTCTTTGAGCAGTGCCCATAATCTCGTCGGGTGTCAGGACATCGGGCGTTCTCATGCGCTTCGCACTCTGACGTACGCTCTTGATCGGGTTTCGTTCTGTCCACTCCCCATCGGATCGCATGAGAAAACAACGCGCTCATCAGACTCCTGATTTTGGCCCGGCTCCCACGTGCCAACGGCATTGTTTTCAACCACGCTTCGACATCCACCGCTTTCAGCTCGGAAAGACGGTATGACCGCCAGCGTGGAAGAACCCACTTTTTCAAGTAAATGTCGTAGGCATACCGCGTGGAATAGGACTTGTGATGCTCGTCTGAGCTTCCAGTCGCTGGCTTCTGCTTTGAAAAAATGTCCCGCAGTTCGTGCTCCTGGTAGTGCTTGACGAGGGTCTCGACGCTCACGTTCTTGAGCAGTTGTTGCGGGGTTTGTCGGTTGATCGTTAGACGGATTGCATCGACAGCGGACTGCGCTGCCGATTCGGTTGGAAACTCCCCCAGAGTCCCGACGACGACGTTCTTTCGACAAACCGAGCCGTCTACTTGAACTTCTCTCCATCGGAACTCCCAAACTGTTCCTTTCCTGCGATCCGCCAGTTTCAGGGTACCGTGCTGATGACTCGTGCGCCTCATCAATCCTCCTTCGTCTGAGGCGACACGGATGGCTGCCTCAGCTTAGCGCAAGTGGAGTGGCGGGTCGATGGTGAATATCTTTGTAAGGCCGGGGCTTACCCAGCCTTCTTCGTTCTCAGCCAAACCTCCAGATCGGGGGCACGGAACCGCCATAGCTTCCCAACCTGGGTTCCGTGAATCTGACGATTGCGGGCCATGCGCTGCAGCGTTTTTGGGTGAATACGGAGCAACTCTGCCGCTTCATCGCTGTCCAAGAGTGGCTCGAAAACAAATTCTTTATTGGCCTCAGCTGGCTGGAAGAAGGGGCAAATCTCGATGGCTGGGATGCGGACATAACGGACTCCTTAGTCAAATCACCAAATTCAGGTCGATTTGGCGACTTCTGGATTCTTCTATAAATGCAGACTGGATTTCCGTCAAACGGGCATGATTTTCGAGGAAAACACACTGGTCCGTGCCATTTTGCGGTGTACGCGCCCCTCAGGAAGACGGTTCATCCCCGGTTGACGAACTACTCAAGCTGGGCGTAAATAGCGGCAAGAGGGCCCTATGCAGACTGAAAAAAGACTCGCCGTTGACGGCAAAAAGTCCGAATTGAATAGAGGGCAACCAGTGGCGTCGTACTGGATAGTTGGCCGACCGCCGCGCCTAAGCAAAGCTATCGTCGGCCGCAGGGAGCACAAAGTTAGCACCCAGAGTGTTCTCAGTTGAAAATTTCCTTCGGATGTCTGGCATCGGAATTCGTGACCATGAAGGGGCCTGCCACCATAAGCCGTGGTCGAGATGACGATGCTCGTTGGGGTTGAATTCGATCTGGCGGTTGTTGTCGAGGCGGACGGACAGGCGACCATCGGGGTGGATCGTCTCGATCGCAGCCATGTCGCGATTTGCAACGCCGAGTGATTTGTCGGGGGCGGTGAACTGGATGCGGTCGCCTACCGATAACTCGCGTTTGATTTCCCGGTACACGCTGACCCCTGTGAGACGGCGGGGATCGTGGGTGGCAAGTTCGTGGTTCGTTTTCTCGACCGTGAGGCTATGCCGTCACCAGTCATAGCGCCCAAGGGCTCACCGCCGAACGCCTTCTCGTTCACGCCGATACCAGCGTCCGCCCGGACCTGCTCAACTCCCGCTTCGGCTACGTCTCGATCTCCCGCGCCAGCCACGAGGCGCCGCTCTTCACCGACGACATGGCGAAACTCGGCCCTCAACTCGGAGCCGAGGTCTCGAAGACCTCCACTCTGGAAATCACTCAAGCTCCATCCATCGCCCAGGGAATTGGCATGCGTCTCTAATGGCATTTTCCATCTATTCTTCCTTGCGCGATATGCTAAAGTATATCAATTTATTGTCGCGATATAGTTAAAAACATTTACTATTTTGTTTTGATATGCTATATTATATCAACTATGAATACGAATATAACAAAACATATCAGGCCTTTGCGCTTGGAAGGCCTTCCCGAAGACATGCGCCGGACCTTGAAGGAGGTGCGGCAAAAGCGCGGCTGGACCCAGAGGGACCTGGCCAGCCGCCTCGGGCTAACCCAGACGCACATCTCCGGCATCGAGTCCGGCAAGATCGTACCGCGCTACGACACTCTTCTCGAGCTGGTCCGCATTCTCGACCGAGATCTTCTCATGGTCCCCCGCGCCCTCGTCCCCGTCGTGCAGTCGCTCATACGCGATCATCTGCAACCGGACCAGAAGGGCGAAGGCGAGGAACGCTCCCTCTACGCCGACGGCGACGAGGACAGCAGGCAGGAGCCGCGCGATGAAGTTTGATCCCAAGAAGCTCAACGCGCTTTCGGTGCGCCTGCATGGGAAGCAGATCGGCGTCATCAACCGCCTAGCGGGAGACCGGCAGATTTTTGCGTTCGAGCAGGACTACATCGACGACCCGCAGCGTCCGACTTTAAGCCTCTCGTTCAAGGGCCGAACCGGCGGGCTCGTTACGGCCCTGCGCCCGGTCCCGCGCCGCGTACCGCCGTTCTTTTCGAACCTGCTTCCCGAAGGGCACCTGCGCGAGTATCTCGCAAAGCTTGCCGCCGTGAATCCCGAACGCGAATTCTTCCTCCTCGCGGTCCTCGGCGCCGATCTCCCTGGAGCGCTTGTCATCGCGCCGCTTGAGGGCGATGCCAAGGAGGACGATGCCCATCATCATGATGCCGACGCCGACCATGATGATGGTCGCCCGCGCGAGGCCGTGCTGCGGTTCTCTCTCGCCGGCGTGCAGTTGAAGTTTTCCGCCGTCATGGAAGCATCCGGCGGCCTGACCGTCCCCGCCGGCGGCATGGGCGGATCATGGATCGTCAAGCTACCCGCCGCCCGCCTCGCCGCCGTCCCCGAGAATGAATTCGTGATGCTGGAACTCGCGCGCCGCGCGGGCATCGTGGTGCCGGATAACCGCCTCGTCGAAGTGTCGGAGATCAAGGGACTCCCCGAAGAGGCGCGCGCGCCGGGAAGCAAGGCTCTCGCCGTACAGCGCTTCGACCGCGTCCCCGGAGGCGATCCCGTTCACATGGAGGATTTCGCGCAAGTATTTGGCCAATTTCCTAATGACAAGTACCGCTTTCACAGCTATGCCAACATCGCGTCCGTCCTGTGGGCGGAGGCGGGCGAGGAGGCCATCGTGGAATTTGTCCGCCGCCTTGTGTTCTCCGTTGTCATCGGCAACGCCGATATGCATCTCAAGAATTGGTCACTCCTCTATCCCGACCGGCGTAAGCCGGCCCTGTCGCCGGGATACGATTTTGTGGCGACGCTTCCTTATATTCCCAACGACAAGCTCGCCCTGAGCTTCGGCGGCAGCCGCAGCTTGTCCGAAATCACGCCAGGCCAGATGCGGCGCTTTGCTGACACGGCTCGGATTCCCGCAAGCCCGCTGTGGAAGATTGCAGTCGAGACGGCGGAGCGCGCCGCCACTGCGTGGAAGGGCCTCGAACAGGCCGACCTTCTGCCAAAGGATCAGCGCGCCTCCATCGGCAAGCAGATTCTCGCGGTCGCCGCCACGGTCAAGTGACGCTACATCGTGTCCGGCTGGATGGTCTCGACTTACGGCCCATCAGTCGTGACTCCTTCAGGAGCCTTGTCACTCTTGAAGAGATGTGCAAGTTGTGTGCCACCTCCCCGAGTGCTCATCTGAATATATTTGGCGCGTTTCTCATCCGAGCTAAAACTCGCCCCGAAGCGCCTTTTTGCGAACTTGAAGGTATGAGCGCATCTAATTTCGGTTCAGTGTCGGACCGAAAATGCCCGAAGACTGTTGTTGGAGTCGCTAGGCTATTGGAGACAGCCGTACTGACGGGCTGGAGGGCGCTCCATCCGCAACGTTATGTGAAC
>DATKFH010000031.1:0-2336 GCA_035511455.1 Candidatus Sulfotelmatobacter sp. | reverse complement strand
TGGCCAAACCACCGTCTGCTCGAATCGCAACATCTCCTGATCCACACCGAGAATCGCGTTCAGGGAACTGGCGATAGTTTTCAGTGAATTGGCGATGCTTGACAGACCCGCTGCGAGAATCACACAGCAAGGGCTGAGGGCTTGCCCTGTCGCTGGCCACGGGGCAGTTAGAGCCAGAACGATGACTAGGACGAGGACACGGAGTTTGCGGCTCCACACCCAAGAGTTGCTCCGCTTCAGAGCTGCCGAAACACTTGTCATAAGA
Source organism: Candidatus Sulfotelmatobacter sp. (assembly GCA_035511455.1). GTDB lineage: Bacteria > Acidobacteriota > Terriglobia > Terriglobales > Acidobacteriaceae > Sulfotelmatobacter. The sequence goes on along the minus strand of DATKFH010000031.1, from coordinate 2,071 downwards.
CTTTTCCTTTCTGACAATCAGTTGTGTTGCGAGAGGTTCATGATGATCCCTCGCAATTGGGTTGTGAACATCGCCCCCCGTTTTCGTAGTTCGTTCTGGTGCGCGATGCGGGCGGCTTCCTGGCGTAGTTCGGCAGCCAACATCTTTTGCGTCAGCGCCTGGCTTCGAATACTTGATGACGTCGCGGTCGCGGTTAAGAACGGGGTAGAGCCTGGGACTGCCTGGCCGGCTGCACTCTCAATCGAGTCGGCCGCCTCGAGTTCCAGATCGGTCGCGCTATCCGCGGCTTTGAGCGCCTTCAAACTGTCGAGTGTCAGCGCATCGTCAAAATCCGACATGTCTCGATCGGCCTGATTTGCGTCGGTTGGCGCAGGAATCGTTCGATAGGTGCTGTTGAAAGATTGCGTCAGCCCCCCAAAATTGTTCACCTGGTGATCTCGTATCAAGGTTTCCATCGACTGCGGTGCCGGCAGCGTGGCGCTCCGCAGGTTCACGTTCAGGATGCCGGACATCAGATTGTGATACTGGCTGATCATTTGGAGCACGAGCGAAGTGGATTGGTTGATCGACGGCGCGGGCCACACGGTGGTTTGGTAGAACGCGCTGTTCGCACTGCGAGTGCCGTGAATACTGTTCACTACCGGCAGAATCAACGAGTTGAGCACCTTCAGCACCGCTTGAATCGCTTGGATAATCCCCCCTTGGGCCTGGGCCTTCGCTTGCGGCGGAATCACCACCAACGTGAGCACCGTCACAGAGACCAGAGTCAAGGCGAGCAGACGGCGGCGACCATTCACGATCAGAACTATCGACGCGAATGCCGAAAATAAAACGGCGTATAGCAAATAGTGCATTCCATTGCCTCCTTATCACCGACCGAACTGGTCCAACTCCGGGTCGCGCTTTGATCATCCCCAAGGCTCATCACGCATTTGCCTCGCCTACCTGTCTTTCCTTCCGTTCGCGAGCTGTTGCCGCCACTTCGCCCGACAATTCCTCGGGCAGGGGGGCTACGTCCGCGAGCCCTAGCGGAAACCGCTGGGCGAGATCTTGATAGCTTTCGAGCAATGAGCGGCTGAAAGATTTGCTTAGAAACCAAGCGCGGTATTTCCCTTCGCGCGGGAACGTAGTGCAGATCCAATAGCAGAGTGGCGTGGGCACGATGCGTATCGTCTGCGTCGTCTCCGCTTTCTCCCCGATGACCAGCAATACATCCGCGCTTCGGCCTTTACGGGGCGCGCCGAACTCCTTGACTTGGCCTACTGCCACTGGGTTCAGAGAGAGGTGATTCACCAGCGCCCTGACATCGCCCGGTTGCTGACCGATGATCTTCGTACTTGCATTCTTCAGGATGCCCGGCCCGTGCAGGCGGGGCTGGGACTCGGTCCCAACAAAATCTTCTACAGTCTGGCTGATACCCCAGACGCTCGAGTTCCGCTTGCGGGCCGTCCGGAAAAGCTGCACAACTTCGGGCGCCAGCGCCGGGGAGTCCAACAGAAACCAGCACTCATCCAGAACGGTGATGCTGGGTCGTCCGGTCTTTCCAGTGGCTCGCGAAGCCATCGCGCTCGCGACGAGCATGCTCATTGCTGTTTCAAGCCTCGGATCGGAGCTGAGACCTTCGACGTTGAAGAAGAGCCAATCGCTATCCAGTTGCATCGTGGTCGGTCTGTCGAAGAGGTTCGCGTAGATGCCACTCTCTCCCGTCCACGCGCGCAACTTGATCGCGGCAAGACGCGCTTCGTCCATGGTGCGCTGCATCTTCTCGGCGTCCCGCCAATTGGCCAACTCTTCGCGCAGGTCATTGAACGTCGGGATTGGATTCGAATAGCGGATCGCGCAGCGCTTGTACACCCTCGGGATCGCGTCGGTTAGGACATTGTCGAGGAGTGCGGTGTCAGATCCAGGGCTGTCACCGATCATGTGCCGGGTAAGGTTTTTCAGAAAGGCGGTCTTTTCGTTGCTTGGCGCGGTTTCTCCCGCCGGCAGATCCCACGGATTCAACGTCTCCCTGCCATCGAGGTCCACGTTGATGACACGCCCGCCCATCAGTTCGACCAGCGGTTCGTAC
>DATKFH010000030.1:0-4720 GCA_035511455.1 Candidatus Sulfotelmatobacter sp. | reverse complement strand
CTCCGCGCCGAACCGCCATACCCGCAACAAACGAAATCAGCGCGAGCAACAGCACAAGTATGGCAACGAACCATCCACTGTGCAGCTTCACTCGATAGCTCGTCCGGCCATCGTCATCCGGGACTTGCGAAGAAGGTCGGTGCGCTCTGACGAAGAGTGGTGCTTCCCCGCCGATTGTCGAAGGTCCTGGAGCAATACGTGCCGGACTTGGGAATCCCACACTCGGCGCACCGTGTGTTCCGCTGATTCCGTCGAAAGTGGAAACCGGCAACTCGGGAGTTTGCGCCTCGATTGGAGCCGGCGTCTCGAAGAGAGCGGCCGCAGGGTGTTCCCTTGGGATATCCGGGATCCGCATGGGAGGCACTTGCTCAGTGGCGCCTGCTTCCACCGGCGCTTCGATTTCGCCGGCAATCTCTTCAGGCGCTTCCTCAGGCGCGTCCACGAACTCTTCTTCGACCGCTTCTTCGGCTATCTCGTCTGCCTCCTCACGCTCGATAACAACCTCAGCCTCGGTAGCAATCTCATTCTCGGACGGGAACTCATTCTCGACGGCGAACTCATCTTCGATAGCAAGCTCGTCATCATCCGCAGGCTCTTCGGCGACCGCCGCCGATGACTCAACCGATGCCGGCTCCCTCAGCGCCGGATCCACTCGCGCCGCCTCTGCATCACTCTCACTCTCGTCCTCTTCCGTGAGAGTCTCGGGCGAGGTCTCCCGCGCAATCCACTTTCGAATTTGGCTGCGGGCGTCCTCGGAAAGATCCATGAAGTACAGCCCGGCTTCTTTTCGCGATGGGCCCACCCATATGACCTCGGCGTTCAGTTCCAGTCGCTTGCGGCTTCCTGGAAGCTGCAAGCGAAGCGAAATAGGTCCTACTTCCAGTGCAGCGGCCGCTTGTATCCTGATGCCGGCTTCGCTGACGTTGAGCACAATTCCGCCATTGTTTTCACCCAGATCCACATAAGTCAGGGAAGAAGCACGTTGGCGGACGTGCAGGCGCCGGTCTTTAACCGGTACTGATGTCGGACTGGAACCGCGGTCTCGTTCCGGGATGTCAGTCATGGATGGCGCTTGTCATCCGGGGATTCAGGGGTGTCCACACTAACCCCCCGCTTTCAATATTCTACGCTGGCATGGGGCAGCTTCAAAGCGGCGAGAATGTGTATCCGCCAACAGTTCTAGGGGCCTTCAATTGAGACCTGCGGCCGCCACCGGCGCCTGCAATTGCTGCCAGCCGCCGGGAAGTTCAATCTGGATGTGCGTGGCCTGGTCGAACAGGACGAATCCACTGAAGTTTCCAACTTGTTGCGCTACGAGCGTCCGGAATTTGTCCTCGTTTTCAGGCCCGATTTGCCCTGCCTGCATCCCCGATGGCCAGCTAAAAGATTGCGTGCTTTGCAACGAGACGCGCGTCCGATTTCTGGCCGGCACAAACACGGAATGGTCGAGTTCAATCGCGATATCGGAACTTAAGCTCCCGTTGGATTTCAACCGCGTCATGACCACGGTGCCCGGCCCTTTTGCGAGCTGATAGTCCGAATCCGTGCTGTTATCGACGTCGTAGTAAAAAATCAGCTGAACGTGGGAGGGGTCCGCTTCGTGAACTTCTAGACCTGCGAACGTGCCGCGTACCGACCCCGCATTCCAGGCGGGTGGAGGCGACGCCTTCGCTGCGGGCTCCTGATGGGTTGTCCTGGACAAAATCTGGATCGCCAGCAGCGCCAGAACGCATACGAACAAGACGAAAATCAGCAGCTTTTTCATGGCAGCCGTCTAACTTCAAATCTACCACACAGGGCGAGCGACTATGAAACCCATGTCTACGGGGATTTCGGCCCACTCTCCGGTTCCTGCGAGCCACAGCGGGATCTATTCCTCGAGGTATTTCACGAATACCACTTCGTTCTGCTTCTCGTTATAGAGCAATTCGTCCACGTTGGCCTGCGTCAGCAACAAGCCAAACCCTCCGGGTCGCAGCCCTTTATCCTCGCGAATCTTATCGTGTTTGGTGGGTTCATCGGCCTCGTGGGAGATGGCGGCATGATCCAAGTCCGCAAATTTGAATCCCGGGCCAGGATCAGCGATCCGGTACATCAGCATTCGCCGCGCACGCAAATAGGAAATCCGCACCTTGCGATTGGGATCGAGCTTTCCGCCCCATTCCACCGCGTTAAGCAACAACTCGTGAAAGGCCTGCCCGACCGAGCGGCGCACATCTTCCGAAAGGCCTGTCTTCAGATGCGCCATGAATGCTTCAATTCTCTCCGCTTCTTCAAGTGAACACGGCACGACCAATTCCACCCACGTGGGGCTGGCGGACACCACCTCGATCGAACCCTGCCCGGACTTCTTCGCCAAAGTCTCCTTCACCAAGATGACCAAGGCCTGTGGATCGATGGGTTTCGCAACGTAGGTGTATGCTTCTTCGCGAATCGCACTGAGCAAGGTCTGCGGCGTGTCGTCGGAAGTCATTACGATCACCTTCGGCCGCGTCTTGGCGTTGCGCAGTTTCGCCAACACTTCCAACCCGTTCATCTTCGGCATCCACACATCCAGCAGCGCCAGATCGAATTTGTTCTCCTTTAGCTTCTTGAGAGTTGTCGCGCCATCCTCCACCGCCACCACGGTATATTTCTGGGCCCGGAGAGTTTCAGAAAGCAGCAACCGTGTGGTGCGGTCGTCATCGGCAACTAGAATGCGCGTCATCGTTTCCTCCCAGTTGAATGTTGTGAACGGGCCTGCCGCTGCGATTTCGGTTTTTGCGCGCCGATTGTGTGCAGGGCGGGCAATAGCGACGCGATCTGGTCTTCCAGCGTCGCGTAGAGCTCCCAAGTGCCGTCGAGTTTACCCTGACGCGCGGCTTTTTCCATCTCTCGAGTGGTTTCCAGCGCCGCCGAGTCACCGAAGTTCCCAATCGATCCCTTCAGCGCGTGCGCGCTGTCGGCGAGGGCCACCGCATCACGAGCCGTAAGCGCATTGCGGATCCGGCCCATCATCCGTGGACAGTCCTCGCCGAAAGCTTTCACGATATTTCGCAGCAGCTTGCGATTCCCGCTGAACCGCGCGAGTAGCGCCTTTCCGTCAAGCGCACCCGCGAGTCCCGCCGTCTCTTCGTTTTCAGCTGACTCGCTTCCCACCGAGCGAGCTGAAATTCCCTCCACGGTTTGCAAAAACGTCTTCGGGTCAATCGGCTTCGCCAGATACCCGTCCATCCCTGCTTCCAAGCACTGCTCGCGGTCTCCCTGCATGGCGTGCGCCGTCATGGCGATGATGGGAAGATGATGCCCGCTGCCTTTCTCCTTTTCGCGGATGACTCTGGTAGCCTCCAGTCCCCCCATCTCCGGCATCTGCACGTCCATCAGCACCAGATCGAACTTATGCCGCTCGATGGCTTCGACCGCTTCGCGCCCGTTCTCGGCCACAATCACGGAATGTCCGCGGCGCTCGATCAGATGCACTGCCACTTCCTGATTCACGGGGTTGTCCTCGGCCAATAGAATGCGCAAAGGATGCTCGGCCGTGCGCGATCGTCTCTGTGCGACAGATGGACGGGCCTTTTGCCGCCCTGCCACGTGCAAGGCCGTAATGATCGCGTCCCACAGATCCGACTGCTTGACCGGCTTCGCCACAGACGCCGCAGCACCCAAGCTTTTTGCCCGTGCCATGTCTTCGGTGTGTCCTGCCGAAGTTAAAAGAATCACCGTCGTGCCGTGCAGATGTGGATCATGTTTCACATGCGAGGCCACTTCAAAACCGTCCATCGCTGGCATGTGCGCATCGAGCAGCACCAAACGAAATGGATGGCCATCCTTGTGTGCGCGCCGTAGTGTCTCCATCGCCGAGCGGCCGTCTTTCGCAGTGACCGGCTTCATCCGCCAATTCGCGATCATCTCGTCGAGGATCTGGCGGCTCGTGGCATTGTCGTCCACCACCAGCACCGGCATATCGAGTAGCTTCACCGGCGCTGCGTCGGCGATTTTTTCCTCGACGGGCGCCTGCGTCCGACCAAAGTGTGCGGTGAAATGGAACGTGCTGCCTCTGCCCACCTCGCTTTCCACCCACATCACTCCGCCCATCAACTCGCAAAGTTGGGCCGAAATCGCCAGGCCCAATCCTGTGCCGCCGTACTTGCGCGTAGTGGACGTGTCCGCCTGCGCGAAAGCTTCGAAAATTCGCTGCTGCTTTTCCACCGGGATGCCGATACCCGTGTCCGTCACTGAAAAATGCAGCAGAATGTCGTCCTCTGCTTGCGATTCCAGATTCGCACGTAGCACCACTTCCCCGCGATCTGTGAACTTGATGGCATTCCCAACTAGATTCACCACAATCCGTCGCAGCCGGTCCGGGTCCCCGATGAGCGCATCTGGAATATCCGCTGGAAAATGCGAAGCCAGCTCAATCTCTTTTTCTTGCGCCCGCAACGCCAGCGACTTCAATGTGTCCGCAATCGAATCACGCAGACGGAACTCCACATGCTCCAGTTCTTCCTTGCCCGCCTCGACCTTCGAAAAATCGAGTATGTCGTTGATCAAATTCAGCAGCGAGCCCGCCGAACTCTTCACCGTCTCCAGATATTGCCGCTGCTCGGGAGACATTTTGGTTTCCAGCGCCAGGTCCGTCATGCCAATAATGGCGTTCATCGGCGTGCGGATTTCGTGGCTCATGTTCGCCAGGAACTCGCTCTTCGCCCGCGTCGCATCTTCCGCCTTCGCCTTGGCA
>DATKFH010000029.1:0-64020 GCA_035511455.1 Candidatus Sulfotelmatobacter sp. | reverse complement strand
GCCAGTCGTCGTGTGGCCCGGCTGGTATCCATATCCCGGGCTGTATGTTGACGGCCCCGCCATTTCTTTCGGTGTGGGCTTCGGGATCGGATTCTTCGCTGGCTTCGGTTGGGGATGGCATGGCTGGGGATGCGATTGGGGGCACCGAACCGTCATCTACAATCACAACACTTTCATTTCCAACAGTAAGACGTTCTATGGCGATCATGGCCGGCGTCAAGGATTTCATGACTTTGGAGCTGGGCGCGGATATGAAGGGTTCCACAACTCTGGTGGCGAGCGGGGACATGAAGGATCCCACAGCATCGGAACTGGGCACGGAGACGAAGGAGCCCGTGTCGTAGACGCCCGTAACAACGAATTTCACAAGGGCGCGGCTGAGCGTGGGCCTTCGGCCTCGCACGCCGAAGCCGGCAATCATTTCAGCGCTTTTGGTGGGTACGACCACGGGGGCACCACGCGCAGCTACTCGGATCGTGGCTTCTCGAGCCTGCACAGCGGCGGCGGTTTTCACGGCGGAGGCTTCCACCGTTGATTGCATTTCTTCGGATTCATTCGATAGCTACCTATATGGAGAGATACATCATGAACGAAACAACTAGAGTCATACGAAAGCTCCCGTTTCCTCGACTGCTACTAGCCACGCTTTCGATCCTGTCGATGCTCGTAGTCTCGAGCCAGCGAACGCTTGCGCAGCAACCGGACCAGCAAGTATTTCGCTCTCCGGAAGATGCCGGCGCCGCCCTGTTCGCGGCAGCCCAGCAAACCGACAATCGTGCCTTGCTCGAGATTCTCGGCCCGACGGGGAAGGACCTGGTCTTCTCAGGAGATCCTGCTGAGGATCGGAAAAATCGCGAAAACTTTGTTGCGAAATATAAGCAGATGCATCGTGTCGCGAGGGAACGTGAGGGCGTGATGATTCTCTATATAGGCGCTGAGAACTGGCCGGATCCGATCCCGATCGTCGAAAAGAAAGGCACATGGTATCTCGATACGGATGCGGGCAAACAAGAGATCCTGGCGCGCCGAGTGGGAAGAAATGAACTGGCCACGATCGATGTTTGTTATGAGCTGGTCGACGCTCAGCAGCAGCATTACGCAAGGGAAACTAAAGGCGAACATCGGTATGCGTTGACATTCGGTGGCGACAACGCTGGCCACGATGGCTTGTTTTCCTCGGAAAACCAATCCGTCAGTCCTCATGACGCGCTCATCGCCTCCGCAGGTGTAGAAAACGGAGCGGCCGCATCCCACCACCCCCTACCGTTCAACGGTTACTATTTCCGCACTTTGAAGGCTCAAGGAAAAAACGCAGAGGGTGGAGCAAAGAATTATCTCGTGGACGGCAAGATGGTAAGCGGCTTCGGCTTTGTAGCGTATCCAGCCATCTATGGTTCTACGGGCGTCACAACCTTCATCGTGAATCAAAACGGCATCGTGTACCAAAAAGACCTCGGCTCGGGTACCGAAAAGATCGCTAATGCAATGACCGAATACGATCCAGATTCAACGTGGCAACGGGTGGACTGATGTCGTCTGAGTTTGCGCGAGCTCTGCGGGATTCGGGGCTCTTGTTACACGCGAGACATTTGTGTTTGAGGTTCGATCTACATGGAGCGAGATGTCTATGTTTGACCTCTTCCTAGCAGCATTAAGCTTGGCTCCGCTCGGACTTTTTCTACTGCTCTGGAGAGTCTTTCCCCGAGACAGCTCCGTCCACCCAATTTATCGGGAGTCCGAGATTGAAACGATGGGTAAAAGAATCGAGGTCCAAGACATGACCCTCCGGAGGCTGCATACGAGAAGGGTTCAACGCAAAGGCAAAGTAACTTGAGCACTGATCGGCTCTTAGGAGTCGAAGTGCAAGAACAAATTAAGGAGTAAGAACATGAAAGCGAAATTAATTCTCTTTATCATCCTCATGACTGTCATTCCAATCCTTACCTCGGCGCAGACCAAGTCAGGAGATGACAGTTCTCCGACTAAACCTACCGGCACAGCCGATTCGCTCCTCCCGGACCCAAGCACCACAAACGTGCCCACTGGCCCCGGCTCCATCGGACCGCAAGACGTCTTACAGGAGTATCAGACGGTGATGGTGTCCATTACGCAGACCTTCACAGAAAACATCGCAGGCATCACTGAAGCTGTCCAAGAAGGAAAAATGAGCACCGAGGAAGGTAAGACCTCAAGCGCTCAGCAATATCTCATCGCACAGATGCAGTTCCAACTGCTTAGCGCATGGCGCCAGATGGAGAAACAGGACCTGGCCAAAGTTCCTGCGCCTGACGATAAAAGCGAGGCTTCTCCGACTGACGACAACCAGATCGTGCTGGTAGAGTTGCCGTTTTCATCCTTCGAGCTCACAGAAGGAGTAGCTGAACACCTAAACTTGACTGAATCACAGAAAGAAGCGATCCAGCAAGTGATGGCCCGTGAACGCCATAAAATGGAACCCTTGTTCGCGCAGCTACGAAGCGTGAGGGAAAAGCTGTTGGCTCTCGACGTTCAGCACAGCAATAAAAAGGACATCAAAACTCTAGCCGACGCGCAGGCCGCTTTGCTGGCGAAATTCATCGTGGCCAACGCGCGTATGCAGTCGGAAATTTACAAGCTTCTCACGCCGGAACAGCAGAGAAAACTCGACGACTTAAAGAGAAGCGGCGAGTCAGGAACAATTGCGAGCCGGTGACGGATCACGCTGTGAGAAGCCGAATACGCCGACCAAACTCCTGTCCGCGATGCGTGTTGAATTCGGCGGACGTTTGGAGAAGGCGAAAGACAATCTAGGGCTTCTTAAAGGAGAGATATTCATGATCAGTTCCCACTCCGACGCGCTCGTGTTCTTTGGCGCCACCGGCGATCTTGCGTACAAGAAGATTTTCCATCGCTCCAAGCGATGGTGAAGCAAATGGGAGTTCTTTTCGCACTAACGAATTAGTCGTCACCGTGTACGGTACGCAAGTTGTGCTTATAAACAGTTTTTCCTACCGCTCTTCCCAAGTGCTCGCCTGCGACCTGATCGGTTCGAAAATGTATCCCGCCGTAAACACGCGCGTCAGAGATGTCGTCGGTAATCTGCTTAAACGAGGTGTATTGCAAGACGATGGTGGGCACCGCAGGATTGGTCAACGTGATCGAAACTCCGTCATCGCCGTAAATGCGTCTCATTACTTCCGCCGCGCCGTTGCCCGCGCTGCCGTGGTTTGACGGATAGCTTGGGAAGCAGGGGGTCGTGATGAATGGGGCCCAGTTGGGATCACCCACGGTGTTCGGGTTGCCGTCCATGTTGCCCCCATGGATTGCCGTTTCAGGACGCCAGAAGTTGTAGGTGTGTTTGTTGAGGAATGACGCCACCAAGCTGTCACTCATCGCCATATTGATCAGGGCCAGAGCACGCGCATTGTCTGAAAGCGAGCGGCCCTGCGCCATTGCGACCTGCTTCGCGGCCTGATTAAACACCTGAGTTGGCGACGCAGCCGCATAGAACAGGGCGACATTCGCCCGATCTTGAGGCCGCTGTGTGCTGTTCAAACTGCCCACCGTCATGACTTCGTTGTAAGCCTTCGCATATTCGTTGCTCGTGAGCGCTGGTGGTGGATCCAGAAGAAAGTCACTGGCACTCGAAATACCGAAGGGAGTTACCTTCTGCCATTGAAAGCCGATCCCGACCGCGACTCCATTCACAATCGGACAGCTCACTGTCGCCTGCCAGTCCCCTGGAACAGGCGGCCCGGGTGTATCGAATAGCGCAGGCGACGAGCCGTCGTTCGCGCGCAAAAGCATCATGGCTGAGGCTGCGGCGTCACCGGTTGCGATGCCGTCGGTCTTGGCCGGGCCATCCGGTATGGGCGACATCGAGTTGAGGTAGTCGGTATAAAGAGTCGCTTGGCTGGCGGGGAAGTAGGCGATGAGTACTTGATACGCAGCCTCTATGGCTGCGGCGTCGGGTGAGGCATCTGCGGGTGCAGTGATGGTGCCAAGATATGGTTGGTATTTATGTGTAATGGAGTTGACCGCCTCAAATACAGCCAGTTGTACGATCGCCGCGTAGCGCGCCTGGGCGAATGGGTTCTGTTTGTTCGCGACGGCGGTGTTGACCGCGATCGCATTCCAGTCCAAAACGACATCAGCTCCTGCGGTTAAGGTTCCAATCAGCAGACTCACCATCAGCCCGCATACGAGCCCGAAAACCCTCTTCATAACTCTGTCCTCCATCCTTTTCATTTCGTTTCTCCGACTATCCCGGAGTGTGGGTGATCGGCATGATTGCTGCGGAGAACTTGCCTGTCCATAGCGCTGCGTGTGTCGGATCGTTATGATTTGTGTCGCCCCAAGCATAAGTGCTGCTTGCACTTAAGTCGGGGTTGCTGAGGTGTTGTAGAATCGTTCGACTTCCCTGGGGCTTAGCATGACCTCCCAGCCATTTGGCCTCCAGCAATCAATCCGGTTCGGCGAAGACTTCGAGCTCGATCTTCGCCCCCGAAGGCTGCGCCGTGGCAGCCATGTGCTAAAACTAGAGCGCATTCCCTTAGAAATCCTCGTCCTTCTACTCGAGCACCGGGATGAGATTGTCACTCGCGACCAAAGCTGCCGTTCGACAACTTGAGCCGGGATCCTGACCAGGAGTTCTTCAGTGATGGGCTGACTGAAGAGATGATCGCGCAGGTTGGGAAATTGAATCGGGATCGACTCGAGGTGGTCGCACGGAGTTCTGTTGCAAAGTACAAAGGGAGCACGCTGGCTGCGAGGGAGATCGGTAAGGAGCTCAACGCTGACTATCTTGTCCAAGGCAGCGTTCGACGCTCGTCGGACCGCGTACGCATCACTGTCGAGCTCATCCAGGCACGTGATCAGATTGACCTTTGGACCGAGAGTTACGACCGCGAACTCAAAGATGTGCTTGCCGTGCAGGACTCCGTCGTGCGAGGCATCGCCAGCGAGATTCACATCGTTCTTACTGAAGAACAGGGAAAGCGTTTGGCTGCTCCGCGGCAAATAAGCCCGGAAGCATACGAGGCGTACTTGAAGGGTCGCTATTACTGGAACAAGCGAACCGGCGAGAGCATGCAGAAGGCGGAGCAATATTTCGAACAGGCGATCGACAACGATCCCACCTATGCGGCAGCATATTCGGGACTGGCCGACTGTAACAGCGGACTGACGTGGCACGGATTTAAGTCCCCGGCCGAGGCACTGCCGAAAGCTTACGCCGCGGCACGCAAAGCGCTCGAGATCAATCCAGAATCGGCTGAAGCCCATGCGTCCCTGGGCCTTGCCATGACCCATCGTTGGGATTGGACCGGTGCGGAGGTCGAGTTCAGGCGCGCTCTGCAGTTGGATCCCCAATACGCAAACGCGCACCACTGGTACGGAGACTACCTTTCCATCAGGAGTCGCCATGGCGAGGCACTCCGAGAAGCGAAGCATGCACTAGAGCTCGACCCCCTTAACCTCATGATCAGCGCGTGGGTGGGACTCCGCTACTACATGGCACGTGACTACTCCCGCGCAATCGAGCAAAACCGAAATTCCGTCGAACTGGATCCGAACTTCGCTGCCGCTCACCTTCTGCTCGGAGAAGACTATCTTGGGGCAGGGTTCGACCGCGAAGCGGTTAACGAGCTGAAGAAAGCGGCAAATCTGTCAGGCGACAGCCCACTCTATACCGCGCAAGTCGCCGTTGCCCTTGCAGGAGCAGGACGGAGTGGCGACGCACTCCAAATCGCGCACCAACTGGAAACGATTTCGAGGAAGCGTTACGTTTCCCCTTACGGCTTAGCTCAGATCTACGCCGCGTCCAATAAGAATGAGGACACATTCAAATGGCTGCAAGCTGCCTATGAGGATCACGCTGTTTGGATGGGATACCTCGCCGTCGACCCGATTTTTGACCGATATCGCTCGGATGAGCGCTTTAAGGACCTCCTCCGGCGCGTAGGCTTGCCCTGACGAAGAGTGACTTTGTGAAATCTCGCTCTCCGCCCAACGTCTAAAGCTGAACAGATTCCAGATATCGTGCCGGGTGGTCGGCAACAAGGAATTCCGCTTAAGCACTTATGAGGCATTGCCCCGGGCGCTGCCCCATAAGCGCTTAAGCCGTAATTGGTTCAGGGTTGCCGGTAATCCGGGCATCTCGATTGCGTGGGTTTAGTTCCCAATCTTCCAGCACGACCGCAGGACCGAGTATTGCGGATAGTACCGATTCAAAAACGGCATGTTCCGCTGAAACTGGACGAGGTCACTTCCCTTCTATGAGTAGCCAACGTAAGGACTGTCCAGCTTGACATTCCTCAAGGTCGAGCCTGTAATGGTGGTCTCCGGACCATCCACATTCAACCCACAACTCACCCGACCCGCCGCTGCGTTTGAAGTCAAACGAAAAGGAGGAAACCATCATGGACAGAATGCTGGTAGTGGTTTTTGATAGCGAGAGCAAAGCCTACGAAGGGTCTCGGAGTCTTCAGCAACTGGATGGAGACGGCAGCATCGCTGTGTATGCGGCGAGAGTCGTTGCCAAGAACCCCGATGGTACGGCATCGGTGAAAGAGGGCGCTGACTCCGGTCCGTTGGGAACTCTGACGGGCACTGCGGTCGGCAGTCTCGTCGGGTTATTGGGCGGTCCTGTCGGTGTGGCAGTAGGTGCCGCCGCTGGCTCTCTCATCGGAGCAATTGCAGACCTTGACAACGTGCGCGTTGGAAGCGACTTTCTCTTGGACGTCGCTGCGACCCTTACGCCCGGCAAGCTCGCTGTAGTTGCCGAGGTGGACGAGGAGTGGACCACTCCGGTGGACACACGCATGGAAGCACTGGGTGGTATTGTCTTGCGTCGCAGCCTTTGGGAAGTGGAAGACACTCAGGATGAACGGGACATCGCATCGATCAAGGCGGACATTGCTCAACTGAAAACCGAACACGCCGAGGCCAAGGCGGAGCGCAAAGCGAAGCTGCAAACCCGGATTGACACACTCAACGCAAAGCTGCAAGAGAAATTGGACAAAGCCGAATCAAGACTCGAAGCTATCCGAAACGAGGCAGATGCCAAGGTAGAGGCGCTGAAGGAAAAGGCGGCCCAATCGAAGCAGGAAATCAAGGTCAAGCAAGAACAGCGTATGGCCACCGTGAAAAAACACTATAACGAGTGGCTGGATCGGCAGGAGAGACGCGCAAGTTAACTCTGTCACGCCAAGTCCCGATCTTCCTGTCTTAGCTCCAATGACGAAGGTCGGGACTTGCACCTATCTCCATCAACCTGCGGAAACGAGGAGAAACGATGACTGCAAATAGCACGCAGGGGCATTCGCGGCCACGACAACACCCAACTGCGCCGCCGCTCGGTGGCCTTCTTGTATTTCCTTAAGATAGACTCCGTGCGTAAGATACTCCGCTCGTCTGTTTTGAGGAGGTGTTTATGGCGCAGCAAACTCGGTCCGGTATCGTGCGCCAGGCTTCGACATTGTCCATTTTGTGGGGCGTTGCGCTGATCATCTTGGGCATGCTGGCGGTGGGATCGCCATTTCTCGCTGCCGTCGCGGTCAACGCGTTCATTGCTTGGCTCCTAGTCTTCGCAGGCGTGGTCCACTTGACCGTTGCTTTTCACACTCGCGAGGCTGGCAGTTTGATCTGGAGAGTGTTGGTCGGGCTAGCATATCTCTCATTTGGCGTGTACCTGATCATGCATTCAGCACTGGGTGTTGCAACGCTGACTTTAGTGCTGGCATCACTTTTTCTTGTTGAGGGCTTCTTGAACATCGCGCTGTTTTTCCAGGTGCGCTCAATACAAGCATCCAGTTGGCTTCTGATCGATGGGATCATTACGCTGCTATTAGGGCTGATGATCTACCTGCAATGGCCGTCGAGCTCCGCGTGGGCGATAGGCACACTGGTCGGCGTGAGCATGATCATCAGCGGCGTTACGCGTGTGATGCTGTCATTGGCGGTGCGCAAGGTCGCGGACACGACTTCCTCGAAGTTGGCTGCTTAAGCGTGGCAAACGTTTGACGGCATATTGGGTCGGCGAGGCGAGGGGATTGCACGCTTCGGGGTAGCTACGCGTGCTGAAACCCGGCATTGACCGAAACGGAGGACGACAAAATGGGAGGCATGGTTCCGTTAGGCGATGCGTCGCGACGCCCCGCGCGGGTGCCCGTCGTCACCGCCGGCATCATCGTCGTCAATGTCGTTGTTTTTGTACTGGAGCTGATGCGTGGCGACGCATTTGTGACTCAGTGGGCAGCGGTGCCAGCGCAGATCGTTTCCGGCCATCACTGGATCACGATCCTAACGGCGATGTTCATGCATGGCAGTTGGTCGCACATCATCGGCAACATGATCTTCTTATGGGCCTTTGCTCCCGAGATTGAAGATGCGATGGGCCGCGGCCGGTATCTTGTTTTCTACTTGGTCGGTGGGCTGGTCGCCATGCTGGCCCAGGTTGCAGCCAGCCCCCATTCCACGGTCCCGAATCTGGGTGCGAGCGGGGCAATCGCCGCGGTGATGGGCGCGTTTATTATCACCTATCCTCGTGATCAAATTCGCACGCTTCTGTTTATATTCGTGTTCGCGCGCATCAGATTCATTCCAGCGGCCCTCTTAATCGGTCTTTGGTTTATCAGTCAGCTCTTCCACGCCGGTGCTGTGGCGCAGGTGCAGACCGGCGGTGTGGCATACTTGGCGCATATCGGTGGCTTCATCTTTGGAGCCGCCACTGCGCGCTTGTTCGAGCGTCAGCCTCGAATCGCGTGAGTCGCTGGCGGTTACTTGAGAGGAATCGCAGAAGCTTAACGGCAACCATAGTTACCCCTAAGGTGGGATTGAATCCGACTCTCCCAACGCCGATCAAGACAGGGTTTGACTACTTCGCAATGACGAAATCTGCACTCTCGCCCTGCTCGGAGCTGGGACCGATCCACACGGTGGCACTTGCCGGCTCAACCAACTTCTGCATATCAATGTTCCAGAAAGCGAGTTCATCACGTCCCACGGTGAATTCCACCCGCTTTGACTCTCCGGGCGCGAGAGCAACCCTTCGAAATCCTTCCAGTTGTCTCACCGGAAGAGCAACGCTA
This sequence comes from Candidatus Sulfotelmatobacter sp., assembly GCA_035511455.1. Lineage (GTDB taxonomy): Bacteria > Acidobacteriota > Terriglobia > Terriglobales > Acidobacteriaceae > Sulfotelmatobacter. The sequence continues at coordinate 54,952 of DATKFH010000029.1, read as the reverse complement.
GTTCCGCGAAGGCGGACATAAAGTTCCACAACCTCATCGCCAGCGCGAGACCCCGTATTTCTTACTGTACTGGACACATGTAGTGCCTGAGCCGTCTCCTGGTTGAGCCCGCTAGCGCTCAGCTGGGAGGTACTCAGTTCCAAGGGAGAGTAGCTAAACCGGGTGTAGCTGAGGCCGTGACCAAACGGAAAAAGCGCCACATTAGGTTCGTCCACATAGCGCGAATGGTATTTTTCGCTTTTCTTGCCGGGTGGACGACTGAGATCAACGCCGTTCGCAGGACGCCCGGTGTTCAGTGCGTCATAGTAGAGCGGTTCCTGACCCACGCTATTGGGCATGGAGACGGTGAGTTTCCCGCTTGGATTTACATCGCCGAAAAGTGTTCGCACGAGCGCCGGTCCCGCCTGCACTCCCGGAAACCAGGCTTGCAAAATCGCCGGTATATGATCCGCGGCCCAGTTCAGGGTTAATGGACGGCCGCTGAAAACGATCAATACCAAGGGCTTCCCCGTGGCGCTCACTGCTTCCAAAAGCTGTTGTTGGTTTCCCGGCAGACCGAGGTGGGCTCGAGAAGCTGCCTCGGCACTCATCCACAAGGAGTCTTCTCCGAGCGCCATGATGACTATATCCGCTTGTTTGGCGGCAGTGACCGCCTCGGCAAAACCACCGTCCTCGGCGGTTAGAACTTCGGTGCCTTTTCGGTAGAGTACCTGTCCTCCCGCTTGTTGCACGCGCGACCCCAGTGCTACCCGCAGAGTCACAACGTCTGCCGTCTTGCCCCTCGCGCTCCAGGGACCGAGCATATCCGTGGCGCTGTCGGCTAGAGGACCGATCAAGGCAATAGTGCGGACATTCGAGCTCAGGGGAAGCGTAGGCTTCCCCGCGGGCCCATTCTTTAGAAGCACGAATGAACGTTCGGCTATCGTGCGGGCGAACTCTACGTCGGCAGGATCGAGTTGGGACTCACTGCCGGTGGCTGGTTCGGGAGTATACGGATTGTCGAACAAGCCAAGTGCGAATTTTATCCGAAGCACGCGGCGAACGGCTTGATCCACCGCATGTTCCGGCACGGCTCCGGATTGCACCAGTTCCGCCAAATAGCGGGAATACTCGTTACCTTCAAGGTCCACGTCGAGCCCGGCGAGAATGGCTTTGCGCGCCGCCGTCTTGCCGTCCAACGCAATGCCGTGGGAGATGGTTTCCCTCACAGATCCATAATCGCTAATCACCACTCCGGCAAATCCCCACTCCTGGCGGAGGACGTGGGTGAGGGTGAACCAGTTCGACGTGGCGGGCACGCCATTGAGAGTGTTAAAGGCGCTCATGACCGACCCGCCGCCGGCTTCTACGGCAGCATGGAAGGGTGGCAGATAGACTTGACGCAGCAAGCGTTCTGACATATCCACCGTGTTATAGTCTCGGCCTGCTTCAGCGGCTCCATAGCCAACGAAATGCTTGATGCAAGCCATCATGGATTGCGGATCGTTCAGCCGAGCGCCTTGATATCCGCGGACATAAGCAGAAGCCATAGCGGAACCCAGGTATGGATCTTCTCCAGCTCCTTCCACAATGCGTCCCCAGCGGGCATCTCGCGCGATGTCAACCATGGGCGAATACGTCCAGCGGATCCCCTCTCTGGTGGCCTCCTTCGCGGCGATACGCGAGGCTCGTTCGACCAGGAGGGGATCCCATGTCGAGGCCATGGCAATCGGTACCGGAAAGATTGTTCGGTATCCGTGGATTACGTCCAATGCGAACAGAAGCGGAATGTGCAGACGGGATTTCTCGATGGCAAGCTTCTGCAAACCATTGGTCTCGACCGCACCAGTGATGTTCTCGAAGGAGCCCACATGGCCTTGGGCAGCCTGCTCGCGATAGTCTGCATGGGGCGAACCAGGTCCGGTGGAACTATCGGCGAAATGCACTAGTTGGCCGATCTTTTCTTCCAACGTCATCTGGCCGAGCAATTCGGTGATCCGCCTCTCGATTGCGGGATCGTCCAGCCGTGGCGTCAACTCTTGGGCTCTCAGAGACCAGAAGGGCCACGCGGAAGTAACCGCCAGAAGCAAAACACGAACCACACGCGCTGTGGACATATGTCCAGTCCTCTCCTCGGTCTGCCTCAGTCAGGCCAGACCTGCGACACCGCAAGCTACCATAGGAATCTCATTGCCTCGCCTGTACCGCAGTCCGAAGATAAGGATCTGCTCATGGATTCCAGAGCTAGCCCAATTAGGGCAGAGGCTAGCAAAAAACCGGTATTTTAGCAATTATTTGAGTGACTGGTCTGAGTAATCAAGTGGTGCTAATTTCGGAAAAAAGGGAATGACTTTCGGGGCTTCGGGGTTAGGGCTTCTCCATCTCCAGGCTTTCGCGCTTCTTTAGCCGGTTGGCCTCAATTAGCTTCTGATACGCCGCCAGTGCCTCTCCGGCATCCTGCACGCGGCCAGCTCGACGATAAGCTTGACTCAGCTGAAAGTAGGCAGCGTCATGATCGGGGGCAAGTTTCTTGGCGGTTTCGAGGCTGGCTATGGCGCCTGTCGTGTCTCCTTGCTCGAGGAGCGCACGGCCGAGTTCGAAGTAGGCTATTTCATAGCCGGGCATGGCTTTCACAACTTCGCGCAAGACGCCCACAGACTCCGGCAGTTGACCTTGCAAGAGCAGCGTATAGCCAAGATGGTACATGGTGTGGGGCTCGCCTGGGCGAAGATCGAGTTCGGCGTGAAATTCTCGTGCAGCGGATTCGAAGTCGTTCTGACGCAGGTAAACAAGGCCAACATCATAGTGTGCTTCAGAGAGCCGAGGGTCCAGCCGCAAGGCGGTGCTGAACTCGGTGACGGCGCTCGGATAATCTTCCTGTTGTGCATAGGCCTTCCCAAGCAGAAGGTGAACCGAAGGGTTATCGGCATTTTGCTCTAATAGCCGGCGAAAAATGGCAGCAGCCGGTCGGGATTGATGTGTGTGGACTAGAGCGGTACCCCATGCCAATAGCAGGCCAGGGTCATCGGGTGGATGTTCCAAAAAGGGACGCAGAACTTCAACAACCTTCCAGTCGTTTTCCAATATGGAATAGCTGAGACCCAGAAGTTGTCGAACGAAAGAGTCGTCCGGATGGGCTTTGAGCTGGCGCTCGAGGGGCGGAGCTGCTTCCGCGTAAAGTTCGGCACGGAAGCTTGCGAGTCCCCAGTTTCGGTCTAGGCCAGGAAGGTCTGGCTTCCATGCGGCAGCCTGATTCAAAAACTCGGCAGCCTCGAGAAATTTCGAGTCTTTGGCTCGCATCACGCCCAGATCGTTATAGGAGCTGCCAAGGATTTCTCGGACAAATGAGCGGTATTGCCTGGAGGCTTCCGTTTCCCTTGCGGCCGGAACTGGTTTGGCGCTCTGACTCGCGTGCAAGCCCAGCTGGAACATGTTCTGCACACCTTGCTTCTCCTGATCGGAGCCGGCCCCCAGCAAGTCGGCGACACGATCCGAAACGCGACTCTCGCCGTTATCTTCAGGAATTTTCTTCTCCTCGAAGATGTGCTTTACGTCGTACTTGAACTTCGCTTCTCGTAACTGCTGGGAGTGTGCTAGGGCCTTTCTGGCATCCTCCTCGCGTCCAAGCTTCCGAAGGTTCTGCCCGAGCAAATAATAGGCACGGCTGGCCTCGCGCAGCTTGTCTTGTTGGGGGTTGCCTACGAGGGTGACATATTTCCCGAGCACTTCGACGGCGGCCTTGACGCGGTCCATTGCCGCATAGCTTTCTCCTAAATAAAGGTAGGGGGAGGCCTCCTGCGGTTTCAGCCGGACCGCATGAAGAAGGGCAGTTTGAGCGGCGGGGAAGTCGCGCAAGTTGACGTCTGCGATCCCTAGAAGTTCCTGGACCTGGTATTCATTCGGGTAGAGCCTGAGTTCTTTTTCGAATTCCTCCCGCGCCCGAGGATAACCCTCCTCCTGATAGTACTCAAGATAGGCATATCCGAGAAAACCATGAGCGCGGGGATACCTCGGATCAAGCTTGAGTGCTTTGCTGAATTCGGGAATAGCCTGCTGCGAGAACTTGGCAATCAAATAGGCGCGCCCAAACAAAACGTGCAAGGGAGCCGATTCGCCCATTTTAGTCTCAAGTTGGTGGAACCATGCCGAGCCGTCGTCCAACTTCCTAGCTTTGAGATAGGAGATTCCAAGAAAATAGCTGGCTTCGAAATCGTCCGCGAGATCGACCGACGCCTTCAGTTCTCGGATCGCGTCATCGAAGTCTCCTTCGTACACATAGATTCGACCCAGGAGTCCAAGAGCCCTGGCATGGCGTGGATATTTGGTTACCACAGACTCTAGTATCGTCTTGGCCTTGCTGACCTCTCCCTTGCGGAACCAAACGTCGGCTATAGCCACCTGAGTTTCGATGTCACCTGGCTTGAGACTAAGCGCGTTGTCCAAATGAGCAGCAGCCTGATCGGTCTGGCCCGACGAGATGGAAAGTTGGGCCAGTTGGCGCAAACCGAGCGTGATCGCGTCAATGTAATGGTTTTCCGCTGAAGCAATATCCCCCGCGGCCAATGACGCCTTGGCTGCCTGAAACTCCAATTGCAGGGCCTTGGCGGGATCGTCGGCTGCTTGACTTATGGGAACAGAAAAGGCTCCCAGCGCAGCCACGATGGCGACCCGCGACGAGAGTCGCTTCCAGAGGCGATTCAAAAGGCCAGCTCGCTCAGGAGCCGAAGGCATTAGATTATCCCCGGAATTTCGGAAAGCTCCCAGTCGAAATCGAACCGGTTGAGCACCATTCAACGAGCGTCGTTGGGAGCGCCCTGTCCCCGAGACAGAGGCGGCAGTGCCTTCCTGTCTTGAATTCCCTTTCCCTCCACGATCGTGTAAATGTAGTCGCCGGTAACATCCTGGAGCGGCTCAATATTGCCGTTCGGCCAGCGGATCTCGACCGATTCCATCTTGGTGGCGGTGCCCAGACCGAAGTGCAATCGCAAGTCGTTCTGCGACAGGTAGCTGCTTCCCCCGCGAACTTCACTGAATTGTTGGACTCCATCGGCGCGGATGGTCACTCGGGCGCCAATTGCGGCGCGATTGCTCTTTGTGCCGACGAGCTTGAAGAGGACTCGGTGGCAGCCATCGGCATTCATGTTTTTGAGCAGAGAGGGTGGTTCGCCGACGTTCAAGAGAAGGACATCGATATTTCCGGTGTTGAAGACATCACCAAAGGCGGCGCCGCGGCGGGAATGAAGAGGGAGAGCGGCGAGGCCGGAGTCCTTGGAAACTTCATCGAAGGTGCCGTCACGATTATTGCGATGGAGAAGGAGGGGCTCGCGATAACGGGGACCGGTCTCCAACGTATCGATCTGCGGATACACGTGGCCGCTGGCTACAAAAAGGTCCAGCCAGGTGTCGTTATCCATGTCAAAGAAAGCCGTACCCCAGCTGACGTAGGGATACCCGGGTTGTCCAACTCCAGAAGTCCAACTTACGTCGTCGAATCCCTTGCTGCCCAGGTTGCGATATAGCGAATTGGGCTGCTCTTCAAAGTGGGTAACAAAAAAGCTCAAGTAGCCACTGTGGTCGTAGTCGCCAAAATCCACTCCCATGTTCCCAAGTTCCAGACCCTCACCGCTCAGCGCGACGCCGCTGGTCAGGCCGACCTCAGTGAACTTGCCGTTGTGATCGTTGTGATACAGGTAGTTGGGAACCGAGTCGTTGGCAACGAGGAGATCGGGCCAGCCGTCGTTATCGTAGTCCGCCCACATTACGCCGAGGCCATAATAGCCGATGTCATCGTGGACGCCGGCTTTGACCGAGACCTCTTCAAAGGTGCCATCGCCCCGATTGTGGTAAAGAAAATCGGATTCACCTTCGAGACCCCAGGGACCACACTGCACGAGGATGCCTTTGAACCGGCAAAACTTGTTGCTGCCGAATTGCGGAAGATGATCCAGGTCCAGGTGCGAATAGCGAGCGACGAACAAGTCCACGTTGCCGTCGCGATCATAGTCTCCCCAGGCTGCGCCGGTACTGAATCCGCCACCGCGGACGCCGGCTTTTTCAGTTACATCCTCGAACTTGCAACCACCCAGATTGTGATAGAGCACGTTGCCGTTGTATCCGGTCACGAACAAGTCAAGCTTACCGTCATTGTCGTAGTCAGCGACCGCAACGCCCATGCCCCAGCCAAGTCTTGTCAGCCCCGCCTCCTTGGTAATGTCTTTAAATTTGCCATCTGGCTCTTGATGGTAAAGAGTGACCATGGGGTCGCCCCCGTTCAGCATGCTCTCTACCGTCGAGCCATTCACCAGGAGAACATCGAGCAGCCCATCGTTGTCGCAGTCAAACAGGCCCGAGCCGCCACTGGTTGAATCAATCACATAATGCGCTTCCGGAGCAGCGGTGTGCGAAACCGTGAGGCCGACTTCCTTGGCGATATCTTTGAAGATCGGGACCGGGGGAAACCGGCTGCGGTCGGTCTTGCCTAAGGGCGTGCGCTTTGCGGGCGGCTTCACCGGTACTGGAACACTCCGAGGACCCTGGGCCTGCGCCGTCAGGCCCTTCGATGCGAGACCGAAAATGAGAAAGCAGATTAAGCAAACCGAAGATCTTGAAGAATAACCGGACGTATATGGCCTAAACATGGACAGCTTCTTGTCTCCGAACCAAACCGCGCTCTCGCTATTGTCTGCATTGGGACCGCAACTCATTACGTGCGTTCACGAGAGGCAGCAGCGCAATTCGACGGAGCCGACTGAAGGCACGAGGCCGGGTATGGAAATTTATTACGAGCCTGACGAGCAATGTCCCGCTGGCGTGGCCGGCCAGCGGGACGCTTTAAACATCGGTTTTTCACTTGTTTAGAAGGTGATCCTTAGTGAGTATTGGAATTCTCGACTTCGGTCCGCAGCCGTACCCACAACCCCGGGTTGGGCGCTCGGTGTAGTGTTCTGGAGCGAAACCGCATTGGCCAGAGACGTGGTCGGCTTTCCGCTCGAATCCAGGAACTCCGGACTTGCCGCCGTGTTCACGGCGCTAAAGCCTATCGCGCCACCGGGCCCCCCGAAATTGGGGTGGTTGAACAGATTGAATGCATCCATCCGGAACTGCATCTGAACACGCTCGGTTATATGGAAGTTCTTCGATAGGGAGAAGTCCACAGTGCGGGTTGGCGGCCCCAGGCAGTCGCCGCCTGGAGCATTCCCGACGGTACCCAAGTTGAAGCCGTTCAAAGTGTATCGGTTCGGGTTGATCCATTGGAAATCCCCATTGTTGTCAAAGTGGGGGTTCTTGCAGGGCTGACCCGCGACTAGGTTGGGCCGTTGGGCGCCAGCGCCATTCCCGATACCCGACGGGTCGTTAATATTCGAGATGCCTCCGATGGTCGGTGTATAAGAGGACCCACTCGTGAGGTTTACAATCGAGCCCAGTTCCCAAGATCCCAAGGCACTACGGGCAAATCTCTCCATATTGTTCAAGGTGGGCAGATTGTAGACGACGTTGGCGGAGAAAATCTGCGGGCGATTGATGTTCGACAAACCGTACCCATTTCGGAAATTGAACGGATCGATAATCAGATTTCCGGCTCCATTGCTGACGTTCAGGAACGTATCCGAATACGACTTGGAGTACGTATAGCTCAGCTGAAAGGTGGAATTGCGAGTGAAACGCGAGACTAGCGCCGACTGCAGCGAGTCGTACTGGGCGCTGCCGCGATGGGCAAAAAACGGGATGCTTCCGTTGGTTAGCGCAGTGAACGGCTTAAGCGCATTGCCAGCGTTATTTCCGTTCGATTCCGCAAAGGCTAACCGGTTCGTTGGAGCAATCGCATTGGCGTCATACTTGCTCGTCCAGTGTCTCGTCCGGTTGCCGACGTAGCCCACTTCGAGTCGCGTATCCCTCCAAAGCTCACGCTGGACCGTCAGGTTAAATTGATAGGTATAGGGTGCCCGGTTACTGAGATCCTGGCCAAGGTTAGGAAGCCCTAACCCGCCATTGCCGAAGCAGTTCGGCGTGCAGGCAGGAAGCTGGTTGGTATTGTCGAGAAACCGCCCATTGCCGTTAGGCGAATTGAAACTGGAGATGAATGGCGGGTTTGTGCCGGCTGTGCCGTCGGTCACGAAGATGTCGTCACGGTTGTAAAACTGACCAAACCCTGCCCGGATTGACCAAAGGTGCGATCCCGTAGGATCCCACGCCACTCCCAGCCGCGGCGCGAAGCCGAAATAAAAGTTGTTCTGAATCGCGCGGTTCGGCCCCTTCACGCCGCCAGTTCCCGCAGGGCAGGGATTCGCGCTAAGGCCTGCCGAGTAGAACAAGCCGTTGCAAGGAGCATTGCCCAGCGCTGGGTTAAATGCCGCTGGATTAAATATCGTCAACTGGTCATTCGCCTGGTAGGGATTCGGCAGGTAGGAATAGCGAACACCCATATTAAGAGTCAGGCGGTTGGTCGCCTTTAAGTCGTCGTTGAAATAAAACTCAAGGTTTTGCCAGCGGCCTTGCTTCTTGAAAATGACGTTTTGCTCGCCCCAATTGAAGGCCTGGTTCTTCAGAATCCAATCGGCAAGCCCATAATGGGTCGTAGTGTCGGCAAGAGCTAGCGGTGCACACTGTGGATCCGTTTTGTTCTTGCAGCCGTCATAACCACCGGGACCAAAGGTCACGCCGTTTTTCTGGGAGAAGTTATCCTGGTTTTTGGAGTTCCGGCTATAATCGCCGCCGATCTTTAGGGTGTGTCGCCCGATAACTTTCGAAAAGTCATCCTGGTAAGTGTAGAGATCTTCCCCGTTATTCCAAGGCGCAAAGCTCCAAATAGTCGGAAGGCCGCCACCATTGATCCACACGGGAGGATTGCTGGGCGAGTTCCCGGGAAAAAATGTCGGAATTACTTTATTGAGAGCCGCTGAAGCAGCCGGAGTCGCTTGACCGATGTTGATGCGATTCGCTGAGTAAGAGAACTGGAAATCGTTGACGGCGCTGGTACTAAGAACCTTGCTTAACTTGCCCACGACGATGCGCCCCGGCGCACTCCAGTCCTCCTGAATCTGGGAAGCTCCTGAATCGGCCCCCCAGCCAGTCTGACCCACGGCAGAAGGTCCAAACACCCACGAGTCATTCGTATATTTCAACATCAGCGCTAGTGTTTTGGTGAGATTGACGTCGCCACGCAGACTATCTTCACGATATAGGGTCGGCTGCGAAAGAGCTCTAGTCCAGTTGTTGCCGCAACCGTAATTTGGACTTCCAGGAGCAAGCGTCGGCAGGAAATATGTATTCACGACGGCGAGGCCTGCAGGGCTCTGGCGCCCAGCGGGGACGACGTCGATGATGCCCGGAGTGTTCGCAGAGGCGGTAAATGCGCCGCCGGGATTGGTTGGATCCGGGTCGACAAGTCCGCCTTTCTGAAGGCAACCAGTGGTATTGGCAGTGGTGAACGTAGCATCCAGGGCAGAGTCGGAGAAGTCACCCTGGCGTTGCAGCGGCGTGGGCACATGAGCGGTCCTCACCACTTGCGTCTTAAGGCGGTTCCATTCTTCCGAAACAAAGAAAAACGCTCTGTCCTTTTTGATGGGACCGCCGACAGAAAATCCGAAGTCGTTGCGGCGAATCGTATTTTTCTTGGATTTTGGATCGCCCGCGTTAAGAACTGGGTCCTTCGCGTCCAGAAGGTCGTTGCGGCCGAAGTAATAGGCACTTCCATGAATAGCGTTAGTTCCGGATTTCGTGACCAGGGTGACGATACCGCCGCCAGCTCCGCCGAATTGAGCGTCATAGCTGTTGCGTTCGACCTTGAACTCAGCAATCGAGTCGAGGGAGGGATAAACATTAATGGTTCGGTTCGATCCCACGTCGACATTGTTGGCGCCATCCACAAGAAACAGGTTCGCATTCGAGGCGCCACCGCTGACCGAGATGTCCGCGCCGCCCGCTTGGCCTTTCTTGTCGTAAACAAAACCATTCTCTACCGCAACGCCCGGTACCAGCGTGAGCAACTGGGCGAAGCTCCTGCCATTGAGCGGTAGTTGCGTGGCCTGCTCGCCCGTAATCGTGGTGCTCAATTCGGCATTGGTGAGCTCAACCTGAGTCGGGGCGGCAGTCACTTCGACGGTTTCGGTAACCGCCCCCACCTTCAATTGGGCGTCAAACGTCAGATTATCGTTGACGTGAAGGACGATGTCTCTCTCGTCGAAGGTCTTGAAGCTTGGCGCGGCAACGCTCAGAATGTAGCGGCCGATCGGAAGACTCTCGAACACGAAGTTGCCGCCCGCATCTGTTTTCTGGCTTCGCGAATAACCAGTGTCCGCGTTGGTCATCGTGACCTGGGCGCCAGAGACTTTTCCACCTTGCTCGTCGGTCACGGAACCACGCGCAGCACCTACATCAGTCTGTGCCAATACCGCAGGCGCAACGCTCAGCGCCAGCAAGAACAAAGTTACCCACACCCCTAAGTCCGTTCTTTTCACAGGAACCTCCACGAAGCGTTCTCGAAAGGCTGGCTTTTGGCGATTAGTTTATTTGCATTACCCCGTTGTGACCGTCATTTAGCATCGCGTGTCTGTGCGTTGTCAAGAGAAAAATACCGGTATTCTAAAACATTTGTTGGTGAAATATCGGTATTCTGGCTGATGAATGAACTGGCTCGCTGTGCGGCGCAGGCTCGGGAAACAGAGTTCCACAACTATCGCTTGCCGAACGACATAAGAGAACGAGTGCGACCGAAAAACAAGAATGGAGTCGCCTTGGATTTCAGGAAGCCGATACCGACGGCAAAGAGGCAGACCTGTCCCGGCGCCGAAAATAAGATCTTTGGGATTTGAATCTCGCCTACGAAGGGGCGCGAGTGCGGTGCTTATCGCTACGACTATTTCCTCTTCACTCCTTGCTGCGAAGGCGCCTCGATCTTGACATTGGAAAAGATAGCTTCTTCAAGGGCGTCTCGATTGTGAGCACAAACACCAATGCCAACATAAACGGGATCTTGCATGACAATCGTCATCGGGGGTGCTGGTACTAGCGCCTGGCCAGGTTCCCCGGCGAAGACGGTGAACTGATTGCCCTTTCGTTCAATTCGGAGACGAGTGGAGCCGTGCTCACTCGATAGCGTATCGTCTGTCTTACCGCCATCTACTGCCCGGAACTGAAGGTTAATGTGCCCGTCGCCATGAATTGCGGCATCGGCATACGCTGAGCCTGAGTCCAGGCTCTGCCGAATCATTAAGGTAGCTTTTCTGAGAGCCTCTGGACTGCTTGCGGGGAAGCGCACATCCGCCGTCAGACTCAAGTCTCCGCAGAGGCGGACCCAGCTGAAATGGAAATCATCCGCTGCACCCCAAATGTCCGCTCCCCCACCTATGACGTGGTACTCGTCCTTCACGGGAACGTAAGCCGTCGAGCCCTTGCGAGTTGTACCGATGTCGTTGGAACTGGTAAAAATACCACTTGCTTCGCTTGTTTGCTGTTGAGCAAGAATGAGGCCAGGGAACAACAGGGTTGCCGAGGTGACGAGATACAGTGCATGCACAAATTTCATCAGGAATTCGACCTCATGCTTCGAGGCTCCGACCTACGCAAGGCACGTAAGTCAGCGGAATCGGCTGTCAGCGCTTCATAAGGCGAAAAAAGAGTGCCTGTTTTGCAATCGGCGCCGTCTTATCGGCTAACTCCTCCATCTGCTTACCGTTCAGCGGCGTGAACTCGCGGGCAAATTGAACACATTCCTCCACTTGCTCGACCGAGTCGCATCCGATGATTGCAGTGCTGATGGGCAATGAAACGGTGTAAAAAAATGTTTCACGTTTACTCAGTGTGCCGGGCGCGGTGGCAATGGCGCCGCTTCCCTCCCAGGTCTTTTTCTGCGCTTCGACGGGAGGTGGCGTCCAACTGGAAAGAATCCTTCCGCGAGCCATCACTTTCATGCCAATGATGCCCATCTGTTTCTCGACCGCCATGGGAAGTAAATCTTTCGCGAAGCTGTAGTAGTATTTGTCAGCGGCGTTCAGACCCATCAACGCCGTATCAAACGAAAACCGCCTGATACACTCCATTAACGCCTCTGGGCGAAAGCGCCCGGTCACTCCCAGAAACCGCACCATCTTTTGGTCGCGCGCCTGAGTAAGCGCTTCCAGGGCGCCTCCTTTCCCAAAAATTTGATCGATGTCCTCGGTAATGCCGACATCATGAAGTTGCCAGATATCGAGGTGATCGGTGTTCAACAGCTTGAGCGATACTTCCAGATTTTTGAGCGCAGCACCGCGGGTCCGTTCCTTGGTCTTACTGGCGATGAAAACCTGGTCGCGATACCCCTTCAATCCCTTTCCGAGATACTGCTCGCTCCATCGGTCCGGGCCGCCGTAGATCGCAGACGTGTCAAAATAATTTACTCCAAGTTCGAGCGCCTTCTGGATGATGGGCAGCGCGACGGCCTCGTTGTTTACCTTCTCCAGCGCCCCCTGGCCACCAAGGCCGAAAATGCCGGCACGAAAACCGGTCTTGCCAAGGTTTCGCGTCGGCATCATCTCCTGGACTGCCTGAGATGCCATCTTAAACGCTTGTGTTGAACTGAAAGATTGTGCGCGGGCACCCGGTGGCAGCGCCGCCTGGACAACATTCGCAGCAATCGACGCGCCCCCGACTTTAAGAAAACCGCGACGGCCTTGATTTAGAGTTTTACTCGATTCGCGTTGAGTCTTCATTGGGATTTACAGCAATGCCACGGCAGCAGCCGCGAAATTCTATAGCAACGAATGGACGTAGTTAACCGCACCCTCACTCGCATTGTCAAGGTCTTGGTTGAATAAATACCGGTATTCTTCCTCGTATCCTCAGGGTGGTTCGCTGTCCGGGGCCTCGGGGGCAGAATGGGGATTTAGTTGCGTTAACATGGTACCGTTTTAGACGTTGTCTTGGTGGAGGAGCGATGGCCGAATGACGGTCCTGAAAAAGAAGGGGGATGGTAAGAAAATCCGTCACGTCACCCTGAAAATGGTGGCCGAGCGTGTGGGTCTAACGAAGGGGACCTGCTCTGCGGTGCTGAACAAATCTGCTGCGTCCAGATCTGTTCCACCGCACACTCAAGAGCGAATCCTCAGGGCTGCTCGTGAGTTGAATTACCGCCCCAGTTTTTATGCGCGCAATCTGGGAGTAAAGCGCACTTATATGATCGGCGTGGTCACCCAGGAGGTTGGGGATTTCTACGGCTCACCCATCATCAGCGGCATTGAACGATACCTTCGGCAGAAGAATTTCTTCTACCTTACTGTCGCTCACCGGGACGATCCAAAGCTGCTTGAAACCTATTCGCACATACTGCTGGACCGCGGCGTCGAGGGCTTCATCACGGTAGACACATTTATTGATCGTCCGTTGCCACTGCCAGCAATTGCTATCCCCGGGCACCGCCGCGTCGAAGGTGTCACGAATATGGTGTTGGATCACCGCAAGGCAGCATGGTTGGCGCTGAACCATCTGATCGGGCTAGGTCACAAAGACATCGCTTTCATGAAGGGATCGGACGAAAGTCCAGATTCAGAGGACCGCTGGAAGGCCATCCGCGAAGTTGCCAAAGAACTCGGGATCGGCATGCGGGCGGAACTTATTGTTCAACTCGAAGGCCGCGATGCCACGCCTCAGCTGGGCTATCCCTTCGCCGTACAGCTGCTGGCCCGCAAACGGCCGTTCACAGCACTGTTTGCGTATAACGATATTTCGGCAATCGGTTCCATCCTCGCGTTCCAAGAGGCCGGGTTGCGAGTTCCTGAAGACATTTCCGTGGTGGGATTCGATGATATAAGAATTGCCGTGCATAACAACCCGAGTCTCACAACCGTGCGCCAACCGCTCCAGATGATGGGGGAGATAGCAGCGCGGGCCTTGTTGAACCGAATCGAAGACCACGAAGACTGGGTACCGGAAATCGCCATTACACCCGAATTCGTGGTGCGCAATTCGACCGCTCGGGCGCCCGCTCTACCTGTGGTCCGGGGCGATAGAGGGCACTCGAAGGATGTACTGGTGCGGGACTAGCAAGCGGCATCGCGCTGCCTTGGTCGGCGGCCACCCCATTGTCAAGGAAGCGTTCGAAAACATCGTCGGGCGAAAGATGACGATGGAACTCTCGATGACCATTGCTCTCCTTTCAGCGTTGGCAATCGGGGAATTCTTCACCGCTCTGGTTATCACCGCCTTCGTGCTTGCTGCTGAGGTTCTGGAAGGTCTTACAGTTGGACGAGGCCGAGGCGCAATCCAGGACCTTCTCGATTTCCCGCCCAGAACAGTTCCAGTCCGACGTCACAACGAAGTGATTGAAATACCCGCCGAAAAACCTTCGACTTAGTGACACGGTAATCGTGAAGCCAGGCGGACGTATGCCCGTTGACGGCGTTGTGCTGAGCGCGACGCCGTCGCGGCGTTATTGTGCAGAATTTTGTGGGAACATTGGTCCTGGATAGCATCGGGGTGAGAATGGCAGCTCTTGGATTTCTAAATCCGCTGCTGGCGGCCTCTATTCATGTCACCTCGGATTTTGGCCTTTATCCTAAATTCCACAAGGTTGTTGCCGCGGTAATCGGAACGAAACGGGTCTGCTGATCACTGGTTTCTGTGACTCCCACAGGAAACAGCCCTTAAACCTCCATCGCCGCCCGCCCTCGCCCCTAGCATTACCAGTTCCAACATCCAGTGCCCGCCCCCGCTCCCGGGCCGAGAGGGTGCAGCCTCACGGGCGGGAAACAGCGATACGAGTCCCTTCCAATTTTTTTCGACGATACACATTCACCAACAGCACGTCTACGAACACTAAAACCTGTTCCTTCAGTTGGCGCTAATGGGGCAATGCCCCCGAGGATCACGGCAGCGGTTTGCTGAACGGTTTCCAAGCTTTCGGGTAGCAGGTTCGCGTCTCCGTCCCACAGCTGGATGTAGTCCTGGTTATGTTGGGCCCAACATAATGCAGAGATTTATGTGGCGTCGGCTTCGGGACACGCATGGAGACGGACCCTTCAGGGCAGATATGCGCCCCATAAATCGACGCGACGATGTACGGAAGAACGTGGTTGCGGAGGCGCCTGATTCTGTTGCAGGTCGGACTCGACTCTACCAACAGCGCCGACCCTCCGTTCGGCGCTTTCCAGCGCAAGCGTTTTTTCATTCGCTAGTCGACTTGGGCGTGCGGAGCCGGCGGCGCAGGGAGTAGTAACCGATCCAGCAGGCAATCGCCAGCACCGCAAAGGATCCGAACTGAGGGGGAAAATCACGCATCAGGAAATGGAACTCTTTGATGTGACCCTCGTGGAACGAGATTTCGCTAGTGAGGGCGATCGCCGTGAAACAGATTCCGAAGCCGAAGAGCCACCTCTGCCAGCCAATGAGCGCGCGCGTGCGCCGGAGCGATCGCAATTCAAGATCGGGTGGAAGCGCGGAGGGCGCGATCTTGCCCAGGTTGTCTGCCCATTGCAGGCGGATGCGCTGCGCCAACTCCGGGTCCTGCTCCATGTATTCTTCGATAAGGGCACGCGTGGCCGGGCTGGCCTCGCCCGCAAGATAGACCGGCAGGAGATCCAGGATAACTTCCCGCGTAACGTTCATTTTCCACCTCCTTCACTCACATTCGCAATCGGTCCGGCTATGCATTTCGTATCCCAGCCAGCGCGAGACGAGCGCGGTAGATCTTTACTTTCACTGCCGCAAGGGAAATATCCAGTACCCGCGCGATCTCTTCGTACGGCATTCCGTCCACCGCGTGCATTAGCAGCGCAGCCCGGCTAGCTTCCGGTAGTCTTTGGAGTTCGGCGAGCACGGAATCTAATTTTTCGTTCTGCTCGGCTCGCGCGTAGGGGCTGGCCCGCCGATCGCGTAAGTCGTCGTCGAGCTGGACGTGACGCGATTTTTTCCGCAGTCCTTGCAGAAACAGGTTGCGCGCAATCGTGAAGAGGTAGCCCTTCACCGTCGCCATCTCGATCGGCTCGGGCGAAGTCCACGCGCGCACAAACGTCTCGGAGGTTATGTCTTCGGCTTCCCCGCGCTCGTTGGACAAATACAGCGCGAATCGGTACACGTCCGGCGCATACTTCCTGTAGAGCAAGCTGAAGTCGCTCATTCGGCCGTCTCACCAGAACTACCCATATGACCCCGACTGTTATACCAGTGGGGCCGCTTACTAGAACGCCGCTAGAGTCCGAAGATTCCGCTGAGAACGTCCCCGGCGGCATGCGCCATCATGCCGGGACGTAGGCTCCGGCGCCAAACTGCGAGTAAGCCATACAGCGCGCCAAAGCACGCGATCTTCACGCACGCTTCGATTCCCTGGTAACCGTGCGCGATCCCGAACAGGACAGCCTGCAGGAACAACGCAATCCAGCGACTGTGTGTAAAAGCTTCGAATTGTTTCTGAAAGTAACCGCGAAAGACCAGCTCTTCGCAGAATCCGGCGCTGATGGAAACGCCAACCCACAGCAGAATCTCCAATCCTCGTTGTGGTAAGAAAGTCTGGATTGAAGCAGCATGGCCGACCCCGAACCCGCGATTCCAAACCAGCTCGGCCAGAGTCCAAGCGGACCATAAACCGAGTGCGAGGCCGCAGTCCACGAGCACGTCCTTTGCGCTTGCCCACTTGCCTCCAATCAGTTCGCGAAGCTTGGTTCCAGTCTTGCGAAGGCCGCCTCTCCATACCCAAACGAAGAGCCCCCACTCCATTGCCATGAGCGAGAGGTAGAGCGGCACGACCTGCGGGTGCTGTTGCAACATCCCTGGCTCCGCGCGAGCGCGTCGCTGAAAAAAAGCCCCACCTACCGCCAGCCCTAGGAACAATGCGATGAGCAATGCCGTATGCCACCAAGGCGCAATAAGCCTTGAGCTTGGAGATTCGATTCTTGTCGCGGCGATCGTTATTGTTGCCATAATGTCACCTCAAGCAGCCCACACGTATCCGCACTGGGAACAAAATGCCGATTCCTCTTGGGAACGATGGCTCTGAACTCTGCTCTCGTAATAGGTATCCACGAGCGAGGGAAAAGTTACTGAATCGACTGAAATAACTGGATCTCACCGGCGTTCTAAGCGCACCACTCGGGTTTTGGAAAGGCCGGGCCTGCTGTAGCTCGGCGGAGACGTTGGCGGACACTGGGTGGATTTTCTTTCGAGAGGGAACCCACTATGGTTAAATCAACACCCCTCGAACAAATCGAGCCGTCACCTTACAACCGTCATCTGCAAGAGTTCCTGACCTTTCTCAAACAAGAGAGAGGGTTCGCCGACGCCACGATTGTCAACCGCAAACGTTCGCTGAAGCCCTTCTTGGCCTGGCTAGTCGCACAAGGCGTTCCACTGTCCAGTGTGTCGCCAGTGGTGATCACCAAGTACTTCACCGCCGCTGTGGCCGGCAGGTGGAAGCGGACCACAGTTTCGTTCTATGTACAGTCTCTGCGCTCTTTTTAGCGCAGCGTTTTTCCTGCGGCGGATCATGGCCAGTTTTCTATATGGGTTGAGTGCCAACGATCCCCTCGTTTTGTGTTTCGTGCCCTGTGTCATGATTTCTATCATCGTATCGGCTTCCTGGCTACCAGCCAGCAGAGCGACAAAGATAGACCCGATGGCGGCGTTGCGTTATGAATAAAGGTCTCAGTAGCGACCGCCAGGGCTAGGCTGAGTTGGCGATGAATTGCCAACTTACTCACCGATATTGAGCCGGATTCCGGTGGGATTACCGGCAACCGCAGATTGAGGTTCCGCCGAGTCTGAAAGCTTCAACGGACTTTTGTAGCGGCGTACGAAGGCAAGTTCCGCCGTCAGACGTTATGTGCCCTTCGTATGCCCGTTGTTCGCTTGTTTTTGCCATGCCCGGACCTTGGTTGCTCGTGATGGGGATCACGTGATTTTTGGCAGGCGTGGGATTCTGGCGTGAGGCAGGTCCTTACCGGAGTAACTTTAGGCCAAACTGGACTCGCCTAGGCGTACCGGCTGACAGAACGCGGCCGAAAGCGGGGGAACCCAGAAAACTGTCCGGAAGGTTGAAGTTCGGGCGATTCAGCAGATTGAAGAACTCGGCTCGGAACTGAAGCGTCAGTCCCTCCCGAATCGGCGTGTTTTTGACCGCGGAGACATCGACGGACGCAAAGCCGGGCCCCGTCAGAATATTGCGTCCGGCGTTTCCGAACGTGCCGTAGGGCGACATCGCGAAGGCGCTGGTGTTGAACCAAGCATCAGGACTCGGATTCGAAACCTGCGGATTGCCTATGAGGTTTGGGCGGTCCACCACGCCGAATTGGATGCTGGGTATGCCGGTGTTGCTGTTGTCGACGCCAGGCAGCAGCGTGACCGTGAATGGCCGTCCCGTCTGGAACGTCCACACTCCATTCGTCTGCCAGCCGCGCAGAAGGGCCATGTTGGCCGGCGACGGGAGGTCGTAAGAATACGCCACGGTAAGGCGGTGCCGAACATCGAAGTTCGAAAGGCCGCGTTCGGCTCGTGGGTTGTTGCTGTCCTGCGGGAAATTCGGATCGCCCGCGCTGGAGAAAAAGCCCGAGGCGTCGTCGATGGATTTCGACCAGGTATAACTCGCCAGTGCTGAGAGGCCCGCGTGGAGGCGTTCGGTGAACTTTGCTTGCAGTGCGTGATAGTTCGAATTGCCGCGCGATTCGTACGCGTCGATATCGGCGAACCGCGGGACGGGCCGCGGGTTTATAGGCTGCGGACTCGGCTTCGCCTGATTGATGTCACGATTGTCGATCAGCTTCGTGCCCTTCGTTCCCACGTACGCCAACTCGGCGACACTCGAGTGGCCCAACTCCCGCTCCAAGCTGAAATTCCATTGCTGCATGTAAGGAGTGCGCAGGTTACGTTGAAAGGTGAAGGCCGCAGTTGGAATGAAGCCCGGGTAGTTTGACGGGAACGGGTTTTCGAGAAAAATGGGAAACTGCGCGGAGGGAACGAACACCTGCAAGTTGAAATACGGCGGGCTGAAATAGAGACCCTGGCTTGGCGCAAGCGCCGATTGATCGTAGTAGATGCCGTACCCACTGCGGATGACCCACTTCCGCGCGGTGTCGGGTGTCCAGGCGACGCCCAGACGCGGAGCAAAGTTGTTTTTATCGGGGTAATAGCCGGCCCGCGGAATGCCGTTCTTCCCCACTGGCACAATCGACTGCGTGGATGGATCGTAGATGGTGGCGCGATCGCGCGGATCGACGGCAGGCGTGTGGTACTCGTAACGAAGCCCCAGCGTCAGCGTCAAGTTCGGGCGCGCGCGCCAACTGTCCTGGGCGTAGAAATTGTAGCTTTGCGTGCGCAGATGCTGGGGGTTGTCAAGGCGCGCCAGCGCCGTAAAGCTTGGCGCGTCCTGCAGCATCTCAGCCAATGCGTTCCCGGTGAAACCCAGGAATTCCAGCAGGCCGCGACTTTCCACATCCGCGAAGGCATTCTGCTGCAAGCGTTCGAGGTCGGTGCCGAACTTGAACAAGTGGCTGCCGCGCGTCCAGTTCGCATTGTCAGTGAACTCATAAACGTCAGACGTGGTCCGTTGCGGGTTGTTGATTTCGTCGCCCAGAGTGGGGAAGCCTGAAACCACGATCTGGCTCAGCCCGGTATCACGAGGATTCATCCAAGCTGTCGGTAGGCCGACTGCCTGGTTGAGATTGTTGTGTTGATTCTGTTGATTCACCTGAAGACTCACACGATTGAAGCCCAGCCGCGCTTCGTTCAGGAGATTCGGCGGGAAAATGTGCGTCTCACTCAGCATCACATTCTCGACGCGTCGAGGAACGTCGTTGCCGTATCCTGGAACAGAAGCCGAAGACCCTGCGGCGCCGTAGGGTTCGAAAAGGTCGCGGTCGCCGAGACTGTAGTGGAACGACAAGTCGGAGGACGTACTCAAGTTATGATCCAGCCGCAGATCAAATTGATCGACCCGGTCCATTTCGATGGGCGAGCCTACGAAATTCTGCCCTGGTGTTGAGCGATTAGGCAACGGATACAGAGCTGCGATGGCAAGGGCAACCGGACTCATGCGCGCCTTCGGAATTATGGAATTCGGAAAAGGCTGTCCGGTAAGGACATCGATTGGGACTAAGCTGCTGTGGGAAAAATCACCGATGCGTTCGAGCGACGTCGGAACGTTGGTGGTTTGGGTAATCCCCTCGCGGATCCGGTGGCCTTCATAATCGACGAAGAAGAAGGTTCGGTCCTTGCGGATTGGGCCCCCGAGGGAAGCGCCGAACTGGTTGCGAATATCGCTGGGCGCCGCTTTGTCTTTGGGCGCAAAGTAATTCGTGCCATCCAAGACGGCGTTGCGTAAGAACTCGTACGCCGTGCCGTGAAGCTGATTCGATCCCGACTTAAGCACTACGTTGATCTGCCCGCCCACGTTGCGGCCGAAGGAGGCGTCATAGGCGTTCGTCAGCACCTCATATTCCCGAACGGCGTCGACGGGCGGCGAGACCGCGAATCCGTTGAGCTTCGGGTCCCCGTTAAACACGCCGTCCAGCAGGTAATTGTTGGCGTCTTCACGAGCGCCGTTGACGTTGAACGTGAAGTCTCCCCGCTCGGAGCCGGCCGAGCCTTGTGCGGCGGGGTCGAAACCGGGCGCCAGTAGCGCGAGCTCGTAAACGTTGCGGCCATCGAGCGGCAGGCTGCGGATCTCGCGATTCTGGATCACGGTGCTGAGCGTCGCGGATTCAGTCTTCAGCAGGCCCGCCTCGCCGCTGACTTCGACGCGCTCCACCGATTTCTCGGGTAGCAGTGGAATCTCGATGTGTATTTCCTGATTAATGAGTAGCACTACGACGCACGAGAACTGCCGATATCCCGCCACGCTCGTTTCGACATGGTACCTACCGGCGGGTAACAGAGTAGCTGCGAATTCGCCATTCGCGCTCGTCTTGGCGGTGCGCTTCCGATTGGTCTCCTCGTCCACCAGGACCACGTCCGCGTTGGGGAGCGGCTTCTTCGAAGCGTCCGTAACACGGCCCACAATAGAGCCGCGCAAGGACTGAGAGCGGGCCGGCGCAGACAGAAGAAGCCCGCAAAGGACGAGGGGGAGAATAGAGCGCGGTTTGTTCACACAACCTCTGCTCGTCTTGTTAAGACCGCTGCAGGCCGCGTCGACATGCAGGCAGCTACTGTACAACACGTTGAAGTTTCCCATCAACAGGGCGTCTACGCCAAGAGGCGACAGCCTCGCGGTCTTCTGCTCAAGGGTATGCACGCCGGGCGACACAACCAAACCCATTTTCGAGCCGCGAGCGAACTTAGCCACCGCCTCGACCACTCCGTCGGCTTGGTCAGACGTGCTGGGGTGTGAAACGTCACCAAGATGACGCCCATTGAGGGCGCCCGCGCATACGCGAGTTCGCCGAAGTCATGATTTCAGTGATCAACGGAGCTTGTCGCTCAACGCGGGCTCCATCACACTGCCACCGCCTCCGGCGCAGCCTGAAATGCGCGCGGACGGAAAAGAAACTCGACGATATTGCCTTCGTGCGGCTGCAGCCAATCCAGCTTGATGGTCGGAATCGCGCCGATGTTCAGGCGGTCGATCTGGGGTGCATCGATCAACTTGCGCTGCCATTCCTTATCATGGGTGACCGCGCTGCAGACCAGGGTGGCCCCGATATTCTGCAGCATCTTTGCCTGAGGGCAGCGGACAACGCTTACGAAGGGGAACATGTACTCGGTATTTGCCAGTGCCAGCTCCGGCGAGCCACAATGAATCACCGTGGGGCGCACATACCCGCAGTGTTCTCTTTCGACGAGGCGCGGTCCGAATCGGGCCGTCATGTCCTCGGCGCCCGCCTCCCGGAGCCGCGACTCAATTTGAGTCCAAATCGCCCGTGCTGCGCCGGGCACGGCGAAGGCGGCGAGGCTGGACTCAGGGTCTTCGGGCGGCTTGGGAGCAACCGGCCCCAAGCGCTCGGCCAGCGCCACCGCGATTTCCGAGGTATGGCGGGAGGCCCAGACGCCGGAGCAGTTGATACAGCCGCGTCCGCTGTTAGCAAACACGCTCTCCACCATCATGTCGAGGTACTTCTCCCACTGGTCCACCACATCATCGCCGAGCAGGATCTTGCTGAAGCCGGGCCCGTGGACCTGCACGCGCGGATCGCCCTTGTAGCTTTCGACCGTGGCGGTTCCCCCGAAAATCATGCTGCGATTTGTGTGCCGGACCACCTCGGCGCCGATGTCACCGAGTCCGGGATAAATCGAGATCGCCTCTCTTGGCACTCCCGCCTGGGAGAAGGCCGCCGCTATGCGGTATGGTGTCCAGGGCTCCTGCGGGCCAGGTTTCAACATCAGGCCCACCTGCATCGGGATCACGGGGAGCCAAAGGGTATGCACGCCGGGGGAGTTCGAGGGCAGCACCAACCCCAGCACCGGCGCTTGCGTCTGGTAGCTGACTACAAGGCCGTCCGACACCACACCGAAGCCTCGCGTCAGAATCTTCAGATCGAGCCCGCGCGTTAGTGCTTCCAGGATGCGGCCCATATTCGACAACACGAAGTGGTTCTTCTTCATGTTGGCTTTGCACATGTGCTCCGGCAGCCCGGTGGAAGCCGACTGCTGGCGGGCGAAGTCGTCCGGCGACTGCTCACCGTCGCCCATGGGCAGTGTGTCATTCAGGTAGAGGTCGGCGGCCACTTTCATCATGCCGATCAACTCCGGGATCGGGATCTCGGTGAGGACCTGGCGAGCCCGCCCGGCTTCTCGCATATCGCGGCCGATCAAGCCCGTATTGGCTCGGCTCACCCGAGCCAGTGTTTCGCCGGTAATGAAATGCACGACGGTGTCCTGCTCGAGGCTCGTGTACGGGCGGCCCCATCGCAAGATGGGTAGATTCGGCATGGGAAAAGCCTTTGATCGCGGACGCAAAGCGTGGCGCTTACAGAATTACAGATCCAGTGACAACGATTGCTGTAGCGGCGGTCTCGAGGCGCCGCTACAACCAAGGCCGCCTGCGCACTCGAGAACCCTGATCAATACACACCCACGGTCGTGGTCGGCGCGAATTGTCGGAACGGCCGCACACCGCTCACGCCGTCCCAGGGATACTTTTCGTAAGGCGGTTCGCGCTCGCCTTCGTCCCGCTCCAAAAACCCGGGGATGAAGGTCTCTCGCGTGAGCGTCGTCAGCCGCACACGACCAGTCTCCCCATAGTCCACCAAGCGGTTCGAATCGTCGAAGGAAACTACTTCGATGACAGCCCTGGGTTGGGGAGCGTAGTAAGTAATTTTGTAGGCTTCCGCCGCGGTCACGGGTTTCGACCCTGCCAGGCCCATCAGGGTGTTCCCGTAAGTCGGTGTCATGTAGACGCCCTCGCCGAGCAGCTCTTCCATGGCAAACCGGGTGAATTGTGGTGTGAACTCAGTCCCTCCAGCGAAGATCCCGGTAATGCCTGCGCCTTTGACGCTGGCGCCTCGTTTTTCGAGTTCTTCCGCCAGTGCTTCCAGCAGCTTCGGGGTCGTAAACATGCATCGGATGTCGTGCCCGGCATTCAGCAAGGTGATAGCTTGCTCGATAACGTGAGCCTTGTACATTGCCAGTTCTTGCGTCCGACCGCGCTGGATGAGCTTGATCACCCAGCGCGGGTCCAGGTCTACGCAAAAGCAAATGCCACCGCGATACTGGCACAAATGTTCGACCGCCAGCCGGAGCCGACGCGGTCCGGAGGGGCCCAACATCAGCCAGTTGGCGCCTTGCGGGAAGTATTCATCGGGCAGGGTTTCGCTGAACATCTCGTAATCGATGCGGAAGTCCTCGATGGCGACGCGGCTCTTGGGCACTCCGGTGGTGCCGCCGGTCTCGAAAACGTACACCGGCCGGACCGCCAGGCCTTTCGGCACCCAGCGGCGGACCGGACCTCCGCGAAGCCACTCGTCTTGGAAGGGTGGGAATTTACTCAAGTCTCCGAAGCAACCGATTTCCCTTCTCGGACTCCACCGCAACTTCGAGGCAAACTCCAACCAGAACGGGCATCCGGTCTCGGGACTGAAATGCCATTCGATGATTTCCCGTACGTGCGCGTCCAGCTTGGCCTTCGCGTCCTCGACCCTGGCCGCTAGGTCCACTCCTGAAGCTGTCGCCTTCATGCCGCGCGCTCCGGACTACCCCAGTCACAAGAGAGCGAGTGTAGCGGACCAGCCGAGGTGAACACAACCTCTCCCCGGTTGCTGGTTCTGGTGTGCCTTGCGAAATATTTCACCGCCACTCCGCTGCTTGACTGGAACTCCTGGTGGATTATATCTTCGATTTCATTCAGATGTGCTCGTGAATGCCAATTATGTCCGACGCTCGGGTTCTATTGTGCTGGGCGAAGCCCTGCGCCAGACGGTACTCGGCGGCGCGAAACACGTCGCACGATACTGCGCGCGACTGCTCGTTGTCTGCTTGCTGGCGGGGGTTCTGCGTGCGGCGGATGAATGGCCGCAGTTTCGTGGAAATCCGCAACTGACGGGCGTTGCCACCACCGCACTGCCGAGCACTCTCAAGCTTCTCTGGACGTACGAAGCCGGTGACACAGTCGAGTCATCCCCGGCCATTGCAGCGGGCACGGTTTATGTGGGTGTGGAATCCGGCGATTTGCTGGCTATCGACCTCCAGACCGGCAAGCTCCGCTGGAAATACCGCGCCAAGGATGGCATCGGCGAATCGTCACCCGCCGTTCACGACGGCGTGGTCTATATCGGGGATCTCGCGGGACAGCTTCATGCCGTCCGCGCCGCGGACGGCAAGGGGCTCTGGATTTTCAAAACCAAGGCGGAAATCAGGTCTTCACCGGTAGTCACGGGCGACCGGGTTTTGATCGGCTCCTACGACGGCAACCTGTACTGTTTGTCCGCTCGCGATGGCAAGCTGCTCTGGAAGTTCACCACCAACCTCTACGTGCACGCGACGCCCGCGATCGCAGAGACCATCGCTTATCTGGGCGGTTGCGATGAAATCCTTCGCGGTATCCGCATCGCGGACGGCAAGCAAGTCCTCAAACTGTCGTCGGGCGGATATACCGCCGCCTCAGCCGCGCTCCTGGGCCAGTGGGCGTACTTCGGCACCTTTAACAACGAGATGTTGCGCGTGAGCTTGCTCCGGAAGCGAATTGTCTGGCGGTACGAAGATCCCGAGCGGCACTTCCCGTATTACTCTTCGGCGGGTGCGGAGGGTGACCGAATCGTAGTCGGCGGCCGGGATAAGATGATTCACTGCCTGAACGCCAAGACCGGAAAAGTCATGTGGACGTTCTCGACCGGCGCTCGCGTGGACTCATCTCCCGCGATCGCGGGCGGTCGTGTATACGTCGGCTCGAATGACGGCCGGTTTTACGTGCTCGATCTGGTCACAGGCAAGAAGGTATGGGCGTTCGAAGCCGGCTCGCCACTGTTCGCTTCACCCGCGATTGCTGCGGGACGCGTGGTGATCGGCTCGGAGGATGGGCGGTTATACTGCTTTGGCTAAACTGGGCGGCCTGAATTGTAGCGGCGCTCCTCAAGCGCAGCTAGAGGGAGATGCGTTCGAATCAATCCGGCAGCTTATCGCGCTGCGGCTCCGGCAGCCAAAAGCTCCCGAGGAATCCGACCGAGTAAACCAGCAGGGCCACCGCGCTGGCCGAATACGCCAGTTTAGCGAAAGGAGTTAAGCCTGGCATCACGTTAGCCAGTTGGGTGGTCAGGAGCGCGGCCGAGGTCCCGATCATCCTGCCGCCGATATTGGCAGCGAAGCTTTCGCCCGTGCCGCGAAGGTGCGTCGGATACACCCTGGGCAGATAATTTCCCCAGAAGCTGAACTGCGCCACCGTGACCAGCCCCGCCACGAATATGCCGACCTCGACCATCCTGAGACTGTGAAGCGCCGGGTAGAAGAAGACGAACGGCACCAGGAACAGTCCCGGGACCTGGAACACGCGCAGGAGGCGTCGGCGGCTGATGATCCGAACCGCCAGGAACGCCAACACCAGGCGGCCGAGCAACCCGCCCATTTCTTGCAGGAACTGCACCTTGCTCACCGCTTGCTCCTGCGCCGCCCTGGCGAGGTGCGCGACCTGCGGCAGGCCCGGGACGATGCGCGGAATGTGCTGGATCGCTCCGAACGCCGCCCCGTAACTGCAGGCGAACATCAAAGCGGTCAGGAGCGTGGTCTTGCGGTATTCGGGGTGGAACAACTCGGCGAAGCTGGGCCGCTTCAGAGTGCCTTGCGCCTTTTTCTCCTTCCATACCGGCGACTCCGGCAGGAAAGGGCGGACTATCATCAAGGGGATCGCAGGAATGATTCCGGAGATCAAGGCATAGCGCCAGGCCTCGTGTCCGCCATGGATCGCAGGGAGCGACCCGGCATAGGTGACTGCAAGGTAGTAGGCGGCCGTGATCATCAGCCCGCCGAGCGACGAGAATGCCTGTGTGTAACCGAGCACGGCCTCTCGCTGCTTGGGATCGGGAAACAGTTCCGCCAACCAGGCCACCGCTGCTACGAACTCCACGGAAACACCAATGAACGTCGTGCAGCGCAAGACCAGAAGCGTGCTTACGGAAGTGACGTAGCCAGAGGCTAAGGCTGAGAAGGCGTAGAGCAGAATGCTCCAGACCAGGATGCGCCGCCTGCCCAAGCGATCGGTGAGATAGCCTCCGATCAGTCCGAAGATGCCGCCCGCCACTGCCGGGATGTAGAACAGCATCCCGACCCAGTAGTTGAATTCCGGCGTTCCCGGCTTGACCTTGGCCAGCTCCATCAAGGCCGGCCTTACGATGAGCGGCAGCACCAGCAACGAATAAGTGTCGAACGCGAAGCCCAGCGCGGCCATCGCGCAGATCACCCATTGCACTCCGGTAGGGCGCTGCGGTATGGCAATGACCGGCGGCGTGGTCATCAGTCGGAAGTTTCCCTCTCACTGGTCCAGAACGAGCGAACCCGTAACGAATCTACCGGTGAATGTGGCTCTTTCGTCGGTTGACAATGATAGAGGAGTTCGGCCCAATATCGTCAAGGCAATTCTGCTTGCAGTTCATGGTCGCGTCAAAGTCGACCCGCAGGTCAAGTGACCCTTTGCAGGCCTTCTTCGTCGCCCATGTTTTCCTCAGGGAGATGGCCGGAGTCTTAGCTCTAACCCTTGGCGAGAGGGTCGTCCGCGACCAGCGCTTTCACCAACCAGCGCGCCACCGGTGAAGGGCCTTCCCCTTCTTGTTGGACACTGAGGGAATCCTGGCTCGTAGGTGGCGTCCTAACCTGAACTGTGAGCGCCGCCGGGGTCAGCCGGCGCGGGACAATCGGAATGCGGCCATCTGCTCGCCGTTGCGAAGCAGCAGGACGTCGCCGACTAGCACCGCGTGGTTCCAGGTCTTGCCTTCGAGCGCTGGGAACCGCGCCACCTCCGTGAACTCATCGGGAGTCGCCCGGACCAGCGCCAGTTCACCCTCCTCCGATGTCAGCAGCAGCAAGTCCTGGTCAGCCAAGAGGAGCAACTGGCCGTTGCCGTAGCGTCCGCCTTTCCACACGCGCTTGCCGTCCTTGAGGTCGATACAGGCGAGGATGCTGCCGTCGAAGCCGAAGGCATGGCCTTTGTGCACGACGAAGTCGTTGAAGTAGGGCTTCAGCCCGAGTGATGTCCAGCGCTCTTGGACGGTCCATCCGGCGGATCCATGCGCGATTCCGAGGCGGCGCGTGCCACTGCTGGCGCTGACGCTGATCAGGACGTCGCCGTCCGCAGTCAGCGCCGGCTGCACGATGGGGTAGCCTGCCCATGCGTGCTCCCAGAGCAACTTGCCATCGGCGAGCCCGACGCTGATCAAGCCGGGTTCGCTCAAGAGCAGAACCTGCGGTACTCCGTCTATTGTTGCCAGATGCGGCGAGCTATAACTCACGCCGCGTGGCGGGCTGGTCCAGCGCTTGACACCGGTCGCCAGGTCATAGGCAACGAGCTGCCCGGCGGTGGCCACAACGACGAGGTCGTTGATCACCAACGGCGAACTCGCGAAGCCCCACTGCGGAATTTTTATGCCCGTGTCGGACGCCGCGTTGCGCGACCACACGACGGTGCCGTCACGCTGGTTGAGCACATTCAGAATCCCGGTAGCGCCGAAGGTGTACACGCGGCCGTTGCTGAGCGTCGGTGTCCCGCGCGGACCGGGACCGCCGTTCGACTCCCAGAACCGGGCGGTGTCCCGGTGCGCCCACACCGGCTCGCCAGTGACCAGCTTGTAGCAGGCGACCACCTCATCAGGACCGCGCTGCTCCTGGGTATAGAAACGGTCGCCGCGGACCGCGAACGACGACCAGCCGGGTCCCACCGGCCGGCGCCATAGCGCTACAGGTGGCGAAGCAGTCCAGTCGGTTTTGATTCGCACGCCGGAGATGATGTCGTCGCGATGGGGACCACGAAAGCCGGGCCATTCGGCAACGGGATCAGGTGGCGTCCATGGCACGGGCGCCGGCGCGCCGCCCGCTTTGGCCACGAGCCGCTTCTCGGGAGCCTCCCCTGCTGCACGAACTGGGGAGAGTGTCGCCGGCTCGCTGCCGGATTTAGACGCGAGCCGTGCATCCTCTCGTTTCTCGGGAGTCCCACCGGCCGTAGCTGGCGCCAGTAGGGCGGGAGTTGGCGGCAGTGCCCCCAGCCCATTGCCGGATTTGGTGACTAGTCGTTCCTCGGGAGTCTTCGTCCACCGCCAGTGCAAGTCGTTTTTGAAGGTGGCGGCGGTCAAACCACCGGTCCTGAAGAGCGTCCACACTCCACAGGCGAGCAGGATGGTCGCGACCATCGTTGCGCGCCGAACTCCGTCCGAGAGACGATGAGTGGCCACCGCCCACACGACGAAGGCGACGCCGAGGGTCGGGATAGCCAAGAATCGGAACAAGAAACCCATCGCCCCAGTCGCAATCGACACGTCGACGATGCGCTTGCTCAGGAACAGCGCGACGAGCATCAGGGCGACGGCGCCCAAGCGCTCGAACCAACGCGCACGGCTGAAGAGCAACCACCACAGGACCACGGCCACCCCGCCGACGGGTCCCGAGAGCACCGCGACGAACAGTTCCTCGGGCATGACTAACGGGACGACAAACCGAAGCAACAACACCAGTATCGCAATGACCACGCCGGGCCATAGCCGGAGCTGACTCTGACGAGTCTCGCCACCGCTTTGCGCGACGCTCATGCCTGGTCAGCCTCCTTGCCTCGATTGGTACGCATCGATAGTACTCTCTTCACTAGCCAGGTTTTCCCGCCATTTTCCCGCCGGACACGCTTCATGTGCAGCACTGTTCGCGTAACTGGGTAAGCGCGGGCGGGACGCCCGGCCTCCCAGGGAATAAACAGCTTCTATCAGACGAAACGCATGAGAACTGTTAGAATCTGAAGCTCCTCGGCGAAGGAATCGCTCGTGAGGGCTTCAAACCAATGGGACACGGCGCCATCGCAAACACGAAAGGAAGGGGGAAGCGCTCCATGGCGTGGATCATTTTTGTTGGGGGTGCGGTGCTCTCGTGGGGCATTTACGGCCCCGCGCTGCATAAGGGACAAACGTCGCTCGGCAACCCGCTGAAGGCTCTACTCTGCGTGGGCTTGGCCTACTTCCTGATCGGCGTGCTCGTGCCGGTAGCAGGACTATCGTCGCAGGGTGGGGTGAGCGGTTTCACTCTCGCCGGTTCGATCTGGGCCACGATCGGCGGAGCACTGGGAGCACTCGGAGCGGTCTGCATCATCTACGCGTTCAAGTCAGGCGGCCTTCCCAATTACGTGATGCCGCTGGTTTTCGGCGGAGCGCCCGTCGTCAATGTGATCGTCTCGATGGCCACGCACCCACCGAAAAACCCGCCGAACCCGCTACTCTACGTCGGCTTCTTACTGGCCGTAGCGGGAGCGGGATTGGTGCTGTACTACAAGCCTTCGTAGTCTTTGGGTCGGGCGCCGCGCGTGATGCGTGAAAGTGGATGCGTGAAATAAGGTCCGGTCCGATCGCGACATCCAGCGCAAAATGGCCAAGCAGGCCTCACCTTCAAGCGAGTGTTGGGCGAGATTGGTGCTTTACGCCGTCTGAAAAAGTCGTCAGTGGACGAACGATGATGAGCGTGCCAGGTTGCCCTTTCGCCTCCTGTAGCAGCTACTGCCTGCCGATCGCGTACAGAAAATGTTCTGTACGCAGGAAGATGTGCCCATCGGAGATCGCCGGCGAACTCAAGGTGTAATCGCTGAGATCATTTACCGCCAGGACTTCAAACTTCGGTCCGGCCTTTAGGACCGTCGTCATGCCATCCTCGTTCGTGACATAAATCTTTCCATCCGCCAGCACGGGTGATGAGCTGTAGGTCGCAGGCTTGGTCCGCTGCCCACCCCAAATCTCCTGGCCGGTCTTGGCGTCTAGGCACCAGACGATACCCCGGTCGTTCACGGAATAGAAATACTTCCCGTCGGTAACGGGAGTTGGCACGTCCGGGCCGTTCAAAAAGGACCACAGCTTGTGCGATTGCGAGATATCGCCACGACCCCCGGCTCGAAAGGCGATCAGAGGTCGCACGCGCGTAGGCACATACACCACGTCGTCATACACCACCGGGGAAGCGATGATCCGATAGTTGGGGTTCTTGTCCGGATTGAATCCCGTGCCGCGCCACAATTCCTCGCCGGTTCCGGGATCGTGCCCGGTGACGCAATCGCCGCCAGTGACGACGATCTCCACGTGATTGCCATACCGCACGAGCGTCGGAGTGGTGTAGGAATCCGGCGATTCCCGCACCGCGTCGGTGGGACGGATGACGCGCCAAATCGTCTTTCCGGTCTTCTTGTCGATGCGCAGGACGTACGAAGGATCATGAGTTTTCATTCCCTGCAGCACCTGCACATACAGCGAATCCTCATAGAGCAACGGTGAAGACGCATAACCCCAGTTCAGACCGAAGCGACCATAGTCCTTTTGAATTTCGCGGATCCAGAGCTCATTACCGCTGAAGTCGAATCCCTTCAGCACACCGATTCCGGTCATCACGTACACGTTCTTGCCGTCAGTGACGGGTGAGGGCGACGACATGTTCTGCTTGTTGCTCTTGTAATTCCCGCGCGCAACGAGCTTCTTCCAGACCGGCGTTCCCTTGGCCTTGTCGACGCACCAGAGGAGAAGATCGTCGCCATCGGCGACGTTAAGGAAAATGTAGTTGCCCCAGATGATCGGCGTGGACGCGGTTTTGCTCGGCATTGCCAGTTTCCAGGCTACGTTTTCGGTGGTGCTCCAATGAACCGGAAGGTTCTTCTCGGTGCTCGTACCGTTGAGCGACGGGCCACGCCATTGCGGCCAGTCTTCCGCCAACCCCGGAAGTGAAAGTGCAATGACAAACAGGGCCAAGGATATCCGGACACGCAAGTTTCACCTCCAGCGGTGGTGCTACGTTGGGCACCCTCACTAATAATCTTGCTGCTGGCTAATCCGTAGCGGCGGCTTTACGCTGCCGTTGGGCGTTTTGGAATCGCTGGAGATCTGGCGAGTAAGCCCGCCGCTACCTCACCCGGGCGACCTTATTCATCGACCGATGCTAGTGCAGATCTAGTGCCATCATCGTGTGCCGGTCTCGCACGTAGAGGTTCGTTCCGACCAGCGTGGGCGCAGTCCAGGCATTGCTTTCGAGTAACGGCACTCTCCAACGCACCTGCATTCCTTGCGGCGATAGCGTCGCCATTGCAAGATCCCCTTCTTCATCGAGGAGCATCACCTTCCCGCCGACGAGCACCATATTGACCTTTCCGAAAGTCCTGTCCTGCCAAACCACCTTGCCCGTTCTAATATCGACCGCCGTCATCGGAGCGGGACCAAAGTCACCACTCGACCCGTAGACGTAGTCACCGATGCGGATCGCGTTGCTATGGTGTATCCGTATGCGATTGCCGGACCACAATTCTTCAACCTTAGTTTTTCCACCAGACTGGGCTAAGTGAAGGACGCGCGCACCCCCGTTGTAACCGGAGCTGATGAACAGCAGGTTGCCTGGCCCCCACACGGGCGTGCTGATGTTGAGCCCCCACGACGTCGAATGGGGGTGACTCCAGAGCAGGTTACCGTTCGACGGGTCGAGTCCGACCACCTCGTCGCTGAACGTGGTGATCAGTTGGTCCTGCCCGTCCACATTGACGATGATCGGAGTAGAAGGCGCGTTCTTAAAATTCTGTTTTTGCCAAACCAGAGAGCCGTCCCTGGGATTCAGGGCGACTACGGCATGGCCATACTCGCCAAGCTTGACAACGATCGTGTCCTTGTAGGCGATTGGGCTTACAGGGTAGCCACGCTCCATAAAAGTGCTACCGGGGAAATCCTTGTAGAGATCCTTTTGCCACACAATCTTGCCAGTTTTCTTGTTGAAGGCGTGCATCTTGGCCAGGATTCCGATCGTGTAAACACAATTGCCCAAGACGAGCGGTGTACTGTGTGGTCCGGATCCGTTTTCCATCCCCATTTCTGGCCGGAAGGTGGCGTCGTAGGCGTACTCCCACTCCGTCTTTCCCGTCGCGGGGTCGATGGCAACTACAACCTCCTCGTGGCCGCGTCGATACATGGTGTAGAGCAGCCCGCCATCCGTCACGATGCTGGAGTAGCCTTCACCCAGATTGCGCTGCCAGAGCCGCTTGGGGGCGGCAGCGGCGAAGGTTGCCGGAAGCCCGTTCTCATCAACCGAAAAATTGCCGTTGGGTCCTCCCCAGGCGGGCCAAGCGGGCGTTGACAGTCCGGCAGCGCCAGCGACCACCAGAAGCATAAGTGCGCTTAACATGACGCAGCCCTCCCAAGGAGCCGGTGCCGGTCGCTTGGGCTGTTGCTTCCTCCCACTCCAGGGTCAATTTGGATCCATCCAGGTTGGACAAGCCACTGCCATCCGGCTATGACACCAACGACCAGTCTTTTGTTTCCCGCATTGCGTATCACAAATCGCTCCCCATCCCACAGGCCAGCGTCGTTGCGGAGGATTCCGAGCCGCCAATCCCGATCGCCGCGTGCTCCGCCAGGCGGCCTTCAGAAGTCCACAACGGCCAACGGGCCACGATGTTCCCTCGCAGGCGTTCTTTAGCCGGAGCTTCCCCGGCCTGGCTTTGCTCGGCAAAGGCGCTGGAGATGCGGCTGCGGCTTAGGCCGCGCCACTGGGGACCGTTCTGCGCCTTGGCGGGCACGGCGTCCACGGACAAGGTGGCGACACATGCTGCCCCTGCGAGAAAAGATGATGGCCGAAGTCTACTCCGATCTTAGTGCCATGAGCAACGGGGAACGCAGAGCGGCGGCCGTGGCGGCGAGCGAGGCGCCAATTCCGGTCACCAGCACGCCAGCCAGCAGAAGGCTCAGCGAAGCGGCCGGCAAACGACCGCCACGCAGCAAAACCGCCGGGGCAATAGCCAGCAGCGCGCACGCCGTACCTGTGACCAAGCCGAGCAGCAGCAGGAGCAAGTTTTCAGCTATCACCATCGTCGCCAAGTGCTGCGGGCGGTACCCGACCGCGCGCAGGAGTGCCAGTTCGCGGCGCCGCTCGAGCACGTTGCGCAGCAGGACGGCTCCGAGTCCCACGGTGCCCAGCACCAGGCCCAGCCCGCCCAGGCTGCGGAACGTGGAAAGATAAGTGTTCTCCACTTTGTGAAACCCCGCTAGGCGCGCTTCCGCCGGTTGGATATCGAATCCGTAGTCAGCGAGTGCGCCCTCCAAAACTCCCGTCACTTCCTGCGCTCTCGCCGGTGGCACGCTCAGCAGGAAGAAGCGGTAGCCTTCGACGTCCGGAAAAAGTCGCAGGAAACTCTTCTCCGAGATCAACAGTTCCCCCTGAAAAAGGCTGTCTGCGAGTGCCGCGACAATGCGAAACCGCGTTTGGTCCACTACGAATTCCTCGCCGAGATGCAAATGCAGTGAATAGGTCATGGAGTTCGCGTCCACGATCGCGGGGATGACGCCGTCGGCCGTCTCCGACTCGAGCAAGAGCCAGGGATTTGGGGTCCGGACCACGGAATCCTGGAACCGGAAACGAGCGCTGCGCAGAAAGGCCGCCGGAGGCGCCAGAATTCGAGGATTGCGCGGCTGGTAAAGATTCAGACAACTGGCGTCATCGCCGGGCCGCAGTCGGAAGGGAACGAACTGGACCCCTTCGAGCCGCGGGATGTTCAGGGCGTCGCGGCCAGCGGGCGTGTTAGGTTCGTGAATCAACGGCAACACCGATTCCGCGACAAGGGGGAAACCGCCCGTGCCCGCAGAGGCCTCGCTGCGACGAAAGGCATCAAGGGAAACAATGATAAACGTCGCTGAGGCGATCAGGGCGATCGAGAGGAGGCTGCGACCCGGGCGGTAGGTGGCACTGCGCACGCCCAACGTGATTTGGCCACGAATTGCGGCTGAGGAACGCGCACGGAGCCAGGCGGACTCGAAACATACTGCGGCGATCAGCAGCAGTGTGCCCGCACCAAAAAATCCGGCGGTTTGGTCCAATTCACGAACCAGCGCGGCCGCGAGCAGGGCAAGAGCGATGACAGTCACCAACGATGCGACGAGCAACCACCGTCCGCTTGACGTGTGCTTCTCAACCCCTGCCAGGAGCCCGCGCGGTGTTACTGGCTGGAGGCTTCGCAAGGTCCACGCAGTCGAGCCCAGGCCGGTCACCATTCCCGCCGCTGCCCCGACGGCCAGGGGCGCAATGGAGGTGTGGAGCGAAAGTGACTTGGTCCCTACCGCGGCGACCCACCAGGTTCGCAATCCGAGCATAATGATGTCGC
Source organism: Candidatus Sulfotelmatobacter sp. (assembly GCA_035511455.1). Classification (GTDB taxonomy): domain Bacteria; phylum Acidobacteriota; class Terriglobia; order Terriglobales; family Acidobacteriaceae; genus Sulfotelmatobacter. The sequence goes on along the minus strand of DATKFH010000029.1, from coordinate 20,295 downwards.
CATAGACCAGCGCGGCTCCGATCCCGAGGATTGCGCCGGCCGCCGCTAGCGCCGTGCCTTCCAGGAGAAATAGTGAGCGGAGCTTGGGAATGGAAAACCCGAGCGCGCGGAGCACGCCGATCTCGCGCATGCGTTGCTCGACTCCGAGCCTAAAGAATAGCCCTGTCAGCAAGAGGGCCGAGACCATCAGAAAAAAGCTGAAATAGAGGAAGTACTCGCCGAAATCGGTGGCGCCACGCGCCGCCGCCAATCCCTGGGCTTTGGTAGCGAACACCGTGAGCCCCATCTTGGCGGGATCGAGGGCCATCCGAAGTGCGTTGCTATACGCGTCGGACGGCGGGAGGATGCGGACCGAGGTAAGTCGGCCAAAGCGCGTGCCCCAGAGCTGCTGACCTCGAGCAAGCGGGACGAAAGCCTTTGGCGTTGTCCGGTATTGCTTCCAGTACTGTTCGTCGCTCGGCCGCACGCGACTCAAATCGAGCGGGAACGGTGGATCCCAATCGTGCAGGCTTTTCGACTCCGTGATGCCTGGATATTGCGGGGCAAGGTCGCGGTCCGCGGCCGCACCCTCGAGCGGGACAACCTGCGCCAGGCGGAACCGTGCACTGTCGGTATGCAGCAGGCCGTCCGACTTCCAGAGGTAGTATTCCAGCGTCACCGCATCACCCGGCTTTGCCCGCAGGTCGAGCGCCGTCCATTGACTGAGCGTGATGGCGTCGGGTTCGGAGGGAGCAGGCGGAGAGTCGAGCGCCGTTACCACGGAATAGGGAACCTCCCGGCCGCCGACTCGGATGCTGTTCGCGAGGTACGTCAGCACCGGTTCAACACGCAGACCCAGTGACTTCGCGGTAGTCGACGCCGCATCAACCAGGGCGTCGCTGATCTGGGCACTGTCGGCCTCGAGAGAAAGGCAGTGCTGCCTTTCCAGAGTGCGTAGCCGGATGCCGAGGTCTTCGAGCGCGTATCGATCCTTCAGCGTTCGTTCGATGAGGTCAAGGCTTACCGCTCCGTTTGCCACCAGGATGGTGTTCGCCTTTCCCTTCTGATCTAGGTCCCTCTGGAGACGCGTTAGCGGAACGATCGCGGCGCGGACATCGCCCTGCTGGGCCTCCAGTGAGAACTCGCGAAAGGCGGCCTCTGGCCACTTAAGCTTAAGCCTGATGGTCTTGCCAACGTCCTGCTTGCGCCCGTGTAGTGACTCGAGCGGAATCGCAGAGGGCTTTTGCACACGGATCAAGATGGCGTCGTCAGCTTTGCCGCCCAGTTCCCGCTCGAGCGCAGCGCTCAACAGGATCTCGTGGCCGGACGGTGGCTGGCCGGGTTCGGCTTGGAACTTCCAGAAGCGCTCGTCGACCCCATAGACCTCGACAGCCGATGCTCGCCGGCCGCTCGGCTCGTGTACGACGACGGCGCTGATCGCGATTATGGGGCAGGAAGAGTCAAAGGCGGAGGCCAGCTCCTCGCGGAAGAAGCCGTTGCGGGAGATCACAAAATCGGTATTGCCCAGCCGCGCCAGCACCAGGTCCCGGAGGCTCGAGCGCACCGAGTCACCTACGAGCAGCGCGCCACCCAGCACGCCGACCGCGGTCGATACCCCCAGCAGCACGGCCAAGTTCGTGCGCCAATACCACGTGAGATTACGCCGCAGCAGGGTGGAGGTTCGCATGACGCAATTCATACCGGACGGGAAATCGGGAGGCCAGCTCCGCGCTGTGGGTTACTACCACCAGGATGGTCTCCTGCCGCTGGTACAGCTCGAGCAGCAAAGAAGCCACAACTGCCGCCGAGGTCTGATCGAGGTTTCCGGTCGGCTCGTCGCAGAGCAACAAAAGCGGCTTTCGGATCAGGGCACGCGCCAGCGCAATGCGTTGCTTCTCGCCGCCCGAAAGCTCGGAGGGGCGATGATCCAGCCGGTCGCTCAGCCCCACCTGCTCGAGCAGAGCCCGCGCACGGTCCCGATACCCGGCGTGATCATTCGTTACCAGCGTTGGAATCAGGACGTTCTCGAGCACCGAACACTGTGGTAGAAGGCAATGATCCTGGAAAACAAAGCCGATCGACTGATTCCGGAACGCCGCCAGCTCCCGCTCCGCCAACTGGAAGGGATTTCGTCCGTCAAGCGTAAGCGTGCCGGCAGTCGGCGGTTCCAGCGCGCCCAGGATGTAGAGGAGCGTGCTCTTTCCTGACCCCGAAGGACCCATGATGGCCACCGCGTCACCGCGCTTCAAGCACAGGGAGATGCCCGAGAGGACCGTCAGGGGCCCACGGGGCGTTGGGTATTCCTTGGCGAGGCTGGAGGCTTCAAGCATAGACACGCGGGGCCGCGATGCTGGCGTACACTTCGAGCGCTCGCGCGGCCATTCGCGAGGCGCTGTAGTGCTCGCGGACTCCTTGCGCACCTCTGTTACCGAGTTCTTCCGCGAGCGCGGGGTCCTTCCACAGCGAGAGGATTCCCTGGCCCAGGCTGGCCGTGTCGTCGGGTTCCACCAGGATTCCGCCGCCGGTCTTATGGAGGATCTCGGGAAATGCTCCCAATCGCGGCTGGACCAGGGGAACTCCGTTCGCCATCGCCTCCAGCAGAAAGATGCCCTTCGGTTCGTTGTACGTGGCGGGGACGCTAAGGATATCGAGTTTCCGGAGGAAGTCGATCTTTTGCCGGCGGTCGAGCACGCCGCGATAGCAGAACTCGTCTCCCAGGCCGGCCTCCTTCATCCTGCGTTCGATGCCGCAAAGGTACTCGCGGTGTTCGGGCGCGAGGTAGCCGGCAGCCTCCAGTCTTGCGCTGGAAAATTCGGTTTCGCGCCGCAGCCAGATGTAGGCGTCGGCCAGAAGATGCAGGCCCTTTTCCGGCGCCACACGCGCGAAGTAGCCGACCGCGAAAACGTTGGTGCGCACGCGGACAGCAGGATCGTAACCCTGGAGATTGACGCCAAGCGGCACAACGTGCATTTTGTGCTCGGGGATGCCAAGGTAGCGACACATGAACTCCGCGTAATATTGGCTGACCGCCGCGAAACCGTCCACGTGCCCGATGTTTGCCCGAATCAGCTCCAGTGACCTGGTTCGATACGGCTCCCGAAGCTGGCTGAGAAACAAGTCTTCGCCCTGCAGGGTGCAACACACGGGCCGGCCCAGGGCTTCCCGGATCGGCCGCGCCAGCCCGATCAAGAGTGAGTTCGGTAACGTCACGATATCAGGCGGCGCCTGGTTGCGCAGCCAGCTTGTCAGCTTCTGGATTTCCTTGCGCTGAAAACCCTCTTCGCCGCGAAGTACGGAAACAGTCAGTTCACCCAACAGGAGTGGGTTTACTGGAATCGAGCGGCGCGAAGCAAGCTTGAGTGCCCATGGCGAATCCCATAACGAGTCCAACAGCGCGGGGGTTTTGCGGAAAAGGGCCGAGTGTTGCTCGAGGTACACGCTGATGCCGCCGCAAAATACTTTGTCCTCGCTGACGTTCGCCTCGTCGGTCAGCGTCGGGGTATAGATGGGCAGCAGAGTGAGATCGTGGCCTTGGCTCTTGATCTCCGCCGCCAGGGCGTTGTCGCGGATGCAGCTTCCGCAATACATCGGCCCGGCACCGGCGGTGAACGCAACGATCTTCATACAAGGCCTTCTTCACCGGAGCCGAACCATAGCCATAATTGCCCGGTTTAGGCTGCAAGAGACATGAATTTCAGACGCGTATTATATTATGAACCGTTCTGATTACGGGTATTGAGAGCGCTCAGGCATCATCAGCCTTATCGCGCTGGCGCGACCAAGCGTTCGGGGGCAGGCACCTAAGCCGCAGCGACCACGCCACACTCATGACTAATCCGGGTTAGACGCCTGCATCGCGAAGTTCTTCAGGCGCGACTTCGATCTTGTCGGCAAGGGCTCTCGGTATCGGAATACCGGTCATCTTGCCACTGGACTTGTCGCGGTTCACGCAGGCTACGGCCACCGTTCCTCGCGCGACTTCTCGGGCAGGCTGCTCGTTCAATTTTCGAAAGACAAAAGTATAGACGAGACTCTTCTTTCTCTTCTCGCGCACAAAAAGGGAGATTTCAACCACGTCCTCGAACCGGAGGGGATGCTTGAAGTCGCACTCCACATGCACCCGCGGCCAGCCCAGATTATTACCGGCGGCATGAATCGACGTGCCCAACGACCGAAAAAACGCGTGCTCCGCCACCTCCATGTAGCGGAAGAAATTCGAAAAATGCATGATACCGGCCATGTCGGTTTCGGAAAACTCCACTTGTCGGGTCAGCTTGAATTTACAGGCCACGTTTCATTGCCCTTCGATTCGGGGTGTTTCGATGAGGGGCTTGCCATGCTGCAGCGGTTCCGGGACGGAGGCAAAACTCGCGACGGCCTCAAACAGAGGGTCAAAGTCGCGAAACAGATTGCCCATCAGGCAGTCGGTTACGTCCCCGTGAAGATGAGGGTAACGATCGATAAATTTCCGAAAGCTGAACTCGAGATCGTAAAAGGTATAGACCAGCTTCCTCATGGCCTCGATGCCTTTGCACATCTCGACTCCGTACTCGCTGAACCGGGATGCGGAAACATCGCCGTCCGTGAGGGCGGCGTCGACAGCGTTAGCGGCGAGCTCGCCGCTGCGCAGCGCTAGGAAGACTCCGGAAGAAAAGACGGGGTCGAGAAAGGCAAAGGCGTCCCCCACCAGCACCAGTCCATCGCCAGCGCAGTAGCGGGAACGATAGGAATATTCTCCCGTCACGCGATACGGCCCGGTCTGTCGGCCAGGCGCCAGGTGCTGCTGAACCCAAGCGTTTTTGGCTACCTCGTGGTGAAAGATGGTTGCAAGATTCCGCGTGCCGTTGTAAAGGTACGCCTTCTCGGCAACAGCTCCGACACTTACCATATTCTCAGGTAGCGGAATATACCAGAACCAGCCCTTCTGAGGGAGGTAAGCAATGGTGGTCGCGCCCTCATCGATTCCTGGGTCGCGCAGCGCTCCCTGGTAGTAGGTCCAGACCGCGATTTTGTTCAGGAACGGATCGCGCACTTTCCACCCGCCGCGCGTTACCGCGAACGCATCGCGCCCACTGGCGTCGATGGTGATCGGCGCGTGGAATTCCAGAGTCTCGCTGTTCTTGCCGACGGCTTTCACTCCGGTGACCGCGCCGTTCTCCTGGATCATCTGCCGCACCATGGTCTCTTCCAGCACTTCAACCCCTTTGGCGCGGGCGTTGTCGAGGAGCATCTGGTCGAACTCGCTGCGCAGGACCTGCCAGGTGCCGGCAGCTTCGTGTTTCAGGTGGCTGAAGAAATAAAAGGGCTGCGATGCCCGCCCATCGCGGCTGACGAACTGGACGCTGTATTTCTTGGGGAAATGAGAACTCTTCATCCGGTCGATGAGCCCCATGCGCTCGAGGGGGAAATAAGTATACGGCAGCAGTGACTCGCCAATGTGATACCGGGGGAACTTCTCCTTCTCCAACAGCACAACGCGGCGGCCCTTACTGGCCAGCACCGTAGCCGCCGTCGAGCCGGCGGGCCCGCCTCCGATCACGATGGCATCATATGGACTGTTTCCGTGCACGAACCGTCCCCCGTTAGGTAAATTGACAGTGTCTCGATTCCAATTTTTGACGGCGAGTTTACCTCGCCCTGCAACCGACAGTGCGCGGCCTCGCTAAGTGGCGGCCTAAACCGCCACAGCACAAGACCGTCACGTATACCGCGCATTGCGATGCTGCGGCAGGAAGAATTCATGAAGCAGCCGGTCGACCTGCAGCAGGCCGTCGCGGTTCAGCCGCAAACTGTTTTCATCAAGCGCCAGAAAGCCTCGATCCCGCAGCTCACTGAGTGGCTCGGCAAATCGCTGTTCAATATCGACTCCGAACTTGCCCTGGAAGTATGCCCGGTGAACGCGGCCGAGTTTCATTTGAAGAATCAGTTCCCGAATCATGCGCTCTTCCCGGGTCGGCGTTAAAGCGCGGTAAATGGGAAGCGTCCCCCGAGAAAGTTTCGCGAGATAGGGTCCGAAATCGCTTTCGTTTTGAAAATGAGTGCCGCCGACATGGGAAAAGGAGGCCACACCAAGGCCCACCATGTCCGCGCCGGTCCACAAAAGGTCCCGGTAGATGAACCGAGACCGCGCTGGATCTTTGACCGCTGTGTACGCGCTGGCGACGCTGTAGCCGGCCGTTTCCAACTCCGAGAAAGCGTAACTGACCCACTCGCGCTTGGTGCTCCAGTCAGCCACAGGCGCGACGGTCCTTCCCTCCGCCTTCATCTCCTTGAAGATGGTCGTGTTGTAAGGAATTTCCATCTGATAGATGGTGACACTGTCGGGAGATAACGCTATGGTCTTGCGAACGCATTCCCGCCAGTTGTCAGAGGTCTCCCCCAACATCCCGGCGATCAGGTCGATATTGATCTGCGGGAATTCGATGGCGCGCGCGAAATCATACGATCGGTCGACCTCCTTTGCGCTGTGAGCTCGCCCGTTGATTCGCAGGATGTGGTCATCGAAATTCTCGATACCCAGACTGAGGCGGCTGACGCCCAGCTCTTTGATGACCCTGAGCTTGCCTTCGGTCAGGGTGCCGGGCTCGCATTCAAAAGTGATCTCCTCGGCCTCATCCCAAGGCAGCAGCCTCTTCAGTCCATCCACCATCCGGCTGAGCTGGCGTGAGGAGATGTAGGATGGTGTTCCGCCGCCAAAATAAACGAATTTCGGCTTCCTGCCGCCAATGAAAGGTTTCTGAGAGTAAAGCGTAAGTTCCTGGATGGTGGCGTCGAGGTAGCGCTCAATTTCGCTCGCATCCTTGTCGGTGTAGACCTTGAAGTAGCAAAAATGGCACCGCTTCCGGCAAAAGGGAATGTGAAGGTAAATTCCCAAAACGGTGCCGGGAGCCGGCGGCCGCTCCAGGGCGGCGTGAGCCTCATTCACGTGTTCCGGAGTCCAGAAAGAATACGGCGGATAATTCGATACAAAATAGTTGCCGACCGTGGTCTCTCCCTCGAGACGCACGTCCTTCGGTGCTGGCTCCGCTGACGGTATAAGGGGAAGGTCCATTCCGGGTTCCGGTAAAACAACAATTACAACATTCTAGCTCGGTTCTGACCGCATCGTTGCGAACTCGCGGGTTTTTCGCGCCGCGCAATTGCTCGCTAAGTTAAGACGCGGGAAGTCGGGATCGGTTACCTGTCGATTCAATAGGCCCATTCGTAGATCTCCGCCGCTCCCGCGGCGTCGAACGGTCGGGGATTGAACTGCCCGGTCCACTGGGTGGCGGCTTCCTCTGCCAAACCGGGCAGGTCCTCTCTTGAGACACCTTGCTCTCGTAGCCGGACGGCGAGGTCGGCCATTTCCGCCATCCGAGCCAACCGATGTCTGAGATCGTCCGCGTCGAGTTCGCGGTAGAGCCCGCCAGCCGCCGAGTGGTTCCATCGCACCACGTGCGGCAGCAGTGCCGCAATGGCCAACCCATGCGTCATGCCATAGCGCGCGGTGAGCGGATTGGCGCAGGCGTGGGTTGCCCCGAGCATCGAGTGCTCGATGGCGATGCCCGCCAGGTGCGCGCCAATCTGCATCGCGCCGCGCGCCTCGAGATCATCCGGGTCTCGCAACACGCGGTCATAATTCGCCGCCAGAAGCCGCCACGCCTGGTGCGCGAAGGCCTGGGACATGGCGTTGCGCCGCGTAGTCACGTAGCTTTCTACGGCGTGCGAAATGGCATCGTAGCCCGTGGCGGCGGTCACGTGCCGCGGTTGCGACCGCGTCAGCAGCGGATCGAGAATGGCGACGCGAAAGGCCGCTTTGGGATCGCCGCAAGCCATTTTCTCGTGGGTCGCCGCGTCGGAGATCAGGGCGTAGCATTGCGACTCGCTACCCGTGCCGGCCGTGGTGGGGACTGCGATCATGGGCAGCATCGGTCGCTGGGCCTTGCCGTAGCCCCGGTAATTGAGCATGCTGCCGCCGTTGGTCAGAACGAAGTTGATTCCTTTGGCGCAGTCGAGCGAGCTGCCGCCGCCCAGTGCAACGATCGAGTCCACGCTGCAAGAGGCTGCGAACACTCGCCCGGCCTCAACCATTACCGTGTCCGGATTCGCCTCGAAGTCGTGGAACGCGCTAACCTCCGTGCCGCCTTCGGCAAGGAGCTCGACGCCGCGCGCCACGTAGCCTGCCGCCACCATGCCACGGTCCGCGACCAGCAGTGTGCGCCCGAAGCCCAGCTCGCGCGCTAGCGCGCCCAGCTCGCCGAATCTGCCCTCACCGAAAACTACCCGCGTACGAAGCTCGAAGTCGAAGGGTCCCATGGTCACCAACTAAATTTTCGCTAGCGGGTCGGTTTGGCGTAGCGGCGGCTTTCGCCGCCCATTGTGGCGAGGTAAACTCGCCGCTAGAAAACCTGTTCGCTCACCTGCGGCTATTTGGTTTCCGACAGCGCCCAGAGCTGATTGCGGTTCATGATGAACAGCGTACCGTTGGCGGGGACCGCCGTTGCGTAGACCGAACTGCCCATGTTCATCGAGGCGATGAGCTTCTTCTCCTTGCTGGCCTCGAGCACCACGACGTCGCCATCTTCATCGCCCAGGTAGACCTTTCCGTCAATTACCACCGGCGAACTCCAGACGGCTGACAGCAGGTCGTGAATCCAATAGGGCTTGCCGGTGTTCACATCCAGGCAGTGCAAGAAACCGCTGAAGTCGGCGTAGAACAATAGCCCGTTGTAGACGGCGGCAGTGGAAATCGAGCGGCGGATTTTGTCGTAATGCCAGAGGCGACCGCTTTCACTGATGTCGCCGCGCTTGGTCGCGTCGATGCCGTAGAGATGCCCGACTCCTTCGCCGTGCTCCGGGTCCTGACCGTTGGCGATGAATACCTTGTTTTCCCAGATCACCGGGGTCGCGACCACCTCATTGCGCGTCTTTGGCCACACCGAATCCTTGGGATTCAGGTCGAACTCCCAGAGCTTCTTACCGGTGAGCGCCTCGTAACCGCGCACCCAGCCGTCTCCTTCGCCCATCACCACCTGCACAACGTCACCGACCTTGCCCACCGAAGGAGAAGACCACTGCCCGTGCAGGATCCGCTCGCCCACGTTGTTCACTTCCCAGACCAGCTTACCGGTGTTTTTATTTACCGCGATCATGGAGGGCGCCCGCGGCGAAGGAACGTGCACGTGGCTCTCGTCCTGCCCGTTGGCGGTGCCGACGAAGATCAAATCGCCGTAAGAAACCGGCGATGAGTTCGACATGTTGTGTGGCGACGAGCCGACCTCCTCGATCATGTTAAATTTCCAGATGACTTTGGCGTTGCCGTTACCGTCGCCGTGGGTATCCAGGCTGACGAGCTCGCCACGGTTCGACACGTAATAGAGACGGTCGCCTTCGACCAGCGGTGAGGAGCAGACGCCCTGGTACGGCCAATCGAGGGCGCGGCCCTGCGGCAGCTTCTCATTGGTGTGCTGCCAGAGGAATTTCCCGTCCGATTCGCGGAAGCACATCAGCACGCCGCGGTCTCCACCCTCCTTGGGGTTCCGCACCAGCTCGTTGTTGGTGCCGCAATAGACCTGCCCGCCCGACACGACGGGATTACCATAACTCTGCGATCCAAGCTGCGCCATCCACTTCACATTCGTCTTGGTCTTGATGTCCCAGGAAGTGGGTATGCCTTTCATTGACGAGACCATATTGCGGTCTGGTGTGCCGCCCCACATCGGCCAGTCGCCGGTGCCGGGATCGGATGCGCGCAACCAGCAGAGCGAAACAAACAGACAGATCCCAGAGAGAAGGATTGTGCGTTTCATTGATTTGGCATCACTCGTAGTTCGGCGAAATAAGCTCCAAACTGGGCATCGGCGAAAAGCCCGGGACTGCCCTGTTTGTTCGGAATCGGGTCAATGCGGTCGATGAGCCAGCCATCCGGCTCAGGCTCAGCGGCGAGCCAAGCCTTGCCTTGAATGCGGGTTTTGCCGTCGGGCTGGTTCTCTACACGCAGCTTCAGGCGATACCATGTGTCGGGCTTCCACTCGTGGGGCACGGAGACGGCCCGGGCCACCTCCGGCTGCCAGGAATTCACTTCCAGCCGCTGGTCGCTGCCGAACGCGACCAGCGTATAACGCTGCGCGATGATGCCGGCATCGCCCATTTGGCGCCGCTTTTCATTGATGCGAATGTCAGCTTCCACCGTGTAGTTCGACCAGTCCGCCGGTCCCATAAACATACGCATGCGCTTGAAGAGCGTTTCGTTCGGAAGCTTCTCGAGCACCTTCTTGCCGTCCAACTCACTCACCTGGAAACGGCCGGCGGTGGCGCTCACCCAATGCGGTGGCACACTGCCGACCGCGTAAGAGCTAAATGTCTCTTCCCAGGGCAGCGGGGGAATGACCCGCGCGCGCGCCTCTCCGGTAAGGCCTCCCGAGGTGACCTTAATCACTCCGGCCTGGCCCACTGGGTCAGGCGCCACGGCGAGCTTGCCACCGGTCACCGTCCCCTTGAGACCCTCGAGCGACCACGCCGCCGAATTCTCCTCGCGCAGGAAGCGGCCGGCGGCATCGAAGAGCCGCGCGCGCAGCTGCACGGTGTCACCCGGCTTCAGCACCATTTCGGTCGGCGCCACCTGCACCCACGCGGGCGCGCCCTCACCGGGCTCCATCGCCTGGGTCACCGGTTTCCAGGCTTTGGCCGGCGTCCTCTTCGGGCCGATGGCGTACAAGGTGTCGCTCGAAACGAAGTAAACCCGACCGCGCGCAATCGCCGCCGAAGCTACAACCGGCTCGGGGATCTTTTGAGATGTTATACCCTGATCACTGAGAGGCAACTCCACTTCACTCAATACCTCGCAATGGTCAGCATGCGGCCGCAGGATGTAAAACTTGCCGCTCTCCGTGCCGACGTAAATCTTGCCATCGCCCATCACGATCGACGCTTTCTGAAGGGTGCCCAGGTTTTGCTTCCAGAACTCTCGGCCTGTCTCCAAATCGAAAGCGAAGAGATTGGAGCTGTTATCGGCCTGGTAGATTCGGTCTCCATCGATCACGGGAGAGGAGAAGCCGCCCATGAATCCCCTGTCGGCCCACTTGATGCTGTCCTTGCCGAGCTTTCCTTTGCCAGTGGCGTCGAAGGCGGCGATCATGCCCATTTCGTTGCTATCCAGGTTCTCTTCGCTGTGGGACAAGATCGCATACTTGCCGCGCACCAGGATGCCGGTATTCAGGGCGCGCTTGGCGACCACGAGATTCCAGACCGGCTCGCCGGTCTGCGGCTTCATCGCCAATGCGGCGCCGTCGGCGCCGCCGGTCACCAGCAGCCGAACGTTGTTCACCGTGGCGATGTTCAGGGGCGCGTAGCTGGTGTCATAAGGTCGCCCGCCAGGGGTGCTGACCCACACAATCTCGCCCGTCCGCTTGTCCAGGGCGATGAAGCGCTGTGCACGGTTCGCCTGAGTACCCCAAGTCGATGTCGGCGTGCTCACGATCACGATATTCCCATCGAGCATCGGGGAAACGGTGCGGCCACCGTGTGTGGTAAAGGGGGAAAACTCCTCCGTGATGGAACGCTCCCACAACTTCTTGCCGTCTTTGGTGAGCGCTGTCAGCAGATTGTTGACGCCGAACACGTAAACGTTTCCGGTCTCGGGATCGACCGCCGGCGACGCCCAGCCCACACGATGCGCTGGCACGTCGCTTTGATACACGTTGAACTTGTATTCCCAGATCAGTTTGCCGCTGTCCGCATTGAGGCAAAGGACCCTCTCCTGCTCGGTTTCGCCTTTTCCGGCGGTGTTTTGCAAGTAGAGATGATCGCCAAGCACCACTGGCGTAGAGCGCCCTCCATAAGGTGCCTTCCAGGCCAGGGTCTGCCCACTCAGCGACCATTTCTCCGGCAGCCCCTTCTCCCGCGAGCTCCCATCTCGATCGGGGCCGCGCCAATCCGGCCAATCGCCCACCGAGCCGATCTGCTGCGCCGCCGACAAGGAAGCGAAACAGAGCAAGAGAATAATGAAGAACCGTTGCACCATGCCAGGAATTTTACTGCCTCAACGCTAGGATCGGTTCGCTAAAATATAACTCGCTGTTCGAAATCGTCAAGGAGCATCTAGCGCAGAGGTCTTGTTTCGGCGAATGTTCTGCGGAGTTGACGGGGATCTACCCAGGATTCCAGGAACAGAGTGACGGCGAATATTCTAGCAGCGGTCTGTGACCGCTGTTTTTGGGGCTCAGAGCGCGAGACGAGAATCTTGAGTATAATACCCCCGCCATGGTTAAGAGGCGACTACTGACTTTGGCGTTTCTTGCGATTGGTGTCTCGCAGCTTGCTGCCCAGGACATTAACGAAGATCTGATGGAAGCCGTCCGCAAGGGCGATGCGGCCCATGTCGAAGCACTGATCGCTAAAGGCGCAAACGTCAACGCCTCCTGGCGCTACGGCGAAACGCCGCTGTTTTTCGCCTGCGACCGCGGTTTCACTCCGGTGGTCAAGGTCCTGCTCGAACACGGCGCCGAGGTGAACCTCAAAGACACCTCTATGGGATGACGCCCGTGGCGCGGGCAGCGGACAAAGATCATGTCGACATCGTAAGAATGCTTCTCGCCAAGGGGGCTGACCCCGACAGTGTGCTTATGAGCGGAGCAGAAGACGGCAAGCCGGATCTGGTGAAAGAGGCCCTCGATACGGGCAAGGTGAAGAAGGAAAGCCTCTCGTGGGCGCTTTCGGCCGCTACCCGGGAGAAGCATACCGACGTAGCCGAGCTGCTCAAGGCCGCCGGTGCTACGCCACGGCCGCCGGCCAATTACGTGGTCGACGCCGAAACGCTCTCGCGCTACGCGGGGCGCTATCAGGGCGGCCGCGGCGGCACCGAGATGGAGATCAGCTTTGAGGTCAAGGATGGTAAGTTGGTCGGGCAATTGTGGGGCCCGCTCACTTTCGCTGCCGTCAGCAAGACCCGCTTTCGAGGCGTCGAATACGACGGACTCGAGGTCGAGTTCAAAGTGGAAGACGGCAAGGTAACCGGATTCACCCAGCTGCAAGGCGGCGGGAGCCGAGAGTTCACTAGGGTCGTGACGAAATGATCTCGCGAATCCTCACCATCTTTGCCGTCCTGGGGCTTGCGATTGGCACCGCCGCGCAGAATTGGCCCACCTTCCGCGGTACGCAGGCTTCGGGGGTGGCCGATGGTGCGAATCCGCCCGTCTCCTGGGATCTCGGCAAATCGCGAAACCTTATCTGGAAGACGGAGATTCCAGGTCTTGCACATTCCAGTCCCATCGTCTTCGGCGATCGCGTTTTCGTCACCACCGCTATCAGCAGCGACGCCAACGCAGTCTTTCGTCACGGGCTCTTCGGCGACGTCGAGCCATCGACCGACCTTTCCAAGCACACGTGGAAGGTTTACTGCCTGGAGCGGAAGACGGGCAAGATCCTGTGGGAGCAGATAGCGCACGAGGGTGTTCCCAAAAGCAAGCGTCATCCAAAATCGAGCCAGGCCTCTTCCACTCCCGCCACCGACGGCCAGCATGTGGTTGCTTTCTTCGGCTCCGAAGGCCTCTACACGTACAGCGTCGACGGGAAGTTGCTTTGGAAGCAGGATCTCGGCCTGCTGAGTGCCGGCTGGTTCTACGATCCTGACTATGAGTGGGGTGTAGGTAGCTCACCGATCATATACAAGGATATGGTGATCGTGCAGGTCGACATACAGAAGGATTCTTTCCTGGCAGCATTCAACGTCAATGACGGCAAGCTGATTTGGAAAACACCGCGCTCTGAGCTTCCCTCCTGGGGTACGCCCACCGTCTACGAAGGCAGGATCCGCGCCGAGTTGATCACCAACGGTACCAAGGGCATCCGCGGCTACGACCCGATGACCGGGAAGCAGCTCTGGCAGATCACCGGCCATAATTCTGAGGTTACGTGCACGACACCGATCATCGCCAGCGGTCTGATTATTGTGGCCAACGGGTATCCGCCCATTCAGCCGATCTACGCGATCAAGCCGGGCGCGAGCGGCGACATCACACTTCAGGAGGGTCAGGAGTCGAACCAATGGATCGCCTGGAGCAAGAAACGAGGCGGCCCCTACCAGCCCACGGCGATAGCCTATGGGGGTTTGCTCTACATCTGTTCGAATAATGGCATCCTGACCGCATACAAGGTCGAGACGGGTGAACGCGTCTACCAGCAACGCCTCTCCACCGGCGGCAGCGCGCACACCGCTTCGCCTGTGGCCGCCGACGGCAAACTCTACTTCGCCGACGAAGATGGTGACGTTTTCGTGGTCAAGGCGGGTCCGTCGTTCGAGCTGCTGGCCACCAATTCGGTGGGCGAGGTGGTGATGGCCACGCCCGCCATTTCGAGCGGCATGATTTTCATCCGCGGCCAACACCACGTTTTCGCGGTAGCCGCTAATTCCGCCAACTGAAGCGCTCCCAATCCGGGATTATAGGACCGGGGCTTTGCCCCGGCCTGAAGCAGACCAAAGGAGTCGGCGCTACATTTTCAGGCTAAGGTCTAGCCCCAGGACGGGCACATTATGTGGCCCAAGGAGGGCGCCCATGGTTCGATTGAGACTTGCCGGCGTACTGTTCATGTACTGGCTCGTAATGTCGGCCAGCGCAGCCGATTGGCCGCAATGGCGCGGGCCCGAGAGAAACGGCATCTCGCCGGAGACCGGGTTGCTCGACACCTGGCCGAAGGGAGGTCCGCCGCAGATCTGGAAAACTCAAGGGCTGGGCTACGGATACGCGGGGCTTGCCATCTCCCAGGGCCGGCTTTTTACTCAGGGGCAGCGGGGTGACCACCAGTTTGTTCTGGCTCTAGATGCGGCCACGGGAAAGAAACTGTGGGAGACGGCGACAAGTCCGGCGTTTCCACAGGACCGGGGTGACGGACCGCGAGGGACTCCGACGGTCGATGGCGACCGGCTTTTCGCCATGGCGGGCGAGGGTACCTTGGTGTCGCTGGACGCGAGAAGCGGCGGCATGATCTGGAAGATGAACGTCGCCGAGAAGTTTGGCGGCCGGGCTCCTAACTGGGGATATAGCGAGTCGCCTCTGGTCGACGGCAGCAACCTGATTGTCACACCTGGCGGACCTGGGGCGGCGATCGTTGCTTTGGATAAGAAGACGGGTAACTTGATGTGGAAATCGCAGAGCGACCCGGCAGCATATTCTTCCCCGATAGCTGCCGAAGTCGGGGAAATTCGCCAGATCATCGTCTTCACCAGCGAAGGCGTGGTTGGGCTGCGGTCGAACAATGGGGCGTTGCTGTGGAGATACAACCGGGTCGCGAATCGAACCGCTAACATCGCCACCCCCATCTTCCAGAACGGGTTTGTGTTTGTGTCTTCGGCCTATGGAACCGGTTGCGCACTACTGAAACTCACGGCCGAAGGCGGGACAGTGAAAGCGACGGAAGTCTACTTCAGCAGGGAAATGCAGAATCACTACAGCACCTCGGTAGTGGTTGGCGACAGCGCCTATGGGTTTTCCAACGCGATTCTAACGGCGATGAACCTGGAAACGGGCCGGGTGGCGTGGCGTGATCGGAGCGTGGGCAAAGGGTCGGTGACGTATGCCGATGGAAAGCTCTACCTGCTGAGCGAGGACGGCGTCGTGGGACTCACGGAAGCAACTTCAGTAGGCTACAGAGAGAGATCCCGGTTTGAGATCTCCCGCGGCGCCTTCCCCACCTGGACACCGCCGGTCATTTCCGGTGGCCGTTTGTATCTTCGCGAGCAGGACAACCTCTATTGCTTCGACATCAGGAGGAGGTGAGATCGAGGATGAAGCCGTGCTGGCGCCGGCGCTCTGTCACAATCGTCCTTGGCCAATCACTCGATTGCCACCCCTTGCTCATGCCCCATCCCCTTCGCTGATGACGGCCATCGCCGTCAGTACGTCGATTCCATCGATTCGCGTCAGATCGGTCCTGTCCAACAAAATAATTGCTTGCGCAGGTCGAATTTCGGGTAGTTCTTCCGTTCTCTTCCCGCCGTCCCTTCCGCTGCTTTCTCGGCAAGCCAACTAGCTTCGCTGCACAGTCAAGGACTACCCATGTCCAGCGATTTTGCCTTAGAGCATCCCTTTCGAAGTAATCTTGGCCACCGATCCCTGGGGCAGGCGCGGCGGTCCGACGAATCCGAGCGGAACCAACTCAACTCCAGATAAAATGCAAACGAGAAGCTCCACGAGTAGCAGAGAACGGACTCATTCAATCAAGTGAACCAACTCACTCCAGGCGAGATAGCAACGATGTTCTTCTCGCTTTCCGTTCTGCTGGGTAGCGCCAAGTTCATGGGCGAATTGACGCGGAAGATCCGGCAACCCGCGATCCTCGGAGAGATTTTCGCTGGCATTCTCCTTGGCCCCACTGTTCTCGGACACTTCCGACCACAGTGGTACTCCTGGATATTTCCGACCTTCGGCGCATTGCCGATTGTGCTTGAGACTGTCACAACGCTCGGCGTCGTCTTCTTTTTACTTGTCGCAGGACTTGAAACCAGCTTGCGTCTTATTTTCCGTCGGGGCAAAAGCGCGCTGTTTGTGAGTTCTTTTGGCGTTGTTTTCCCATTTGTCATCGGATTTATCGCTGCCCGTTCTTTTCCCCATTTTCTGGGGTTGCCGCCCCGAGCAAACTCGCTCATATTTGCTCTCTTCGTTGGAACTGCACTTTCGATATCTGCTCTTCCTGTAATCGCCAGGACCCTCATGGACATCGGGTTGCTTCGCGATGAAATCGGAACAGTGGTGATTTCTTCCGCAATGTTTGACGACCTGGTCGGATGGATTCTGTTCGGTGTCGTGTTAAACAGGTTAGGATCCAACCGAGGACCCACCGTCCTTCACACCCTTGTTCTTGTGGGGCTTTTCGTTCTGATGACCTTGACTGTTGGACGATGGCTAGTCGCCAAGGTCATTCGTTCTCTTAAATCACACACCAGCGGCCGTGGAGCACTCCTGGGTATGATCTTTACACTGACGCTCGCCGCTGCTGGGTTCGCCGAATATTCTGGATTTCACGCGCTGTTCGGGGCGTTCGTTGTCGCGATCGCAATTGGAGATTCGCTAGACTCCGCTGTTGCTGGAGACATTCGCCAAATCGTCGCCAATGTGTTCGCACCATTCTTTTTCTGCAGCATCTGCCTCCGCACCAATTTCGTTACCAACTTTCGTCTGGGAATGACACTGAGCCTACTCGTGGTTGCCTCCGTTGGAAAAATCTTAGGTGCCACATGGGGAGCGCGTCTCGGAGGCATGGACGTTCGTTCGTCTTGGGCCGTCGGCGTAGCCATGAACGCCCGTGGAGCCATGGAAGTGATTCTCGGAAGCCTTGCGCTGCGGGCAGGCCTCATCGGGGAACCCATGTTCGTGTCGCTGGTCGTCATGGCACTCGTTACGTCATTGATTTCAGGCCCTCTCATTCAAGCGCTGATGAAATCTAAAATCTCTGAGACCGCGTGCGCAAGCCCGGCATGATAAATGCGGTTTCTTTGTGTTGCTTTTCCACCAGCTGACCATCTAGCTCTCGAGAGAGCACACTTCGAACGATCGCTAGAGAAACTTGAAGCTGCTGGCATCGTTATTTCCCATCAATGGCGGCAAGTGGCGTGGCGTCGGGGTTCGTGGCAGCGGTTGAAATAGCAGCCTCCGAGTAAACATGTAGAAAAACAGAAGAAAGCAAACTTGTCGCGCCTTCTGTGGGCTATTTGGAGACCAAACAAGAGAAGTTCGCGGCCTCGTCCGTACTTCCGATTCCCTTGTAGATGGCAACCCGTGGGTAAGGACACAGCGGGCGAGTCCTATCCGTTTTGCCGTCCCGAATGTGCGAGGCGATGATCTGGTCCTGCGCCTTGCCCGTTTCGACCCATTCGTCAATTACCCAGATTGAATCAAAGGTGTTCGGGCCATCGCCTCCGCCGCAATGGTCCATCCCGGGAGCCATGAAGAGGCGGTAGGAGTCTCGTACATTCGCTGGGCCTCCCATATAATCCAGGACGCTGTTGTAGTAGTTGATGCTGTTCAGAGGCGATATTGAGGGGTCACTTCAGCCGTGGTACTGCAACAACGTTCCGCCACGCTGAAAGAAATCCCGCAGATTCGGGTCTGTGGCCTTGGTTACGCCGTCATCAACGCGATCGGCGAAAGCCATCGCGGAGTCAAAATCGAATGTCGTGAAATCCCAGTTGGCATCATGAAATACGCCGTATCTCAGATACTCGCTCGCCTGGGTCTTCGTTATGTCCGCATGCATCCGGCCCACGTCGGAACTCCAGCCGAGTTCACTTCCCAGCATCAGCCCCGGATAAATCTGCTCTCTCGTACGTGGATTCACCGTCGGGCTGTAGAACGCCCGGGCTACGGCTACTTGCGCGGCGATCAAACAATCCGGACCGTCCTCGCCCTTGCACTCCAAGGTCTTTAGGTCGAAGTCACAAAGCCGCGGATCCCCCAAAAGGTCGTCGTTGACGCCGTCGCGAGCGTCGCACGCCGCCACTACTGCCTTGCGGATCAGGGGAAGCTTGGAAGTTGGAATCAGGCGGCCAGGATTCTTGCGGATCGCCTGAGCTTTCCAGATGCTCGATGCCTGTAAGTGCGTGAGAAAGTTGGCGGGCGCTCTACAAGAGGGGGGATCAGTGACAAGTCCTTCGTCTACGCCCGCCTGCGCACCACAATGCTCCAATACGGACTTATGAATCGCCCCCGCAGCGTCAGCATTTCAGCACGGATCCGCCGTGACCGTCGGTGATAGCTTGGGCGAACCAAGCTGCGGCGATAGTATTTCGTCCCGTGTAGTCGTACACCGGGGCGCTGGGCATCAGGCCGTCGAAGTCCTCTGGGAAGCGCTGCGCTTCGATGAGAACGGCTTGGCCACCTTTAGAGCCGCCTCCCATGTAGGAATACTTGATCGGTTTTCCGTAATAATGCGCGGTAATGACCTTGGCAATCAAGGTGATGACGTGATTGCTGCGCCAGCCAAAATCTTCCTGTAATTCGGGAGCATTCGCGGCCCAAATCGCATCGAATCCCCAACGGCTGTCATGCCCACCATTCCCTGTTACCGAGGCATAACCACGCACCAAGCCAAGGTTGCAGGCATCCCCAAAGACGGTGCCACAGAAAGCACCACAGGTATAAAAGAAAAATTTCTGATTCCAATCTCTGGGGAGCGGCAACTTCAACTCAAATTTGTTCTGTGGTGCAACATAGCCGGTCACGTCGCAATACTCATGGATGTGCACGTCGCTGTTAACTGCACTGCTACCATAGCCGCTGGGAACGAGGAGCCACCGCTCCAAACCGTTGGCGGCAGCCTCGATGAGGCGAGCTGACGTGACAACAGCCGGACCTCCAGGGGCGATTTCCAGATTGAATTCCATCAAAGCTTCGCACGACTGAGCGTCGGCTCCAACTGGCGGCTTGTCGGGCAGGTTCTGCGCCGCAACTAGGGTTGGCACAATCAAGCAGCACGCGATGACGAGGCCGATTCGGCTAATTCCAGATGAGAAGCTATCTAGATGAGCGTTCACGCGATGCCTCCTTGCTTGTTCCTGCGCTCAGACAGCGCACGACTTGTGTTCGGAGTGTAGCGGAACTTGCCACTCCGAATCGCTTCGAGAGTAACCAATCGATTCTCAGCTTCTACTTAAGATCTGTTACTCGACATGCGCATCGAAAACTCCTGTCTGAACACGACCAGAGCGCTTGATCTGCACAAAGATTCGGTACAGCCCAGCCTTGGGGAATCCGTAGGGAAATGAAACCTCAGGGGGCGTTACATTCATAGTCGTCCCCATCGCAGAATGGGAGCCCCTTGATTCGCAGATTGCGGTTCGTTAGCTCGCGGGGGGACAGGCGGTAGACTCGCCTGAGCCAGTTGCAATGCGGCCATTGAGACCGAACCCTCGGGATGAACATGCGCGAACACCGAGCAATCCGAACGCACAAAAGCTGCGTGTCCTGCCATTCCCATGTACGGTTCAAGATCTTTGGCAGGCTTATCGTTTCGATCTTCGATCCGGAAACGAAAAGACATCGAAACATTGGCTCTCAATGGCGAGGAGTCGCGTTCCCAGATCATGCGCCCGCCGTCGGGCAACTGCGCCAATGTGGCATCGTCTTCGGTTGGTGTAAGAGGCCCTTCGGATGCTTGAGAATCGTCTCCTGAAAGCGGCATGCCCGCGACGTTGGGCAGATCGACTTGCCCAACCGCAGTCCATGGCACGCCGTTGTCATCAACGATATCCGCGAATATCTGGTACTTGCCAGCGAAAACTGTGGGCAAGTTTTCCAGAAACGATCCGCCTTCGATACGCTCGGGATGAAGATGGTACATGCGATC
>DATKFH010000028.1:0-2642 GCA_035511455.1 Candidatus Sulfotelmatobacter sp. | reverse complement strand
CAAGCCGGCCACGTACTTGCCCTCTTGAATGGCCGGCTGCGCTACTCCAGGCATGACCATTGGCTCTTTTGCCTTCATGCCCAGCAAATTCCGCGCCTGCGCCACGACGTGCGCCGTGTCGCCAATCGCAAAAATCTCAGGTTGCCCCGGCACGGAAAGGTCTGAGTTCACGATAATCTTTCCCGACTTGTCCATGGGTGCTCCCAGCCATCGGCCTACGGGGGAGGCCAGCACGCCCGCACTCCACAACACTGTGCCGGCCAGAACGCGCTCGCCATTGACGACGATCCCAGCGTCGTCCACATTCGTGACGGGTGTGTTCGTATACACCTTCACGCCCAGGCTCTCCAGATGGCGCTGCGCCTTGGCCGAAAGGACCTCTGGAAAACTGGGAAGCACACGCGGGGCCGCCTCGTACAGGAGGATCCCCGCCGAGCGAGGATCGATGTGACGAAAATCGTGCGCCAGGGCCATGCGCGACATTTCCCGCCAGAGTGCTCGCCATTTCCACGCCCACCGTCCCCGCGCCGACCAGGACAAACGTGAGCAGTTGGCGTATTTTCTCCGTGTCCGCCTGGTCGAGCGCCGCAATCTCCTCGGCGCGCTCGAAGGCCAACAGGATCTTGCCGCGAATCAGGTCGGCGTCGTCCAGCGATTCAAGGCCCGGCGCCGTGCGCCGCCAGTCCTCGTGACCAAAGTAGTTGTATTGAATTCCGGTCGCGAGCACGAGGAGTCGTACGGCACTACGTGCTGTTTCAAGTGAACCAGCCGCTTTTCCGTGTCGATGCCGCTGACTTCGTCGAGCAACGCCTCAACATTTTGCTGGCGGTTCAGGATCGAGCGAAGCGGCCCAGCAATTTGGTCGGCGGATAACAGCCCCGTGGCCACCTGGTAGAGCATGGGGCGGAAGAGATGGTAGTTCCGTTTGTCGATGAGCGTCACGCTGACGGGAGCCCCGGCCAGTTCGTGCGTCGCGAAGAGCCCGCCGAATCCGCCGCCAACGATCGCTACGCGGGGCTGAGTTGCGCTCAAGATTACCTCCAGATTGCCCGATTCTAACAGCGCAATCGAAGTGTGTACGATCCCACAACGCAGCCGCCGACTTTCGCGATTGCTTCCGCAGCTTCCGCTGCAGCTCCTGTCGGCTGTTCGAGCCGGCATTCTGCTGGGCCCAGACCCTTCGTCCCGGGTTTGGCTTTGCGAGGGCGACGACGGGCTGGTGCACGCTTGACCATAGAGGAGACTCTATTCTAGTTCGAGTGAGGCGCGGCCACGCGTTTAGTGTTCAACGAGCACCATGGGACAAGCCACTTCAGATAGGCGGCGGTTAAGACGCGATCGGCATCGACTGCTTGCAGTCAGATGCTAAGAACTGGAAATGGCGAGTCCCGTACGACGGCGTAGGTCAAATCCCGTAAGCGACCGTGAGCGCCCGATAGAGGACTTCTTCCGATGATCAGCGCGTCAGCGTCGAACTGCCGAGTAGCCTCAAGCAGCGCCTCCTTAATGGGACCGACAACAATCCGAACCGGCGCCTGGGACCCGACCCTTCGTTGCAGATCGGCAATGTGCTGACGCGCTTGCTTCCTTTCCTCCGACTGAATTTGTTCGTCGAGGTCCAGTTGAATGGGCAAATTGGGATCGATGGACTGGATCGCGTGAATAATATGGAGGTTGCTGTGCGCTTCCGCCGCTGCCTGATGCGCATAACCGAGCACTCTTTCTGAGTCCTCGTCTAAGCCGATGGTGCATAACCATTCGCGGTGCTCCAACGGTCGTGGAGCTATCGTCTCAGCGTGTCTGCTCGTTACGACCGGGCAATCCGCATCATTGAGGACCTTGGCAGTTGTAGAACCAATGAGCATCCGCCTAAAAATACCGGCATGCGTAGGCATGATGATGAGATCGAACCCATTCTTCGCCACCTCAGCGATCTGTGTCGCGGCGTCTCCGGCAACGACGATTCTTGGGTGTTCGGAGAGGGGGAACTCTCCCTGGAGGAAGGAATTGAGCCTGTCGCGACCGATCGTCTGATGTTCTTCTGCGATTTCCTCGGACGCCCTGATCAGGTAAAGTTCGAAGCCGTTGTGGCTGGCGGGGTCGAACGCATACATCAGCGACACCTGAGCGCCAAACAAGGTCGCGGCCCTTTTCACGTAAGACGCCATGGCAACGCAAGAGGCCGAGAAATCCACCGGAAAAAGGATGTTTGTGATCAGCCTCATATGTCTCCTCGGAAGTACCCCTAAAGGTGAATGATACCTTTGCCGCGGAGGTCCCCGTTACGAAGTTTGTCGAGCATCTGCTCGGCACCTTCCAGTTCAACCGTCGAGCGGATCCGCGCGGCGATCGTACCATCTGCGAGTATGCGCGCAACGACGTTCAGACTTTGCGGCGATGACAAACCATGTGAGCACCGCGGGGAAAAAGGGGCGATCCCGATGAGGAACTTCGATGACCTCGGCAGCTCATTCGTCCTGCCAGCACTCACCTTTGACTTTCGCGAACGCGACTGTAATTATCGGCTGACCGTGGTTGGGCGGCGTCGCGCTTTGCGCTTTCCCAAGTAGCTCGCCACTGTTTTCCACATCGCCCCAGGCATCTGAACTGGTTTGAATGCAGTTCAATGGCTCCGCCGCATT
>DATKFH010000027.1:0-38934 GCA_035511455.1 Candidatus Sulfotelmatobacter sp. | reverse complement strand
GCGCGGCCGGCTCAACGTCGTCTTTCTCCCTGAGTACAATGTTTCGTTGGCGGAGCGGCTGATTCCAGCCAGCGATGTCTCCAACCAGATCTCGACCGCCGGCTACGAGGCCAGCGGAACGAGTAACATGAAATTTATGATGAACGGAGCCTTAACCGTCGGAACCCGCGACGGTGCGACCATCGAAATGGCGGAGGAAGCCGGAGAGGAGAACATGTTCCTGTTCGGGCTCACCGTGGAGCAGGTCGAGAACAGCCGCGCCTGGTACGACCCGCACTGGCATTATGAAAATGAGCCGGCGACGCGAGCCGCTCTGGACCTGATTTTCTCTGACCACTTCAGCCGCAACGAACCAGGAGTGTTCGCTCCCTTACGCGATACACTTCTGACCCAGGGCGATCACTACATGCACCTGGCGGACCTGACCTCGTATTGCCAGGCCCAGGAACAGCTCGGCGCGCTCTATGCCGAACCCGGCGCATGGGCGCAGAAAGCAATCTTGAACGTCGCCAGCTCCGGGAAGTTTTCGAGCGATCGCTCGATTGCGGAATACGCAAGCGAGATCTGGAAGGTGGAACCATGCCCAGTACTTTAGAAACACAGTCCCTGACAGGCAAACCTAACGTTTCGCCCCTTGCCGGCAAACCAGCACCAAAGGAGTTGCTGGTGGACGTGGCGCGCCTGGAGAAGGAATATTACGAACGGCGTCCAGACCTGGATGATCCCAACCAGCTAGTCAGCTTCGGCACCAGCGGACACCGTGGCTCGCCCCTGCGCGGCACATTCAACGAAGCACACATCCTCGCAATTACCCAGGCGATCTGCGAATACCGGCACGAACAGGGTACCGACGGCCCGCTCTATATGGGGAAAGACACCCACGCAGTCTCGGAGCCCGCGCAGCGCACCGCCCTCGAGGTGCTGGCCGCAAACAACGTGGACACGATCATTCAGCAAGGCGACGGTGTGACTCCGACCCCGGTCATCTCGCGAGGCATTCTCGTTTACAACCGCGGCCGCAAGGAACACTTCGCTGACGGCATCGTCGTTACGCCATCGCACAACCCGCCTGAGGATGGAGGCCTCAAGTACAACCCTCCCAATGGCGGCCCGGCCGATACCGACGTCACGCGCTGGATCGAGGATCGCGCCAACGAATTGTTGCGAGCGGGAAATGTTGGCGTGAAGCGGATTCCGTTTGGCAAAGCTTTCCAGGCCGCGACCACCCATCAAGAGGACTTCGTCTTACCTTACGTTCGTGACCTCAAGAACGTCGTCGATATCGAGGCGATTCGTGGCGCCGGCCTCAAGCTTGCCGTGGATCCGCTGGGCGGGGCATCGCTGCCTTATTGGGAACCGATCAACTCGATGTACGGGCTCGATATCGTCGTCACCAATCCAATTGTCGACCCGACGTTTTCGTTTATGACCGTTGACCACGACGGCAAAATTCGCATGGACTGCTCGAGTCCCTACGCGATGGCCAGGCTGGTCGGTCTGAAAGATCAGTACCAGGTGGCTTTCGGGAACGATACCGACGCTGATCGGCATGGGATCGTAACTCCGGTTGCGGGTTTGATGAACCCGAATCATTACCTTGCCGTTGCCATCCGCTATTTGCTCAAGCACCGGCCCCAGTGGCGTAACACAGTTGCGGTGGGGAAGACGCTGGTAACCAGCAGCATGATTGACCGGGTCGTCAAAGAGCTCGGCCGCAAGCTCCACGAAGTGCCGGTGGGTTTCAAATGGTTTGTGCCGGGCCTGGTCGATGGCTCGTACTGTTTCGGCGGAGAAGAAAGCGCTGGAGCAAGTTTTCTTCGTCTTGACGGCACAGTATGGACGACCGACAAGGACGGGCCGATCATGGACTTGCTGGCGGCGGAGATTACCGCGCGCACTGGCAAGAATCCCGGAGAACATTACCGCGAACTGACGGCGAAGTTCGGCATCCCGTACTACACGCGCATCGACGCGCCCGCCACGCCCGAGCAGAAAGCCAAGTTGGAAAAACTCACCCCGGACGCGGTAAAGGAATCAGACCTGGCGGGCGAGCCAATCACCGCCAAGCTGACCAAAGCCCCGGGCAACGATGCCCCAATCGGCGGCTTGAAAGTTGTGGCGGAGAGCGGTTGGTTTGCAGCGCGACCCTCCGGTACCGAGAACATTTATAAGATCTACGCCGAGAGTTTCAAGAGCCAGACCCATCTGAACGCGATCCTGAGCGAGGCGGAGGAGATGGTGAATAATGCGCTCGGTTCCTCCGCAGTCGTTCCTGACCAGGGAGGCCGGACATGAGCGGCAATGGCGCGCTCATGGTTGCGCCGCCGTTTCCGCCTGAATATCGTGCTTCTGGCTTGCTGTTACACGTCACCTCTCTGCCGTCTCCGTATGGCGTCGGCGATCTGGGATCGTGCGCGTGCTCGTGGATTGATCGGCTCCACGATGCCGGGCTAGGGTGGTGGCAGGCACTACCGCTGGGTCCGACTGGTTACGGAAACTCGCCGTATCAATCGATGTCGTCGTTTGCCGGTAATGCGCTGCTGATCAGTCCCGGCTCTTTGATCTCGGACGGGATGATGCAGGCGAGCGTTGCTCAGTCTCACTTCTCGGCCGACGCGGTCGATTACGATTCTGTTATCCCGTTCAAACAGCGGCTGCTCGAAACGGCATGGGCAAACTTCAAAGCCGGGCAGCGCAGTGCCAGAGATCTCGCGCCTGCCTACGATGAGTTCTGCGCCAGGCAGGCGCATTGGCTGGAAGACTATGCTCTGTTTCGGGCACTGAAAGAAAAGTATCACCGAGCTTATTATCTGGAGTGGCCAGCAGAGTTGGTTCAGCGGAGCACGAGTGCTCTCGCCGAGGCGCGGCGAGAGTTAGCCAGTCAAATTGATCAGGTTCGCTTCGCGCAATTCCTGCTGTTCCGCCAGGCGGATCAACTCAAGGAGCATGCCCATGCCAAGGGGGTGAGCTTGATCGGCGATCTGCCCTTCTTTGTTTCTCCGGATTCCAGTGATGTTTGGGCGAACCCTGAGCTATTCCTGCTCGATGAGCAGCATCGGCCACGCTTCGTCGCCGGAGTTCCCCCCGATTATTTCAGCGCGCAGGGTCAATTGTGGGGCAATCCCGTTTACAACTGGGATGCCGTGCGTTCGACTGGTTATCGGTGGTGCATCGATCGGTTGCGTGCTCTGCTGGCTCACGTCGATGTGGTTCGCTTGGATCACTTCCGCGGGTTCGCGGCTGCGTGGCACGTTCCAGCCGGAGCGCCAACGGCTCAGTCCGGCCAATGGGTGGCGGGTCCGGGAGCCAGCTTTTTTCAAGCAGTGCAAACAGAGCTGGGCCATCTACCATTCATCGCGGAAGATTTGGGTCTGATTACGGCCGACGTGCAGGCCCTGCGCGACCAGTTTCGCCTGCCGGGGACGCGCGTTCTGCAATTCGCCTTCGATGGCGGTGCGGACAATCCATATCTGCCGCACAACTTTGTCCACAATACAGTCGCCTATACCGGCACGCATGACAATGCCACAACTCGACAGTGGTATGAGGAATTGCCCGACTACCAGCGGCAGAACTTGTGGAGCTACCTCAAGCGTGCGCCGGGAACCAGTGCGGATGCCGCTCCGGAGTTGATGCGGCTGACATGGTCGTCACCAGCGGCGCTCGCGATTGCTCCGTTGCAGGATCTGCTCAACCTGCGAAGCGAAGCTCGAATGAACGTGCCCGGTCGCGCGGATGGAAACTGGCGTTGGCGCGTCCGAGAAGACATGCTGTCTTCTCAGGCTTTTGAGTGGCTGCGGGATTTGACGGAGAGTTCCAAGCGCTCGGTCAGTCCGGCAACATCCATCAGAGCGCAAGTGGACCGCGGACGGGTGAGCGCTCAAATCTAGAAACAGACGGAAGGTTAGCCTGGTGATTCAAGTTGCCAAGAGCATTCTCCTGGTCGTGAGCGCGCTTTTTCCGATCGTGGATCCGATCGGAGGGAGTCCGCTCTTTCTGCTGCTCACGCGAGACTACGCGGCCGAGACACGACGAGCGCTGGCTCGCCGCATTGCGGTAGACAGTTTCATACTGCTTGTCGCGTCCTTTACCCTGGGGGCACACGTGCTCTCCTTCTTTGGGATTTCGCTCGCGGCTGTGCAGGTCGGCGGTGGGCTGATCGTGATTTCAACGGGCTGGGCGATGCTGAATCAGAAAGACGCGAACGATCAAGGCTCACCTAGGCGAACGGTCACTTGCGATGATGCTCTGAGCCGTGCATTTTACCCACTGACGCTTGCTTTGACAGTTGGTCCCGGCTCCATCTCGGTTGCGATCACTTTGGGGCGAATGCGCCGCAGCACCTGGGCGCAAACGGGCTGGTAATTATCGCGGCGGCGATCGGTTCCGCTTTCGTGGCAGTACCATTTATCTCTGCTACGGCTAGGCACATCGGCTCGCGAGCAAGATGAGCCCCACGGGGACGAACGTAATTTTAAGGCTCTCCGCGTTCCTGCCGGTATGCATTGGAGGGCAGATCTTGTGGAACGGCGCGAGCCAGTTGCTCAGTTCGTTGCCGCAGTTTGGCGGAGTTGTAGCGCTGCCGCGTTGCGCGCGACGCGAGCGGTTGGAGTGCATGAAAGAGAGGGACAGTGAACAGTTCAAGCGTTGATGTGCTCGCCAACATGGATGGTCCGGCCGAAGCTGCCAACGCCGTGGCAGCCCCACTCATGAAACGACCGACTTGGGAGCAGGCTGAGGGCAACCCATTGCCGCTTGGGGTCAAGTGGATCGAAGAGGAACAGGCATTCAACTTCGCGGTTCATTCCGAACATGCGGAGAGTGTCACTCTATTACTCTATTCCGACGAGGATCTGATGAATCCCGTCCTGACATTTCGCTTCGATTTTCTGCACAACAAGTCAGGCCGGATTTGGCACTGCCGGATTCCGGTTACAAAGCTTGGTGCCGCTCATTATTATGCGTATTCCGTATCGGGAGAGACGATTCCTCAACTGCACAGTTTCGATCCGCAGAAGGTCCTGCTCGACCCATACGCGAAATGCATCTTCTTCCCACCCGCATTTGATCGCAACTTGGCCATGCGAGAAGGACCCAATGCGGGCCGCGCGCCTTTGGGAGTGCTGAATCACCACCGTTCGACGGTCGACTGGGCGGAAGATCGGCCGCCGCATCACGACTCTGACGCGGTCATCTACGAACTTCACGTCAAGGGCTTCACCAAGAACCTCAACTCCGGCGTAGATCCGTCTCGTGCCGGCACGTACGCCGGACTGGTGGAGAAGATTCCATACTTGAAGGACCTCGGGATAACGGTTGTCGAACTGATGCCGATTTTTCAGCGCGATCCGCAAGAGGGCGACTACTGGGGATATATGCCTTTGAACTTCTTCGCACCGCATGCGCAGTACGCGAGCAGTCACCGCGCCGATCAGCAGCATATTGAGTTTAAGAATATGGTGAAAGCTTTTCATGAGGCTGATATCGGCGTGGTGCTAGACGTCGTGTACAACCACACGTGCGAGGGTGATCACAGGGGACCGATCTACAGCTTCAAGGGTTTCGACAGCGCCGGCTATTACATGCTTTCCTCCGATCCGGCAAACCCCTACGCCAATTACTCCGGCACCGGTAATACCTTGAATTTCGGTCAGGCACACGTGCGCAAGATGGTGATCGACAGCTTGCGCTATTGGAAGCGAGGAATGCACATCGACGGCTTCCGCTTTGATTTGGCGTCGGTGTTCAGCCGCAACGCCGATGGGTCGCTCAACTGGGGAGAGGCGCCCATCTTCAGTGAAATTGCCGCGGATCCGGAATTAGGACCCGTGCGTTTGATCGCGGAACCTTGGGACACAGCCGCTTATCAGCTCGGGCGACGATTCCCCGGATTGACCTGGCTGCAGTGGAACGGCCGGTTTCGCGATGACGTTCGTCGGTTTGTTAAGGGCGACACAGGGATGGTTCCCGAGGTGATGCGACGCATCTATGGCAGCGATGATCTGTTTCCAGACAGCCGCGCCGACGCTTATCACGCATATCAGAGTGTGAATTATGTAACGTCCCACGACGGCTTCACGCTCTACGATCTTGTCTCTTATGACCGCAAGCACAATTGGCAAAACGGAAATGATAATCAGGACGGTACCGACGCGAACTACAGTTGGAATTGTGGACAAGAAGGGGATGAAGCTGTCTCCCCGGCAGTCCGCGCGTTACGCCGGAAGCAGGTAAAGAATTTCTGCTGTCTGCTCTTCCTGTCTAATGGGACGCCGATGTTTCGGGCTGGGGACGAGTTCCTAAATACCCAATTTGGCAACAACAATCCATATAACCAGGACAACGAAATTGGATGGCTAGATTGGAGTCAACTCCGATCCAATGAGGACATTTTCCGGTTCTTCAAGAAGATGATTGCGTTCCGGAAAAATCATTCCTCGCTGAGCCGGAGCAGGTTCTGGCGGGAGGATATTTCCTGGTACGGCGTCGGCCCCGCGGTCGATTTGTCTCACGATTCCCATAGCTTGGCATTCTGTCTGCATGGCGCTTCTCAAGGCGACGACGACATCTACGCGATGATCAATGGGTATTGGGAAGAGTTGGAGTTCAATGTGCAGGAGGGAACGGCACAGGAGTGGAAGAGAATCGTGGACACTGCTTTGCCCAGTCCAGATGATTTCTTGGACGACGGAATCCGTTTAGAACGGACGAAATACCTACTGGCTCCAAGATCGATTGTGGTCTTATGTCGACCCAAGAAAAGCGACACTCGGGAGGGTCCATGAGCACGCCATCGAGGATCATTATCCTCGGTGGCGATTAACAAAGATGCCGATCGTCTGGTCAGTTCGGCTGTCCGCAAACGCGGAAAAATGTACAGCCGGCTCTCCGAATGAATTCTACGTAAGGTACACAGCTGGCACACCGGATTTCCACGCACGTCGCGGAAAGCTGCAGATTCCGACTGATTGGCAGTCAGTCGACCGGTGGGCCCGAACGCTGATACCGCCATGTGCTTCGATTGCGCTGTCAGAATCGGGTAATCTGGAGGCAATCTTGAGCACAACTCGGCCGCACGCGGTGATCGTTGGCGGCGGTTTCGGCGGACTCTTGCGACGCACGCGTTGACCGGGGCTCCCGTCAGCGTGACGCTGATCGACAAACGGAACTACCATCTCTTCCGTCCCATGCTCTACCAGGTGGGCACGGGGCTGTCCGACGAAATTGCCGGGCCGCTCCTCTCCATCCTGAACCGCCAGAAAAATGGCGCGCTGTTGCTCGACGAAGTCAGCACCATCGACACGGAAAAGCGGCTGGTTCCTTTGAAACAGCACGTGGTGCCGTACGAATTCCTCGTGCTCGCGACCGGAATTCAATACAACTACTTTGGTCACGAGCACTGGCGGCACACGGCGCCGGGCCTTGAATCGCTGCGCGGCGCCGACCTGATTCGCGGCAAGATCCTACTGGCCTTCGAGCGCGCCGAGGAGATTGCGGCACTCGACCAAGCGGACACGGAGAAAATACGCCAACTGCTCACGTTTGTCCTTGTCGGTGGGGGGACGGTGGGCGTGGAAATGGCAAGCACTCTGGCGGAAATGTCGCGCATGGCCCTGGCGCACGATTTTCGTCACATCGATCCACGCCCGGCGGGGATCCCTCTGTACGAGGCGGCCCCGCGGGTGCTTCCCACTTTTCCAGAGGTCCTTTCGAACGCGGCACAGCGCCATCTAGAGAGCCTGGGCGTGAAGGTGTACACGAACACACGCGTCACGAAGGTGGACGCCGCTGGGATCGCCGCCAATGGCGAGCGCGTTCCGGCCGGCACGGTGTTGTGGAGCGGGGGCGTGCTGGCGTCTCCCGCAGGCCGATGGCAGGGAGCACCCATGGACAAGTCGGGAAAATTATCGTGAACTCAGACCTTTCCGTGCCGGGGCACCCTGAGATTTTTGCGATTGGCAACCTTCCACAACCGCGCGCCCCCGACTCAAGGATTCGGCTCGATTCCAATACGATCATTGACGGCTGATCGAATCCGCTGCTTGCAGCCAAGGTAACGCTCGGGCGTTGCACCGAAACGTACCCCAAGAGAAACTGGATCTGCTCTAACTAGCCTCCCGATGCTTGGCAGAGCCGAGCACAGGTCGGTCGCAGATCATACGGCGCCAATTTGGTCACGCCGATGCTTCTAGCGGATTCCTTCACCATCTCCAAGACGGGAAACGCCCTCAGCGCGCACTGATTACTCCTTGCCCCAATGCACGTCCAAAGGAGGCAGACCCTCTGAACCAAACCGCGCATAGCAGAATCTGTCGGCCATAAGCCCGCCGGGCAATGGGTCGGCCGCCCGCTCAACTGCTATGTGTACGAACCCTAGCTTTTCAGCAATCCGGCGGCTGGCCTCATTCCCATCTGAGTGCGTAAGGCCGACCCGGCACATGCCTAACGCACCAAAAGCATAGCGGAGCATCGCGTTCGTCGACTCGGTTGCAATATTCCGGCCTTGGGCGCTTCTACGAACCCAGAAGCCAGTGTCGCACTGGCGGGCTTTCCAATCGATATCGTGGAACCCGCACCACACAACGGGGTCTCCAGTGGCGGTTTCAATGCTAAGTAGTTCTATTCCGTCCCGTTGAATAAAACTGGCTATCGCACGGCGGTTGCGCATCTCTAGCTGCTCGGAGGTGAACTGATCTAAATTCTCCGCCCACCACATCCATCTGTGAAGCTCGTCCCAAGTCTCTCTGATCGCGGCTAACGCGAACTCACCGTCACCCGGTTTCCGTGGCCGGATCATCAAACGCGGCGTGTGAATGGGCATCGGAACATCAATCACAACTGGACGGTCCGCCGTCATATGGGTATTTAGGTTATCGCACCAAGACCCACCTACAGAAGATTGTTTGGATTAGTCGCATCAGATAAAGCAGAGGTAAGGAGCTACTCGTCACTTGACTCCCGAGTCGGCAAATCGGAATTCAGAAGCGATTCGGATGGCACACATTCCCCCACTATCCTCGACTCTGCTGCGAAGTGTCGGGACCGAATTCAAGGTGATGCAGGAGTCCCCCGACGCGCTTTCGCCTCCACTTGCTTAACTATTAACTTATTAATTGACAAATCGGACCTCGCGGCGGTATAAAGCTGGAACTATTAATTACTTAATTGTTCATTTCCAAGGGGACCACGTTGGCGAGAAAAAAATCAACGAACCTGACAGAAGCCGAATTACGGTTGATGAACGTACTTTGGAAGAAGGGGCCGGGGACGGTCGGCGATGTCGTGGCGTCACTCTCCGACGATCCGCCGCTCGCCTACAGCACAGTTTTAACCACGCTTCGTATTCTCGAAGGCAAGGGCTACCTGCGGCACACCAAAAAGGCGCGCGCCTTCGTTTACGAACCGGTCATCGCTCAGGAAGAGGCCAGCCGCACCGCCCTCGGCCATCTGGTCAACCGCTTCTTCGGAGGCTCCCGCGAACTCCTGGTTGTGAACCTTTTGAAAGAAGAAAGCATCGGTCGAGCGGAATTGCGCCGCATCAAGAAAATGATCACGGAAACTGAAGGAGAGCAGAAATGACTCCCACGAATATTGCCATGACAACTCTTCTGAATGGAATCTGCCTAGGAGCAATTCTGGCGGCGGCCATGATGCTGCTTCTGAAATTCTTTCCGCGATTGAACCCGACGACCCGTTTCACCATCCTCTGGATGACCTTGCTTGCCGTCGTCGCGCTGCTCGCCATTCCGCTCACTCCCCGTCCGTCATCGCCGGAGCCTCAAATCGAATCGCTCGTCGTTGTCTCCCCAAGTCCGGTCGTAATCCCCGCACCTGCGCCGGCACGAGTCTACCGGCCAGGACGCAAGACTCTTGCTTCCTACGTCGACTCGGTTGCGGCGCAAAGACCTGCGCCAACATCGGAGCAACGTCTGGAAACACCGCTTTCTCAGAATGCCTCCACAACTTCCTTGCCCGCGGCGACGCCATCCGAACACTCTCTGATTCGCATTCACTCGGCAAAGTTTCTTCGTGCGCTGGCCATTGTGTGGGTGATGTTCTCGTTCGTGCTGCTTGTCCGGTTGGCCGCGGGATATTGCGTTTTGCGAAGCCTGAAATCAAGCGCAACGTCGGCGTCGCCAGATTGGCACCTGCGCTTCAGTCGTTTGTGCGCGACCCACGGCATCGGCCGTCAGCCGCAGTTGCTCGTTTCGAGCCATGTCTGTGGGCCGATGTCGCTTGGCTTCTTCCGCCCGACGATCGTGATTCCGTGCACGCTTCTCGAGACACTTTCACCCGCCGAACTGGAGCAGATTGTCCTGCACGAACTCGCCCACCTGCATCGCCGCGACGACTGGAGCAACCTGGCTCAAAAATTGATTGAAGCCGTGCTCCCGATTCAACCTGCAGTTTATTGGCTCGGCTACCAGATGTCGCTTGCACGGGAAATGGCGTGCGACGATTGGGTCATCGCCGCAACCGGGATGCCACGGCCGTACGCCGCCGCCCTGACGAAAGTTGCCGAGCTCTCCCAATGGCAGCGCGCCGGTATTCTCGCCGCCGGAGCAGCCGGGAACCGTTCGCAGCTCTTCCGCCGCGTCCGTCAGATGCTCGATCGTACGCGGAACGCAGCTCCCAAGCTTACCGTCGTGCCGCTGGCCTCAGCCTTGGCCGTCGTCGTGGGGCTCACCTGCCTGAGCGCCCGAGCGCCGCAGCTGATTGCCTTCGCCCAGAGCGTCGCACCCGCCAGCAGCCCGGCGAAAGCAATTGCATCCAGAGCGCCACTGGCCCCGCAATCGCCACGGACTCCCATGACGATGACGGTCGCGGCTTTGGCTCCTCGCGTCCCAATGGTCCCGGCGGCTCCGCCATCCGCGATTGCTGCTCTTGCACCGTCCGCACCACTCGCACCGCAGGCGGAACTCTCGTCCGTGTCACCGCCGTCTCCGACGAGCCAGCTATCTCCCATGTCGCCGCTCGGCCCGATGGCGCCCGTAGCGTCGCAGCAGAGTGGTGACTCTCATGTCCACATCACCACGCGCAATGGGTGGACGTCCGTCAGCCTAACGATTGATGGCACGATCGAATTCACCGATGACGACACCGATGTCAATTCTCTCTCGCCCAACGGACGTTTCCGCCTGGAAGAAGGCGGCTTGCTCTCCAAACGTGTCTATGAAGTGAAGGCGGATGCGGCGGGCAATCTCACCCGCACCTACTCGGTTGGCTGGAGCACCAAGCCCATGGACGACGAGGGCCGCGCCTGGCTGGCCCGCACGCTCCCGCAGGTGATCCGCGACAGCGGCATCGGAGCCGGACCGCGCGTCGCCCGGATCTTACGTCAAGGTGGTCCGCAAGCAGTGCTGACCGAAATCGGACGCATCCACAGCGACGGATCGAAGCGAGTCTATCTGGAGCAGCTATTCTCGCAAGCCACGCTGAAACCCTCCGACCTCAAAGACGCTGCGAGGCTGATTCGAAGCATCTCTTCGGACGGCGACAAGGCGCAAGTCATTATCACCGTCGATGCGAATTACTTCGCCACCGACCTGCGCTCCTACCTTTTTGATGCTGCCGAAAGCATCAATTCCGACGGCGACAAACGCAGGGCTCTCTCCGACATCGTTAAGAAAGACGGCGGAAGCTTAGAAACGCTCGCGAGCGCCGCAAGAGCCGCGAGGCATATCTCGTCAGACGGCGATAAGGCGGAAGTGCTCATTGAGATGGCGACTCCTTATCGCCCGACAGGCGGCGTGGACATGGCTTATTTTGAGGCGGCCAATTCCATTTCCTCCGACGGAGACCATGCGCGCGTTCTCTCGAAAATGCTCGCTTCGCACGGCGACGACCGCAACACTTTGACTCGCACTCTGCTCTCTGCCCAGCGGATCTCCTCCGATGGAGATAAAGCTCGCGTTCTCAAAGAGGCCGTTGCTTCTTACAACGAAGACGCGTCTGTCGGTAAAGCGTTCTTCGAGGCCGCGAATTCGATTTCGAGCGACGGCGATCATCATCAGGTGCTCGTCTCTCTCGCACAGAAACAAGGAATCGGGGCTGACACTCTCGCCAGCATCGCCAAATCCGCGCAGAGAATTTCTTCGGCGGGCGACAAGGCTCGCGTCCTGATCGAACTTGCCGATACAAACGTCGAGTCGGCCCGCGACGCTTTCTTTGCTGCTGCTAACAGCATCAATTCCGATGGCGACCGGAGCCGGGTTCTGATGGTTGTGCTCGATAAGCCCGGGATTTCGAGTTCGCTGGCCATTGCGGCAATCCAATCAGCCACAGGCATTTCTTCCGACGGCGACAAAGCCCGCGTGCTTCTCGACGCCGCCGAACGTTATTCGAGCGATCCGGAAGTCAACGACGCTCTGCGCAAAGCCGTCGAGAGCCTGCACTCGGATGGCGACTATCGAACCGTGATGTCCCGCATCGGACGTCACGGAGCCAGTCTGTAATCGGCAAGGGAGCACACCAGTTGGTGAAGCCCCTTATTCCTGTTCGATTCGGAGTGGAAAGGATCCTCTCTCCTTTGTTATTAACGTCTGGCGTCGAACACCCGATTCGATCTCTGCGATTTTCGACGTCGAAAACAGGGACATGAACGGGGCACGTAAGGGATCGATAGAGTCCGCTTTCTTGGGGGCCCATCGCATTTTTGAGCAAGACGGACTGAACGGGAAGATCGTGCTGATTCCGTGATCCAAACGATGACGAGCCGCTAAAGCCAAAAGAATCAACCGGAGGGTGGCCTCAGCCGCTTGAAAGATGGCCGCTTTTTCACACTTAGCGCCAAGAACGGTTTGCCTTGTGACGGAGTGCCCTGGACAGTCGAGGACGATGACCATTCCTTATGGTTGTATATGCAGTGTGGGCTGGTTCGCATTGCGCGTCCCGACGTAGAGGGTTGGACTGTTGCACTGGATAAGGATGACAAGCGAAGCATTCCATTCGCGGCCTTCGATGGTTTCGACGGAACACCGACCTCGCGGCGGCCCTCTGGCGCTACACGCCGGCAGTAACCAAATCGTTGGATGGAAGGATCTGGTTCAAAGGTTTCGAAGGGGTCAGTGTCATTGACCCGCATCACCTTCCGTTTAACAGGGTTCCGCCACCAGTGCACATCGAGCAAATCGCCGCCGACGGCAAGGTGTACGATGCGTTTGCAATCGGCAATGCACATCTGCAACTTCCTCCGCATGTCCGTGATCTAGCGATTGATTACACAGCGCCTAGCTTCGTCGTTCCGGAAAAGATCCGCTTCCGCTACAAGTTGGAAGGGCAAGACCCTGCTGGAGGGAGGTGGTCAACGATCGCGAGGTGCAGTACTCGAACCTGCCGCCGAAGCATTTCCGCTTTCGCGTGATTGCCTGCAACAACAGCGGCGTGTGGAACGAGGCAGGCACATTCCTGGATTTTTCCATTGCCCCGACGTACTACCAAACGAACTGGTTCCGTGCCCTTTGTGTCGCCGCTTTCCTGGCACTCCTCTGGGCAGCTTATCAAGTGCGGGTTCGGCAACTGCGGCGTCAGGAAAAGAAGCTTCGGGATGTTGTCCAAACCATGCCGACGTTTGCCTGGACCGCTCTGCCCGATGGTTGCGTGGATTTCGTGAACCGCCATTGGGAGGAATACACGGGCTTGTCCACGGAGAAGTCGCTTGGCTCAGGCTGGCGAGCTGCTGTTCACCCCGAAGACATACAGCGACACGCGGAGAAGTGGCGCGCCTCGATCGCAAGCGGTAACACCTTCGAAAGTGAAGTGCGCTACAAGCGGGCCGCAGATGGACAATATCGTTGGTTCTTGGCTCGCGCTCTGCCGCTGCACGATGTACGAGGGAAGATCCTCAAGTGGTATGGCACCTCAACCGACATCGAAGATCGCAAACGCGCCGAACAGTTGCAGGCAGACCTTGCTCACGTAAGCCGTGTGAGCACGATGGGCGAACTGACCGCCTCGCTAGCACACGAAATCAAGCAGCCAATTGGGGCCGCAGTAACCAATGCTGAAGCGTGCGCGCGATTACTTGATCGCGCTCAGCCGGATGTGTTGGAGGCGCGAGAAGCAGCTTTGGAAATGGCCAAAGATGCCAAGCGTGCAGCCCACATCATCGACCGTGTCCGCTCGCTATATCGGAAGGGTTCTCCACAAATGGACATAGTTGATGTAAGCGAGGTCATCGGTGAGATGTTCGTTATCTTGCATAACGAGGCGAATCGTCACTCGGTAAATATGCGTACCGATCTCGCTGAAGGGCTCCCTAGAGTCATGGCAGATCGTGTGCAACTACAGCAAGTGCTCATGAACCTTATGCTCAACAGCATCCAGGCGATGGCGGAGACAGGCGGAGAGCTAAGGATCAAGGCGCAACTCGATCAGG
Organism: Candidatus Sulfotelmatobacter sp.; assembly: GCA_035511455.1. Lineage (GTDB taxonomy): Bacteria > Acidobacteriota > Terriglobia > Terriglobales > Acidobacteriaceae > Sulfotelmatobacter. Next base: position 24,557 of record DATKFH010000027.1, on the reverse strand, counting down.
ACGGCCGAGTACTGATCTCAGTCAGCGATACAGGTGTTGGATTGCCCACCGAGAAAGGAGAGCAGATTTTCGACGCATTCTTCAGCACCAAACCGGAAGGCAGCGGCATGGGGCTGGCGATCAGTCGTTCGATTATTGAGTCACACGCAGGGTGCTTGTGGGCAAATGCCAACTCTGGGAAAGGAGCGACATTTCATTTCACTTTGCCGGCCGCAGCGCAGGCGGTGCAGCCCAGTTCGCTCCCCGCCTTGCCTCGCTGTGATACAGATTGAGGCGGCAGGCGATCACTGTCGACCGCACATAAAGCTGAATTCATAGAGTGACCTGTTCCCGGCATTGTGGATCGAGTACATACTCCTCCTTAGTATCGACCCTGCTATCTGGCTACGGCTCGTAGAAGGAGCCCACCTAGTCCTCCTCCGATGAGCGGGCCTGGGATCGGCACAATGGCGTAGCACGAGTCGGAAGGGCCCTTACCCACGATGGGCAACACGGCGTGCGCCAGTCGAGGTCCGAGATCGCGGGCGGGATTGATCGCATAGCCAGCAGTTCCCCCAAGGGAAAGTCCAATACCCCAGACGAGTGCCGCGACAAGGTATGGCCCTAAGCCTGGGGCTGGACCCGGGGCAGCAGCCGCCTTGGAGAAAATCGCGCCCACGACAAAAACCAAGACGAGCGTTCCTAAGATCTCGCTGATCAGGTTCGCGCTAAATCTGCGGATCGCAGGAGCGGTGCAGAAGCAGGCAAGTTTCAGTCCTTGATCGGGCGTCTCCTCCCAATGCGGCGGGAAGTGAAGCCAGACGAGAATGGCGCCCGTGAAGGCGCCTGCCATCTGCGCAATAAGATATGGCGCGAACTTGGCAAAGTGACCGCTCGATACGGCGAAGCCCATGGTCACGGCAGGATTCAGATGTGCATCGCTGCTGCCGCAGGCGATTGCCGTGAACACGCCCACCATAACGGCGAACGCCCAACCGCTCGCGATCACCATCCAACCGGCACCTTCCGCTTTCGACCGTCTGAGCAATAGGTTTGCGACTACTCCGTTGCCCAGCAGTATGAGCATGAGCGTACCCATGAACTCACCCAAAACACTTCGTCAGCATGTAAAACTCCTTATTCCGAGGAAAGTTGCCTGAGTTAGCCGACCCAATCGAACGACTTGCTAACCGCCCGCTTCCAAAGTTTGTACATTTCATCGCGCTTTCCGTTCGTAAGCTGCGGTTTCCAGGTGCGGTCGACCGACCAGTTCGCGCGCAGATCCTTTAAGTCTTTCCCTTTTCGAGCCTGTCTGGAATCGCAACTATGTGGACTTACGAAAGCAATCAACTCCACATTCTATTGGACGCTTTAATGGAGCCGGTTTTTCTTTGGGGATGTCGTCTATCTCGTCCGATCAATAAGTTGGAAGTTGCAGCAGCTTGCTCGTCTGGCGAACTGACGTAAAGACAAATGATTAAGAGTCTCGCGTCAGGTTGTCTTTGCCTTCGTGGGAGGAGCCAGCGCGACGGCCGCCTCGGTGGTGAGCAAGAGGAAAGTGAAAGTTTCTTGCAGATACAAGCGGACCGCGGCGTCGGTGTGGCTAAGATAGCCGATGGAGACGTCCTGGCCGATGTGCAGTTCGAAGTCGCCGCCGCGAGTGGTCAACACGAAAGCACCGGCAATGGCGGGCGCCCATATGATTTGATCCTTGACCAGCCGCTTGATGTGCTCCAGTACTGGATATCCGTGATCGCTGGTCTCGGCGAGCGCGGTGTAAGCATCGGCGCCGAGCAGCACCGAGTAGGGGCCGTTGACACCGACGAGACGTAACCGGCTCAGGCCTTGGGAAATGGCTTCCGGGTACTCGCGCACGTCGGCGGGAAGCCTCATGATCGGATTGCTGGTCCCCTGATGGATGCCGCCAATGCCGGCGGCGGCATAGCCCTCGAATATGGCGCCGTCCTCGGCAAAAGCGATCTGTCGCGCGGCGTCCTTCGCCGGTTGCCAGTCCGAGTCGTTCGCTCCGCGATCGACGTCGTCGATCGCCTGGCGATCCAGCTCGAACGGAACCCGCAGCTCTACCAGCGCCTTCACTTCGCGCTGCCTTGCGACGATGCCCTTTGCCGGAGTGGCGATCGTCCGCAGGTGGCCGGTACCGACGGCCGAAAGGCCGGCGCCGCCCGGACCCTTGACGTCGACGACGCGGCGTCCGGCAAGGTACCGCTTGAGCGTGCGCGACGTTTCCTCTTCGATCTGAAGCCAAGCGGAATCCGAAATGGGAGCAAGTTCGCGATGGAGATTATTCATGTCGTATGTCTCCTTTGAGGGAACCGATGGCGAGCGAACCCTCGCGCACCGATGAGATGGATGGAGATGGGTCGGCCGACGCCGGCGCGGCGGGAGGCTCCGCAACCGCAGGCCGGTCATCAGTCACGGTCTCCAGAAAGGTCGCGGATGGCACGAAGAAGAGATTTCCGGTGACAGCGTGGCTGAAATCGAGCAGCCGATCGTAGTTGCCTGGTGGCCGGCCAATGAACATGTTCTCCAGCATCTGCTCGATCGTGCGGGGCGAACGGCTGTAACCGATGAAATAGGTGCCAAACTCACCCTGCGCAGCCCGGCCGAAGGGCATGTTGTCGCGCAGGATCTTGATCTCTTTCCCGTTCTCAATGATCGTGGTGAGCGCGTTATGCGCCGACGTTGGCTTGACGGAATCGTCCAATTCGATGTCGGACAGCTTGGTGCGGCCGATGATGCGTTCTTGCGCTTCCGTGGAGAGCGCATTCCATGCGTGAAGATCGTGGAGATATTTCTGCACGATGACGTAGCTGCCGCCGGCGAATCCGGCGTCCTCCTCGCCAATGAGCACGGCGTCCGTCGCTGCCGCGCCCCTGGGATTCTCCGTCCCGTCGACGAAACCGATGAGATCGCGGTCGTCGAAGTAACGGAAGCCATGCACCTCGTCCACCGACGATACGGCGTTTCCGATACGCGCCATAAACTGAGTGGCAAGCTCAAAGCACAGATCCAGGCGTATGGCGCGGATGTGGAACAGCAAGTCGCCCGGCGTGGAGACCGCATGGCGCGCTCCGGCGCCAATCTCCCGGAACCGATGAAGCTCTGCGGGTCGCGGCGGCCCAAAGAGTTGGTCCCACGCGTCGAACCCAAAACCCATAACGCAAGAAAGGCCCCCTTCAAGATCGCGGAATTCCACCGCGCGCACCAGCGCGGCGAGGTCTCTGCAGAACGAGCGCACCGTGGCGCGATTGTCAACGCCGGGGTTGAGTGTCGCAACCATGAAGATCGCGGCGCGGGTAAGCGGCGCTACTACGGGCTGTGCTTGGGCAGACAAGCCAGCAGCCGCTTGGGGCGCGCTCATCGGATTGGGCTCCATCGGTGTCATCACGATGGCGTGCGCGGAATTTGGCTCTTCCAAATTCCAAGCTCGCCTCGCCTGGCGAAAGTTCAGGGCGCAAGCTTACCATCGCCTTCCGACCAACGTCCAATTCCCTGCTTCGCACGACGCGCACGATAGTTCGAGATGAAGGCTTGCGCTCGAGCCCCGCAGAATATCTGCAAGGCACTGGGATACTTCTTTCATTCCGGCGAACTCGGTCTCAAAGTGGGCATGGGTGACAAATACCGAACGGTCAATCTCTGCCTGCAACCTCAACTGCTCTTTATGAAGATTGTCGCTGAATCCACCCTCCAGGCGACACTTCTGGGTCGGCAACTCAGAAGCTATCCCACCGGCTTGCGGTGAAATCGCCCTCGGTCGCGCCCTCAAGAGGCGGATTTGCACAGGCGAAATTCAAGAAATTGATGCAACCGCGACATAGCTGTAATGGTTTACGTGATAGTAGATGGACGGTGTGTTGGTCTTTCGGTCACCTTGAGTGACCTGAAACGCTTTCCGGCATGCGTCGCAAATCTTTCCTTTGGATGTTTCAGTAACCTTCTCCTCGCCCTGCAACATTCATCCACAAAGCTGTCCTCACCCTGGAGGAGGCTATCCGTCCCAGCGAGACACGAAAGTCGTGTGAGAAAGTTACTGCCTTCGCGTTGACGTTCGCAATGTCGATTTTTGGCTTTAGCGCACCAGCCCGAGCCGCAAACGACCCGGATAGAACGGTCGATGCGATCAAAACTGCGACCCCGATCAAACACATCATCATCGTCGGCGAGAATCGCAGCTTCGATCACCTTTTCACCGAATGCACCAAAAAACAAGAGCGAAAGGGTGTTGAACCTTTTGTCCGAACACATCATCAATGCCGATGGCACGCCGGGGCCGAATTTCGCCAAGGCGCATCAATTCCAGATCGTGTCTGTCCCCAACGGGTACGTACTGTCCCCTCGGTACTTGTTCCGGTCGGCGGGCCAAGCGGGTGGTTACATTTGTTAGATAACCATTCGGGTCCCTTATTCCCAGACATGCCGGGAGGCCCGTTATCCTGCTGGTTCCCACCGGGTCCTCTGTTGGGTTCCCTGCCCACCCGACGCCCGAATCTGCTGAGGGCTTAGGTTCGTTATCTCTTCCGAACCATCCAAACCACCACACGACTCCCTTGATTGCAGCAGTACGCGACATGAGACAAGCGATCATGGGTAAACAACAGTTCGGGTTTCGTAACAAAGGTGAAGTGGTTACTAGGGCCCGTTCGTTCTGCTGCAAAAGTATCGGAGCAAACCGGGCTTTCTCTTGTGAGTCGCCAATCGCGGGACTATAAACGGCCAAAGAAAGCCGGAGAATCACGAACTGAAGCGAGCAGACAAGGCATATGAGCCACCCCGCGTCACCCCGATTAGCCTACGCCCGGAGGAGGCAGTTCTCACTCATTGCAAGATAGCGGGCGGGGTCGGGGCCGGTACCTCGTTCCAGCATCGGATCGTAAGGCGGACCAGCGTACTCAAAGTTTGTCGGGAGGGCGGGCCTGCTCGCTCGGCCGTGACCAAAACAGACGCGCCATCAGGAACAGTCTTGGCTATCCCGCTTTTCGCTTCTCCGCTGCTATGCTATCGTCCGCTGATGCTCGGTTAATTCCTTAATCGTCGATTCCGCTATTTCGCGAATGGCGGCTACATGTTTTGCGGACTCGGGGTCGCTCTGCCTCCTCCCGTTGAGCAGATCACAACGGCCAACAATTGCCGCTAGCTTGCTTATCACATTGTGTGCAACCATGCACGCAGGCTCATGCGGTTCTCTTTCTGAAGCCATCCGTGTGGCATCCCTTCTCCCCCTCTTACGAAAAGAGTCTGCCAAACGTTTTCGAATATTCCGTTTGCTACTCCTAGAGTGTTACGAAATCCGAACAAACTGAGCAGCGACAGACCCCTTTACTCTACGCCGTCGACTCTATCTTGAAACCTGCGTTCGTAAGAACCTTTCAGACGATTTAGCCCAATGTACCTCCGTCACTGGGCTACGGACAGACTGCCGTGGCATAGTCTGCTCAATAGTCTGTGACCTCTAATGAACTCACCTCAGCGACAAGAACGGCGTGACGCTCGCTATCCTCTCAACCTTGCCGTCTCAGTCAAGCTGGACCGCGAGGAAATGCGCGTTGAGTGCGAGAATATCAATCTTGGCGGAATTCTTCTGTCGAGTGCTTTTCCAATCCCAGAGGGTTCCACTGTAAATTTGGCGATTGGAGTTTCGCATGTGACTTTCTTGAGCGCTCGGGGCAAGGTTGTTCGCGTTGAGGCGAAGATCGCGGGGAATTTCGCTGTGGCCATCGCGTTCCAGTGCCTCTCGGTAGCCTAAGTAGCGACTAGAACCAATCCTTGGCGGATTGCCCAACGGGATACACGGAAGGACATAACTAAAGTAATGATCCTCTCCTCGAAGTGAGATCAATTATGCGGTAGGGCCTTGTACAGTCGCCCGCAGGAGACGCAATTATGACTCCTCTTCTGAGACCAACTCCCTACTGCTGCATCTGTGGCATGCCCGTGCAGCTTTCGAGCTGCAAGTTCGACCAACGCGGGCAGCCTGTGCATGAGGATTGCTACGTGGCCAAGCTCCTACTGGACAGTAGGGAGACAAGTATCCGTCCTTTCCCCGTAGGTACAAGACTTCTGCTTAAGCAGTCCTGAGCTTGCTCGGAAAGCGGGCTAGGCTTTGGCTGTCTTCTTTGCCGCTTTGACTTTTGCCCAACGAGCGCGTTGTGCGACTGCGATTCTTTTCCGAGCCGCCGCCGATAGCGTTCGCTTCTTCGGCATCGTGATTACGTTCTGCTTATCGGGCTTCACTCTCACCTTCGCCCATCGTGCTCTTTGAGCTGCCGCGATTCTTGCCCGTCCAGCCGCTGACATTCTCCTCCGAGTTCTTGTCCGTTGTCCGAATGCCGTACCGAATGCTGCGAGCGCTGCCCCAATCCCTCGAAGTTCTTTGGTCAACCGACCCTGTTCCTTCTTCAACATCCGTACAACACCATCCATGTTCGTCATGAGCCCCCCCGGGGGGCATTGTATCAGGGCGATCCTGTTCGATTGAGAGGCAGGCTGAATGGAGCAAGGATGGAAGATAAAAGGTGGAAGATAAACCGAATGGCCTGCGCACTGGCTAGGCACGCTTGCACCGGTGTTCCAAATCCGTTGCGTGATGATCACAGCACTTGGGACGGGATTTTTCCCAATGATTGGTTCGGATCAAAGATTTTAAAGAAACTTTGCCGTGACTCAGGCGTCTAAGACTGTAACAGAGTCTCAATCTAACAGCGATACTGCTCATGTGCGTGAGCGGTTGTGTGTCCAATCACCTTAAGAAGAAACCTACCACTGAGGAGACGAATACTTATGAAGACTTGCAAGAACATTGCTATTGTGGCGGTTTTGGCCTTTGGCCTGTCGCTAAACGCTTTCGCGAAAGATAAGAATGAAACGCGGGTTACACTCTCGGATTCTGTGCAGGTGGGCACGACCGGGTTGAAGCCCGGCGACTACACCCTGCAGTGGGAGGGCAACGGCCCGGACGTGCAGGTGAAGGTCCTGAAGGGGAGGAACCTTGTGGCCACGGTTCCGGCGAGGCTGGAGCAAGGCACGAGCGGGCGGAATGCCGATGCAATCACGATCCGCTCGGTGAGCAACGTGAAGACTCTGGATCAGGTGGACTTCGCGGGCGGCAAGCGGTCGCTGGTGTTTGGGGAAGCGACCGGAAGCCAGTCGCCCAGCGGGCAAGAGTAAGCGTGGTAACGAAGTGAAGCTATGGGCAGGGGAGACAATCTCCTGCCCTTTGTCAGGGACGTTAATGCCGAGCTGATGTGGCAGGGGCTTGCAAAGTTGCCCGCTGATTGAAATCAGGTACCGGACTTCTGGGTCGGCGCTCCGGGTTTGGGTTTTCTCGGTCACTTCTCGGGATATTCCTCCCGGAGCGAACTGAACATTCGCTCCGTTCCAACACAACAGCATCGCCAATTGCTGGCCCTGAATGCGGCATGATGCGGACGAGCGCCCGAACTCGGTGTATCTTGCGGCCATCCTGAAAAACAACATGAATCTTGCTCAACAGTGCTTCGTATTCCTTGTCCGAAGGCGGCAGCGTCGGCGACTCCGTGACTTTGATGGTCGAGGGCTTGGGCTAAGAGCAGGATTTCCCTCTGTGTTAATTTCTCGTTAAATTAGTCCCGCGTAATTGACCGGGCAGCGCGCGGGCTTAGTCTGCAGTCGTTATGAGCAAAGAGGGTCTTGATCAATTGCGTCTTGACTACAAAAAAGCTGTCGATGAATGGGTTAACACCATTCGTGCCGAAGAAGCGTTAGCGACTCCCGACCATTCGATGATCGCCATGGAGAAGTGGGATGCCGCTCATTTCACACAGCACGACGCACACACAAAGGCCACAGAAGCACGCGAAGCTTACAAAGACACCCTTCGTGGGGTGAACTACGGCTTCTGAGGTGCGACATGAGTTATCTTCTTCACACTCGGCGGCGCGACGAGGCCAAGACATCGCCGAGTATTCGGTAATGCTCACCGTTTTTGGTAATGGTGGTCGGTACGATTCGCTTCGTCGGAAGCAATGAGAGCAGTGTATTTTTGTCCGCGGCCAGTTCACGGATCGTCTCTGTCGTGCTCGGCATCCTCCTACTCCCCCCTTTGGCGGTGCCCTCGGCATATACACACTTTGCGTTCAGCTATCGGATCGAGGTGATGCCGAAGGTGATCGCATCACCCGCAGTCGTGGTGGTGTCTTAAATGATGTTAAGACAGTACCGTCGTGGTTTTTTAACACAGCAGTAACATCCCTTCACTATAGTTTCGCATTCACGTCGGGTTCAAAATCCTGAACTCGTAGCTGTCACGGGGGTCCAAATGGCCACAGCCTCAACAATCCTCGACGCCAAACTCCGCCGTTCTCCGGGCAAGATCGGCATTGCCTTTTTCGGTGTCGTCCTTGTCATCGGTTTTGCTTACGCGGGTTCGCACCTGCTGCACGACCTTTCCACGGTGCACAGCACATCCGTGCTCCCCTACGTCCTGCTCGGGGTCGCCCTTCTGGTGGCCCTCGGCTTCGAGTTTGTGAACGGATTTCACGACACCGCCAACGCGGTGGCTACTGTGATTTACACCCATTCGCTGGAGCCTCACGTTGCCGTAGTCTGGTCAGGCTTCTGGAATTTTCTCGGAGTTATGGTTTCGTCCGGGTTGGTCGCGTTCACCATCATCTCGCTGCTGCCCGTGGAATTGATTCTGCAGGTGGGCAGCAAGGCGGGGTTTGCCATGGTCTTCGCTCTGCTCGTCGCCGCGATCATCTGGAATCTGGGAACTTGGTACTTCGGGCTGCCCGCCTCCAGTTCGCATACTCTGATCGGTTCGGTCATCGGCGTGGGCATCGCCAATCAGTTGATGTCCGGCAAGAGTGGCACTTCGGGAGTCGACTGGGGACAAGCCGCCAACATCGGCAAGTCGCTGCTTCTCTCGCCCCTCGTCGGATTCGGCGTGGCAGCGGTCTTATTGTTGCTGGCGAGAGCACTCATTAAAGACGAGAAACTCTACCGCGCTCCTGAAGGTACCGAGCCGCCGCCTTTCTATATTCGCTGCCTGCTGATCCTCACGTGCACCGGCGTGAGCTTCTTCCACGGCTCCAACGACGGGCAGAAGGGCATGGGACTGATTATGCTGATCCTGATCGGAACCGTACCCACCGCCTATGCCCTGAACCATGCAGTAACTTTTCAGGACTCACAGGACTTCATCGCCATCTCCCAGCAAGCTGCCGATGTACTAGACCACTACGTCGAACCTAGCGCCGTGATTGGAGACGCCCGCGACGACGTCACCGAATACATCCGCACCAAACAGTTCAACGCCAACACGATGCTGGCCATGCGTACTCTGGTTAACGACATCGGCAACGAAACCAGCATGTACAAGGAACTGAAGAACGTCCCCAATGATCGCGTTCGTAATTTCCGCAACGATCTTTACTTGGTGAGCGAAGCCCTGCGCCTCACGGCGAAAAGCGGTCGGCCGAAGTTTACTTCCGCCGACACCGCAGTGCTCGCCAACTACAAGAAGCACGTTGATCATTCCACGCGCTTCATTCCCACCTGGGTGAAGGTTGCCGTAGCAATGGCTCTCGGTTTGGGGACTATGGTCGGTTGGAAGCGGATTGTAGTGACCGTGGGTGAAAAGATCGGTAAAGAACACCTCACCTACGCGCAAGGGGCCGTAGCCGAAATTACTGCCATGGCGACGATCGGTGCGGCGGACGGATTTGGTCTACCGGTCAGCACCACGCATGTGCTCTCGTCGGGCGTGGCGGGCACTATGGCCGCTAATCATTCCGGCATTCAACTGAGTACGGTGCGCAACCTGGCATTAGCTTGGGTGCTCACCCTTCCTGTCGCGATGGTTTTGTCGGGATCCCTGTTTTGGCTGTTCAACAGGATTTTCTAAATGGGCTAACTAAGTCGTTTGTGAATTTCCGCGCAGGAGCACGGCATGAAGGCCGAATACGTCCTCAACATGGAACGCAATCCGCGTGTACATCCGAAGGTGGGTGACGATTAAGGAGTCGCTGGCACGGGCACCCATCTGTTTCCCCGACGACGATCCGCGTGAGCGCCAACGCTGGCTGTCTACTCACTTGCCAAGCAGCGCAGCGAATGCGAGAGCGGTGCGCCTTTTCGGGACGCAACTCCTCAGTGTTCGGATTGATTTGGATGGCCGGTTTGTAAGTCGAGGGGTCAAGATTGTCAGAACGGCTTCCTAAAGATCGCCAAGTACAAGAACAGCAGAAGCACCACGGAACGACCGAAGGCGCTCATTCCAAGAAGCAACCCGACCATGTGCCATCGCTGCAAATTCACACCTGAATTCCTGCAGCTTGGTCAGGCTCTCAGATCACTAATTGGCCCGAATCGCCTTAACTTCGCGGTCGAGGCTTGTCGCAGACTTGGTGTAAGAATCGTCAGTGCGCCCACTTTTTCCTTCTTCACGCCAAAATGCAGGGGGGCGGCATGATCCATCATCCAAACCTCGGGAATGATTTTCGGCGACCAACCCCTGTCTGAGTGAAACTCATAGTTCCCATCCCCCACCCAAGGCTTTGTAAACTTCCACGAGGGCTAACAGCTCGTTGAGTTGAGCCTGTGCCAGTCCCAGTTCGGCGGAGAAATAGTTGGTTTCGTTGGTGAGAACTTCGAGATAGCTCGCGACACCTCCGCTGTACCGCATGTGCGACAGTCGCGAAGCGTCTTGAGCGGAAGCAACCAGGAGTTCCTGTTGCTGGCGAAATTCCTGCGTCTTGCTGTAGGCAACCAAGGAATCGGAAACTTCCCGGAACGCCCCCTGGATCGTCTGCTGATAACGAAGCAGGAATTGCTGCCGCTGGGCTTCGGTCAAGCGTACGTTCGATCTCAACTTTCCGGCAGTGAAGATGGGTTGCACGAGTGCTCCGCCAAAGTTCCACAATCCTGCCGGTCCACCGAATAGACTCGTCAAAGCGGAACTTTGAAATCCGGCGGTCGCGGTGAGTGATATCTGAGGGAAGTACGCCGCCCGTGCGACTCCGATCTCAGCGTTGGCGGAGATCAACTGCTCTTCGGCCTGTCGGATGTCCGGCCGCCGCTCCAGCAAAGAAGAGGGTAGCCCAGCGGGTACGGTAGGAGGATGTTGCTGCTCCGTTAGTTTTCGTCCTCGGGGAACAGGTGCAGGGTTGTTGCCGAGGAGGATACTGATAAAGTTTTCCTCCTGCTCGATCTGTTGTTCGAGACTAGGGACTTCGGAAGCTGCGGTAAAAACCAACTGTTCCGCCTGGCGAACGTCGAGCATGGAGGTGGAGCCACCCTGGGCCAACAGGTTGGTCAGTCGCAAGGAGTCCCGACGCGATGCCAGGGTCCGCTGGGAGATCTCAAGCTGCAAGTCAAGCGCGCGAAGCTGGAAGTATGCGCTGGCGACATTGGCAACCAAGTCGGTGAGGATCTCCCGCCGAGCCCACTCGGTGGCCATCAAGTCGGCCCGGGCCGCTTCGGTGGCACGCCGATATTTGCCCCAGAAGTCCAGGTCCCAGGCTAGGCTCGCACCCACTTGGTTTGCACTGGTTTCAAATGGGGGCAAGAATTTTGACCGTGAGCTGCGCTCATTGATCGCTTCCGCAGTGCCTGCAATGGTCGGAAACTGATCGGCGCGTGTGACGCCTAATTGCGCCTGCGCTTGCAAAATCCGGGCGGCCGCAATTCGCACATCGTAATTCTGCTGCAGCGCGGTCTTGATAAGCTCCTTTAATTGCTGATCCTGGAAAACCTCCCACCACTTCTCGTCGGCAAGTGATCGAGCGGCGCCGCCCTGGGCCGCTTCCTCCGGCGTGACGCCACGATAGACGGTGGGAACGCTGACCGTCGGCCTCTTGTAATTTGGCCCGACGGCGCAACCGCAGGCCAATGCCAGAATTATCAATCCCAGGATTTGAAGAGCAGCCGACGTCCTCATCCTAGTCGTCTCCTGTTCTCGGATTCTGCGCAGGAAGAGGCATCGCGCTCTCAAGAGATACATTCCTGCTCTCAGCCTTGGAGAATCTCTCCACCACACAAAAGACTGCAGGAACAAAGAAAATGCCCAGCGCGCTCGCCGCCAACATCCCACCTATCACGGTCGTGCCCATGATCTGCCGGGCCACAGATCCCGCACCCGTGGCGGTCCATAGCGGGATGCAACCGAAGATGAATGCGAAGGAGGTCATCAATATCGGCCGGAGCCGAAGCCTAGCTCCCGACAGGGCGGCATCAACGAGAGACTTGCCTTGTTCGTTTTCGTCCTTTGCGAATTCCACAATCAGGATGGCATTCTTAGCGGCCAGACCGATCAGCATAACCAGCCCAATTTGAGAGTAGACGTCGGTCTCGATCTGCACCATGAAAGGTGGATAGAATGCACCGATCAGCGAGCGTCGAATCCACAAAACTGCGAAAGCTCCAAACACCGCGACTGGCGTGCTTAGCAATACACTGAAGGGCAGAGTCCAACTCTCGTATAACGCCGCGAGAATCAAGAAAACGAACAACAGTGATAATCCGAAAATCGCGGACGGCGGCACTCCCTCCTGGGCCTTCTTTTCCTGAAATGATATGCCCAGGTAGTCGTAGCCCATTTCTGACGGCATTGTCTGGGCAAATACTTGCTCGAGGGCAGCCATCGCCTGATTTGAACTGTATCCCGGCGCGGCACTGCCGTTGATTTGCGCACAGCGAAAGAGGTTATAGCGCATCGTGAATTCTGGACCGGGGCGCGGTTCAAATCTGGTGAGCGCCGACAGCGGCACCATGGTTCCACCGCGATTCTTTACGTAGAACTGGCCCACATTTTCCGCGTTGGCGCGATATTCGCCCTCGGCCTCGATGTAGACCTGCCACTGCCGGCCAAAACGATTGAAGTAGTTTATGAACAACCCCCCCATAAAAGCCTGAATGGTCTGGTACACGTCGGCGATGGCCACTCCCTGTTTGATCACTTTGTCGCGGTCCACATCGATGAATTGCTGCGGGACGCTACCGAGAAACGTAGTGCTCACGCTGGCTATCTCCGGACGCTTGCGGGCCGCTGCGAGGAACGTGTTCAGGTTTGAAGTCAGAAATTCCACATCCTTGCCGGCACGGTCCTCAAGAACAAAAGTGAATCCGCCCGAAGTGCCAACACCCGGAATAGCAGGAGGCGAAAAGTCGAAAGCAATGCCTTCCGGAAGTTGGCTGAGTTCACGATTCAAGCTCGCTTTGATGACCTGGAACTGCTCCGCCCTGGTCTCGCGTTCCTCCCAGGGCTTGAGCGTGACAAAGAAAAATGCGTTGTAACTGGTACGCGTGAAACTGAGCAGACTGAAGCCGACGACACTGGTCGTGGATTGCACTCCCGGTGTGTGGGCCAGAATACTTTCAATCCTTTGCGCCACGTGGTCTGTGCGCTCGAGAGAAGCGGCGCTGGGAAGCTGCAAATTGACGTACAGGTATCCCTGATCTTCGTCTGGAAGAAAGCTCGATGGGACTTTGTTGCTGAAGAATGCAGCTCCCGCTCCAAACAGCGCAAGTACGATGAGCGTCAACGCAGTCTTGCGAATGAGGGCTCCACAAATTCTGACATAGCCGTTGGTGGCCCGTTCGAATGTGCGATTGAATCCGTCAAAAAACCTTCGCAACAGGCCGCCTCGCTTTTCTCTTGGGCGTAGCAGCAGGGCAGCGAGAGCCGGGCTCAGACTGAGAGCGTTGAACGCGGAGAGTAGCACCGAAACGGCGATGGTTATGGCAAACTGCTGATATAACCTGCCGGTAATTCCCGGGATGAATGCGGTCGGCACAAATACTGCCGAAAGCACGAGCGCAATTCCAACGACGGGCCCGGAGATCTCTTCCATCGCTTTCAACGCCGCGTCCTTCGGGGCCATGCCTTCTTCGATGTGGCGTTCCACGGCCTCCACCACAACGATGGCATCGTCCACAACCAGGCCGATCGCCAAAACCAGACCAAAAAGAGAGAGGGTATTGACCGAAAAACCAAACAGCGGGAAAAAGATGAACGCGCCGACCAGGGAGACCGGTACCGCGAGGAGGGGGATCAGGGTGGCTCGCCATCCTTGAAGGAAGAGATAGACGACGAGAATTACCAAGGCGATGGCAATCAGCAGCGTAAGGATGATCTCCCGTATTCCTTGAACGACGGAGCGAGTAGTGTCGAGCGCAACCGTATAGTCCATATCTCCCGGAAAACGACTCTTCAGTTCTGCCATCAGTTTCTTCACACCGTTTGCAGCATCAACCGCATTGGACCCAGGAAGTTGATAGACGGCAACCACGGCGCTCGGCTTGCCGTTTAGGCGTCCAGCTATGGAGTAGTCTTGTGCTCCCAGTTCGATGCGGGCGACATCTTTCACCCGCACGACGCCGCCCTCCGGCGACTCGCGAATCACGATCTCTCCGAACTCTTCTGGCGAAACCAATCGTCCTTGAGCGCGAACGGCATAGGCGAACTGTTGTCCGGAAGGGATCGGCTCACCTCCCACTTTTCCCGCGGGGTTCACTGTGTTCTGCGTTTGGACTGCGGCCACGATTTCCGGGACGGTGATGGCCAGTTTGGCGAGCTGATCCGGCTTAACCCAGAGCCGCATCGCGTACTGGCCCGCGCCAAATACATTCACTTGGCCGATTCCCGGCGACCGGGTGATGGAATCAACGAGATTGATATATGCGTAGTTGGCAAGGAATTTTGCATCGTAGCTGCCGTGTGGCGAGTACACCGCGATCAGCATGAGCGGGGCGGTGACGGACTTTCTTACCGTGATTCCGTAGTTGGTAACGTCGGTGGGCAGCTGGGATGCGGCTTGCGTCTCTCTGGACTGGGCGAGAATCAGATCGTTATTGGGATCGGTCTTGACGTCGAAATCCACCACCAGAGTGGTCTGCGAGTTCCCGGTCGCATTTATCGAGTACATGTAGTTCATGTTGTCCACTCCGCTCATTTGTTGTTCGATGGGAGTGGCCACTGATTGCTCGAGAGTTTGAGCATCCGCCCCGACGTAGGTGGCAAGCACCTGAATTTCCGGAGGCGCGATGTTGGGAAACTGGGCGATGGGCAGACCGGCGATCGTCACGGCACCGACGATCACCGTGACAATCGCAATCACCATCGCAACGATAGGACGATTGATGAAGAACTTGGACATGGCTCAATTGCCCGCCACCGTAGGGGCCGCGATCTTGACGGTCATGCCATCCCTGACCTTTTGCACACCTTCCACGACAACTCGCTCGCCTGGCTTCACGCCCTCGTCAATAATCCACATAGGTCCGCTGCGCTCTCCCACTTTGACCGTGCGCACGCTGACTTTATCGTCGCTTCCGACCACCGCGACCTGATACATGCCCTGAAGCTCCGTGATTGCCTTCTGCGGTACCAATAGCGCCGCTGGCTTGATGTAGCTGACAAAGCGCACACGGCCATACTGACCAGGCCGGAGAACGTTATCGGGATTAGGAAACAATCCGGCCAGACGAATGGCTCCCGTCTGCACATCAACTTGACGGTCGGCAGCAAAGAATTTTCCTTTTCTGGGATATGTCGATCCGTCAGCTAAAACAAGCTCCAATACGAGCTGTCTTTCAGTTTTCTCCCGTGCTGCCACCGTCGGATTGCGCTGAACGAACGCGAGGTATTGCTGCTCGCTCACCACAAAATAGGCTTTGATCGGATCGAGCTGGGAGACGGTCGTGAGAACAGCCTGCGGGCCAACCAGATTCCCAACTTGCCCGGTCGCGATACCGGCAACGCCATCGATAAGCGAGCGGACGTTCGTAAACTCCAGATTGAGTTGCGCCTGTTCGATACTCGCCTGGTCAGCCTGAACCGCCGCTTTGGCGGCTAAGTTTGCCTGTATGTCATTATCGAGCTGGCTCTGCGCGATTGCTTTCTCTTTTGCCAGAGGAGTATCGCGTTGCACGTCCAACTGCGTCTTTCCCTGCTGGGCCTCCGCTTGCGCAATCTGTGCCTTTGCCTGATCAAGCACCGCTTGAAAAGGTCGGGGATCGATTTTGAACAGCACATCATTCCTGCGAACCACCGCCCCTTCCCGGTAATTCTGTTGAATGAGGTATCCCGAGACCTGCGGCTGGATTTGTGCGTTTACATATCCATCAAGCGTTGCAATCCATTCGTGGTAGATCGGGACGTCTCGTTGGACGACCTCGACGATCTGGACGTTCGCAGGAGGAGCGGCTGCTGCCGAGACGTTTTTGTTTCCACATCCCCCCGACGATAGGAGCGTGAAGACCACGCAACCAAGAATACAAAGCGTTCTGGCGAGACTCCGATAGTCGACAGAACCGTTGCTGCCGTTGCGGCAGCCGACGTGTGTGGAGAACCTCAGTGCAGGCTTTGAGATTTGCCCTTGATCCCACATACCCCCTCCCGTTGCTGGCGGTCATTCTACTCCCAAACAACTGGCTTCCTCTCATGGGAGACACCCTGCAGCTAATTCTCCTTTCGCACTCGCATTTACAGTGTCAGGTCACGGGGCGATGAAACCCGACACTGCGCCCGAGAGCGCCCGAGAGCCCAAGAGCTTGACAACATTGTCTCAGACGTCCACTCCGGTGCTGGCAAAACACTCCAAGTCGTTTTCGCTCATCGATTGCATTTCAGTCGGGGTCGATCGGATGCAGCGCAACTGAACCGATGCGAAGGCAGGTGGAGACCTGGCAGAAAAGTGAATTGACGGATGTCACGGCGAAGGTGGGCTTGCCGAAGATCCTTCAGGACCTCAACCGGGTCCCGAAACGCGAAGAGCAGGTCCGCCGTGATTTTAGGGAAACCATGAGAATGACAAGCATCCGGTAAGATCCGATGCTAACAATTATCGGGACGGCAACGACACAAGCGCATATTTCCAACACGAATCATTGTGACCGTGATCTGCGACTAAAGACAGTCCATCCGGAACTAGAATAGAGTCTCTGCCATGGTCAAGCGTGCACCAGCCCGGAGGCGTCCAGGTAAAGCCAAGCCCGGGACGAAGGGCCTCGGCCCAGCGGAATACCGACTCGAGCAGCCGACAGGAGCTGCGGCCGGGGCTGTGGAAGCAATCGCGAAAGCCGGCGGCTGCGTTGTTGGATCGTACAAGGAGCTGCTCGGCGGGCACCCTGTCTTGCTTTCGATTTTGCCGATCGATGCCGTCGAGCCCACTCCTTTCCAACGAGATCTCTCCGATGCTCATCACAAACGGCTGGCGGATGTCATCAACAAAACCGGGCGTTTTCTGGACCCGATCATCGCCGTGGTCGCACCAAAGGGAGGGTTCTGGACTCCGAATGGCCGGCACCGCCTCGAAGCCATGCGCCGCCTGGGGGCGAAATCAATCACTGCGCTTGTCGTAGCTGACCGCGAGGTAGCCTGGCAAATCCTCGCACTGAATACCGAGAAGGCTCACAACCTCAAGGAACGCTCGCTGGAGGTCATCCGCATCTACCGTGGTCTGGTGGACGAAGATGCCACGCGCCCCGAGTCGCAGTTCGCGTTCTACCTCGACAAACCTGCCCTAGTCATTCTCGGTGTGTGCTATGAACGCTTCCCGCGCTTCGGCGGTGGCGCTTACCATCCGATTCTCCGGCGACTCGAAACCTTTACCGATGAACCGCTGCGCGCCGCCGTCAAGGATCACGAGAAACGGGCTACGATGGTGCTCAATCTCGAGGAGGAGGAGAAAGTTGCGGCAGCGGTAAAGAAGCTGAAAGAACGTGGTCTCGTCAGCCCGTACTTGCGGTCGTTCGTGGTGGCGCGCATCAACCCGCTGCGTTGGATCAAGGGCGAACCACTTCCACTCGAAGAGGTGCTTAAGACGATGCGAGAGCGCGCGGCAAACTTCAATGTCGAGAAGATCAAGCCACAGGGATCTGGCAGGAACTGGAGGACCACCAGACGAAGAGGGCTAGGCCCAAGATGCTACGACCTCGGATCGCTGGTTCTCGTTTCTGTCGAACCCCGCACGCCAGCCCTCGGCTGAGGGCCAACCCAATGCCGCTGGTTCCTCCGATTACAACAGCAGTCTTGTCCTTCAGATCAAGAAGAGGATGTCCTTTTGAAGAAGTTTTGTTTCAGGCTCGGTGTTAATTGGCCCGCGACCGCGGAGAATTGGAAAGCCATTGTTGAAGACCCAAGCCAATGTCTGGAGAAGTGTCACCACGAATCCTGTATGTAATCCTGGTTCCAATTCAGGCGGGCCCAAATCTCAAACTCGTGCAATCCGAAGACGCAGATTCCCGAGATTCGTCTTCTCCAGTCGCAGCAAGCCCTTACTGTTGGTGCGCAAGCGGAGCATGTCGGCTAGAACGCCCGGCAATACAGCAGCGGGCGACGACGAAACATTTGGGCCGGTGAGACGAAGCTCGTAGACCGTATCCGGCAGCAGGCCGGACACGATAAGCGAATCGCACGCCAGATCCGGCAACGACACTTCCCCTCCCTGAGAACCAGTATCGGAAGTACGGAACAACACGAAGGGGCCGGCCTCGGAGGCGGCGCCCAGAAAATTAACTCCGTCGATCAGCTCGTTGCGCGTCTTGCCAGTGGCGCCGGTATCGCCGATCTCGAAAACGTGAAGAAAGAAATCCTCCGCGGCGGGGATCGACGGCGACACTTCGATGCGCCATGCCCCCGGCACTACGTTTTTCCGGTTCGAAGGGGGAATTTTGGAGAAGTCGTCCCCCCAAAAAGTCTTCCACATGTGCTGGAGCTTCGGGTCTTGCGGCAACGGTCCGCCCTCCTGCGGGTCCAGCGGCCAATTTTCGCCGGTTCCCCAACCGCCGCCGTGGTCATCGCCTGGAGTGTAGAAATCTTGACCTGGACCACCGCGGCGTGTGATGACCCGCTCACGAGGCAGTAGAGAATGCACCAGCAACTCTCCCGAGCCCTCCCGGAAGCGGAAAGTCGAAGCCTTCTTGAATTCTTTCGCTCCCGGTGCTCCCTGCCCGGCGTCTTGGTCTACGCTCGGCTCGTTGACCCCATGCAGCAGCCACGCCTTTTTGAAAGATGGGTGCGTGCTGACGACCCGATCGAATACGAAGAGCAGGTCCTGCACAGGTACGTAGAGAACTTCGCGGGTGAATTTCTCCAGCTTTTCGCGCGAATATGCGTTGCTGGCATCACCCAACGCGTAGTGGTATTGGCCGGGCACATGATCCACGACGCGCATCGAGCCAAGATTCCACAGATCGCGAGTATTCTGGAAATCTTCAGCGCTGCGGATCGTGTTCCAGAAGCGGGAAGAATCCATGCGCTGCCCGCCGTCGTTGGCCGCGGGCAGAAGATTCTGTGACCAAAAAAACTTTTCCGACGGATCGTAAACCAGTATGGAATTGTGAGCGACTGTGCGCCGGTAATAGTTGAGATAGTGAGGGCTCTCGCTGTCGGTGTAGTCAGCCCCACTGTCAATTGCCAAATAGCCGCTGTGATAGATCGTGATCTGGTTTTGGTCGAGATGCTGATGTTTGGCCAGGTAAGGCCCGCAGTCGAATTCAATCCAGGTCGAGTCCGGCTTCCATCCACCGCGCATGACCAGATGTCCTACGCCTGAGAAATAATGCTGCCGCGCCAACTCATTCTCGCGGGCGAGCGATGGATCGCGCGGCGCGACTTCAGGGTCATCCCAAAGGAATTCAAGAACCGGAAGGGTCCATTGTTTTGGGAAGAAGCCACTCTTGCGCAGGAGCCAAGCGCTGTACGGATCCTTAAAGCGATTGACGGCGTAACCGAGAACGGAAGTGTCGCGCAAGTCCAGAATTGGATATTCGTTATCACCTTCGCGCGAGGGCGTGCCATCCGGGAGCAGTTTGTACAAGTAGGTGTTTCCCATACTGCGAAACACGGAGTACTGGCGCGCGGGATCTACACCTGTCGTCGTGCGCTGTAATTCAGCCAGCAAGGTCAGGCTGGCCCATGTGATCCGCATGTAGTCCATGGACTCGTGATAGCTGCCCTCGGGAGATACCACATTTGTGGTTTCGAGAACATTGGCCAGGCACTTTGCCGCCTGTGCACGCCAGGCAATGCAACGATCGTTGCAGCCTGCGAAGCCATCGAGTGCGGCGGAGACGAACGCAGGTAATGAGAGATAGCGCACGGCATAATTGTGGTACGAGTAGTTGCCGGGATCGGCGAAGTCAGGGCTCGCAAGCATCGCCGAGGCCCCCTCCATCAACTCATCCGCAATCCGATTCTGTAAGGCAGGCTCGAAGCCGGGATATCCAGAAAGCCAATCGAATGCCAGCGACCAGCGGGCGTAGTCAACCCAAGACCGCGAAGGCTTCACCCCCTTGGTGATGTGGCCGGTGCGCATCACGGCCAAGGCCTTCTCCGCAAAACTCTCTTGCCGGGTGAGTTGCCACGAAAGAGCCCATCCCTCCATATCTTCGGACGGGCGCATTCCACTCGCGCACCTAGTTCTTAGCAGAGCTAACCCCGTAAAGGCATCGGTATTGGCGATCAGCAGCCGAGGGCGCTGGGCCTGGACTTGAGTGTTGCCCTTCGTCACCGCCAGAAGAATTGAGGCCGCCACGCCTGCCATGAAGTCGCGCCGCTTCATTCTTGAATCGCTCCTTGAGAACCTAGAGTGGTGCCCTTGTGCAGTTCAGGCGCAGGGTGATGCCCTTTTTACACGGTGACGCAAGTAAACACAAGCAGTCGCAAGCAAGAGTTGATCCATGGATATTCAGCCGCAGGCAGCAAAGCCACGCGGCGGCACTCCGACCCGCTCCAGTGGCTGGGTTTAGGCCAGAAAATCCGGCATTCTTTGTCGCTTTCTTTTATTTTCCATGAATGGAGTGTATAAAATACGGGAATGCAATCCCAGAGGAAAGTACTGCTTCTGCGAGGGATCCTACTTTAATGACGACTGGAAGAGACTCCCGTCTCCTGGCAGAGCAACGCCGCCGTAAGATCCTCGATCTGATCGAACAAAAAGGGCAGATCACCGTACGGGAGCTGGTCGAGCGGTTTGCCGTCTCGTCGGTCACGGCGCGGGGGGACTTGGATGCCCTGTGCTCACAGGGCATGGCGGTTAGATCTCACGGCGGCGCAGTTCGTAGTTTGGAAGTGAGTCCAGACTCGACCTCCGACTCGAAGGAAACGCTGCGTTACGGCGAGGTGGCCCGGCTCGCGAAGGTCAGCTTGACGACGGTTTCGCGCATCGCCAGCGGAAGTTCCCATGTCGCGCCCTCCGTTCAGGCAACCGTCCTGTCCGCTGCTCGAAAACTGGGTGTAACTCTGGCGGCAGGGAAAAGAAATCGCACGATCACGTTCATACTCGGCAACCGCGACACAGTTAACGAGTTCCAGTCGAAAGTGCTGCTGGGGGCGGAGGTGTACTGCGCCCAGCATGACTGGGATTTGCACTTCATCAGTTTTCGGTGTGACCTTAACGCCCCCTTCGGAAGCCTGCGTCTTCCCGAGGCGCTGATGCGATCCAATCGACCGAGTGGCGTCATTCTCACAGGCACACACTCTGTCAGTATTCTCGCGGCGCTTTCGGAGAAGAAGATTCCGTTCTCTCTCGTCGGAAACAACATTGTTGGCGACTGGCGACCGGAACTGTACGACTGCGTTTTCACGGACGACGTGAGGGGTTCCACGGAGATCACCCGCTATCTTATCGCCCAAGGACACCGAAACATCTGGTATATCGGCAATCAGCGTCTTCCCTGGTTCGCGCGCTGTGCCGCGGGCTACCGCCAGGCTATGAAGGAGGCCGACCTTGAACCCCGTTTCAGCGAGATCAGGTCCGAGGATCGCGAACTCGGATACCTGGCAGTGAAAGCCCTACTGGCCAGCGGAGAAAGGCCCACCGCGCTTTTTGCGGGCACGGATCAGGCCGCTTCTGGCGTGTACCAGGCGTTGCAGGAGTCTGGAATCCGAATTCCCGATGACATCAGTGTTTCTGGCTTCAATGACACCATCGGCGAAGTGCTGCATCCCGGGCTAACAACGGTGCGCGAATTTCCGAAAGAGCTCGGCGGCCATCTAGCCGAATTTGCGCTGCGGCGGATTCATGAACCAGACCTGCCACCCCAGCAACTCGTGATGCCGACCGAACTGATTCGTCGGGAAAGCGTGCGCCACGTTTCATCTGGCCATACGTTGCTGTCTTCTGTTCACCTTCACGAAAACGTCCTGTGAGACCCGGCACCAGAACGTTTCTTCGAAGCCTACCAAGGCGACAAAGCAGAACATTTCTTTACTTCATGGTGGTCGTCTGGACAGCCGTAAGCTCATTAGGTGGATCCACTCCGCCGCCGGAGGCGTTCTCGGTATTGCCATTGGCTCCGAGTGGCCCGCAGATCACGCCCTATCTTCAGTATCAAACTGAATTGGCTTGGCGCGAAGACGGAGAGAGGATGAGGGCCTGGGACCGGATTGGCAGCGAGCAGGATCTACTGCGCGTGCAGAAGGAAATACATCAAAAGCTTCTGACCATGCTCGGAGGACTGCCCACGCCAAGAACTCCGCTACACCCCCACGTCACCGGACGCATTGCGATGGACGGCTTTCACATTGAAAAGCTGATCTTCGAAAGCCTCCCGGGCGTATACGTGACGGCCCTTCTTTACGTGCCTGACGACCCCAACGGCGGTGAGCATTCGAAGCACCCTGCCGTCCTAGTCCCGGCCGGCCACGCGGAGAACGGGAAGGCACACTATCAGGCGCTTTGCCAGCGACTGGTGCAGCGCGGCTATGTGGTCATCAGCTGGGATCCCGTGGGTCAGGGGGAGCGCAGCCAGTTCTGGGATGCGAAGGCAGGCAAGAGCCGCTACAACCGGATCTGCGCGGAACACGCAGTGGTCGGCAATCTGGCCTATCTCGCTGCCACAAGCCTGGCACGTTGGGAAATCTGGGATGGCCTACGCGCCTTCGATTACCTGCTTACGCGTCCAGAAGTCGACCCCGAACGCATCAATATTTCAGGCACCAGCGGAGGCGGCTTTCAAGCGATGCACATCGCGGCGCTCGAACCGCGGATCAGGGCAGCCGCCGTCTCCTGCTACATCACCTCATTGCCCATGCGAATTCACAATCGGATTTTTAAGGACCCGGACAGCGATCCTGAGCAGGACTTGTACGGCATGATATCGAACGGCGTCGACCATGCCGGACTCTTGCTGCTGGTGTACCCGCGCCCGGTCTTCGTTGCCGCAGCGACGCTCGATTTCTTTCCCATTGAAGGCACGCACAAGACTTTCCAGGAAGTGTCAAGGTTATATAGTCGTTTTGGTCATGCGGATCGCATCGCGATGGCGGAGGGTTATCACGGTCATCAGTACTCCGATGAAAATCAGAAGGCAGCGTTTGAATTTCTGGATCATTTCAATCAGTTGCCGGAGAGACGCGCGCTCGCTTCGGCCAAAGATTTGGATGAGAAAACCCTGCTGTGCACGCGCACTGGCCAGGTGATGCTGGACTTCGAAGATGCAAGGTCGCTAATGGATCTGATCCGGGACTACTACACAGAGCACCAAACAAGAGCGGTTGAATCTATCCGGCAACTTTATCTGGGCAGCAAATATCCTGGCATCGCAACCTGGAACATCAGCCAATATAGCGCCATAGCTCCGGCCGAGAGCGAGATTGCGTGGGAGAGTGCAGGAGCTTCGATATTCGAAGACACCTCCATCGATCGCTACGTTCTGCGTCACAGCCGTAGCCTTGTTATGCCCCTGTTGCACATCCACAGGACAGCGAACCAGGGTCGCCGCTGGTTGCTGTGGTTCAGCAAGAACGGCAAGGCGAGCGTAGACGACTGGCCCGAGATCAGGAAGTACCTGGATGCCGGCTTCGATATCGTCACTTTCGATTTTCGCGGGCTTGGCGAGACGCGAATGCCCTACAAGGCGGTTTCCGAAGACGATCCCTCTTTTGCTCAGCTGGATTTCGACCGCGCCTACGTCAATCCGCTCTCCAGCGTGCTAGCGGATTACGTTTACAATTCGCTCTTAACGGGCAGACCCTATTTCTTGCAGATGATCGAAGACGCTGAGATCGCGCTCCGTTTCTCGCGTTTAAAACTGCATGCCGGACACTTTTCCGTGGCCAGTGATGAGGAAGGATTCATGCTGGCCAATGCAATTGCAGGAACCCTTCCCGCGGTCAAACAAATTCCGTACCCCGGCGCGCCGATCATGAAGTGGTCAGATCTTGTAGTCCAGAGGCGCGAACAGTGGCCCATTCAGTATCTGCTGCCGGGCGCGGCATACATTCACTAGCGGCCTACGACTTCATCTTCGTCTATATCGGGCGCACTAACCCCAGTTTCGTTGCCCGCGTGTTGCGAACGAGAAACAGCACGAGAATCATTCCGATGAACGGCACAAGTCCCGCCACGATAATGATCGTGTCGAAGGAGTGTGTGGCCAACGATTGGTTCGCATCGGAGAAGTAACCCACTAATTTGAATGCAATGATGGTCCCGATGCCCGCGCTCATGCCGCTAAGTCCACTGACCGAGGCCACGGAGTCGCTCCGGTAGAGGTCGGAAGGCAACACGTTGGCAATCGTCGAGAACGCGGCATAGCAAAATGTCGCCAGAGCAAAAAGAACAGTGATCAGC
>DATKFH010000026.1:0-3971 GCA_035511455.1 Candidatus Sulfotelmatobacter sp. | reverse complement strand
CATGGTGTACAGGCGGTTCGGATCGGTGGGCCCTATCACGGAGCAGAAATAGTTGTCGCAGATCGTGAACCCATCGGCTATCGCATAGTAATAAGGAATATCCAGCCGATTGTAATAGCCCATGGTCAATATGGCGTCATTGGGCGCGGCCAGCCGCGACGTAACAAAGCCGTTCATCGCTCCATTGTTCCAACTCTGGTGCTGTGGCACCCAATCATGTGTGATGTCGTGAGTACATGCCGCATTTGTAGCGCTCGTGTCCAAATGAAACGGCTGCAAGATTCCCGGGGGTGGATTTCCGGTGTTAGCCGGATCTGGTTGTGCAAAGGCGGGACTTTTATCCGAAAATCCCCGCACGCCGCGGTAGCTGCCGAAATAGTGATCGAACGACCGGTTCTCTTGAATGAGGATCACTACGTGCTCAATGTCGGTTAATTTCGCGCATGCCGGTGTAGGAGTATTTCCACCGCCGTCATTACCACCGCCACTTCCGCAACCCGGCAAGAGCGCCGCAGCAATCTCTGCGGCAGCCGTCGCCGCGCTAATTTTCAATATTTCTCTACGCGTAACATTCCGGGTAGTCATAGAGGCCTTCTGATTAACGATTCGGTTGAAGATCGACGATCCATCCCGTACCTCGTAGAATCGCACATTCGCCCTCAACTTCTCACACGCGTGCGACTCGTTGCCATTCTGAAAGTTAGAGTCTGCGGCGAGCGCAAACCTAGACCATGCCTAATTTTCGTGTACGTTTGCCTCGTTTCCGTAATTTGAGCTATTTTCCATTGGGGGCTTGTGGGCCTTTCTGGACAACATGGTCCTTTAGCAGACGGAAGTTGCCGCGCTGCGAAAATGTAGTCGTCAAGCGAGCCGTCAGTAAGTTTAGCTGTGTCGAGTCGCCATCGGCGGCAGGCTTGCCATCTGACGTCCGCAGCACGAGGAAGCCGCGAGCAACCCTTCACGGTAACGGACCTTCAGGATTGGGCTGACAGGGCAGTTGGCTGAAGGAGACTCGCTATTAACAGAGCGATCCGTATCACATCCTCGAAGCCGCTATCGATCCATTCGAAAATTGGCAACGCAACGTCCCACCGAAGGCATCGGAACGAATCTAAATGCGAGCGAAAGACCTATGAATCCATGTTTCTCTGTATATTTCATCCTTCGCACCACTATGACGGGCATGGGAAGCGTGAGACTAATCTCGCCACCGAGTGGACTGCAAGGGATGACCTACAGCCGTCCCGACGTGAAAGTTAACTTGGTGCAACCGGAGGCCAACTCAGTTTGCGAAATCGGCCGCCTTCGCGACGGCCAACTCGGTAAGTTCTTCGTGATGTTCGGGGGAGTTTAGAAGTTGTCGGGAGCGTTCGGTTATTGCCAGCTCTGCGGCGAGAAGTAGCAGCGCGACTTTCGCTCTGTCGGATTCCATGAATGCTTGCGAGTACAGTTCTTTCCACTCCGAGATGCCGACGTAGAGAATCTTTCCCCGGCGAACGAGATCGTCGAGTCCGCGCATGACTTCCCTCAGCCATCGAAATCGATCCTCTTCTTGCCCATACTTGCGGCTCCGCTCGATAGAGGGTCGCTTCGGAACGCTAAAGTTTCGTTGACGAGAGTGCTCAATTTCGATGGCACGCCGAGTGAGAAGGATCGAATGTCACCGGATCAAAATCGACATCCTTCTTGTAAGGGCGGTTATGTTTGCCACCCGCCGCCAAGCGCGCGGTAGAGTTGAACGAGACTCTGATACTCGTTGCCCCGCGCCTCCGCTAAAGTGAGCTCCGCTGCGAAAAGCGACCTTTGGCCGTCCAGCACTTCCAGATAAGTGGTGGTGCCGCCTTGGTAGCGCGCGATGGAGAGCTGGACTGAGTCCACCAAATCGCTAACGGCCTGCTCCTGGCGGACTCGCACCTCATGAGATTTCTGATATCCGATTAGGGCATCGGACACATCTCGGAAGGCGTACTGAATGGCCTGTTTGTAAGCGATCAAAGCCTGCTGGTGCTGCGATTCGGCCAGATGCAGGTTTCCCCGAAGTGCACCCCCCGTGAAAATCGGCTGACTTACTTGAACGCCGTATGACCAGATGCTCGTTTGCGAACTCATCATGCCGGCAAAAAGACTGCTGCGCCCAAATGCGCCACCACCCGATCCGGTCAGCGAAATTTGTGGAAAGAACTGAGCCTTGGCAACACCAATTTCGGCATTCGCGGCAATAAGCATTTGCTCAGCTTCGCGAATGTCGGGCCGCCGCTCAAGGAGCGAGGAAGGCAATCCGGGCGGCACGTCAGGAGGAAGCGCTTGCTCTGCCAGCGGGCGCCCACGTGGCACGCCTTGCGGATAATCGCCAATGAGAATGCTGATTGCATCTTCCTCCTGGCCAATCTGCCTCTGGATATCCGGGATCTGCGCATTTGCGGTGTCGAGCACTTGCTGAGCCTGAAGCACATCCAGCCTGGTGGCAACACCGTGGTCGAGTCTCACTGAAGTCAATTTGACCGAATCTTCTTGTGTCTTCACTGTGTCTTGCGTGATTTGGAGTTCAAGATCAAGCTCTAGGAGTGTGAAGTAGTCACTCGCCACATCGCTGACGAGTGTGAGCATCACCGTACGCTGCGCATCCTCAGTGGCTAGGAGTTGGGCACGCGCCGCCTCAGTCTCTCTGCGCAGCTTGCCGAACAAGTCCAACTGGAAGGCGGCATCCGCCGTGAGCGCCAGGAAGTTTGATTTCGACTGAAAAGTTTGTTCTTTGCCACCCGTGAAGTTACCGTCGCCTTGTACTTGCGGGAAGAGATATGAGCGCGTGATAGCCAGTTGCGCACGCTCGGCTTTGATGCGTTCCGTGGCGAGCTGCATGTCGTAATTCTGTTTCAAGGCGGTGCGGATCAACTCTTGCAGCTGTGGGTCCTGGAAGACTTGCCACCAGGGAAGGTCCGCGAAGGAAGCTGCTTGGGCTTGCGGGCTTTCTTTCAACTCGCGGTACACCGCAGGAGTTTGCACGACGGGCTTATGGTACTTCGGACCCACCATACAGCCACCGATGAAACTCGATGCCAAGATAACGGAAATGATTCGGCCGAACTTCATTATGAATCGCTCCACTGTGCGTTCCGCTCGTCCATAAGTCGGTGGTCGAGATCAGTCGCCTGGTGCTGGTGCGGGCGTTGCCGACCCTTCGGAGGCAGCGCGCTCCTTGCCAGCGCCTGACCACGTCTCCACCAGATAAAAGATTGCTGGAACGAGGAGGATGTCAACCGAACTGGCTGCCAGCATGCCGCCGATGACGGCCGTTCCCATGATCTGGCGTGCCACCGAACCGGCACCGGACGCCATCCATAGCGGCACGCAACCGAGAATGAACGCAAACGAGGTCATCAGGACGGGACGAAGGCGAAGGCGTGCTCCTTCGAGCACCGCATCCACCAGAGGTTTCCCCTTTTCATACCGTTCCTTAGCGAACTCGACAATCAGAATCGCGTTTTTGGCGGCCAGACCGATCAGCATCACCAAACCGATTTGCGAGTAGACATCGGTCTCGATTTGCACCATATAAGCGGGATAGAAAGCGCTGAGCACGGTCCGGCGAAGCCACAAGACTACAAAAGCCCCGAATACCGCTCCCGACGTGCCCAGTAGCACGCTGAACGGCAACGACCAGCTCTCGTAGAGCGCTGCCAGGACTAGAAACACGAACAACAGAGAGAAACCGAAAATGACCGAAGCCGGCACTCCTTCTCGCGCTTTCTGCTCTTGGTAAGACATGCCCATATAGTCAAATCCCATTTCGCTCGGCATGGTCTGCCGAAAGACTTCTTCCAGGGCCGCCGTTGCCTGGTCCGAGCTATAGCCCGGGGCGGCGCTGCCGTTGATTTGCGCGGACCGATACTCGTTGTAGCGCATGGTGAACTCAGGGCCGGAACGGGACTCAAACTTCGTCAGCGCGGAAAGCGGAACCCTCTCGCCGCCTC
>DATKFH010000025.1:0-4544 GCA_035511455.1 Candidatus Sulfotelmatobacter sp. | reverse complement strand
CACCATTGATCGACGGGAGACCGCGACCCGGCACGTAGCCGGGCGGTCGTGCGCCGCCCGAGGCTGGAGGTCGCCGACGTCTTTCATCGCCATGGCGCCGACTGGCGCCGAGCCAATGCCGGGCATGTGAGCCTGGGTCAGCTCCAGGTGATGTCGGCGATCGAACAGTGCCGCTCGGCCGCGCTTGGCGGGCATGTCGAGCGTTGCGAGGATTGCGGCCACAGTCGCATCGCCTACAACTCGTGTCGCAACCGCCATTGCCCAAAGTGTCAGGGTGCGGCGGCGAAGGATTGGCTTGCTGCCCGCGAGGCCGATCTGCTGCCGGTCGGCTATTTCCACGTCGTCTTCACCCTGCCCGCTGAGATCGCCCCGATCGCCTACCAGAACAAGGCGGTGGTCTACGACCTGCTGTTCCGCACGGCGGCCGAAACACTGCTCACGATCGCCGCCGATCCCAAGCACCTCGGCGCTCGCATCGGCGCCACCGCCGTACTCCACAGCTGGGGCTCGACAATGACCCAGAACCCTCACTCATGATGCCTGGCATTATCATCTCCTTGATTTTCAGTGAACAACGCAAGCTGGTCCTCCGTGCAACCCCACTGCAAAGTTAGCTTGCCAGTGCGGTGGAGGCGGTCAATGATCCTGCGAATGGGTTCGGCATCCAAACCGGTGCGGCGAATTTCCCAAGGTGCCCGAGGCGTTACTTGTTCGCACCTTAACAGACCGGCCTCCACCAGCCGTTCGATCGTGCGATGACTGACGCCACATATTCGCGCAGCCTGGCTCAAACTAACTCTCTCCGGGTCAGGCACGGCTCGCTTTTGACCGGCAATGGAATGGTTGCGCCTGGCCGTCGCCACCCGAGTCTGATTCCATCGCATCCCTTTGCCCGTGGAATAGCCGCGGCGGTTCAACACAGAGGCAATCTGGTCGTCGCCGTAGCGAACAGCCATACGACGAATAATCTCCAGCGCCTCTATAGGCGTGGCGGTTTCCGTTGCGGAGCGCGGCCGCTCGATCGCGAGTTGCGTATGCACACCTCCCTTCCAGTGAATTACCAACTCAAGGGTCTTTTTATTCTGGTCAGTGCGCACGATGATCTCTTCGATGGCTGTGCGGAAGAGCATCTTCTTGAGTGTCGCAGGATAGTGGTTACTTTGCCAGACTCCCGCAAAGTGATCACCCATCGAACGTATTCTGGTTTCCTCTTCGGGCGATAACGAGCAGCGCTGGGCATCGAGAGTGGAAAGCTGTCGCTTGACTGCCTCGATTTCTTCCAGCTTTTCGTTCCACCGACGCTCCAACTCGCTGGCCGCAAGTCGATTCCGGGCATCGACCGCATCGTACTGCTCGAAGGCCTTCTTTGCCTCATACACCAGTTGCTCGAGCTTGCGGGACAGGGCGGTACGTTGAGCGGCGCCGCCGGCGCTCAGCTCCTCCAGCGCTCGCAGACTGGCTTCCACCCCCAAAGGCGCAATCACCTTTAATAGTTCTTGTCCTACCCGGCGGTCTACCGAGCTGCCGCCAAAGCCGATGCAATACTGCCCGCCACTATCATAGTCGCCCTTACAAAGGTAGCGTGCATTGGTGCCGCGACCGCCCCAATACCGTACATGCAGCTTGCGTCCGCAATGTCCGCAGCGGAGGAGCCCGACGAGAAGACCCTGGCCAGCGCGAATCGCCGCCATCGATTCGCTCCCCTCCGAGTTCACGGAATTACGCCGCATCATTCGCCGGTTCTCTTCATATGTCGCCCAGTCAATATAACCGACATGATGATCGCGGATGAAGACCCGGCACTCTTCGGCGGGGCGCATCGCGCTCTGGCGTTTCTCAAGCCGGCCGTCGACCAGTAGGGTCGTTACCGGACGCCGTCCCCAAATATAAGCACCGGCATAGAAGGGATTCCGCAAAATATCGCGAATCAGGCTCTGCGAGGGAATCTTCCAGACCAGCCCTGTTCCCTGAATGGGGTTGACCGGCAGCTCCACGTCGTGATCACGGAACCATTGGAATGTCTGACGCACGCTCCACAGTTCTTGAAACTTGGCGAACACGAGTTGAACCGCTTCGCAGACCCGTCGGTCGGGATGAAACACAACCTTACCCACGGAGTCTCGGGCATACCCAATCGGGAGCCTCTTGAACAGTTCGCCGCGGCGCGCTTTCGACTCCTGCCCCGCCAGCAATCGTTGGCGTATGACCTTGAGTTCGACGACGCTGAGCGTTCCTTTGATGCCAAGCACCAATTGATCGTCGAGATAACTCAAATCGTAGACCTGCTGCTCGTCAGCGATAAGCGTTCCAAAGATCTGACAAACCTCCAGCAGCCGACACCAGTCTGTGTCCGTGCGCGATAGCCGCGATACCTCTCGGCTGCCGACGATGCCGACCTCTCCCAGTGCCACCAAGCTGAGGACGCGCTCGAAGCCTTCCCGCTGGGCGGAGGCAAGGCCCGCGCTCGATCCCAGGTCACTATTGATGATTTCGACTTGCTTCCAGCCCAGCGCACGCACCCGTTCGGCCACCGCATATTGGAGGAGTTGACTCTCCTTATTCTGTCGTACTTGTTTTTCGCTGGACTGGCGGAGATAGACAATCGCCTTGCGGGCCAGGTGCTCCGGTTTGATTTTGGGATTGTACAAGACCTCTGTCATTGGCTCTTCCCCCCTCCTCGTGAAAGACCGCGACTAGAACGCGGGCCATGAGATCGATCAGAGCGGCGCGTGTCGCTGCATCGATTGGCACGGCGCCGCATTCCTTTGGGATCATCAGGTCCAGAAGTTGAAGTTGCACCACGACGACCTTCCTCGCATCCGCTAATGCGCGTTTGCAGAAGGTTATCGTGAACGCGGTCTTTGAAGTCGAGTTGTGAGGTGATCAATGAAGCGAGAGACAGAAGGGCGTTCTTACCCAAGTGCGGTTGTTGCGAGATCTTGATCTCGGCGCACTCCGGCAACAGCATCCAGATGGGAATCTTCAGTCGCCTCCCGGCGGGGTCCATGACACAGACCGCCCCATCTTCGCGCTTCGGTCTGCGAAGGATCTGCAGGGTAGCACCGTGAAGCGGATGAAAGGGGTAGAAGACCTGAACATGATCCGCGCTCAGGGTATTGTGGGCGTGGGTGCCACCATCCACACCTGCATATGATCGTGCCGGGCGGTGGAATATCGCTCGACGGGACGCGCTGGGTGCGCTGCAAGCCCGGCTTTCTTCTGCCGGTGCGGGTGCTTTCCCGACTGTTCCGACGGCTCTTCCTGGCGGCGCTCGCCGACGCCCACACGGCAGGCCGGCTCGTGTTCTTTGGCAAGATCCAGGACTTGCATCGCCGCGAGGCCTTCGCCGCACGTCTGGCACCGCTCAAGCGGAAGAGATGGTTCGTCTACACCAAGCCGCCCTTCGCCGGGCCAGAAGCAGTGCTCGCCTATCTCGCCCGCTACACCCATCGCGTCGCCATCTCGAACAGTCGCCTCGTTGCTCTCGATGAGCGCGGCGTGACCTTCCGTTACAAGGATTACCGCAGCGGGCAGGCGCGGTACCGCACAATGACGCTCAGCGCGGGCGAGTTTATCAGGCGCTTCCTGCTCCACGTTCTGCCAAAGGGGTTTCATCGCATCCGCCACTACGGGCTACTGGCGAGCGCCAGCTGCAAGGCCAACATCGCCCGCGCCAGGCAGTTGATGGCTGCTCCAATGGCAGAGGTTGATCCGCCGGCAGTGCACGACACCGCCGATCCGGACGCCACGACCGATCATCGCCTGCCGTGCCCGTGCTGCGGCGGCCGCATGATCATTGTCGAGGTCTTTGCCCGCGGCGCCGCACCGCGCGGCCCGCCCTCCGGCGCCGGGATGGGGATTTGATGCTATGACTGTCTTTATCGTCTCCTCGCAGCATCGTTCGCCGACACATCTCGTTCCCGGCGCCCCGCCCGTCTCATCCCAGCGCCTGCACACGCCGACAACGCATCACGCACCAGCCCTCAGCCGGCCCGTCGAGTATGCCAGTAGCGGCCAGTCCGCAATCATTACCGGCTTTCAGCCCTCAGCAATTCTCAAGCAAACCATCCCCCGGCAACGCCGCTGCCGACCCAAATCCCCATAGCCGGCCAACTGCTCACTAGCTTCCCGCGGGTTCCTTCTTCGGAGGCTTTCGGACGCCGGCCCCCTCCGGGTCGACCGCTCACGCCAGGCCGGCATCCGAAACCCTTCACGAAACTAGCCGTTCGCCTGTCATGGGTCGAACGAGTCAAACCGACCCACGGCCGACCTTGGCCACCGCTAGCAGCAACCTGCCCTGGGCCCTTTATGGCGCACGTCAAGTTCCTGGCCGAGGGAGCAGGAGTTGACCGGGCGCTCTTCGCTGGGGCCGGTTCGGAGCGGCGTTAGGCTGGTTCCTCGTTGGCCCCAACATGTTGTTGTAAATTGTTACGATGTGTTTCAGAATCGCCTGCTAGGGGCGCATTTCGGCCGCAAAGCGGGAGAAAGCGGAGCCCAATCAGGTGGGGTCACCGCGTTGAATGGCCCAGAGCGAGGGGAATACA
>DATKFH010000024.1:0-2584 GCA_035511455.1 Candidatus Sulfotelmatobacter sp. | reverse complement strand
CAGATGGCGAACGCCGAAACGAACGTGAAGCGTGATGTTCCCGAAGCAGAGGCTCACGCCATTCCCCAAAGTCAGTTGGATACGGACACGCAGTCGCTCCGTGGGGCGAAGGCGGCAGTTGAGGCCAGCCAGGCGTCGGTCGAACAGGCCGAACTGAATTTGGGATACACAAGAGTCGTGTCGTTAGTCGACGGAATCGCCGGCATCAACACGGTGCAGGTGGGCAACCTGGTGGGGCCGTCCACGGTCCTCACGGCGGTTTCGCAGGTCAGTCCGATCAAAGTTTACTTCCCCATCAGCGAACAGGAATACCTACGCATGGCGGACGGTGGCGGTCCGGGGAGCGTGGACTTTCTGACGCATGCTTCAAGAATCGCATTGCAGTTAACTTTGGCTGACGGGAGTACCTACCCGCATCCGGGCAGAATCATTTTCGCGGACCGCCAGGTAAACACGCAGACCGGAACCATCCAGATCGTGGGCGAGTTTCCCAACTCCAATAATCTGTTGCGACCTGGCCAGTATGCACGCATTCAGACGCCCACCGGAAACATCACGGGAGCGCTTCTGGTGCCGCAGGCGGCAGTGAATCAGCAGCAAGGAACGTATCAGGTCACTGTGGTCGGGGCCGACAACCGCGCACAGCTCCGCACGGTACAGGTCGGGCCGAGAGTGGGCACGCTCTGGGTGATCACAGCGGGCCTGAAGCCGGGAGAACGCGTCGTGGCGGTTGGCGCGGAGAAGGCAAAAGAAGGCGAACTGGTGAATCCCACGCCGTACAAAGAAACCGAGGAGCGCTAATTATGGCTAGTTTTTTCATCCGACGCCCCATCGTCGCGATTGTGATCGCGATTCTTACCGTGGTCGTTGGCGCGATCTCGATTGCGCTTTTGCCGATCGCACAATTCCCGAACATTGCGCCGCCGGAAATCTGGTTGCAAGCTAACTATCCCGGCGCCGACGCCAAGACTCTCGAGCAGTCCGTCGCTACGCCGATCGAACAACAAGTTACCGGTGTGGACAACATGGAATACATGTATTCCGTGAACATGACGAATGGTTCGCAAACGTCTCTGCTCGTCGATTTTGATCTCAAGACTGACCCAAACACGGATCTCCTGCTTACGCAATCCCGACAGCAACTCGCAAACGGTCAACTTCCGCCCGAGGTGACGAGCTATGGGATTAGCTTGCGAAAGTCGGCCACCGCTCCTTTCATGCTGGTAAGCCTGTACTCTCCCCACGGCACCCGCGACGCTGCGTTTCTCTCTAACTATGCGTACATCAACCTCAATGACCCCATCGGCCGCTCCTATGGAGTCGGCCGGTCGGAGGTCTTCGGAGCCGGTCAGTATGCCATGCGGCTCTGGATAAAGCCCGATCAGCTGGCGAAACTGGGCATTACCGTCACGGATATTAAGAACGCCATCCAGGCCCAGAACACAGTAAATCCAGCTGGCCAGATAGGTGGCGAGCCCGCTCAGAAGAACCAGCAGTTCACCTATGCGCTGCTGGCGAAGGGGCGCCTGACCTCTCCGGAACAATTCGGCAAGATTATTGTTCGCGAATCCCCGAATGGCGGGACCGTGCGGGTGAAAGACGTGGCGCGGGTGGAACTAGGACAGCAGGCCTACAGCACGATCAGCCGTCTAAATGGGAAGCCCGCCGCAATCATTGCCATCTACCAGTTGCCCGGATCTAACGCGCTTCAAACCGCGGAGGGTGTCCGCAAACTGATGGCCCAGATGAAGGATCGCCTTCCCGAGGATGTCGATTATGCGATATCGCTCGACGAGACTCTGCCAGTCAGCGAAGGCATGAAGGAAGTTATCGAAACACTGGTGATCGCGATTCTACTGGTCATCCTTGTGGTGTACCTCTTCTTGCAAGACTGGCGGGCCACTCTGATTCCTATGTTGGCAGTCCCAGTTTCGCTCGTTGGAACGTTTGCGCTGTTCCCGCTATTCGGTTTCTCAATCAACACACTTTCGATGTTGGGCCTTGTCCTGGCAATCGGTCTGGTGGTTGACGACGCGATTGTGGTGGTTGAAGGCGTGCAACACCATATCGAAGAGGGGTTGGCTCCGAAGGACGCGGCTCTCAAGGCGATGAAAGAACTCTCCGGGCCGGTTGTAGGCATTGCCCTGGTGCTCGCTTCGGTGTTCGTGCCTACGGCGTTCATCCCAGGCATCACCGGGAGGCTTTATCAGCAATTCGCCCTCACCATCGCCATTTCTGTGATCCTCTCTGCCTTCAATGCCCTCACGCTCAGCCCGGCGCTCGCTGGCCTGTTACTGCGGCCAAAATCAGAGGAAGGCGCCCACAAACACCGCGGACCTCTCGGGAAGTTTTTTGACGCGTTCAACCGCTATTGGCAACGCAGTACCGACGGTTTTGTGCACTGGTCCCACGCGGTAATTCGCAAGGGCGGGCTCGTGATGGTGCTGCTCGTTCTCTTCGGTCTGGGCGCGTTTTTCTTTGGCAACCGCCTGCCGTCAAGCTTTATGCCTGATGAAGATCAGGGCTACCTCTACGTCAGCATGCAACTTCCCATCGCGGCATCGATGGAACGCACAAGCGAGGC
>DATKFH010000023.1:0-63099 GCA_035511455.1 Candidatus Sulfotelmatobacter sp. | reverse complement strand
CGACCCGTGGTCGTGGTAACGGAACCGGCCCGGAAATCGTCCAACTGGGAGATCTTCCGCAGCAAGGCGGCTTTCTGGCTCTCCAAAGCGGCGACAGCATCGGGGGCATCAGGCATATGGGACATGATAGATCCCTCCTGTGTACCTAGCGTACTACATACGCTAGGTTACATGTCCCAAAAAAAGCAAACCCCGGATCTCTCACTTTTGTGTCGCACACCCTAAACGACTGCTTTCCTTGACTTAACTTCTCTCGCCGCAAGATAATTAAAGGTTCTTTTCTCATCGCTGAACTTATAAGGAGCGCTTCGTGGCGTCAGCCAGTTCTTCTGCTCCCGTTTTGCAGGGAGTTGCGCCGTTACGGGCGGGTCAGGGTTATTCGTTTTATCTGCGGCGGCTGCATTCGCTGTTTGGGATTGTCCCGGTCGGAGCATTCCTCTTCGAACACATCCTGATCTCCAACTCGACCACGATCAGTGGTCCGCATGCCTATGAGCGCCAGGTGAGCTTCCTGGCCAATCTGCCGCTCGTATTCTTCCTGGAGCTGTTCGGTATCTGGCTGCCGATTGCGTTTCACGCGCTCTACGGCTTTTACATCTGGTATCGCGGGGACGGAAATACCATCGCTTATCCCTGGACTGGCAACTGGATGTACACGGCGCAGCGCTGGACGGGCGGGATCGCCTTCGCCTACATCCTCTGGCACACATACACGATGCGATTTACCGGGGTCGATCTCCACGACAATCCGTGGGCTTCGTTCGGCAAGGTGCAGCATGAAGTATTTCAGACGCCCCTGTTTCTGTTTTATGTTGTGGGCCTGATCGCTGCTTCGTGGCATTTCGCGTATGGAATCTGGCTGTTCGCGGCAAAATGGGGCATCGTCTCGGGCGATAAAGCGCAGAGACGGTTCTTGGCTTTGTGCTTGGCCTTCTTCTTCGTGTTGACGGCAGCGGGACTGGCCAGCCTGACCGCCCTCCGCTCGCGGCCCCAACAGCCGTTTGAGCCCGGAAGCGCAGGAAACAGTCAAATTACAGAAAGCCGGTAAGGAATCATGTCAGCTCCGAAAATTATTGTGGTCGGCGGGGGCCTGGCCGGACTGGCGGCGGTCATCAAGATCGCGGAGATGGGCGGCGAGGTCGACCTGTTCTCGATTGTTCCCGTCAAGCGTTCGCATTCGGTGTGTGCGCAGGGCGGCATCAATGCGGCGAAGAATTTGAAAGGCGAAGGCGATTCCACCTGGAAGCACTTTGACGACACGGTGTATGGCGGAGACTTTCTGGGAAACCAGCCTCCGATCAAAGACATGTGCGAGGCGGCGCCGGGGATTATCGATCTGCTCGACCGCATGGGGGTGCCTTTCAACCGCACTCCGGAGGGACTGCTCGACTTCCGCCGCTTTGGTGGGACGTTGTACAACCGCACCGCGTTTGCCGGCGCGACCACCGGGCAGCAGTTGCTTTATGCCCTTGATGAACAAGTGCGACGCTACGAGTCCGAAGGCAAGGTCAAGAAATACGAGCACTGGGAGTTTCTTTCGGCGGTGCTCGATGCACAGCGCGTCTGCCGCGGCATCTGCGCCATGGATCTGCGGTCTATGGAAGTGCGCACCTTCCCGGCCGACGCAATCATTATCTGCACGGGCGGTATTGGTGCAATCTTTGGGAAGTCGACAAATTCGGTTGTGTGTACCGGGTCGGCGCAGTCGGCGCTCTATCAGCAGGGGTGCTACTACGCCAATGGGGAGTTTATTCAGGTTCATCCGACGTCGATTCCGGGCGAGGATAAGCTGCGGCTGATGTCGGAGTCGGCGCGCGGCGAGGGCGGCCGCGTGTGGGTGCCGAAGGCGCCGGGCGACAAGCGCGATCCGAAGTCGATTCCGCAAAGCGAGCGGTGGTACTTCCTCGAAGAGTGGTATCCGAAGTACGGGAACCTGGTGCCGCGCGACGTGGCGACGCGGGCCATCTTCAAGGTCGTCTATGAGCACAACCTCGGCATTGACGGCAAGCCGATGGTCTACCTCGACCTGACGCACATTGACCGCAAGATTCTAGACCGCAAGCTGGAAGGGATTCTCGAAATTTACGAGAAGTTTGTGGGCGACGATCCGCGCGACACTCCGATGAAGATTTTCCCGGGCATGCATTACACCATGGGCGGGCTGTGGATCGACTACAAGCAGGCCACGAACATCCCCGGCATTTATGCGGCGGGCGAGTGCGAGTATCAGTATCACGGCGCGAACCGGCTGGGGGCGAATTCGCTGGTCTCGTGCATCTACGGCGGCCAGGTCGCGGGGCCAAACGCGGTGGCGTATGCGCGAGGGCTGCAGGCGGCCTCGAGCAATGGACACTTCGATGCAGAGAAGAAAAAGCAGGAAGCGAATAACGCCCTACTGATGAAGAATGAGGGAACGGAGAATCCGGTCAAGTTGTGGCGCGAACTGGGTGAGTTGATGACCAAGGACTGCACCGTCATCCGGTACAACAAGAATTTGCAGCAGACCGACGCCAAACTGGTGGAGATGCTGGAGCGGTATCGCCAGATCAACCTGAGCGATCGGACGTTGTGGGCGAACACGACGGTGGTCTTTGCCCGGCAGCTTTACAACATGCTCCAACTGGCGCGGGTGATCGCGCAGGGCGCGCGCCTGCGCGACGAATCGCGTGGGGCGCACTACAAGCCGGACTTCCCCGACCGTGACGATAAGAAGTGGATGAAGACCACCAAAGCATATTTTGCGCCGGATGCGGATGAGCCGAAGTTTGAGTTCGAGCCCGTGGATGCGTCGCTGATTCCGCCGCGGCCGAGGAAGTACTAAGGTGCCGCAGTACGCAATAAACGATACTCAATCACAAGCGAAGGCGCAACTCGAACAGCGCTGGGCCGCAGCGTTGAGGTGGTCGACAGCAACGACGAATGCGCATCCGTCATCGTTGACGGGGTCACAGTGACGATGGGGACAGCAAGGCGGATTTGGCATTCCGTCGGTACGGACTTACGACAGTGGCTTGGAGACGGCGGCCAGCGCCCGGTCACTGTGGGAAAACAGAGCCGCCGCGACAGCCGAGATCCGGAGGAAGCTGGGGGTCGGATAACGGGGCACCTCAACCCGGTAGTTGACGCCCAGTGGCGGTGTTCCGGGGATGCGTACTGTCCCCGCCGTTCCGCACGATCTAGCGCGCAGGCGTCACAGAAGTTTCAGGAAAAACTAACGAATGGCTGACAAATCCGTCATCATCAAGATCAAGCGGCAGAACACTCCCACGTCCAAGTCCTACTGGCAGGAGTTCTCGATTCCCTACCGGCCGAATATGAACGTCATTTCGGCGCTCATGGACATTGCGGCCGACCCGGTGACCCGCGAGGGCAAAGCCACCACGCCCATTACCTATGACTCGAATTGCCTCGAAGAAGTATGCGGGTCTTGCGCCATGCTGATCAACGGACGCGCGCGCATGGCATGCTCGGCGCTGATCGACAATCTCGAGCAACCGATTCGGCTGGAACCATTCTCTAAGTTTCCGGTCGTGCGCGATCTGGCAACGGACCGTAGCGTGATCTTTGAAAACCTGAAGGCCGTGAAGGCTTGGGTGCCCATCGACGGTACTTACGATCTGGGCCCCGGGCCGCGCATGTCTGCCGAGGATCAGGAAGCGGCCTATCCGATCTCGCGATGCATTTCGTGCACCTGCTGCATGGAGGCGTGCCCGCAGTTCAACAAAGACACGGGCTTCGTAGGCGCGGCGACCATCGCGCAGGTGCGGCTGTTTAACACGCATCCCACGGGCAAGGCGCTGCGGCGCGAGCGGCTGGCGGCGCTGATGGGGGATGGCGGCATCCAGGAATGCGGTTACGCGCAGAACTGCGTCGAGGTTTGCCCCAAGGATATTCCCCTGACGAAATCGATCTCCGAAGTCGGGGGGCAGGTCATGAGGCAGGCCCTGGGTGACCTTTTGCGGCGTTAGGACGGATACTGCGTCGCCGTAGGCAACCGTCGAGCGTTGCTCGACCGGACAGCCGGGGGCGGCTGTCCCCACATGAGTTCCGTTACAATGGATCCCGCCCCGCCTTAACCACTATGAGAATCGACATCAATCAGCTGACCGAGGCCGAGCTTCTCGATTTGAACCGGAGGATTGTGAGCGGCTGCGCATGATTCGGCAGATGCAGGCGCATGTCCGGATGCTGGAGTTCAAGATCGGCGAGCGCGTCTGGTTTCGAACCGATTTGCGCGAAGCTGAGGGCGTGCTCGTGCGCTACAACCGGAAATCTGTGACGGTTGTAAGCGATAGTGGCGAGCGCTGGACGGTGTCGCCAGGATTTCTCGAGAGGTCCGCAAGTTCCAATTCCGCTGCCGAAGCGCGGAGCGTGATCGAGATGAGAAAGGCCGACCGGTCTGGCAGTTGACCGGGCTTGACCTTTTGCGGCGCTGATTTTTGTCACTTGCTGCGCTCGGGTTGAACGAACGATTCGACGGATCCTTCCAAGTTGTAGCTGGCAGAGCGAATAGGCGTACCCTTTCGTGGGCTCAAGAATGGCCCGCAACTTGCCGATTACAGATTGAAACTCTGGCACCCTCTGGCCGAGTAACGCGCAGTAACCGGCGCGGGGCACTGAAGAGTTGAGTACGCAAGTAACACGCTGCTCGGGGTCTTGGAATGGTCCCCTTGACAGCATGGCTTAGAATAGCGGCACTTGAGTGGGAGCGAGTTGGCGGACGTTTAGCCTGCCCTGAGCTTGTCGAAGGGATGGTCCGCACCACGGGAAAGCCACTTCGTGAAACCTAGCGCTAGATTCCAATTCGCAGCCGTGTCTCTGCTGGGCTTGATATGCGGTGGGATGTCAGGCACGGCCTTCGCCGTTCACCCGGTGACGGTGCATCCACATCGCCGGCATCTCAAATGGCTGCGGTGGCGTCCGATGTTCCGGCCGTCGCACGAGTCCCTGCTGGTCCAGAACGCCGAAATCGATCGCCTCGAATTGCCGCGTATTCAGGACGAGACGGAGTTGGAAGCGCTGAAGGCCGACGGATCGCTTCTGCCGATCCGCCCCGGTGATGCGTTGCGCATCGATCCGCGGCTGGATCCTTCGCGCCGCTACTGCCGGCCGTGGACAAGGGATTTCATTGAAGACCTGAGCCAGGCTTACTACAACCGCTTCCATGCGCAGATCCAGGTGAATTCGGCGGTCCGCACCGTGAAGGTGCAGAAAAAATTACGGCGCCACAACCGCAATGCTGCACCCGCTGACGGGGAGACGGCATCGTCGCATTTGGCTGGTGTCACGGTGGACCTGCAACGCCGCGGCATGAGCAAGGACCAGATTCGCTGGATGGAGCACTACCTCTTCTACATGAAGGCGCTCGCCCTGGTGGAACCGGAGGAAGAGCGGCGGCAGTGGGTCTTCCATATCATGGTCAGTGGGCATTACTCCGAGTGGCGCGAGACCCAGACCATCGTTCCGATCGAGCACCCTGAAAGCGAGACGCCTGAAACTCAGGTTGCCCTGGGCAGCGGCTCCCGCTAGCGCCGACCGCTGCCAAATCAGATAAGAAGTCGTAATCCGCCAGGATCGGCTACTTTGTATACTGCGCTTCCCCGTTTCCGAACGACCAATTCTCCCAGGCAGTTTCAACCAGATTAATCACGAGATCCTGAGGGCGCAGGCCGGGATGTTTG
The DNA here is from genome assembly GCA_035511455.1 of Candidatus Sulfotelmatobacter sp. Lineage (GTDB taxonomy): Bacteria > Acidobacteriota > Terriglobia > Terriglobales > Acidobacteriaceae > Sulfotelmatobacter. The sequence goes on along the minus strand of DATKFH010000023.1, from coordinate 57,418 downwards.
GCCAGGATTTCCGCCATTCGTTGAAACAGTTTTCGTTTTTGGCCGGGCTTGCGTCCAGCCGACAACGTGATTTGCACCATCACGATGTCGTCGCTGCGCTGTACTCCCAGATAGGTCGGATCGTAGATCAAATCGGTGCCGGAGTGCTCCGTGATGACTTGAAAGCGATCCTGGGGTGGGATTTCGATCGCTTCGACCATGGCTTGATGAACGCCGTCCGCTAAAGCTTTGCGGTACGGTTCTGATTTGCCCTCTCTCAGAGAAATGCGCACCAGGGGCATGACGACCTCCTAATCGGTGACGGCAGAGTTTCTGCTCTAATGATAACCATGATTGTTTTGATGGCTGGACTTCCTGGCAGCGGCAAAACCACGCTCGCCCGCGAGCTTGCCACCCGCACTTCAGGACGGGTCTTGAGCAAGGACGAAATCCGGCATGCGATCTTTTCGCCGGAGGAGATCGAATACTCTTCGCGGCAGGATGACTTCTGTCTCCAGGTGATGCTGGAAATCGCCGGGTATCTGTTAGGGCACAATCCGCAGCGGCTGATTTTTCTTGATGGACGGCCGTTCTCGCGTCGTTATCAAATCGAAAATGTGCTGGCCGCGGCCACCTCTCTGCATCAGGGCCTGCGGATCCTCGAATGCAGTTGCGCAGAAGATACCGCCAAGCGGCGGCTTGAGGTGGATGGAGCTTCGAATGCTCATGCGGCGGGGAATCGCAACCTGGGGCTCTATCTTGAGGTGAAGTCGCGATTCGAGGCGATTACGCTGCCTAAGACCGTGATCGACACCGACCAGCCGGTGGAAACCTGTGTGCAGCAAGCGCTCGCGGCGCTCAGGTGAGTTGGACGGAAGATTGGATCGCGTGTTTACCTGTCCCTCCGTCATGGTTCACCCTTCGCCTCTCGACGTTTGTTCGCCCACTCCTCCGGGCTATACAATCCCACCTGTCCCCGACCTTCCCGTGGGCCACAACTATGACTGGCAGACTTTCTTTCGCATTCGTGCTGATCTGTTCCCTGGCATCTGCGCAAGTTCCGGCGACGCCTCCAGACTCAGGAGCCTCCGTCAGCGCGCGTGCTCGCCAAATTCACGATTCCGCCCTGGTGGTCGATACGCATGCGGACACGCCGCAGCGTTTTCTCGACGAGGGCTTTGACATCGGCTCGACGGACGCAAACGATATTGGACACATCAGTCTGGATAAAGCGCGGCGCGGGAATCTCGACGCCGAATTTTTTTCCATCTGGGTGGAACCGGTAACGAATCAAGGTCACTATGCGCGCCACACTTTCGATCTGATCGATTCGGTTTACGAACAGGCGGCGCGCCATCCTGACCGCATGATGATGGCATTCTCCGTGGCCGATATTCAGCGGGCCCGCCACCAACACAAACTCGCCGCTTTGATGGGCATCGAAGGCGGACACTCGATCGAAAACGATATTCACCTGCTGCGCGATTACTATCGCCTCGGCGTGCGATACATGACGCTCTCGTGGTCAAACACGAACGAATGGGCCGATTCTTCCGGCGACATCGACGATTCCAAAGTGCAGCACCACAATGGGCTCACTGATTTCGGCAAGCAGGTTGTGTTGGAGATGAACCGACTGGGCATGATGGTGGACGTCTCGCACGTGGCCGACAAGACATTCTGGGACACGATTGGCGTGACAAAGGCGCCGGTGATCGCTTCCCATTCGTCGGCGCGAGCGCTGGTGGATGCTCCCCGCAATATGACTGACGACATGCTTCGCGCCGTGGCCAAGAACGGTGGCGTGGTGCAGGTCAATTTCTTCAATGGATTCGATGACGCGGACTTCCATAAGGCCATGGAGGCACAGGCGAAGGATCAGGCCGCCGCGATTCAGAAATACGTCGAACAGAGGAAGGCTGAGGGCAAAACGGTCAGCTACATCGATGAAGATCGCATTGAGCGCGAGTGGATGGCGAAGATTCCGCGGCCGCCACTGAAATCCCTGATCGACCACATCGATCATATTGCGAAGGTTGCCGGAATCGACCATGTGGGCCTAGGGTCTGACTTTGACGGAGTCAGCGGGGCGACACCGCAAGGAATCGATTCGGCCGCCGACCTGCCGAAGATCACGCAGGCGTTGCTGGATCGGGGATATAGCGCGAGCGATATTCATAAGATTCTCGGCGCGAACCTGCTTCGCGTTTTCGCGGATGTGGAGCGTGTGAGCCGTGAAATGCAGGCCTCGAGCGCAGCTTCCAAGTAGGCGTCGAAAGAGCTTCCCATTGCGCCCAGGGGAGGAAACCGTGGGCCTAGCTGTCGTACAATGCATGCTTGCTCACCAACAGTTAAACCATCTCCGGTTTCTAAGGAGCACCCATGCGTAGCGGATTTGCACTCTTGTTCCTGACTTTAACGGCCAGCGCCGCGTTGGCGCAATCGAGCACTGGCGGCCAGACCACCCCGGCGGCGAAGCCCAGCACTGCGGCCAAGCCCGCTGCCACGGCAACTTCAGCGTCATCAAAGCCTACCGCCATCATCGACACAACCGCGGGCAAGATGACTTGTACGCTGTTTCCTGAAAAAGCGCCGATCGGCGTCGCGAACTTCATCGGGCTGGCGACCGGCACCAAGGACTGGAAGAATCCGGTTAGCGGCACGACTAAGCATGGCGTGCCCATGTACGACGGAACGATCTTTCACCGCGTGATCCCCAACTTCATGATTCAGGGGGGAGATCCTGCGGGCACCGGTTCCGGCGCCGACCCCGTTACGCCGTTCAAGACTGAGGCGTCGCCCGATTTGCTGTTTGATCAGCCCGGGCGTCTGGCGTATGCGAATACCGGCCGCCCTGTCTCTAACAGTGCGCAGTTTTTCATCACCGAAGCGGCGACGCCGCATCTGAACGGTGGCTATACGATCTTCGGGCAGTGTGACGAGGCTACGGTGACGCTGGTAAAACAGATCGCCCGCATGGCTACCGATCCCAGCACTGATCGTCCGTTTCGGCCGGTGAAGATTAATCACATTACGATCTCGCACGGCGGTACCGCTGCCAAACCGGCAGGAGGAAGTGGAATGAAGAAGCCAGCCGCGACCGCGCCCAAGGCGCCAGCAGGTCCGAACCAGTAGAGGCCGCCGACAAACAAGCCGGGGGCGGTTGTCCCCACATTGCAATTCGTAACCCGCCCAAATTTACTGAACCGAGAAAGGAAATTCATGGCCCGCCAACCTGGACTGTACGCCACGTTTGAAACCAGCGAAGGATCGATCGTATGCCGTCTGTTCGACAAAGAGGCGCCTAAAACGGTGGCCAACTTCGTCGAACTCGCGGAGGGCAAACGCGAATGGACGCATCCTTCGACGCGCAAGAAATCCAAAGACCGGCTGTACGACGGAACCATTTTTCATCGCGTGATTCCCGACTTCATGATCCAAGGCGGAGACCCGGAGGGTACAGGCCGGGGCGGGCCGGGTTATCAGTTTGAAGATGAGACCAAGGGTTCGCCGCACAAGTTCGACAAGCCGGGCAAGCTGGCCATGGCGAACGCCGGGCCGAACACGAACGGCTCGCAGTTCTTCATTACCGTAGCGGCGACGACCTGGCTCACTGGCAAGCACACGATCTTTGGCGAGGTGGTCGAAGGGCAGGACGTTGTGAACAAGATCACGGCTGTGCCGCGCGGTCCTCAGGATCGACCGCAGAAGGACGTGGTGCTGAAGAAGGTGGAGGTCGAGAAGGCCTAAGGGCTCGCAGCCTAATTTGCGAGCACGGAAATGCCGTCAGTCCGGATGAGATTACGATCGGCGGTTATCAGTGTAAGGTCAAATGCCTTGGCAGTAGCGGCCAGGAATAGATCGGCTGGGTCAACGTGCGGCATGCGGAGTGTCGGCAGCGTACGTGCGATGTCAAACGTAAGCGGAGCATCGACCACGGGAAGTACGCTCAAGCTAGCGGCTAGCCAGGTCGTAAAATCAGTGGCAATCTGGACCCGCTTCTTCCGGAAGAGTAGGAACGCCTCCCATATACTGATCGGCGAAAGCCAAAGTTCATTTTGTCGATCGTCCAGTGCCTTCGCCACGCGTCCGGAAAGTCGCTGAGGTTCCCCAAGGCTCCAAAGCCAAATGTGGGTGTCCAAGAGTAGTTTCATTCTCGCCACGCCTCCCAGTCATTCAGGCTGCCCGTGGGGCCGACGATATCCCCGACGATTTTCATGCTTCCCGCCATAGAACCGAGCCTCCTTCCTTTATTTTTTCGGCGGTGGGGGGAACAACTTCGGCGACGGGCTTGCCGAAGCGGGTCACGCGAATTGGCCTGCGCGTCTTGCGAACCTCTTCCAGGATGCCGAGGCACTTAGCCTTGAACTCGGAGATCGCCACTTCCTTCATCTGCTCTTTACACCATGGTCAATACGCCTACCGACGGTAACTGGTTGGGTATTCGCTGGTCGCCTGGAACCGATACGAGGCCCCGAGATTCACGTAGCAAGCGCGCGAACTTCGGGCTAGCGAAAAGACGGTGCCTAGGCACAAAATGGGAAATCGAGACGGGCTTGCTACGGCAAGCAAAGGCTAGCTGAGCGGCACTCCTATGATCCTCAAGCGGTTCGCCAGCACACGACTAAACCATGCATGACGGGTTCGTCGGCGATCTTCAGGTTTGGTCGCACCAGCTTAGCAGTCGATACAATCCTAAGCGAATGTTTACCTTTTACGTATCTGAGGATGCCCTCAAACTGCTTCTTTTGCTGGCTGTTGGCAGTGGGCTGGGGCTGCTGGGTCGCTGGAGTTCGCGGCTGGGCGGAAAGCATGAACTGGAGTCTCTGCCCGGTTCGGAGGTCTTAGGGAATGATGAGAGTACTCCCCGAGTGTGGCCTCCGTCGGCGGAGGAGATAGCGGCGTCGTTTCCCTTCGATCCATCGCTAGGAAGGATTCGCATCCAGAAGTTTTTTTTTGAAAAGGTGGATGCCATTCCCGGTCCGGCAGAGGCCGAAGTCTTCGCCGACGAACTGCACCTGCAACTCTACGACCCCGAGAGCGGACATTATTGGTGGCAATCCTACTTTGTGGCCACGCCAAAGGGACTGGCCAAGATTCTTCGGGAGAAATCGTGGAGGTACTTGCACGCGCCGCAAATACTTGTGCTTCCGCGATATGACCTGGAGGAGATTCGACGGGCGGTCGTAAGCCGTATCATGGCGGACCACGAGTTCTTTAAGGACAGAGACGAGACGGAGGAAGAGTCGCTCTGAAACGGTTTGTCCGAAAACGAACTCCCCACTTCTCGTACCCAGAACGCACGCGAAATGGGGTACCCGGGCCGTGGAGAGAATTCCTGGCGGCGTTTGTGCAGTGCAGGCGGGCACGGGGTCCTTCGACTCCGTTGACGCCTGCTTCGCCCGCGCCAACTCCACTCAGGATGACCGAGCTTTCACCCCGACTGAAGCTTACACTCCGATCACGCCACACAATTCCTTCACCGCGGCGGCGCTCTTGTCCAGGCCCGCTTTCTCCTCCGGGGTCAGCTTGATCTCGATGATCTGCTCGATTCCCTGCGCACCCAGCTTTACCGGGACGCCGACATACAAGCCGTTGATACCGTACTCGCCTTGCAGATAGGCGGCGCAGGGCAAGATTTTCTTTTTGTCTTTTAGAATCGCCTCGACCATTTCGGTCGCGGCGGCTGAGGGGGCATAGTAGGCTGAGCCGGTCTTCAGATACTTCACGATCTCGGCGCCGCCGTCGCGGGTGCGCTGCACCAGGGCGTCGAGGCGGGTCTTCTCGATCAACTCGGTGATCGGGATGCCGGCGACCGTGGAATAGCGCGGGAGGGGGACCATGGTGTCGCCGTGGCCGCCGAGAACAAAGGCGGTGACGTTTTCCACGCTGACTTTCAACTCGTCAGCGATGAAGGCGCGGAAGCGGGCGGAGTCAAGCACGCCGGCCATGCCGATGACGCGCTCGCGGGGGAAACCGCACAACTTGTAGGCGGCCTGCGCCATGGCGTCGAGCGGGTTCGAGACGATGATCAGAATGCTATTCGGGGAATGCTTCACCACCTCGCCCACCACAGCTTTCATGATGTTGTAGTTGGTATTGAGCAGGTCGTCGCGGCTCATGCCGGGCTTGCGTGGGATGCCAGCGGTGATTACGACGATGTCGGAATTGGCCGTGTCTTTGTAGTCGTTGGTGCCGCTGACGTAGGAGTCCCGCTTTTCGATGGGCATGGCTTCAAGTAGGTCGAGTCCCTTGCCTTGGGGCACGCCTTCAATGATGTCGATGAGTACGACGTCGGCCAGCTCTTTGGAGGCGATCCAGTGGGCGGCGGTTGCGCCGACGTTGCCGGAGCCTACGATGGTTACTTTCTTGCGCATGGTATGAGTCCCTTCGGTAAACAAGCATCAGCAAGCCAGCAGCGCTTCGAGGAAGCAGGTGGTGCCGGCAGAAAAGCAGATTCCTCGCTGCGCTCGGAATGACAAAGTTTGTTATACCAGGACGCTGGCGTCCATGTTTTCGATCATGTGCCCAGCGAATTCGCTGGTTTTGACTTTGGTGGCGCCGGGCATCAGGCGCTCGAAGTCGTAGGTAACTTTTTTCTGTTCGATGGTCCGCTCCATGCTCTGCTCGATCAGGTCGGCGGCTTCGGGCCAGCCGAGGTGGCGGAACATCATGACGCCCGACAGGATCACCGAGCCCGGATTGATGACGTCTTTATCGGCGTACTTCGGGGCCGTGCCGTGGGTGGCTTCGAAGATGGCGTAGCCGTCGCCGATGTTGGCTCCAGGCGCGATTCCCAGTCCGCCGACCTGCGCCGCGCAGGCATCGGAGATGTAGTCGCCGTTGAGATTGGGCGTGGCCAGAACGGAATACTCATCGGCGCGTGTGACCACCTGCTGGAAGATGGAGTCGGCGATGCGGTCGTTGATCATGATTTTCTTTTTCCACGTACCGTGGCCGTGCGTGCCGTAGATAGCATCGAGCACGTCTTTTACTTCTTTCTCGACCGTCTGGCGGAATGAAGGAGGAGCGAACTCCATGCCTGGCTCGACGGCTTCCGCGTTTTGCGCGACGGTCAAGTACGGATTCTTGTCCTTGTTGTCTAGAATCCAACTCTCACGCTCGGTGACGACTTGGTCGCGGAATTCCTCGGTGGCGAGTTCGTATCCCCACTTGCGGAAGGCGCCTTCGGTGAATTTCTGAATGTTCCCCTTGTGGACGAGGGTGACGGTCTTGCGTCCGGACTGGAGCGCGTGCTGGATAGCCATGCGGACCAGGCGCTTGGTTCCGGTCACCGACATGGGCTTGATGCCGACGCCGGAGTCGAGGCGGATCTGCTTTTTGCCGCTCTTAAGCATGTCTTGGTTAAGGAACTCAATGAGGCGGGCGCAGTCGGCGGTTCCCTGCTCCCACTCGATGCCGGCGTAGACATCCTCGGTATTTTCCCGGAAGATGACGACGTTCATGCGCTCGGGGTGCTTCACCGGCGAAGGCACGCCCTTGTAGTACTTAACCGGGCGGACGCAAGAGTAGAGATCGAGAATCTGGCGCAGGGCGACATTGAGGGAGCGGATGCCGCCGCCGACCGGCGTGGTCAGAGGGCCTTTGATGGCGACGCGGAATTCACGAATGGCGCCGACGGTGTCGTCGGGCAGCCAGGTATCGAACTTGGCCTTGGCTTTTTCTCCGGCGAAGACTTCGTACCAGGCGACGCGCCGTTTGCCCTTGTAGGCCTTCTCCACGGCCGCATTGAACACCCGCAGGGAGGCCTTCCAGATGTCGCGGCCGGTCCCGTCGCCTTCGATGAACGGAACGATGGGGTTGTCCGGGACTTCATACTTGCCGCTGGCGTAGCCAATCTTTTTTCCGTCCGAGGGAACCGCTACGCCGTTATAAGAACCTGCCATCTGAACCTCCGCTATCAGAATCTCGCGTCATGATTGTAAAAACCCTCAATTATAAAGAAATTGGCCATCCGAACCAGCAGATAATTCTTGCCGGCTGTGCCATAATTCCTCCGTCTCGGTCAAGCCGGTGGCACGGCTTCAGGAGGTTCTCATGGGGTTTGGGATTCCACAGCGGGTTTCGGCCTGTCTGTTTCTGCTGGTCGCGCTCTCCAGCCTTGTCTTCGCCGAAGGCGGGAGGGATCGCACTCAGGTCGGCCACGATATCACGATCGGACCCGGCGAAGAAGTTAGCGAAGCGACCTGCTTTGGCTGCAGTGTCCGCGTACGTGGACACGTCACTTCCGATGTCACCGTCTTCGGCGGAAGCATCGTGGTCGAGGAGCAGGGAGAGATTGCCGGCGAGGCGGTCGTGCTTGGAGGGGGAATTCGCCTCGAAAAAGAAGCGAAAGTGAGTGGCGACGTGACTGTCTTCGGCGGCCAAGTCCGCTTCGATCCCACCGCGTCAGTGGGCGGTGATGTGACCAACTTTGGCGGGTCGTTCTGGCTTGTCCTGATCTTTGGGCTGCCTCTGCTGATTCTCGGCGGGATCATTGCGCTGATCGTCTGGATCGTAAGGCGCTTGATCCAGCCTTCGGTACCGGCCACGGCCTAGAACCAGCAAGAAATGGGGCATGGGAGCAAGACGGCGGTCGCTACCAGCGGCGCGTGCCAAAGCTCTTGCGTACGCCCACGCTCAGGTAGCGGCCCCAAGGCCCGTTGTTTCCCAGGTCGGCGATCCCCAGATACTTGTTGCGTGCCCCCAATCGGTCGAACAGGAAATGCTGGGTGACACGAAACTCGAAACCTTTGGCAATGTAGACTCCAGCGCCCCAGGAATGTTCAATGCCAATCGCATCGGGCGACCACGTGTAGAGCGTCTTGGGAACGGTCTTGCCGAACAGGAACGTCGGTGCCCCAAAGATCATCAAGCGCCGCAGTTGGCCGCGGCCGAACGGCCGAACTTCCAGAATTCCCGACAGCATATAGCGCGCGAACAGGCTGCAGGGGGCATTGACTCCGCCGTATTGTCCGGCATTGCCGGCGCACAGATTGGGATCAATCTCGTTGTGTGGGGGCGCGAGGTCGAACTGCGCCCAGCCCCAAAACATGTCGTGGGGAAAGAACATGCGGTCGTCGGCACCGGGCACCTGCCAGGCTCCCTCGGAGCTTGCTGGGGAAGTGGCTTGCGAATTCGCTTGCGAAGTACTTCCCACGGCGAGGGAGGTTGAAGTCTGCGCCTCCGCCACTCCCGAGATCAGTGCCAGCAACGCCAGAATCCAAGTCCACGCTTTCATTTCGCCTCCAGTGAATTTCGCCAACAGCGGCCAACCGCCTGTCTACACCAAGCGCCGACCGAGTCCGGCCAGACGCTTTCGGTTCCAACAGAGCGGAACATTGTAACCCTTGCCACGCGACAAGCTAGTTGTGGTGCGGGTTCTGGTGAAGAGAAACCGTCAGAGTGGCCCTCTGGCGCGGCGCATTGCGATCCGGAGTTTCGTCGAGAGCCAGTAACCGTTTTCTAGGCCTTCCAGAATCCATATCCGCAGATCGATTTATTCCATTCATAGTACGTTCACACTACCCTAAATGCGGCTAAGAGCCTCGAAAAGCTGGGGAAAACGGTTTGGTTCACCGATTGCACAATAAACAATATCGAGAACGAAGGACCCTAGCCTATGCCCCAAGAGATTTCGGTTTCCTATCAGGCGATCAAGAGCAAGGTCTACCGACTGATCGACGCCCTCGTTGTCGGAGAGAAGAACGAAGCTGAAGTACAGGAGTCCATTCGGCGCTGGTGGGATCTGATTCATCCAGCGGATCGCCCGATTGCCCAGAAGTATCTCCTGATGGTGCTCGGTCGCTCGGCTTCGGCTCTGGACGCGGTCGGTGACGGGCTGTTCTCCGTTAGCACCCCGTCACCACGTTCGCTCGCAGTCGAGTCTCAAATGCCAACGAAGCGCATGCGTTTGATGGAACGGATGGTCAAGGAAACCGGCGTTCGTACCGCCGTCTAGACTCGCCCTGCCTCGTGACTAGAAATTTACATTTCCTCCCTTGCGTTCGGCTTTGCCTGCCCGTAATCTTCCCTTCATCGTCACCCGCTGTAGAAATCCGCAACAATGGAGCTATCTGTGAGATTGAATTCGACCAGGGGAGCAGGAAACTATTTTGTCTACGGAGTTTTGCTGATCATGGCTACATCTCTTTTTGCGGCGTCAGGGGTTTACAGCTACACGCTCAACTCGATCGACGGCAAGCCGGCGCCGCTGGCCGAATATAAGGGCAAGGTCGTCCTCATCGTTAACGTGGCCAGCCAATGCGGGTACACGCCCCAGTACAGCGCGCTGGAAGCGATTTATGAGAAGTACAAGGATCAGGGATTCGTCATTCTGGGCTTTCCGGCTAATAATTTCGGCGCCCAGGAGCCGGGCACGAACGAAGAAATCAAGACTTTCTGCAGCCGCAAGTACAGCGTAACCTTTCCAATGTTTTCGAAAATCTCGGTAAAAGGCACGGACCAGGCACCGCTGTACTCTTACCTTACCAAAGAGACCGGTCCGGGAATTTCCGGGGACATCAAGTGGAACTTCACGAAGTTTCTGGTGGATCGCAGCGGAAGCGTAGTACAGCGGTTCGAGCCGGCGGTCACACCGGATTCAGAGGAAATGGTCGGGGCGATCGAGAAGCAGCTGAAGCAATAGGCGCCCTTGGGCGCTTACGCTTTCTTCGGAGACGCGGAAGCGGCTCGCACGATGGCCGTCACCAGGCCGGGTATGGTGAACTTCCGCGCCTGAATACCCACTGAGAGTCCAAGTTCCCGCAGGGTGGACGAAGTCACCGGACCGATCGAGGCCGTGCGAATGGGCGCGGCGCCTTTGCGCAACAACAGTGGTTTCGCGCGCGACCCAAGTAGCGCAACAAAGTTGCGGACGGTCGAGGAACTGGTGAACGTGACCACGTGCGGGCGCTGGAGTGGGCTTCTGAGCGTGACGCGCAGGCGCTTGCGGGAAGATAGGGGTACCACGGTCTCATAGGCTTCGACTACCTGAACGCGGGCTCCCAGTTTGCGCAGTTCCCGGGGTATCACGTCGCGCGCCACTCTGGCGCGCACCAGGAGCACGCCCTTCCCTTTCACTTTGCGTTTCAGGCTGCGAACAACGGATTCGGCTATGTATTCTTTGGGAACTACGGCGACGGTTATTCCACGCTCCTCGATAGCCTTTTTTGTTGCCGGCCCTATGGCGGCCACGCGTATGTGACTGAGGGCGCGTTTGGTGAGGCGCAGGTGCTGCATGCGTTCCCAGAGGGCTTCGACGCCATTAACGCTGGTTAGGATGAGCCATTGATAGTCGGCAAGATTCTTCAGAGCTCCGTCCAAGGGCTTGAATGAGCGGGGTTTGCGGATCTCGATGAAGGGGATTTCGATCACTTCCGCGCCCAGCTTGCGCAATTCTAGGGAAAGCGCGCCGGCCTGGTGACGGGCGCGACCGACTAACACGCGGATTCCTCTTAGTGGTTGCTTCGTCGTTGATTTGGCGTTCTTGCTCATGGTTATAGTTGGCGGGCATGAGTGCCCGCCCACACTGGCTCAATCTTGCTGCTTCTTTATACCTAATCCTAGCTCCTGCATCAGGCGGGCGACGCCGGTTACTGCCGTGTCGGTGGCGGCGCTCAACGAGTGGATTATGTTGGCCTGTTCCTCACGGGTGCGGTTCTGACTCAGCTTGAATTTGGCTTCGATCTTCGTGACCACAATTTCAAAACCGACGATATGGCTTAGCATGCGGGCACGATAAGCCTCGGTGAGTCCGGCCCATTGTTCGGCGTAGGCTGGCTCGAACATGGGGATCAGTTCGCGGAGGACGGCTAGCAGTTGGTCCGGTTCGAAGAATACGCGGGCGTTCCCGTAGGCGTGCACTGCACCGTAGTTCCAGGTGGGAACAACTTCCCGGGTGGTGTAGTGGGTGGGCGAGATATAGGCGTGCGGGCCGTGGAAGACGGTCAGGCAGTGGGGTTGCTGCTCAAGGTGGCGCCAGTGCGGGTTCGCTTTGGCGACATGGCCCCGAATCACAAGGTCTTGCCCTGCCTCGCGTATGGCGAGGGGTGCATGCGTGGCAAATGGGCCGTCGTCTGTACAGGAGATGAGGATGGCGAACGGGTGCGCGCGCATGAAAGCGATCGCAGCGGCTTGCTCGAAGACGCGGAAATGCTCAGGGATGTACACGAATGAGTGGCTCGGCGGGCCTCGGCTCCTTTTTGCGGACGTGGATCAGCTTTTCGACGGCGGCTACGACTTCGCCCTGCTCGTCTTTCACTTCTACCGTAAACGTCGGTTCGTATTTCGGCAACGTCTTCAACTTGTCACGGATGTCGTTGAGTTGCGTGTCCGATAGCCGGAATTCGGCGCGCACTGTTCCCTTCCCCGGCTTGCGGTAGCGGATGGAGGCAGCCTTGTCCCAGACGACGTAGTCACGGCCCAGGTTAGCCATCAGCATCAGCATATAAAACGGGTCGGTCATGGCAAAGAGCGATCCGCCGAAGTGGGTGCCGACGTAGTTGGCGTTCCAGAAACGCAGCTTCATCTCAACATCGACCGCCTTCATGTCGGGGGCGATGTAGACGATCCGGATGCCCATCCCGAGCAACGGTGGCCAGAAGTTGATCCAGCGGCGGAGATGGGCGGGACTCTTGCTGCCGCCGAGAAGTTGCAGGAGCACGTTGCGGCTCATCCGGATCTCCGGCTTCCGCGGCTTGCAAATCATGGTTGCGGCGGGACGGCCAAGCCGCGGCCGTAGACGGCTTCGAGGATTCGATCGCCGCCGCGGGCGAGGAGCGCCGCACCGGCGTCGTTGCCGAGCTTTTCGGGGTTGTTTCCGTCGCGGGAGTCGCGCAGGAGTTTTGAGCCGTCGGGGTCGGCGACGATGGATTCAAGATGAAGCTTGCCGTTGCGCATTTCTGCGAAAGCGCCGATGGGGACCTGGCAGCCTCCGCCGAGGCTGTTCAAGAGGGCGCGCTCCGAGGTGGTGGCGGCGCGCGCCGCGGGATCGTTCAGGAAAGCGAGCAGGGCGCGCGTGGCGTCGTCGCCTTCACGGATTTCGATGCCGAGGGCCCCCTGCCCGGCTGCCGGGCACATAAGTTCAACGGGGATGATTTGCTTGACCAGTTCGGTCTTGCCCAGACGCTTCAGGCCTGCCGAGGCCAGGATAATGGCGTCGTATTCTCCCTGCTCGAGTTTGCGCAAGCGGGTGTCGACGTTTCCGCGCAAGGGATGGATGTCGAGATCGGGACGGACCGCCTTCAGTTGCGCCTGGCGACGCAGGCTGGAGGTGCCGACGCGCGCGCCTTGGGGGAGCTCTTGAAAGCTGGCATAGTGGTGCGAGCAGAAGGCGTCGCGCGGGTCCTGGCGCTCAGTGATGGCGGCGATTTCAAATCCGGCAGGGAGTTCTGTCGGAAGATCCTTCAGGGAATGGACGGCCAGGTCTACCTGTCCGGCGGCGAGGGCTTCTTCGATTTCTTTGGTGAACATGCCCTTGGTGCCGACCTTGGCAAGGGCGACGTCGGTGATTTTATCGCCCGTGGTGTGGATGATTTCGATCTCTACTTCGTGACCGCGGCCGCCGAGCAGAGCCGAGATGTGGTTGGCCTGCCAGAGGGCCAGTTGCGACCCGCGGGAGCCGATGCGGAGGCGAGCCATTACTGGCCTGTCCCAACTGCGTCTTTTTTGGCCACGGGCTGCGCTGCCGCCTCTTTGTCCTTGTCCCGGAGGTTGAACAGGCGGCGGACTACGTCGACCACCGTCGTCGCCTCGGATTCCTTAGCGGCGGTTTTCAGCGTGGTGATCGGAGTGTGCATGACTTTGTTGATGATGCCGCGAGTCAATGCCTCAACCGCAATTTCCTGCTCGGGGGTTAACTGGCCGAGCCTGCCGCGCACGCGGTCGATCTCCGCCTGGCGGATGGTTTCGAGATGGTCCTGCAATGAAACAATCGTGGGGACGACGTCGAGGGTGCTGAGGCGGGCTTCGAAGCGCTCCACCTCGTTGGCGATGATGGCCTCGGCGCGCTCGGCTTCCTTGCGGCGGTCAGCGACATGGCTCGACACGGCCTGTTGGAGGTCGTCGATGTCATAGGCGAAGATGCCATCGAGCTTTGCCATGTCGGTCGAGACGTCGCGAGGCACGGCAATATCGATGAAGAACATCGGGCGGTTCTTGCGGCGGGCCAGGAACTGTTCACCGTGTTCACGGCGGAAGATGGCGTGCGGCGCGCCGGTCGAGGTGATGACGATATCGGCGCGATCGCAGGTGGAGTAGAGATCGTCGAACTTAATGGCTTGGCCGTTGAATTTCTGCGCCAGGCCGATGGCGCGGTCGTAGGTGCGATTGGCGACGAAGATCGACGCACAGCCGTGGGCCATGAGGTGGCGGGCAGCGAGTTCGCTCATCTTGCCGGCGCCGACAATGAAGACGTTCTTGCCGTGCAGGTTGCCGAAGATTTTCTTGGCCAGTTCGACCGCCACCGAGGCGATCGAGACCGAAGACGATCCGACGGCGGTCTCGGTGCGCACGCGCTTGGCGACGGCAAAGGCGCGGCTGAAAAGCTGATCGAGTTGTCCACGGACAGCGCCTACGGCGCGGGCCGTGGCGTAGGCTTCCTTGACCTGGCCGAGGATCTGGGCTTCGCCCACCACCATGGAATCTAGGCTCGAGGCCACCCGGAACAGATGCCGGACCGCGTCCTTTTCGCGGAATTCGTACAGGTGCGAGTCGAGTTCCTCGGGCTTCAGATGAAAGTGATCGTGGAGGAATCCGCGCAGATCGGCGTGGCCGTTGGTGGTGTGAGCTACGACTTCAACCCGGTTGCAGGTCGAGATCACCATGCCCTCTTCGATCCCCGGATAGGCAGCGAGATTGCGGCAGGTATCGGGCAGGCGCGATTCGGGGATTGCCAGACGCTCGCGTACGTCGAGCGGTGCGCTCTTGTGATTCACGCCGATGAGCTGGAATCTCATGAGGCAGCAAACCTGTGGATGGTGGAGAAGTAGTTGGCCGCCCAGGCGGCCAGCGCGGCCACGAAGGCGAAGGTCGCCAGAAAGGCGGCGCGCCGTCCGCGCCATCCCGAATTCCAGCGGGTAAAGACCATGACCATGTACACGGCCCACATCAGCAGCGACAGCAGGATCTTGGGATCAAGAAAATCGACCCGGCCATAGGTGGTGACCGCGACTACCGAACCTGTCAGCAGTCCCAGCGTCATGAATGGGAAGCCCATCAGTAACGAGCGATAGCCGATCTGGTCGATCACTTCAAGCGCGGGCAGGAACGAAATGAGGCTGCTGGCCTTCTTAGCTTTGAGGCGGCGCTCTTGTAGCAGATAGACCAGACTGGCACCGAAGCTGAGCACCAGCGCCGCGTATCCGGTGAAAATCAGGATGATGTGGGCGATGAGCCATCCTTTGTGCGAGACGAACTGCGTCAGCAGAACTGGTTGCTCGTCAACGGCGGCGACGAAGGTTAGAAAGAATACGACCGGAAACACCACCACGCCAGGCGAGGTGGTCTGGTAAATGCCGTAAATCACCATGAAGAACGACATGGAGAAAAAGGCAAGCAGTGATTCTCCGTTATGAACGGACGCCCAGACGATCTGGCCCGAAAGGAATACCTCAACCAAGGACACGAAGTGGAAAACCATGCCCAGGCTGGCCGCGTGAAAGGCGACACGGCTGAAAAGATCGCTGGTGCGGGTAAGAGCCACGAAGGCGTAGATCAGCCCGACAAAGTAACAACCCAGCGCGAAGCGTAGCCAAAGCAGTGCCATAAGCCTTCTAAGTTCCGGAATCCCATGAGTTTACCCTAACTCGCGGGCCCGGGGCATGCCCCCTCTAGTACATACCGGGTCCATTGTCCTACCGGGCTGAGGTAAGGCCAACAAAGACGGTCACTTAGACTTGTGATTAGGATCACAGCGCAAGATCTGAGCTTTGGACTCAAGCGGACCGCAGCGCCTGACGCCGCGCCCTTTCGTGGCCCCTGCGACAGAAGAGGAACTTTTGTGCCCTTCCCGTAAGCAACAATTCGTCAGTTCGTTTTGGGCGGCGCTGCGGCATGGGGGTTCGTCTTGCCTGTGGCGTGTGGATTGGCGGCGCCGGGGGGCATGGAGCCGGCGGTGTGGCTGCCGCTCATCGAACCCATATCGCCAGGCGCGAAGCAAGTGACGCGTCCGCTGGACGCGACGCGCAGTGCTGAGGGGCAGGCGCCGCTGGTGAGCGCACCGGTCGCACCTTGCGTCTGCACCGTGAACAATTTGCCCTCGCCATTGCCGGCGACGCCCACACCCATCCCGGGCATCTCGTAAGACACATAAAACGGATGTTTGCCTTGGCTCGCCTGCATGGAGCAGTCGCTGGCGGACTTAAGTTGAGCCGCAGCCGCGCGAGCGTCGAGGGTCCCGCAATTGGTGGCGCCGGCGCCGGAGTATTCCTGCAGCTTCTGCTGCACGGGTCCCGGACCCGCCGACATAGGGGACGCAACGCTCGAAGAGGCTGCATTACTCGCAGGCGCTGCTGGGCTGGCGGATTTGTTGCACGCGGTCAGCCCGAGGAGGACAAGCGTCAGGACGACGGGGATGTGTTTCATAGTTTCTCAATTGTAAATCGCACTGGGCCGGTTGGGGATTCGGGTGGTACCTGAGGCAGCAACGCAGCTGAATGCCGACCGAGCAGTCGAGCTGGCTCGGCCGGACAGCTGGGGGCGGCTGTCCCCACAAGCCACTGCGATGAACTAAGCTTCATTGACACGTCCCTTCTGAGCCCATACGATTTCGTTCACGGGTTCTCATCATGCCGAATGCAAAGTGGTCACGACGCTGCCTGCCTCGAATCTCTGCTCTGTTATGCCTCTTCCTGGTCTCGGCGTCGACTCCGGTCCCGCAGGCCGATCCCACCCGCTACCTCAATGACGTCAAGTCGCTGGCTTCTCCTGAGATGGAAGGGCGCGGCGCGGGCACCAAAGGTCTGACCCGCGCCGAGCACCTCATCGAGAAGCGATATAAGGAACTCGGACTGCAGCCCGCGGGCACGCACGGCTATGCGCAGCCCTTCAGCGTGATTACGGGGGCAAGGGTGAAGCCGGACAACTCCCTCAAGGTGGAAGCCTCAGGGGTTACCACCGACCTCAAGATTGACCAGGATTTCGTTCCTTTCAGCTTTTCTTCGTCGGACCAGGTCTCGGGACCGCTGGTCTTCGCGGGATACGGAATCACAGCGGACGAATTTCATTATGACGACTACAACGGCCTCGATGTGAAAGACAAGATCGTCATCGTGCTCCGCTACGAACCTTCGGGCTTTGCGGAAAAGAGCGGGCATCATGGGGTTACGCAACATTCACAGCTGATCACCAAGGCCATCAACGCGCGGAACCATGGGGCGAAGGCCGTCATCGTCGTCAACGGCAAACTCGGTGACGGCGAGGAGGACCTGCTCACCCGCTTCGGCAGCGTGAGTGGACCGGAAAATGTCGGCATTGTGTTCGCTCAGGTGAAGAACGCCGTGGCGGACTTCTGGTTTCAATCGGCTGGAAAATCCATGAAAGACCTCCAAGATCATATAGACGCGATCACACAGCCTGCTTCCTTCGCATTTGCCGAGAGTCGGCGGCTATCGCTGCATATCGATATCGAAACCACGCACGCGACAGTGAACAACGTCCTGGCCTGGCTGCCCGGCCAGACCGATGAGTACGTGATCGTCGGCGCGCACTACGATCATCTCGGGTACGGCAACTTCGATTCCCTGGCTCCCGCGCAGATTGGACAGATTCATCCCGGCGCCGACGACAACGCCAGTGGAACGGCTGGGGTTCTGGAACTGGCGCGCCTGCTTGCACCGCAGCGTGGCCAACTGAAGCGCAGCATCTTGTTCATGGACTTTGCGGGAGAGGAACTTGGTCTGCTGGGCTCGGCGGCATGGGTTAAAGATCCGACCCGCCCGCTCGAAAAGGCCGTAGCCATGATCAACATGGACATGATCGGCCGCATCAAAGACGACAAAGTCTACATTGGCGGTGTCGGCACCGGCTCGAGTTTCAAGTCGATGCTCGAACAGACGCAGAAAGACTCGCCTTTCAAGATCGAATATTCCGCGGGGGGCTACGCCTCGAGCGATCACACGTCATTTGTATCGAAGAAGATTCCCGTATTATTTTTCTTCTCGGGCCTTCACTCCGATTACCACAAGCCATCCGATACCTGGGACAAGATCAACGCTCCTTCGGCGGCTCGACTGCTTGACTTGGTGGGGAGCGTCACCGTGCAACTGGCGAGCGCGTCGGATGCGCCGGCGTTCCAGGTTGTAGCCGAAGACAAGCCGATCAGCGCCGGCGGGGGCGGAGGCTATGGACCGTACTTCGGATCGATTCCGGACTTTGGACAGACGGAGAACGGCGTGAAGTTCTCGGATGTGAAGCCGAACTCCCCTGCGGCGAAGGCGGGGTTCAAGGCCGGCGATGTGCTGGTACAGTTTGGAGATAAGCCGATCAAGAATCTTTACGACTTCACCGATGCTTTGCGGCGCAGCAAGGTGGGCGATGTGGTCGAGGTGAAAGTCCTTCGTGATGGGCAGCCCGTGACGGCGAGTGTGAAGCTGGAGCAACGAAAGTAGGTTACACAACCTGCAGCGTTTGTCATTCCGAGCAAAGCGAGGAATCTGTTTTTCGGGGCCCGCGTGCGAAGACCGCAGTGAGTCTACTCCCCGAATCCCTTATAATCGTCGGTCATACCACGAGGAATCCTTTGCCCTTCGACGACCTCCGGCAGTGGATCGCTGCGCTTGAACGCGCGGGCGAACTGAAGCGCGTTCAGATCGAAGCTGATCCGATTCTTGAGATTGCTGAAATCACCGACCGGGTTTCGAAGCTGCACATGCTCGGACACGGAGAGGCGGGCAAGAATGCCCGCCCCACACTCGCGCCCGGCGGGCCCGCTGTCCTGTTTCAGAATGTCAAAGGACACTCGGGCTCTCAGGTACTGATCAATCAATTTGGGTCTGAGGCGCGAATGAAGATGGCGCTCGGCGTCCATTCGTTCGACGAGATTGCGGGGCGCATTCGCATGTTCATGGATGTCAAATCGCCCCAGGGATTTCTCGATAAGCTCAAGATGCTGCCTCTTTTGACCGAAGCGGGCAAGTTGTTCCCGCGTACGGTGCCGACGGGTCCGTGCAAAGAAGTGATCAAGCGCGACAATTTTTCGCTTCTTGAGTTCCCCATCCTGCAATGCTGGCCGAAAGACGCCGGGCGGTTTATTACCCTGCCCTGCGTGACGACGCGCGATCCGCGGTCGGGCAAGCGCAACCTGGGCATGTATCGCATGCAGGTCTATGACGAGCGCTCCACGGGAATGCATTGGCAAAGACAGAAAGTCGCAGCTGAGCATGCGCGGGAGCGCATGCGGCAGACGGTAGAGGGAAAATCAGCCGCAGTGGACTTGATGGCGCGCAGTTCCGGGGGCAGCGTGCCGGTCGAAGGTGAGAGGCCTTCGGGGAAGATGGACGTTGCGGTCGCGATCGGCACCGATCCGGCCGTGACTTTTTCGGCGATTGTTCCGGCCCCGCCCGACATCGAGGAGTACATGATCGCGGGATTCCTGCGTGGTGCACCGGTTGAGCTGGTCAAGTGCGAGACGGTCGACCTGGAGGTCCCTGCGGCGAGCGAAATTGTGCTCGAGGGCCATGTTCATCTTGACGAACTACGCAGCGAGGGCCCGTTTGGCGATCACACCGGCTTTTATTCGCTCGAGGATCTCTATCCCGTGTTTCATGTCAGCTGCGTTACGCACCGGAAAGATCCGATCTACGCCACCACGATCGTGGGGAAGCCTCCTCAGGAAGACGCCTACATGGGCAAGGCGGTGGAACGCATTTTTTTGCCGCTGATGAAGCTCACTATCCCTGAGTTGGTCGACGTGAACCTGCCGATCGAAGGTGTGTTTCACAACCTGATGATCGTCTCGATCAAGAAGTCGTATCCGGGGCAGGCGCGGAAGGTGATGAACGCGATCTGGTCGCTGGGGCAGGCCATGTTCACCAAGTGCATTGTCGTGGTGGACCACGACGTCGACGTGCAGGACCTGGTGGATGTGGTGTTGAAAGTTTTCAACCACATCGATCCGGAGCGCGATATTCAATTCACGCTCGGGCCGGTGGATTCGCTCGACCACGCTGCGCGACTGCCGAATTACGGGTCCAAGATGGGCATTGACGCCACTCGCAAGTGGGCTGCCGAAGGCTTCAGCCGTCCGTGGCCCGACGAGATTGTGATGGATGCGAAGACGAAGGCGCTGGTCGACAGCAAGTGGAAGGCACTGGCGAACGAACTTGGGATTGGATGATGCAGAGGCGCCCACCGCCAGTTAGCCGCACCGCTAGGTCTGGCGGTTAGTCGCGCTTACGCAATGTTGCGTTGCTTCCGTTGCAGGCGAAGCAACCAACCTGCCTTGACGGAAGAGCTGTTCCACTCTTCGGCATCCAGGGTAAGGTCGCGCTTTAATTCGGCTGCGAGTCTGTGCCATAAGGCATCTGTGGGCCCCAAAACCACAGCCAGCTGCAGTTCGGTCAGCCGCTTGGCATAACCGGCAACGGCATTCGGTAGAATCGTCTTCCCTTCCGGATCTTGTATGTGAATTCAGCGCCACCACCGAACAGGGTTCGCGCTCCCCAAGCCGCCCGAACGCCGAACCGCAGCATGAAGGCGACACTGACCCAATGATTGGCGCTTGTGATGATTGGCGCTTGTGCTTTTGCTCCAGCCCTGGAGTACGGCAGCGACTCAAACGAAGAATAGTACGATTCGACCCGCAGCTAGAATCTTTAGCAGCGTGATTCGATTTCTCTCTGGCGTTTGAGAACGAGATTCGAATCAATTCTGCGCTAGGGCAGACGGTTGAGCAGTGATGGAGATCAGGCTCCAAGTTGCACCCGCCCGGGCTAGCCACGGCGGTGTTCTTGGTCAGGCAAGGGTTCGTAGCCCGAACAACGCAATACCGGGAGGCGCGGATACTTGGGGAAGCTCGCATCGGTTGCGGAGCGCTCACAGAAGTAGAAAGTGGACCCGCGGTCTGAGAGGATCCGCCGCATGAAACGGCATTGACTGCAAAGGCCAACCGACGTTGCTGCACTCGGATTGTTCCCGCTGCACACAAGATAAAGAATACCGCCTGTTTGCGAAACCGAGCGCAGCGCAAGTGTTTGCCCACCGTGAAAGCCACAACGTGGCGCAGTCTTATCGAGAAACCTGAAGAAAAATTAACGAAAATCAATAGGTCTGATCCTTGAAGGTGGTCCGTCGGGTCTGTTATAAGGTTCGCCGACCGAGTCTGCTGCCATCGGTTCCAACACATAATTCCAGGAGATCGCCGGTGAAGAACCAATGCTTCTTTGCTTGTTTCCTTCGTTCGAAGGTTTTCTGTCTTTTTGTGGCAGGCATCTCCGCCATCTTGATCTGCCTGGCACCCCGCGCGACGGGACAGCAGACGCTTGGCTCTATGAACGGGACTGTCACCGACAGCAGCGGTGCGGTCGTGCAGGGAGCGAGTGTCAAGGCCCGCGCGCTCGCCACGAATCTGGAAGTGTCGGCGCAGAGCAAGAGTGATGGCTCGTTCAATATCGCCGACCTGCCCATCGGCACATACGAAGTTAGGTTCACGAAAGACGGATTCGACACCGCGGTCTATCCCCAGATTTTTGTGCAGGGCAACCGCACCGCTACGGTCAATGCCAGGCTGAAACCGGGAGCCGTATCGTCGACGGTAACGGTACAAGCGACACCGTTGCTGAATGAGACCGACACGACGAATGGCTATACCCTGGGCACCGAGCAGATCGAATCGGTGCCGCTCGGCACTGGGAGCTTTACGCAGCTCGCCATCCTGGCGCCGGGCGTGCAGGCGGACTTTCTGTCGGGTTCCGGATCGAACGAGGGACTGGGGAATCAGGGCATCGTGGCAAACGGCCAGCGCGATACAAGTAATCTGTTCACATTCAACGGCGTGAACGCGAACAACTTGTTTAACGGAAATTCAACCAGCAACATCGCCGACAGCCGGTTCACGCTGAATACCGGAGAGATTTTCGGGATCAGCGGCCAGGTCCAAACCAACAGCTCGGTATTTGACGCGATCGGCCAGGCGATGCCGACGCCGCCAGTGGAGACCATCCAGGAGGTTCACGTCGCGACCTCCATGTACGACGCCTCGATGGGCGCAGCCAGCGGCGCTCACATCGAAACCACGACCAAGTCCGGCACGAACAATCTTCACGGCCAGGCTTATGAATATTTTCAGAACAACACATTCGATGCGGCCCCTACTTTTCTCGCAGTGAATCCGTTCTTTTCCGGCGCCCCTCCGCTGCACCGCAATGTGTTCGGGGTGACGCTGGGAGGCCCCATCAAGAAAGACAAGATGTTTTTCTTCGCCTCCTATCAGGGACAGCGAATCAGCGACGCTCTCAGTGGGGCGTTCAATGGCGTGCCCACTCTTCCCGGTCTCACCGACAGTAACCGGACCGATCAAGCGACTCTCGTACGCCTGGTAAACACCGACAACAATTGCGGCCAGTCCAGCACGCCGAATTGCATCAGCGTCGGCCAATTGGATCCCGTAGCGTTGGCGATTCTGCAGGCCAAAACTTCGACCGGGCAGTTCATCATCCCATCAGAGAACGCTCCCAACAAAGAGAGCGGGGACCAGGCTTTCAATGCATTCGTGAAAGGCCCATCGAGCCAGTTCAACGCGGAGCAGGTCAACGGAAATATAGATTACAACTTCAGTGAAAAGAATCGTCTTGCCGGCAAGTACTACTTTCAAAGCGATCCGACAACGATTCCCTTCGCCGTCAGCCAGGTACTGGGCTTTCCCCAAACCATGCACGCGGCCAGTCAGCTGTTTTCTCTGGATGACACAACCGTGTTGACTCCCAATACGACCTGGGAAAACCGGTATGGCTTTATCCGCGAGGTGGCCAACGCGACGACCTCGCAGTCGCTGACTCCGTCCGCAGTGGGACTCAACCTTCTCGGTAGCACCCGCTTTCCTGGCATCACCATCTCCAACGCCGACGCCGGCGCGGCTATCCAGGGAGGTGGAGTTGTGCCGGCTTTTCATGGCAACCAGATGAGCATCGGGCCTTCCACCAACTTCGCGAACGCTGGAATCTTCCAGAACCAGCACGAAGGCTCATCCGTGTACCACTGGGTGCACGGCCGTCATTCGTTTGCTTTCGGCGGTATCTTTGATTACGCTCAGCTCAATGTAGTGAATCGGGAGAACCAAGTCGCGAGCTTCAGCTTTAACACCTTTGCCGACTTCGTGACCGGAACGCTGGCCTCGGACCACAGCGGCGGCCAGTTCCTTAACGGCGAAACCAACCGCCATTTCCGCTCGCGGTCGGCGGGTGTGTTTGCGCAAGACAGTTTCAAGGTTCAATCGAATCTCACCCTGAACTTCGGGCTACGCTGGGATTGGGACGGACCTCTCTATGAAAAGGACGGGCTGCTGACCAACTTCTATCCCACCGACTACAACTACAATCTGGCCACGGATTCGTTCGGGACTCTGCCCAACGGCGAGCCAGCGATTGGCCTGGTGGTGGCAGGAAATAACAAAGCGTTTGGCTTCAAGAACGTGAGCAATTCGACACTCACCGGGCGGCAATGGATGTTTGCCCCGCGGGTCGGATTTGCCTGGAGCCCGTCGCGCCTGAAGAATTTCGTGGTCCGGGGCGGATTTGGAATCTTCGCCGACCGGGGCGAATATTTTAGCGAGCTCTCCGCCAGCGCTGGCTTGGGGATCAGCGGTCCTTTCAGCGTGACGACGCAGGAGCCTTTTACGGTTCCAGTGAACGCCTCGTGCAGCACCAGCTCGGGCGCTCAATGTCTTGCCAATGCCCCCTTTGGGACGAGTCCGCTTCCGCCACCGCCTGGTAATCTCAAGGGAGTGGCAGGCCTTGTCCACAATCAAGCTGCTTTGGCCGGCTGCGATGCACCTTTCACCCCGACCTGCGTGCCCGACTTCAGCCTGACTCCGGCCTTCGATTTCTTGTTTGGCGGCTACGATCCCGCGAATAAACTGCCCTACTCGGAAAACTGGAGTTTGGACTTGCAGTGGCAGCCGAAGAATGATGTTGTGTTGACGCTGGCGTACATCGGAAATCACGGGGTGCATCAGCCCATACCGATCCCTTTCAACCAGCCCGGGGTAGCAACGCCGACCAATCCCATTAACGGGCAGATTTACTCTTACGGTTTCCAAGCCGCGGTTTTTCCGCCCAACTCCTTTCCCGATCCCCTTACGACCGAACAGATACAAACCACCATTGGAGCGTTCTCGGGCTCTGATGGAAACACGGCGCTGCGGACTCCTTATATTGGCTTCAACCCCAACGCGGACCTCTGGAAGGCCGAGGGTGTCTCCAATTACAACGCCTTGCAGTTGCAGGCGACGAAGAGAATGTCGCACGGTCTGATGGTGAATGCTTCCTACACCTACTCGCGATCAATCGATGAAGGCAGCGGGTTAGGTGCAGGCCTCTTCTATAACGGCAACAACCCTCTTCAGCCAGCCGTGGCGTACGCCCCATCTGATTTCGACCGGACGCACGTTTTCACCGTCAGCTATGCCTATATGCTTCCAACTCGGACGACTGGGTCTGGATTCGTCAAGAAGGTAGCCAACGGCTGGGGCATCCAGGGAGTTACGGTGGCTCAGAGCGGTCAGCCCTTCAGCGTGATTGATTTTTCAGGAACCGCGGCCAGCATTTTCTTCAGTGCCGACGACTTCATTACCAATCCGATCCTTCCGCTGGCACCCGGAATTTCGCCCAAGCAGGCTACCCAAGGCGGGACCGACAATTTCTTCACCTCGGGTCCCAATGCTGGAGTCAGGGTTCCTTATGTCAATCCCAATGACTTTTCGATCCCCTACCTCAGCCCCGGCCAGAGTGGAGTTCCGCCGTGCGGCAAGACCGTTGGCGGAGTACCGATCTGCGATACTCAGGAAACCGGCTACGGACCCAATGGCCGCAACATCTTTCGTGCTCCATTCCAACTGCGTTTCGATTTATCGCTGATCAAGAATTTCAAGATTACGGAACGGGTCGCTTTGAAATTCCAGGCCGACGCGTTCAACCTGTTTAATCACCCGAGTTTCGATGCTCCGAACGGCAATTTTGCGCTTAACGGATGCTTCAACCCCTATCCCTGCTTCCCCTCGGACATGACCCAGATCCTGGCAGCCGGCAACCCCAATCCAAACAACTATGGAGTCATCAAGCAGACTGTGGGCAGCAATCGGTTCCTCCAGTTGTCGGCGCATCTGACATTCTGAGGACGGCTTCGAAAGCAACCACGGCTCGGGATCTCGATTTGGAAAATGCAAGCGTCGACGCAGGCGATCAGCTTGGCTGGTCGCCTTTGTTCTCGGACGCAGTGGGACGGCTCGCCGCATCTTTCGGTATACTGAACAGCATGCCAGTGCTGAAGAACATTGCGGCCATTGCCAAGGGCATGAGCATCACCTTCATGGAGATGTTTCAGCCCACGACGGTGGAGAATTATCCGGATGGCAAGGGGCCGCTGCGGGGAGCGCGGTTTGAGGCGCGGTTCCGGGGGGCGCACGTACTGCAGCGGGACGAGAACGGCCTGGAAAAGTGCGTGGCGTGCTTTTTGTGCGCGGCGGCGTGTCCGGCGAATTGCATTTACATTGAAGCGGCCGAGAATACCGCGGAGAACCGCGTCAGCGGCGCTGAGCGCTACGCCAAGGTTTACAACATCGATTACAATCGATGCATTTTCTGCGGATACTGCGTGGAGGCATGTCCCACGGACGCGATCACGCACGGGCATGGATTTGAGTTGGCGACGTTCAACGCCTCCAACCTGATTTACCGCAAGGAGCAAATGCTGGCCCCCCGGCCAGCACACATGGGCGCGAACGTAATCTTCAATCAGGCCGACGTGGACGGGGGGGCGCCAGCACAAATGGTGCCGGGGAGCTGAGCTTCCAGACAAGTTTCGAGTAATCTTCGCGAATCTTCTTGTGATGCAGTTTCGCCCGTGCCTCCGCGGTGTCCACTCTCAGCCCATGCAAGTACAGGAATTTCGTATATTCTCCGCCCTCAAAGGGATTGCAGGCGAAGACGCACCGCAGACACGGGATTTGTTTCATCAGAAGTATCGCGGGTCGTGATATTCCTTTGGATATCCGCGGTGTCCGAACCTGGAGGATCAGACCAAGCTGTTTGCACTGCTGCGGCCCGAGCCGAATGTGGGCGTGCGTCTGACTTCGGGGTTCCTGTTGGTGCCGGAGCAGTCGACTTCGGCGATGGTGGCGCATCATCCTGGAGCGAAGTATTTCGCGGTCTAGCGAGAACCGCCATCGGGATATCCTCATGTCGGATCAGGACGTCACGAGAGAGAGTAGGTCGTCCCGACAATTTTTACAAAATGCTTACACCTGGATGACAACTCTTGGGCGTGGATGGGGCATTTTTACCCATAGATCTTCACGTTGGGGCCGGTTTTCGCGGCTCGGCGAGGATCGAAGACTTCACGCCCCTCGTCACCGGGCGGGCATGGGGAAAAACTGGCGCTCGTACCGCAGGGGGTGCGAGCGCCGGTTTATTCTTCCGGACCATCTTCGCGCCCTAACCGCCTAGTGTACGGGCACAAACGGCGAGAGTGAGCTTCGCGCTCAACTGTTACAATTTCAGGTTATCAATCAGAACTGCAGACTTCCCGTGCGGCGTGGGAGCGGTGTCGGAATAACCAGAAAATGAGTCTGCGGCTGATGGATCAGCGCCATGAAATGTCCTTTTTGCGGATTTGCAAACGACAAGGTGGTGGACTCGCGTGAGAGCAAAGAAGCGGAATCGATTCGCCGCCGCCGTGAATGCTTGAAGTGCGGAAAACGTTTCACCACGTACGAGCGGATCGACGAAATTCCTTACATGGTGGTGAAAAAAGATGGCCGTCGGGAAAAATTCGATCGGCAAAAGGTGCTGAACGGACTTCTGCGGGCGTGCGAAAAGCGCCCGGTACCGATCAGCAAACTGGAGCAGATCGTGAACGAGGCCGAGTCATTTGTCATGGAGTCGCCCGAACGCGAACGCAAGACAAGCGAACTGGGCGAGCTGATCATGAACCGGCTGCGGCGCCACGACAAAGTGGCCTACGTGCGCTTCGCGTCGGTGTATCTGGACTTCAAAGATGTTAAAGAGTTCATGAATGAGTTGAAGGATTTGGTGAAAGTCAAAGGCCAATAGTCACTTTAAAATCTGCAGTATCAGTTCATAGCGAAGGAAATGGGCACTCGTGAGTCATAAAGTTACTCTGATTCCGGGCGACGGAATTGGACCGGAAGTGACCAAGGCCACCGTACGAATCCTGGAAGCGACTGGGGTGAAGTTCGAGTGGGAAACGTTCGCGGTAGGTGCGGAAGCCTACGAGCGACTGGGGGAATACATCCCCAAAGAATTGACCGAGTCGATCGAACGCACGCGCGTGGCCCTGAAGGGGCCGGTGACGACACCGGTAGGCGGAGGATTCGCGAGCATCAATGTGGCACTGCGCAAGCAGTTTGACTTGTACGCGAATTTCCGGCCGATCCGAAATCTCCCTCATATTCCGACGCGTTATCCCGATGTGGACTTGATTATCGTGCGGGAGAACACGGAAAGTCTCTACTCCGGGCTGGAGCATGAGGTCGTTCCCGGAGTGGTCGAAAGCCTGAAGATCATCACCGAGAAGGCTTCGACGCGGATCGCGAAATTTGCGTTTACGTATGCACGCAAGAACCAACGGAAGAAGATTCACGCCATCCACAAAGCGAACATCATGAAGCTGTCGGACGGCCTGTTTTTGCGCTGCTGCCGCAATGTGGCGAAGGATTACCCTGAAATCACCTACGGCGAACACATCGTCGACAACACCTGCATGCAACTGGTAATGAATCCTTATCAGTACGACATGCTGGTCATGGAAAACCTCTACGGAGATATTCTTTCGGATCTGTGCGCGGCCTTTGTGGGCGGACTGGGCTTTGTGCCGAGCGCAAACCTCGGGGATGAGTGCGCCATTTTTGAGGCGGTGCATGGATCGGCGCCCGACATTGCGGGGAAAAACCTGGCGAATCCTACGGCGCTGCTGCGTTCGGCGCTGCTTATGGTGCGGCATCTGGGAGAGCACCAGGCTTCCACGCAGATTCGAAATGCTCTGGAGCGCGTGTACCGGCACCCGGAGAAACTGACCCGCGACATCGGCGGGCAGGCAGGCACATCCCAGTTCGCCGACGCGGTCATTGCGGAGATGCAATCGCACCCCAGCGCTTGAACGTCTGTCCGTAGCCTTCTCTGGAATTGGTGAAGGTGACTGGAGTCACGTGCGCCGTCTTAGCTAATGATACTATCAATGGGGTTCCTCGTGTGTTGAGCGCGACCTGATGCCAACTCGTGAGATAGCCGAAGACCGTTCCACTGCTCAAACGCAACAGAGCACGAGCGGCAGACTTTCGCATTGGTGGGTGGCGGGGATGGCACTCTCTGTCGGGAGCATTTACCTCTACCGCCTTGCCGCCGAGCCGTTTCCGATTCTGCTTTTTCGAGGCTGTTACCGGGCCGCTCCCGTGATCTTGTTCTGGATGGTCGCATTCAGCGCGTTCTGCCGGACATCACTTCTCAGCCTGTGAAGTAGATCAGAATCTCCTCAGCGGCGCTTTAGAGCTTCCAATTCTTCCAGCGTGCGCGGCCAGTCTGAACCGAGTAGACGGGACAGACTCCGATCCGCAAGCACTTTGCCGCCGGTTTGACAGCGCGCGCAATAATTCGTCTCCTTGTCGGCATAGCGGATGCGCAGAATCTTGTCGCCACACCGCGGGCACGGCTGACCATAGCGGCCGTGGACGGCCATGTCCGGGCGAAATGCAGTCACCTTCTCCGGAAAAGCTGACTTCGCTTCGCCGCCCAGGTGGTCGATCCAGGACTCGAGCGTCTGCCGGGTGCCGGTAAAAAGTCTCTCCCACTCGCTGGGCTTTAGTTTCTGGGTAAGCGCGATGGGAGACAATTGCGCCGCGTGAAGGATTTCATCCGAGTAGGCATTGCCAATGCCGCTGAGCAGGCGCGGATCGGTTAACGCCCGCTTGAGGGTGTGGTTCTCGGCCGTGAGCGCTGCGCGAAATGAATCCAGATCGGCCGCGAACACTTCGATCCCGCCAGCGTCGAAGGAACGCAGGTTCTCCTCACCGCTGACCACGTGTAACGACGCCCGGTGCTTGCTGCCTGCCTCAGTGAGAACCAGTGAGCCGTTAGGAAAATCGAAAGCTGCCAGGCTTTGACGGCCCGCCAACTTTGCTGCCGGAGCCCGCCAGTGCAGCCTGCCGGCAATCATCAGGTGCAGCACCAGCCAAAGATCGTTCCCAACCCCGATAGAAATGCGCTTGCCAATCCGCCGGATCTGCTCCACAGCGCGGCCTTCCGCACTAGTGAGTGGAGGCTGGACAGAACGAAGCAGGAATGGGCTGGCCAAACGGATTCGCTGCAGTGGTTGACCGACGATGCGTGGTTCGAGGGCGGTGATATACGCCGCGATGTCTGGCAACTCTGGCATGGTTAACAGCTTGCACGGTGACAGTAAGGTTTGGCAACGTCTGTAGTTACGGGTGAATCCGCGGCGTGGGTTACATCTCCGGGATTGACTCGCGAGCTTGATTGGGAGTAAAGTGCGTTGCGTTCTGGGGATTCTGGGGAAAATGACGCGCACATCACGGCGTGTGGGGATAGTTCTCTTTCAGCTCGGTGGACCCGACACGCTGGAAGCGATCGAGCCTTTTCTTTACAACCTCTTTTGCGATCCCGACATTATTGATTTTCCGCTGGCCCGCATCGGGCGTAAGCCACTGGCCAAGCTGATCTCGACCACGCGGGCGCGCAAAGTCCAACATCACTACGCGACCATCGGCGGCGGATCGCCCATCCGGCGGAATACTGAACGGCAGGCGCGGGCTCTGGAAAGCGAACTTTGCAGCCAGGGAATCGACGCACGGTGTTTTGTGGCGATGCGGTATTGGCATCCGTTCACGCGCGAGGCCATCGATCAATTGCAGCGGTCACCGTGCGACGAAGTTGTACTCCTGCCGTTGTACCCCCAGTATTCCTCGACCACTACGGGATCGAGCCTGAACGAGTGGCGGCGACTTTTCTCCGGCGGCATGCCCGTACGTTGCGTAGAGAGTTTTTATCGGAATACGATATATCTTGATTCTGTAATCGAGAAAGTCGACGCAGCCCTGGCCCGCTTCCAAACGCTGCATCGACCTGAAATTGTTTTCAGCGCTCACAGTATTCCTATGGCTGTGATCGAAAAAGGCGACCCCTACCAGCGCCAGATTGAGGAAACGGTGCGGCTTCTGATGGAGCGCGCCGGATGGCGCAATCCGCACCGGCTTTGTTATCAAAGCAAGGTGGGAGCGAGCCGCTGGCTGCAGCCTTCCCTGCATCACACTCTGAGTCAACTCGCGGCTGAAGATAGGCGCGAGGTGTGCGTCGTGCCAATTGCTTTTGTTTCCGATCACGTCGAGACGCTGGGAGAGATCGATCGCGAGGCGCGGGAACAGGCGGGCCGCTTGGGGTTCACTCAGTTTGAGATGAGCGCAGGGCTGAACGACTCGCCGAAGTTCATCGCGGCGCTGGGACAGATCGTACAGGAGGCTTTGTCACGGCCGGAGCATTCTTTGATCCCGATTCGTAGCACGAGGAGGCGGTTGACGGCGCCGGAGTACGCGGCGGCGTCCGGGGATTAACGGCCCAGGCTTCAAGGCAGAGGAGGAAGTCTAATGGCGGAGACCGAAAAGGTCACTCCGAATCCGGAGGCGACCAAACCCGCGGCCAAGGCTGCGGTGGATGCCACGAAGTATGTTGGCACGCCGGCGGTGGGAACTTCGAAGGCAGCTGCTGCGGCCGGTGTGGCCACAACGCTTCCATCGACGGAGATCGACCGGCGGCGGCGGCGCTTTGTGTGGACCATGGTGACCGGCTTTTTGACCGCATGGTTCCTGGCGTTTTTCCGCTTCTTCCTGCCGCGCACTCTGTTCGAACCCAATTCAGTTTTTAAAATCGGCTACCCCTCCGAGTTTGCGCTGGGGGTGGATACCAAGTTCCAGCAGAAATATCGCATCTGGGTGGACCGCACACCGGACCGGCTGTTCGTGATCTATGCGCGCTGCACGCACCTGGGATGCACTCCCGATTGGAAACCGAGCGAGAATAAATTCAAGTGCCCGTGCCACGGCAGCGGGTATGACAGCGAAGGCATCAATTTCGAAGGGCCGGCACCGCGCCCGATGGACCGGGCCCATATTGAACTGGCGCCAGACGGGCAGATTCTGGTGGATACCTCGAAGCTGTACTCGTGGCCAAAGGGACAGCCGAGCAAATTTAACGATCCGGGAGCGTTTCTGACAGGAGTGTAGAAGGTAATCGGAATTCTTATGGCTGACGAAAACAATTCGAACGGAAAGAACGGGAAAGTGGGGCTGGTGGAGCGGGTGACCGCCAACGTCAAAGACGATATTCAGGCCCTCAAGACCGACATTCCCACCAAGGCCAAGGAGCAGATCGAGGGCTTGAAGGATCCGACCAAGACCCAGGTCTACACCTCGATCTTCCGCCACAAGCACGACGACACGCCGCGAAACCGGGCGCTTGGCGTGCTTTCCAACGTGTTCCTCCACTTGCATCCGGCCAAGATCAATCGCGATGCGGTGCGCTACAGCTACACCTGGGGCATGGGCGGGATCACGTTTTACCTGTTCATCATTCTCACCTACACGGGCGTGTTGCTGATGTTCTACTACCACCCCAGCAAGGTGCAGGCGTTTCGCGACGTGCTTTATCTGGAGCACGACGTGCCCTTCGGAAAAATTCTGCGCAACATGCACCGATGGGCAGCGCACCTGATGGTCATCGGCGTGTGGCTGCACATGTTTCGAGTGTTCCTGACCGGGTCGTACAAGAAGCCGCGCGAGTTCAACTGGAACATTGGCGTGCTTCTGCTGGTGTTTACCTTGCTGTTGTCGTTTACCGGGTACTTGCTGCCTGACGATCAGCTCGGGTTCTGGGCTGTGACCGTCGGTACGAACATGGCGCGCGCGACGCCGCTGCTCGGGCATGAGGGGCCGTTCGGCTCGCAGCTGGGTATGACTCCGTATAACGACGTACGCTTTGGGCTTCTCGGCGGGTCGATTGTGGATGCAAACGCGCTCTTGCGGTCCTACATCTGGCATTGCATTGGCATTCCGATCGTGGCGTCGGTGCTGATGATTGTGCACTTCTGGCGGGTGAGAAAAGACGGAGGAATTTCGGGGCCGGCTCCGGTGATGCTGACCGCTGAAGCCGATAAGCCCCGAAGAGGCCCGAAAGCGGCGGGGGAGTGAGGGTCCTCGCTCGGGCGGAGACAGCGGATTCCTCGCTTCGCTCGGAATGACAGATAGTTGTTGAGATCGATGACGCGAGAAAACTTATGGATTGGCGACAACTTTGGGAGATTTGCTCGGCTCCGGATAACGTTCCGATCGTTGGGTTGATTCCACTGCTCGGTTTCTATATTTATCTGGCGTGGAAGCAGGCGCATGCCAACGACCAGTTGATCGTGCAGCTTGAGGGCGATCCCGAAATGGCCAAGACGCATCATCGCAAGACTTGGCCGTTCAAGCCGGGGTGGCAGAAGGAAGTACACGTTTGGCCGTTCTTGCTACGCATTGAATTTCTGGCTGCGATCATTGTGACCATCATTCTGATGGTCTGGTCGATCACGCTCAACGCTCCCCTGGAAGAGCCGGCGAACCCCAACCTCACCATGAATCCTGCGAAAGCTCCGTGGTACTTCCTCGGACTGCAGGAGATGCTGGTTTACTTCGATCCGTGGATTGCAGGAGTGGTGATGCCGACGATGATCATCATCGGGCTGATGGTGATTCCATACATCGATACGAATCCGCTGGGCAGTGGCTATTACACCTGGAAGCAGCGCAAGTTCTCGATTTCTACGTTTCTTTTCGGCTTCGTCATCCTTTGGGTCGCGATGATCATCATCGGGACTTTTATTCGAGGCCCGGGCTGGCAGTGGTTCTGGCCGGGTCAGACCTGGGATCACAACCGGTTGATCTATGAAGTGAATCGCGATCTGCCGGACATTTTCGGTATCACGTCGAATTTTGGTAAAGGGATTTTCGGCGCAATTGTTGTAGGCGGGTATTACCTGATCGGCGGTGGGTTGGTGTATTCGCTGTTCCGGCGGCGCATGGGAAAAGATTTCCAGCGGATGAGCCTGCTGCAGTTTTCGATCATGCAATTCCTGTTGCTGACCATGGTCGCGCTGCCAATGAAGATGGCTCTGCGGCTTTTGTGGCACATCAAGTATGTGTGGATTACGCCGTGGTTCAACGTGTGAAGGCGGCGGAGTCTCGATGCATCCCTACCCGCGGTGCGCCGCCGGGAACACAGATTCCTCGCGCCAGAAACAAGGCGCTCGGGATGACAAGAATTCTTAGGAAATGTGTATGCGGAGGAAGTGGTGCCTGATAAACCCATCCCCGACCAGGATCCGATTACCGGCAAATCGTTCGCGATCCATTATCTGATCGCGACGGTGATTCTGATTGCAACGCTGTTCTGGGCCTTGTGGGACGAGGCCTGGGGGCAGCGGCCGTGGAAGCCCTTCCAGGACCAGTGGAAGAGCCGCTACAGCGCGTTCCTGAATAACGCGAAGTCGTCTTCGGCGAAGTCCGAGGCTGCCGTCGAGCAGGATCCGCAGTACGCCGCGTTGAAACAGGATTACGAGAAGGCTTACCAGGATTCAAAGGCGCAGGCTGAGGAAGCCCGAAGAAAGCTCGACGATGCTAACGCCCGGCTGCTGGCGGTGCAGAGCGTCTTCACTGATCGGCGCGCGTACGTGAACGCGCTCACTTACGAACTGGAAACCAGCACCGGCGCTTCGGCAAAAGCCAGCAAGCAGAAAGAGATTGACGCCTACAAGGCTCAACCAGCGACGGTCGAGTTCCCCGACGGCAGCAGAAAGAAATTCACCTTCCAGCAACTGGAAGAGACCTACAACGAAATCCGCGACGAGCGGACCAAGCTGAGCCTCGAACTCGGCGACGTGCTGAAGCCCGTCACCGACGCCAAAGCCAAGATGGATGAATACGTCTCCGACCACATGGTCGACCTCACGCCCGCGCAAATCGAGGGCCTTAAGAGGAAGACCACCGACTGGGATCCGAAGATCGTCCAGATCAACGTGGCCGAGGCCAACATTGTGGATCGGTGCGAGTCCTGCCACATGGGGGCGCGCGAGCCGCTGAAGATTACCGAAGCGGCCATGGCTCCCCAAGGCGCGAAGAAGCCCGATGAGTACGCGGCGGCGTTCGTGAGTCATCCCGAACCGGAGTTGCTGCGTATTCATGATGCGGACAAGTTCGGGTGTTCCCCATGCCACCAGGGCAACGGCCGCGCTACGACCAGTGTGGAGAAAGCGCATGGCAATTACGAACACTGGCTGTGGCCGCTCTATCCCAAGGAGAATTCCGAGGCCGGCTGCCAGAGTTGCCATGCCGCCGACATGGTGCTGGTGAGCGGGGATGTGCAGTGGCTGAGCATCAACAACGGCAAAGATTTGTTTCGCCAGCGCGGGTGCATGGGATGCCATCGCTATGAAGGCTATGACAAAGAGCCCGAGGACTTGAATTCGGTTGGCCAGCAGATCAAACAGATTGAGACCGAGAAGAAAGAGAACATCAAAGAGTCGGCGGATTTGATGAAGCGGGCCGACGCCGCCGAATCGAATGAAGAAGCCAACAAGCTCAACGACAAGGCCGTGGCGCTGCGGGTGGCGAACAGCAAGCTCGACGGTCGTTTGCAGCAGCTCGACTTTCAGTCGCACAGTTTGATGCAGGACCAGAAAAAGGTTGGGCCCAATCTGAAAGATGTGCGGCTCAAGCTAAACAAGAATTGGATTCCGGTGTGGCTGAAGAAGCCGTCGGATTTCCGTCCGACGACGAAGATGCCGAACTTCCGGCTCACCGGTCATCAGATCCAGGCGATTTCGGCTTACATCTGGCAGTCAGGGTTCGTCGACGTCTTGCCGAAACACAAACCCGGCAATGCCGCGCACGGAAAAGAATTGTTCGAGACGCGTGGCTGTCTCGCCTGTCATTCCATTGGGGAAGGCGATCAGATGCAGGGCGGAACTTTCGCCGCGAACCTGACTCGCGTGGGCGAGAAGGCGAACTACGATTACCTGGTACGCTGGATTCATAATGCGCGCGAGCGCACCCGGCCGTATTGCCCCTACGAGAAGAAGGACATCGGCCCCGAGGACTACGCCAAGAAGGGGATACCCTACCAGTTCGACTTGGCCCATAGCCGTTGCCCCAACGACGGCCACGAACTGCAAGTCCAGAATATGACGGTGATGCCGAGCCTGCGCCTGACTCCCGAGGATGCGGAGGACATCGCGACGTATCTGCTGGCGCAGAAGAAGCAGGAGCCGTCCGCGTATACGGATGCGGCGTTCATGGACGATCCGGCGCTGAAGGAAGAAGGCAAGAAGTGGGTGCGGCATTTCGGATGCGCGGGATGCCACGAGATCGCGGGCTTCGAGGACGAAGGACGCATCGGAACTGAATTGACGTTTGAAGGCAGCAAGCCGATCGAGCGTCTGGATTTCGCATTGTCGACCGAGCCTGCGCAGCGAGGCGGGAAAGACTCGGAACCGATCAAGGACAAGGACGATCTGACGCGCCTGCCCGATGGTCCGGCGGACAAGCCGTGGTACGACCATAAGGGATTCTTCGAGCACAAACTCGCCGAACCGAACGTCTACGACCTGGGCATGGAAAAGGGAGAAACCGAAAAGCTGCGCATGCCCAACCTGCACCTGACCAGGGAGCAGGTCCTTGACCTTACCACCTTCCTGATGGGAAGCCAGGAGACTTCCCTGCCCCAGAGTTATCAGTACAAGCCGGGCGATGCGCGGCACGACATACAGGAAGGCTGGTGGGTCATCAAGAAATACAACTGCATGGGATGCCACCAGTTCATTCCAGGGCAGCGCACGATTCTGATGGGACTGCAGCAATATCAGGATGCGCAGGAGCAGTTGCCGCCGAAGTTGCTGACCGAGGGCGCTCGCGTCGATCCCGAGTGGCTGCGGAAGTTCCTGTCGAATCCGGCTCTGAGTACGACCGATACGAACCGCAACGGCGTGCGACCGTATTTGAAAGTCCGCATGCCGACGTTTTCGTTCTCGGATAACGAATTGCGCAAGCTGGTTCGATTCTTCCAGGCGCTGTCGCAGCAGCCGTTGCCATATATTCCGGAACAGGTTCCGACCTTGACGCCGAAGGAGACCGACATGGCGCGGAGCTTGTTTTCGAGCACGGCGGCGCCTTGCCTGAAGTGCCACGCCACCGGCGACCCGGCGCACGACAAGATCGCTACGGCGCCGAACTTCCTGCTGGCGAAAGAGCGGTTAAAGCCGGACTGGGTCGAGCGCTGGATTACCGATCCGCAAGCGGTGAGCCCCGGAACGTCGATGCCTTCGGGTTTGTTCAGGCAGCAGAACAACCAGTGGGTTTTTGCCGGGCCGACGCCGCCTTCTTTTAACGGGTTTGAGGGCGATCATCGCAAGCTCCTGGTGCATTACATCTTCCAGTTGACGCCTGAGGAGCAGCGGCGGGTGGCGTCGTCGATGCCGCGGGCGCAGGCAGCGCTCGAGCCCTCGGGTAGCCGCAAGCAGGCCACGGCAGTATCGCACCATGCGGCAAGCGGAGGTTCGCGATAGAATTTCCACGGTAGAAAAACGGATTCCTCGGGTCGCGGTCGCTTCTTGCTCCGGCTCGTGCGAATGACATTGGATTGAACGAACAGGATCCTAACTTCAAAGAAAGGCGACATCATGACTAAGAACAAGCGTTGGGCAACGGTGAGGGTCGGGGTTCTGGCACTATGCGCTCTGCTGGTGCTTGCCGCATGCAGTAAGAAGGAAGAGGCTCCGGCTGCGAGTCCGGCGGCCGAGCAGCCAGCCGCACAACCGGCTGCCACTCCGATCGACCCGGCGACCGTGGCCACGATCAATGGCACGGTAAAGTTTGACGGCACCGCGCCAAAGCCGTCCAAGATTGACATGAGCCAGGACCCGGGTTGCAAGGGAACGAACGAAGCTGAAACCGTGGTCGTCAGCGGTGGGGACCTCGCGAACGTTTTCGTTTATGTGAAAGACGGCCTGGGAAACCGCACCTTCGACGTATCCAAAGATGCAGTTGTGCTCGATCAGCAAGGCTGCCGTTATCATCCGCACGTGCTGGGCGTGATGGCGGGTCAGACGGTTCAGATTAAGAATGATGATCCGACCACGCACAACATTCATCCCACCCCAAAAGATAACCGGGAGTGGAACGAGTCGCAGCCGCCATCTTCTCCGGCGCTTGAAAAGAACTTCGCGCGCGAAGAAATCATGTTGCCCGTCAAGTGTAACCAGCACCCATGGATGAAGATGTACGTCAACGTGACCAAGAGCCCGTTCTACGCCGTGACCGGCAAGGACGGGAAGTACGAGATCAAGGGCCTGCCTCCGGGTGACTACACGCTGGCATTCGTGCACGAGAAACTGGGAGAGCAGGATCAGAAGGTAACGGTCGCCGCGAAAGAATCGAAGACCGTGGATCAGAGCTTCAAGCCGGCCGCGGACTAGGCGCTCCGGTTTGGTAAAATACCGTGTGGGACAGAGCGGGCCGGCAGTTGCCCGGCCTGCTCTGCCACTCAGACGCCGCACGACGGCGTATTGGCCACGCGCTTCCTGAACCCATGAGCACCTCTCCGAAAGCCATCGAAACACCTTATAATCGCGGACTTCATCGGCTCGCCATTATTCTCGCGGCTTGGACTTTTCTTTTGATCATCGCAGGCGCGCTCGTCACCAGTAATGATGCCGGGCTCTCGGTTCCGGACTGGCCGACCTCGTTCGGTTCCTGGTTGAAGATTCCGAAGCTTGTTGGCGGCGTGAAGTTCGAGCACACTCACCGCATGATCGCGCAGGTGGCCGGACTGCTTACGATTGTCATGGCCATCTGGACGTGGCGCGCGGAAAAGCGGCGCTGGCTGCGGGTTCTGGGCTTCGCTGCCCTGGGCACGGTCATCGCGCAGGGAGTTCTAGGCGGTATCACTGTTTTGTTCTACTTACCTCCTCCGGTCTCGTCGGCACACGCGGCGCTGGCTCAGACTTTTTTCTGCATCGCGGTAGCGATGGCCGTTTTTACAGGCCGCAAGTGGGTCGAGGAACAACCGCGGGTGGAGTTCGACCAGCGTCGCCCCAGCCTGTTCACCCTGACACTGCTTTCTATCTTCGTGCTTTATGTCCAGTTGATCCTGGGAGCAATGTTCCGGCACCACGGGCTGAGCTGGTGGCCGCACGTGGCACATGCGGTGGTGGTGTCGTTCGTACTGGCTTGGACTGCGGTGCGCGCCCTCAGCGTCTATTCACATATCGAGGCCGTTCGGAGGCCTGCCATTTTGATGCTGTCGCTGGTGATCGCGCAATTGTGCCTGGGCTTTACCGCATTCCTGACGCGCGTGGCGTGGGGCCGAGACGCAGTGCAGCCGGAATTCCCGATGGTGATCTCAACCGTGGCCCACGTCGCGGTGGGAGCGCTTTTGCTGGCGACGGCGGTGATTCTGGCAATCCAGGTCTGGAGGCATGTTCCGGTAGCTTTTGAGGAAAGACTGCCTCAAGTGCAACACGACCCCTCGGCGGCATGAGTCAAAGCGACAACGTTGCGAGATCCCTTTTGCCCATCTGGTTGCTGCCTGCATTCCTCGCCGGCGTGGGCGTTGTACTTGCTACTGCCGTCGCTTCGCGGATTCTGCACACAATGTCGTAAACTGGTCATAGTCTCGGGGAAACTACTTGGTTTCTAAGGTCGCTGAACTCGCGGATACGGGTCTGGAAACGGCTCAGGCTGCGGCTGTCATTTCGGTACAGAATCTGGTCCACCGCTACGAGAATCGCACGGCATTAAACGGCGTCTCGTTCAACGTCCGGCCGGCGGAACTGTTTGGTCTGCTCGGCCCGAACGGCAGCGGGAAGACCACCCTGTTTCGGATTCTGTCGACGCTGATGATCCCCACCGGCGGGCACGCCCTGGTCATGGGTTGCGATGCGGCGCAGGACGCGGCAAGTCTCCGCCGGCAAATTGGCGTAGTCTTTCAGGCCCAGAGCGTTGATCCAAAGCTGACGGCTTACGAGAACCTGTGGCATCAGGGACATCTATACGGGTTGCGAGGACCTGGGCTGAAGCAGCGGGTCAGCGAAATTCTCGCGCGAGTGGGCCTCGCCGACCGGGCCAAGGAACGGGTGGAGACCTTTTCCGGAGGCATGCAGCGCCGCATCGAACTGGCCAAGGGGCTGCTGCATCACCCGGGAGTGCTTCTGCTGGATGAGCCCACGACTGGTCTTGATCCGGGAGCGCGGCGCGATTTATGGCAGTATCTGCAGATCCTGCGCGACGAAGAACGCGTTTCCGTTCTGGTTACCACCCACCTGATGGAAGAAGCTGAGCGTTGCGACCGGCTGGCCATCATGAATGAAGGGAATCTGGTGGCGCTGGGCACACCGGCGGAATTGAAAAGCGAGATCGGCGGCGATGTGATTCTGCTGGACGCCGCCAACGACGCGGGTTTACTGGCCGACCACATCCGGTCGCGATTCCGCGTGGAAACCACAGTGTTGGGCAACCAAGTGCGGATCGAACGCGAAAGCGGGCATCGTTTCGTTCCCGACCTGGTCGAGGCATTTCCCGGAGAAATTCAGGCCATTTCGGTCAGCAAGCCAGCGCTCGAAGATGTATTCATCCATCGCACTGGACACAAGTTCTGGAATGAAGACCGTGAAGAGAGTTCTGACAGGAACTCTGACCAGAAGAAAAAGAAGAGGAGGTAGCTTGCGTTCGATGATCCTGGTGCTTTCTCTCGTGCTCGGCTTGCTTCCGCTGGCAGGTGTGGGGTGGATTCTCGCCAACGGAATGATTACCTTCTGGCCGCCGGCAGCGACGGTTGACGGACTATTTATGAGCCTCATTCTGCTGACACTTTCGGCCTGCTTTCTTCTGAATGCCTATTGGGAGATGCGCGATCGAGGCATGCTGGGCAAGAAGCAAGCGGCCCCCTCCAAGTCTCCTTCGGCGAAGGCGAGCTAACCATGGCGACCCAGGCGGCGACACTGGCACATCCTACAACCCACGCATCGACGGGAGTCATTTTGCCGGCTTTCACCCTTTGGTGGCGTGAGATTGTGCGGTTCTACCGCCAGACTACCCGCGTGATCGGAGTGCTTGCGTCTCCACTGGTCTTCTGGATCGTCCTTGGCTCAGGATTCGGATCCTCGTTTCGCTCAGGCGGGGGAGCCGGCCAGCAGCACTACCTGGATTACTTCTATCCCGGCACTCTGATCATGATCGTGCTGTTTACTTCGATCTTCACCATGATGTCGGTGATCGAAGACCGCCAGGAAGGATTTCTGCTCTCCGTGCTGGTGGCTCCGGTGCCGCGCGCGGCGATTGTGCTGGGCAAGGTGCTGGGCGGGACAACGCTGGCCGCGGTCCAGGGTATGGTCTTCCTGATCTTCGCGCCGTTCGCGGGCGTGCATCTGGATCCACTACAGGTGCTGCTGGTCGCTGTGGTGGTGTTTCTGGTTTCGTTTGCACTGACAGCGTTAGGCTTTGCGATTGCGTGGCCGATGGATTCTTCACAGGCCTTTCACGGCATCGTGAATTTGTTTTTGATTCCGCTGTGGCTGGTGTCGGGCGCGCTGTTTCCGCTGGCGGGCGCCTCGGGATGGATTCGAGTCATCATGCGTCTTAATCCGCTGACTTACGGAGTGGAGGCGCTGCGCGGGCTTCTGTATCCAGGCGAAGAAACTAGTTTTCCGCTGTCCTCGGCCATAGCGACGCTGGTCCTGTTTTCTCTGGTCATGTTTGGGTTGGCATTCTTGATGGCCAACCGCCGCACCACGAGACCCGCCGCATGATCGCCGAACAATACGCCTACTTCCCTGCCCTGAACGCGTCTCTGAACGGAAGCAGCGCCGTGCTGCTGCTTACCGGGCGAGTGCTAATTTCGCGCGGCCGAATCGCTGCACATCGTTTGTGCATGATTGCCGCAGTGGTCGCGTCCGCACTGTTCCTCGGGTGCTACCTATTCTTTCACTGCGAGGTGGGCAACATTCGCTTTCTGGGCCAGGGATGGGCACGGCCGGTATATTTTGCCATTCTGATTTCGCATGTCACGCTGGCCGTAGTCATTGTTCCATTGGCAATTATTACTTTGAGCCGCGGACTGAAGACGCGCTATGACAGGCACCGCGCCATAGCCCGCTGGACCTGGCCATTGTGGATGTACGTTTCCGTGACGGGCGTGATCGTCTACTTCATGCTTTACCAGTGGTTCCCGCACAGCTAGAGGGACTCTCATGTCTCTGCTCAAGCTTAAGATCGACGTTTCCGGCACTATCGGCGACGAGGCTTGGCGCGAGATCAAACACTTCGATCAGATTCAGAGCGCGGACTTCGGCCCGCAGTTCGGGAGCGGCGGCCGCTGTAACCATGCCCCCGACGCCCCCCATGCCAAGGGCGAGTGGATTGGAGCCGAAATCCGGCTCCAGACGCCCCTTCTGGCACAGTACGCCCTGTCGCACTACCTGGAGCAGGAGCGCGTTCTCGATGCCGACGTAGAGCAATAGCCAGCGACACCACCTCGGACTTGGTGCCGGAACCTTGCGGTTTCCCCTCCCGTACTGTTAACCAAAGTGCTTGCCCCAAGTTATACCGGGTAGCGGACACAGAGATCCTCCGTTTTCGATGACCGCCCATTCGAAGGAGCGAAACTCATGAATTCTGACAATCTTGCGATGATTGCGATTCCCTTTATGTTCGGTTGGATCGCCTGGGTGATCTTCAGTACGATCCGGCGGTACAAAATAGCGAAACTGCAGCCGGAGGTGCAAACGAAGCTCTTGAACAAAGTAGTATCCGGTCAGGAACTTCTCGCGTACGCACAGACTGACGCGGGGAGGGATTTGTTGGAGTCTCTCAAAGTGGAACGCCAGGCACCATACGGAAGAATTATCGGTGCCCTGCAGACGGGGATCATCCTCTTCCTCTTTGGCGTAGCCCTGATATTACAGCGGCACCAAGTCTCCGGGGCGGAGGAAGGCTTTGTAATATTCGGCACTCTTGCGAGCGCCCTCGGGGTTGGCTTTGTGCTATCGGCAGTGGCGTCCTATTACCTATCCAAGTCTTTCGGCCTTTTTAATGACACGTCTGTGCGTGGGAGGTGACCCGTCGAAATGCCCGCAGACCCCCACAGTCCGGCGCTAGATCTGGCTCTGGTTCCGCTCCGAACGCGGCCGACCGACAGGCCTGGCGGCGTTGATTGGCACCGGTTCGCAAAAGCGGTGATCCGGAGGTAACTAAATGAACGAGCGATATTGCGAAAAGGAACAAGCTGTGGTCGCAGCATTGCACTGCGGGGGTCCGGACGTCGAGCTTCTAGCTCACGTCGGCCGCTGTGCGCTCTGCTCGGAGGTCCTCTTGGTCACTGAGGTTCTGCGCGAACAGAGCACATCCCTAGATTGCGGGTTCGGTACTCCAGATGCGGCCGTGACTTGGCGAAGGGCCCAAGTCAGGGCAAGGGAGAAGGCTCTGGAGAGAGCCACATTACCGATCCAGATCGCTCGAACTTGTGCTTATGCACTCGCGGTTCTCGCGATACCGTGGATTGGTTTTCAGTTGTCGCGGCGGCCTGAATGGCTTCCCAATCTCGGATTGCACCATCTCCAACCAATAGATGGGAACTGGCTGGCCGCTTTCACTGGGACTACTCTTCTCGGTGTCGCAGCAATGTCGATCTGTATCGCGCTGAGCTCATGGTACATGTTGCGGACCGAGTGAGCACTGATAAGGTCGACCCAACGCGCTTGACGGTGCTCCTCGGCTGAGGCCATATTCTGTTATAGTTCCTTTCCGGGATTCCATGTCCGTCCAACCCGAAGCTTCCCTTCC
Source organism: Candidatus Sulfotelmatobacter sp. (assembly GCA_035511455.1). Lineage (GTDB taxonomy): Bacteria > Acidobacteriota > Terriglobia > Terriglobales > Acidobacteriaceae > Sulfotelmatobacter. The sequence continues at coordinate 14,337 of DATKFH010000023.1, read as the reverse complement.
AACTCCCGATCCACAACTGGGCCTGAATGGCAGCGTTGTCGCGGACGCTCCGGCCAAGCGCGGGATGTCACGCACACAGAAGATTCTCTTCTTCGCTACGGGCTGGCTGATCGTACTCATGCCGTTTCTGTTCTGGTGGAATACCTGGTTCGGGCGACACCTTTCTGACCAGCAGTTGAGCGAATATCTACGCGACGACAAGAAACCCCGGCACATTCAGCATGCCCTGGTGCAGCTGGGCGAGCGCATGTCGCATGGAGACGCGGCAGCGAAACAGTGGTATCCCGACCTGCTGCGGCTGGCGGGCAATCCGGTGGAAGAGGTCCGCAACACCGACGCGTGGGTGATGGGACAGGATACATCAAGCACAGGGTTCCACGAGACCCTCCTGAAAATGCTGGCGGATTCGTCGCCCATGGTGCGCGGTAATGCGGCGCTGTCGCTTGTGAGGTTCGGGGACGCTACCGGGCGTCCGCAGATCGTGGCATTGCTCGAGCCAGCCCAGATCACGGCGGCAGCGTCGGGCCGCGTCGTGGATTCGGACCGACCCGGAACCGCCATTCGCGAGGGAGGATTGCTAGCCAAGTTGCAAGATGAGCATCGCCAGACCAGCGAAATTCGTTCGCCGATTCCCGGTCGCATTCGCTCGGTGGCCCAGACGGGTGCGAACCTTGCTGCCGGCACCGAGGTCGCCGTGGTGGACCCGGCGACCGAGCAGGTATGGGAGGCGTTGCGGGCTTTGTATCTGGTAGGGCAAGCGGACGATCTACCCGCCATTCGCCCCTACGAACGCAATTTGCCTGATGTTTCCAACGACGTGCGGCAACAGGCGGTTGAGACCGAGAAAGCAATCAGAACCAGGGCGGGGACGAACTGAGGGCTGCGGGTCCCCACTTCTCGCGCAAGGAACGCGCGAGAAATGGGGCACCCTCCTCTTCGTGTAAGGCAATCATGCCGCAGACTCTCGGATACGTAGCTCTGGTAGTTCGAGAATACGACGAAGCCATCGCGTTCTTCACCCAGCTGCTTGGCTTCCAGGTGGTCGAGGATAGCGCAGCCACGGACCGGCTGGGCCGGGACAAACGGTGGGTACTGGTTGCTCCGCCGGGCTCGCGTGGCTCCAAGCTGCTTCTAGCGCGAGCCTCCACCCCCGAGGAGTCCAGCCGCATCGGCAACCAAACGGGAGGACGTGTTTTTCTATTCCTCCATACGGACGACTTCTGGCGCGATTACCGTGCCATGACCGGGCGTGGGGTAACGTTCCTCGAGGCGCCACGCGAGGAGCCATACGGGACCGTGGCGGTGTTTGAGGATCTCTACGGCAACAAGTGGGACTTGCTGCAGCCGAAGGCTGAGGGCTGACAGCTGACAGCGAATTTAGATCGCCATCGGCCCGACTTCTTTTTCCACTTCCACAATGTCGACCATGACGATGGCGTCCCAAGGACAGCCATCAAGGAAGCAGCCGTCGGGGCCTTTGCTGACGCACTTCTTACAGCCGATGCAGAGGATGGGATCGATCTGGATGCGGCCAAACGGCGGATTGTCTTCGTCGGGCACCCAAAACATGCAGTCTTCGACTGGACAGTACTCCACGCAGGCGGGCGAACCGGCGCATCCGGTACAGCACTCGGTGATGACCGCCAATTCCTTGGGCTTCTTCTTGCGCGGCGTGGCAAGGCCTCTTGACTTCGGTTCAAACTTGAGCTCGTCGGGCACCATCCCGACGGCCTTGGTCGCTCCCGGTGCGGCAGGCATGGGAGGATTATAGCGCAAAAGAGGCTTGGCTTTTGGCCTTTAGCGGTTGGCGGTTGGCTTTTGGCTATTAGCTTTGAGCAACGATCTGCCGATTGAACGTTGGCTTCGGAATCGCGCATGAGTGCGGCCTCGCATACGCTCCCTGTCGCAGGACAAATTACGAGTTCAAGCGATGCTTGAAGGGGTCCGGCCCAAAATGATACTCCGTGCCGGGTCCGTGACAGGGAGCACCATATCCACCGGGCTGGTTCTGTTATATTGGCCCCTGCGAAGGAGCACCCACATGGCTGGAAAGAGTCTCAATAAAGTTCAACTGATCGGCAATCTGGGCAAGGATCCGGAAGTCAAATACACGCCGCAGGGTACGCCCGTGGCCAAGATTGCGTTGGCCACCAACGAGCGCTTCAAAGACAAGGACGGCAATTGGCAGGACCGCACCGAATGGCACAACGTTGTGCTCTGGCAGCGCCTGGCGGAGATCGCCGGCGAATATCTGAAGAAGGGCGGCAAGGTTTACGTCGAGGGGCGTCTGCAAACACGTTCCTGGGATGACAAGACGTCTGGGCAGAAGAAATACATGACCGAAGTCGTGGCCAGCGATCTGATCCTCCTCGGTGGTCGCGGCGAGGGGGGCGGTGGCGGGGACTTTGCTGGAAGCTCGCGGGGAGCATCGGCAGGCGGCGGAAACAACTTCGACCAGCGTACTCCGGAGCCGGAGCCTGCGGGCGCGGGGCCGATTACCGACGAGGATATTCCGTTTTGACCTAGGGCCTGCGGAGCTTCGCTCCGCCGGACAGCCGAGGGCGGCTGTCCCCACACTGCATCGAGGCTAGTCGCCGTCCCCGGTGTCGACCGAGATCAATTCCAAGGCCTGCAGCAGGGGGCTGGCCTCGGAAACAAATTCCACGTGCCCGCATCGCGGGCAGGACAGAATGGCGTGTCCGGAAGTGCCCGGGGCTAGGCTGGCGCGCATCAGCTGATACCGTTCCAGCCGCTGCTCACAGCGCAGGCAGCAGACCGTTTTGTGAAAGGGATCGGGAGAGGCTCCGCCCGGAGTCTCGATGGCTGGTTTCATGGTTTTCCTTCAAAGCGGGAATCTGGAGCCGTATGTAAAGCGTGCACTCCATGCCCTGAGTGGAAAGAGTGTACCACGATTGGTGCAACCGTCCAGGAAGACCCGCTACTTTCGGCACCCTTGCTGCATCACTGCATCGCGTAGTCGATCTTGATGCCGCACTTCTCCACTTCCTCGAGGAACAGGTCAGCGGGCACATCACGCTCCTCGAACCGCAGAAGGCGAATCCTCTTTCGGCGCTCATCGTCCCCAAACATCACAGGGGCGTAATTGCCGCCGCTTGTCTCGTGTGAACTGTGCTCTGCGTAATCGCCAATGAATCGTTGCGTGGGATGCAGGAATCAGTTCTAATGCTGGAAACCTTACTGCAGAGGTCAACTCATGCTGTTCAAGGCAGATCCAACTTTCTATCCCTCACCGAAGCTTGCGGCTCAAGCGCCTGCTGAAAAATTGGCTTACGTGGCGGCCTTAAACGCAAATGGCGGTACTCGCCCAGATGCGCTTGCAGTGGTAGACGTTGACGAGCGATCGAGCACCTACGGCAGCATCGTCGGGCAGGTCGAGATGCCCAACGTGGGCGACGAATTGCATCACTTCGGCTGGAACGCTTGCAGCTCCGCTCTTTGTCCGTATGCTCCACATCCTCACGTCGAGCGGCGCTACTTGATTGTGCCTGGGCTGCGTTCTTCCCGAATTCACGTTATCGACACCAAACCCGATCCCAAGCGACCGACCATCGTGAAGGTGATTGAGCCGCAATCAGTACACGAGCGCACCGGATACAGCCGTCCACACACGGTGCACTGTGGCCCCGACGGCATCTACCTAAGCGCTCTTGGGTCACCGAGCGGAGATGGTCCCGGTGGCATATTCGCCCTGGATCACGACAACTTCGAACCTCTTGGCAGATGGGAGGTCGAACGGGGCCCGCAGCACTTCGGCTACGACTTCGCGTGGCACCTCGGCTATGACGTTGCTGTCACCAGCGAGTGGGGCACGCCGAACATGGTGGAAAATGGTGTAAATCCTGAGTTATTGCTTGCCGGCAAGTACGGACACAGTCTACATATTTGGGACCTTCGCAAACGCCGCCACCTACAGTCGCTGGATTTAGGCTCCGAGCAACAAATGGTGCTGGAGCTGCGTCCTGCACACGATCCAACGAAGGCCTATGGTTTCGTCGGAGTAGTTACATCGCTCAAGGATCTGTCCAGCTCGATCTGGTTGTGGCATCGGACGAACCACAGCTCGAACGGAAAGTTCGAGGTGAAGAAGATCATTGAGATTCCTGCTGAGCCCGCCGACCCTACACAGTTGCCCGCGCTGCTGCAAGGTTTCAAGGCCGTCCCGCCCTTGTTGACGGACATTAACCTCTCCGTCGATGACCGCTTCCTTTATGCGTCCTGCTGGGGTACGGGTGAGATGCGCCAATATGACGTCTCCGATTCATTCAATCCTAAGCTTGTCGGTTCTGTTCACATCGGCGGGATCGTGCGCCGTGCTCCCCATCCTGCCCAGCCCGACCAGCCATTGAATGGTGGGCCTCAAATGGTCGAACTCAGCCGCGATGGGCGCCGAGTGTTCTTCACTAACTCGCTCTATGCCGCATGGGACAAACAGTTCTACCCGGAAGGCATTCGCGGATGGATGGTGAAGTTGGACGTTGCTCCGGAGGGTGGGATTCAGTTTGACCCCAAGATCTTGGTTGAGTTTGGCGAACTCCGTCCGCACCAAGTGAGACTCGAGGGTGGCGATGCTTCGTCAGACTTCTACTGCTATCCATGAATCAAGCCTGGCCGTGGGCAGCAATAGTCTTTCTAGGGGCGTACCACGGTCTGAATCCCGCGATGGGCTGGTTGTTCGCTTTGGCGCTGGGTTTGCAGGAGAAACGCAGGTCAGCTGTCGTCGGTGCCTTATTGCCGATTGCTTCCGGACACGCAGCGGCAATTGCAATTGCGGTTCTCATTTTGAGCTTTGCTCAGCATCTTCTTCCGGTTCATTCCCTCAAATGGCCAGTCGCGGCCATCATTTTCGCTCTCGGCCTCTATCGACTTTTTCGAGCAAGCCACCCGCGCGGGGCAGGCATGCGAGTGGGCAGACGCGATCTGTTCGTTTGGTCTTTTCTGATGGCTTCAGCACACGGAGCCGGCCTGATGCTATTCCCTGTTTTGTTGGCTCGCCCCGCCGTCGGCATGAGCCGTGCCATGCTCGGATCAATCAACCGGGCCGATATGCCGTTGACCCCGAACGTAATTCTGCTTTCGATCCTGGTGCACACCGCAACGATGTTGATCGTGGCGGGAAGCTTGGCACTCGTTTTCTTTGAGTTCTACGACAAGGTGGGACTGAAGATGCTACGGCACACCTGGTTCAACTTCGATCTTCTGTGGGCATTCGCTTTGCTCGTCGCTGCATGCGCCGTGCTCTTCAGATAACCTTCTATTTTCCGACATTCGCTTTCTTCTCTCGTTGGCTGCGCGCCAGAAAAGGGAAAAATAGTTCGTGCCTCGACAACTCGCAACGTGAACCATGGCATTACGGTTTACGGATACCCATGATCTCTCCCATTTTTAGTCTGGTCGCCCGTCCCGATCTGTCGAGAGTGAAATTAACATCCAAGCCGACAAGGCTAAAGAAGGAGGTCGCACTTGCGGGAAAGATTTCACCCTTAGGATAGGAGCCCAATCCTTTGAGCTCTGTAAACAATCTATTCCCCTCCCGTGTCACCTCGTACGTCACCGGGGCACGGGATGGTCCCGGCGGCAGAGAATACACCCCGACCAAAGCATCCAGTTGCGCATTGTTAAGGGAGACCACTTCTCGCTCCGTTTGCATTCGTGCAGGCCAGTGATATTCACTCGCAATGCTGGTAATCAGATTACCGATTATGAAGTCAGCCCGATCTCCGTTGGCCATGATCACGGCACCCTTCCCGACTGCCGGGAACATCACGACGAATGCGCGGAAGCCGGAGTTCGATCCTCCATGAGAAAACTCGAGGCTCTGAGCGGTTCCAGCAAGCTCCACACCCAGGCCGTAGGGGGCCTTTTGAACTGTAAGCATCTCGGTCGCAATCGACTTCGAGAAGAGCTTGCTCGCATCTCCCGTCCAGGCCTTCGTGATTTCCAGCGCCCACCTTGCCAGGTCTGTTGGCGTCGTCCACAGGCCGCCAGCCGCCATCTCCGGATGAATCGGCCATTTGCCCTTTATGACGGCTCCCGTGCCATCGTGACCGCTGGCACCCTCGGACCATCGCGCTTCTGGAAGAGGCTGCTCGTAGCTGCTCAACGTCATTCCTGCCGGCCCCAGCACCAACCATTTCATCAATGCGGGGAACGGTTGTCCGGTGACATCGATTAAAAGCTGTTGCATCACTACGGCACCCCCGCCCGAGTATCTGGACCTAGAACCCGGGGTGAAATCCACGCGAATCGGCGGATTGTTGGCTGGCTTCTCACCGTTCAGGATCTGCAAGAGAGTAGGAATCGCCTCTCCGGTTCGATACCCTGTAAAACCGCCAACATTTAGCCCCGAGCTGTGGCTAAGAATCCTCCGCAACGTCACTTTTTCGTGTGTCTGGTATTCGTTGTTCGGAAGCTTCCAGGACTTCAGGTAGGTATTTGGACTTTCATCAAGGGAGAGCCGGCCGGAGTTTACGAGGACCAGAGTAGCCGTCGCTGCAACTGCCTTGCTGATGGACTGTGCCTCAAACAGCGTCGAGGGAGTCACCGGTTCGCTGGTGCCGGCTTCTCTCACTCCAAATCCCCGAGCCCAGGCAATCTTGCCATCATCAATCACCGCAATGCTGAGTCCTGGAACATGGCTGTCCGCCATCCGTTCGGCCAGTGTCCATCTCACCGGGGGTTGGCCCTTAATCGCGATCGGTGTCCGCAATCCAGTGAGGACGCGTTCGATCGTCGCTTCCTTGGAAGCCTCGCGGCCGGTTTGCGGTTTGGCAAACCCGGCTACGGCAAGAAGCATTATAAGTATCGATGCTAAGTTTTTAGCACTTAGATATGCACACTCGCGATTACGATGCATAGTTTTCTCCTTCTGGTTAAAGCTGTGGTTGCTGTGAGGTCGTAGGCTCGACTCGCGATTCCGTTTACCGGCGACGAAGTCGAATGTTGCCCTTCACTACGACCGCGGTGAGGCGCGGACCGCCCGCCCCCACCATCGCTTGCACAATTCTGGGCGCATTCGAGGCCGGTTTAACGCCACGTAGCAATGGCGGTGTGTTGTCCTCTAGAGGAAAATCGGAGTCTATGGAACCGTGGATGAGGTTCCCGCTGAAATTCGCACTTTCCTCAGCGGCCAATTGCAATGTGACATTCCCGTCGTGGGTCGCCATGTCGATGTCAGCACTGGGATGCTCCGCTGTGATGTCTCCACTCAAGGTGCTGCCTGCAACATGCACACCGGCAGGTACGTGAAGAACGACGTCTGTCCTCGACAGGTCGTCCTGATCGTGCGACGTCTCCTCACTCCCCGCGCAATCATTTCGTGCCCCGTGAACCGTGGTAACAACACTACAAAACTTCATTCCACTCGGAGTGGCTACCGCCTGAATTCTGCCCCCGCGCGGATCGTCCGTCTGCGCATCCACACGCACCGCATCATCCTCACTTGGTAGAACACGAATCGACCCGCGCGCAATGCGTACTTCGACCGTCTGGTGTTCACGCATCACCGCCGACCAATGAAACTCTCGCAGGTCGGAATTCCATACATCGCTCGCCTCAGTTGGCACAGGCCGCGTTTTGGCTTGTGGTTTATGTGCGGAGAGCAGTTCCGCGCGGGGACCAACCCTTATTACGGCAGCAGGAATCCTGATTGCCGCGACAGGAACCTCGATCGCTCGGGCCGTAATTTGTAATGCACCGGCAGCAAGCGCCACAAACAGCACGGGCAGCGCCACCATGACCCGGCCCAGAGCCGTTACCGAGAGTCGCGGCGTTCTCGGATTCAGGATGGCAACGAGCCTTTGTTCTAGTTGCGAGCGATGAACGGCGAGTCCGATTGCAAACGGCGCAGAAGCCGGGGCTGAGCCCGCGCGTGCAATCTCATAAAGATGTGTCGCATAATCGGCTCCGCTGGTGCCGCCCATAAGCACGGAGTCATCACACGCTCGCTCACATTCAAGACGCAGCTGATGCGCGGCAAGCCACACCAGCGGATTGAACCAGTAGGCGGCACAAGCCATCTGCGCCACCGTTTGTATGCGCACATCGTTGCGCTTTATGTGGGCGAGCTCATGCAACAGAACCGCTCGAATGCGGCCCCACGGCCATTTGACGGCAGCCTCCGGTATCACGATGATCGGACGCCATAGGTACAGCACGAGGGGCACTGAAACCTGTGCGGATTCAACGAAGCACAGACTCCTGTCAATTCTTACCTCCCGCGCTAACTGTTCAGCCTCTTCAATCCACGGCGTCTGCATCCTTTGTGTTGTCCGGTACAGCCGCCAGGCTGCCAGATGACCCATCAGCACATAGAAAAAAACCCCGGCTACTCCCGTGATCCAGATCCAGCTCGCAATCTCCCATGGCGTGAATCCACCCGGTCGGCAATCGTCGAGCCTGAACGTTGAATCAGGCCCAATCCGCTCTTTGGCGGCTAGACTCGATGGAGTAGCTGGAACAGCTTCTATTCGCAGGGGGGACGCGAGCCGTGTCAGCGCAGCGGGCGTGCTGACACTCCAGTGGGGCATCGCAACCGTCATGATAGGTAAAAGGGTTGCAATGCTGATCGCACAAGCCCACGTGAAATGACGCGTGGCCGCGGATGACCGCGAGAGTAGACGCGTGACAACCCAGGCGATGCCCACTGGAAAGCTGGCCCTGAAACCACAAGCAATCAGAAGTGGAACAGCACTCGATCCGGACGTCACTTGCCCTCCCTGCGCGCCTCTTCAATCATCACGCTGAGTCGTTGCCAGTCCTTTTCCGAAAGGTGCTTCGAGTCCTCGTCCAACAGGGCAGAGATCGCATGGGTAACCGAACCTCCAAAAAACGTGTTCAGGACATGGCGCAAAGCCGATCGGCTCGCGCGCGCTTTCTCAACTGTTGGGATGTAAACGTATCGTGCCCCATCTTGCTCGTGACGAACCAGCTCTTTCTCCTCCAATATGCGCAGAAACGTCCGAACCGCTGAATAGCTGGGCGGGTCGGTCATCGTCTTCTGCACTTCGGCACACGTCGCACGTCCGGCCCGGTACAGGGCGTCCAGAACCTGTCGTTCTCTTCGGCTTAAGTCTGCAGATGCTAATTTTTTAGCCATAGATGCTAAATATTTAGCACTAAGATGACGATGAGTCAACATCTCATTTCAAGGTCGAGGAACTGAACTGGCTGCATCCGGCGCAGTTGAGGTGCTGCAGGCACGTCGCGAGAAAGGTTGCAGCCCTCGCCTAGCCGACCCCTGAGACAACCCCCGGTCCTATTAGAATCTGGAAGCGGCGCACCAGCGTTACCAAGCGCTCAAACCGAGTTTCTTCTAGGGCCAGCTTTCGGCGCATCCGGCTGGCTATTTCTCAAACCGCAATAGCGTTGCCACCGCCAGGCACTTCACTAGCCTGCTCACCCTAACGGACCCGTGATAACTGAAGATTGCTCTGCTCCGCAAAGGCGGGCCGGAGGGGAGAAGATGGAGCGCGGATTTATACAACGAGTAGTCGCAAGCGAGGCCCGGACGTCTTGCAGTTTCGCTGGTCGGAAACCGGCCCCAACGGCAAGCGTGTGCACCATATGTAGAGCAATACGCCGATGAGAATGGTCACCTGAACTGAGGGAGAGGGCGCGAGCTCAGTCTTGCAGATTCGCCAATATGGCTGTTGCGGACGACAGGACTTGTCTCTTGAAGTCTTCCGTTACGGATAGCTGTCCATCAGGCTCGATGCCGGGAATGGTGAAAAGAGGCCGCAACTCCGGCACTCCTGAACCGATGAACAGCCAGTAGAGGCTGCGGTAGGTTTCATAGGTATCAGCCGTCCCACACGTCAACCCGTGCAACAATTCCTTCGCCATCTGCCTTGGCGGTTTCCGTGGCGTGTCGCTACGCCAACGCCATGGAAATTCTGATGGCCACGTTTCGACGTCACCGGCAGGTCGAATCGCGTGTAGGGCTTCCGGAGATAATTCGCTGCCACAAATCGGACACTTTCGTTCCGGACTGCTGAGGGCGAAAAGCTGGAAACCGAGAGGTTCAGCCACCGGCGCGCTTACAGTCGTACTTACCTCGCGCACACCATCGCAGGTTGAACAATAGAAGGCGGCGACGACATCGAACGCGAATTGGTTAAGCATAAGTCCGAACGTCAAACTCTGCGGATACGTCCCTCAAGAATTATGCTCCTTCGCGTAGCTGCTGTTAACAGGCCGTCTGTTCGCCCTGCCGAGGGTCGATGAGCGATATGGCGAATTTTTTACCAACAAGCGCGCTGTTACCATATCGGCTCAGGTGATTTTGGATGGAATTCAAAATTAAAGACATCGTAAAAGGCAACAAGGCCCACTTCTCCTTCTACCGGAGCGGGAATATGTTCTACACGGTGACCGTCAACGGAACGAAATGGATGTTTCCGGTGAGCCTTGAGGACATCGCTGGCGCATCACTGTTTGCTGAAATGAAGGCAATCACGCTGATGCGCTATATCCGACAGGCCCTTGAGGACAAAACGTTCGTGAAAGCGGCCTAAAAAGAGCGGCGTGCCTCGACTGGCAGTGTCGATGAGTGTCATGGCGATGTTGCAACAGTTGTCCTGGCATCGCCTTTAATGGACAATATTGGTGCCCTTGGCGATTTTCGAACGGTGCTGGAGTTCTTCTTGACCCTGCGAGGCACTCACCCACACCAACGTGCGCAAACTGATCCTAAATATGCATCTGGTTATCGCTCTCACCGCAGGAGCGTTCATGGTGATTCTCGGTGTAACCGGCAGCATTATGGAGTTTGCGCCGGAATTGGACCGCTTACTTCATCCCCAAATGTCTTACGTAACGCCGGGGGGCGAGTTCTTTCCCTGAGCGAAATCGGTGATGCTGCTTCCCGGCGATTCAGCGGCGAAACAGTTGTAGCCTACGAACCGTCGCTATACCCAGACCTTCCCTCAATGGTGGTGCTGCCGAGCGGCATCGCATACGTGAATCAATATGAGTGGCAGCCACCTGACGCTAACAGGCGACCGCGCTCAGAATGCTCGGCATAATCAGCCTGACCAGAACACCTTTCGGCTTCCCGCTTGAATCGCCCGTTTGCCTTCCGAATCCCCAAACCCAGAGGGCCGCTCGATAAGGCTACCCTCTGGGCTCGGATTAGTGCTTGGAAGAATCAACCATCGGTCCAACGGTGATGCTGTCCAGCCCAGGCGCATAGCCACCAGGATTGGGATTGGTGATCACGATCTCGTTTGCTCCGGCATTCAGTTGTACAGGAATCAGGGCAGGCACGGGTGAATCGAAGGTGCTGCCGTTTACGCTCAGGACTGTGGGCGGGCCGTTATTGACGTAGATATAGAACGTGCGCAGGCCGGCGGTGGTGTAGTCAATCTCGAGTTGATACGTTCCGGTGTTTGCAACTGTAACAGCGGGAAACGTAACGGCGTTCTGGCTGCCATCACCGTAGGCACCGACGTAGGCTCCACCCGAGCAGAAGCTGCAGCCGCCGACGTTGGCCGTCCCACTGAGTTGTGCCGCCTCCGCCTCGTAGGTCGTGAAATCCGGAGCGACCGCACTGCCGTCACCAGAGATGACGATGCGATCGAGATCCGGCGCGTAGGTTCCAGGATTGCCGAACGTGATCGTATTGTTACCCGCAAGCAGGGTGACCGGCACGGTGGTGGCTTGTGGCAGGTTAAAGCTGCCCCCGCCCATGTTCAGCGTCGCCGGGTGAGTTCCGTTCACAACGTATACCAGGGCCCGCGGTCCTTGTGTCATCGCGTCAACTTCCATGCGGTAGGTTCCAGCATTCTTTACGTAGACATTGAAGGTCGCGGTGTTGGAGCTGGGCGACGCCCCAAGGTAGCTCAGCTTCGCTCCACCGGAACAGGCGGAGCAAGACGAGACAAACGTGGCTCCGCTGAGGGTTGCGGTCTCTGCTTCATAGACCTGACCAGCGGGCGCCGTAACCGAGCCTAAGGGTCTAACCTTCAACAAGCGCGAACCGTGGCCAACGAGGGTCGTGGTAAAGGCGATAGGCGATGGGCCCAGATTAGTACGGTTCCACACATCGCGCACTGCCAAGGCGTGGCGGAAACCGAGATCGCTCCAGGGAACAGTGATCTTGCTAGACAGACCGTTCAGGTTGTAGATGGCAACATAGATACTGCCGTCCGCTTGCTTCGACATCCACACGGGCTGCGGGCCGCCCGTCACCTGCACGGCGGGGAGGCCGGACTGATCGACGGCGATGAGCTCGTCGTTGGTGAAGGCCGACGTGGCGAAATTATCGAGTTTGGTAAGGTCTCCACCGAGATACATAGGGGAGTTCGCCATGGCCCAAATGGTAATCGCAGTCTGCTTCTCTACGTCAGAGAGGCCATCGAGCGTGCCATCACCGACGTCGAGCGTGTCCATATCATTCCATCCGAGAGTGGTGCTGGTTTCATGCTCCCAGCCCACGTCGTCGTACTCGCGTAGCACGATACGCGGCCAGTTGGTCAGGGTGGCACAGCGGCCTTCGCACTCGACATCGTCGTCAATGCGGCGCGCGTTCGACCACTCTTGCCAAACGGAGGCATAGTCCTGTGAGAGCTGCCAGGAAACTGTAAGCCAAATCGGGCGGCCCGTTTTAGCAATGGCCTTCGACCATGCCTCAACGTCGGCCCGGTTATCGATGGAGAGATCGTTTGAGTAAGAGCCCGGCGTAACAGCATCGAGCTTGATGAAATCGAAACCCCAGGACGAGAAGAGCGCGACGACCGAGTCAATGTACTCCTGCGCTCCTGGCTTGGTGAAGTCGATCTTGTCATGGTAGGGATTGGGCGGGTTGGCGGCGAAAGCATTGCCCTTGGCAAGCGGTATCACGACAATATCCTGCGTGTGATACGGCGTGCCGAGGATGGGATAGTTGCCGTTAACAGCCGGCTGCTCAATGCCGGGGATCCAATAGATACCCGCCTTTTCCCCATTGGCATGGATATGGTCCACCATAGCCTTGACATCAGGGAACGTCGCGCTATTCGCAATGGGTCGCCCGTTCTGGTCGAAGCTGCCCTGCCAGCCAGAATCGAGATTGATATAGACGAAGCCGTGTCCCTGCAAGCCCGAGGCTTTGAGTGCGTCGGACTGCGTGATCATGTTTGCTTGCGTCAGGAAGTCCCCTTGGATGGTTTGTTGGCTGAAGCTGCTCCAGCCGAGATAGGGTTTCTGGCCGGCGTTATTGACCTGTGCACTCGCGCAGGTCAAGAAAGCGACAACCACTGCAATGACGGTGAGAAGAGAGAGAGATATCGGTCTCATAGATCACATCCTCGGGTTAGCAAGTAAGGGGTTGGGGGCTCAACCGACAAAGAGAAACCGTCCAATAGAATAGTTACGTGTACGTACACGGTCTTGTAAGATGTAGCGTGTACGTACACGTCTTGTCAAGATGTTTTTTCTTAGGCTTGGTCTCATCGGCCAGGCGAAGCTGCGGCCTATGCTGACATCACGTCCTATCTTGATTGCGTACATCCGTAACGCAACTGCCCGAAAGCCGATGTCATGGCCGATGCAGAAAGGACTGTTTTTATGAGAACCAGCCGTAGAGAGTTTCTTCAAACCTCGGCTCTGGCATCCCTTGCCGCAGGACATTCGACCAGCGTTGCATCAGACGGCCGTACCGCCGGGATCTCGACGGGTGCTCATCTCAATGCGTCCGAGATTGCCCGAAGACACATGATCGTTCGCGACACACCGAGCCCTTCATTCTTCGACGGGATGCTCCTCGGCAATGGCGACGTTGGCGTATGTGTAGTTGTGCGTCCGGATGCGCTTGCCATTCACATTGGCAAGGACGACTGCTGGGACATTCGCGTGAGCGAGGACGTTGCGGACCACGTGCTCCCGTTTCGTGAGGTACTTCAACTTTGGCAACGCGCTAGCGAAGACGCCAAAAAGATGGGAAAGCCAGACATGCAGTATCTGGAGACCAGGGTTCCCTTTTTTCGCGAGTATTCCGAAAAGGTGGCGAGTTCCTACGACGGGAAAAAGTGGCCTCGTCCTTGGCCGTGTGGCACCATCTGGATCAATTGGGATCCCACATGGCTCGAGCCAAGCCAACACACTCTCGACCTTGCTAGTGGCTTATTCACCCTGACATTAAGATCCTGGAATGGCATGCATGTCGACAATGAGAACAGTCGAGTTCAGTGTTTCGTCTTCGTCGACTGGGAAACCGGACTCATTTCCGCCTCCACCGACAAAGCCTTGCCACTCCGATCAATTGTGTATTCGCCTGAGATTGACGGTTTTCATGCTGGACCTTTCGAGTCAGGTAAGCGCAAAGAAGCTTCCGAACTCCTG
>DATKFH010000022.1:0-162382 GCA_035511455.1 Candidatus Sulfotelmatobacter sp. | reverse complement strand
GTGCATATGAGCAAGCGACGGAGTGGCACAAGCACATCGGAAGTCATGTGGAAATCGTAACGAACAAATGACCTCAGGCAGACCAATGAGCGCCACCGAAGCGACGCAACAGTCGAAAAGCATCCCGATCAGGAGTTTTTCAACACCCCGCCTGTTTAAACAGTTGACTCACTCACGCGCAATACGGGCACGATCGCGGGGAAGGCGTTTTGAGAGCTCAACCGGATCTCGCCGGCACCAGGGCCCAAGCAAGATCGCAGCGATCGCATCCCCATATCTGGTCCCGTCGCCAGCCGTCGGGATCACGTGACTTCCTTCCCCTAACTCGTTCCAAAGCCTCGATGAGCACGAGCGGCGGCGTGGGCGGGGATTCAGGCCGAAGCTGCGGGGTTGGCCGCGGCCCATGCAATGGCAGCCTGCGCGAAAGTGGCTACATCCTGCGGCGTTCGGCTATACCACATCAAGTCTCCCGAAATTGACTCGGTTTCGTTCCATGGGCGGGGATCCCAGCCAGCCATAGCGGTCGCAATGAATGGGAGCGGACTACTCTGGGCTGCTTGGTTCCACGTCCACTGCCCGGCGGGGAGCATTCCGTTCACGGGGGTGGCGCAAACGTCACCAGTGTTGGTCTCACACACCAACTGGACCGCACCGATAGGGACACACAAAACCTTCAGAAGCCTGGCCCTGAAACCCCGCAGGAGAGGCTGTTAGTTACTGTGGTGACTAACTCACCATTTAGATTGCCCCGCCTCCGTCTGCTGGGTGATACCGTCGATATGAAGATCCCCACCCTTCCAGGGTGTTTAGGTTGAGCCATTCTTCTTTCCTAGTTGCCGATTGACCAACGGGCACTGACCAGGCAATTCCTGATGGAGAGCTGCTGAAGAAGCTTGTGGAGTTTCGCGCCTTTTGTGCTTTCTGGTGCGCGGACTGGGGTGCTGTTGTTGTGGAGGACTACGTGTCTCGTCTTGAGAACCCGATAGCATCTGCGGCCAGGGTGGGTCTCGCAAAGGCGAGGCTGGGCCTGCTCGTTCTTCTGCTGGGTATGGCAGGCTTTGCGCAGCAGGGAACCAGGGACCTGAGTGAAGCCAGCTTGGAGGAATTGACTAACATTCAGGTTTACAGCGCCTCGAAGCACATGCAGAGCGCGAGCGAGGCGCCGGCTTCGGTGACAGTGGTGACGGCAGACGAGATTCAGAAGTACGGCTATCGCACTCTCGCCGATATCTTGCAGAGCGTTCGTGGCTTTTACATAACCTACGATCGAGACTACAGCTACGCGGGAGTTCGTGGCTTCGGGCTCCCTGGCGGCCGGAATAGTGGCATTCTGTTGCTGGTGGATGGCCACCGGATCAACAGCAACGTCCTCGGGCAAGCCATGCTGGGCACGGAGTTTCCGGTCGACTTGGATCTGATCGAGCGGGTGGAAATAATCCGCGGGCCCAGTTCTTCGCTCTATGGCGCCGGCGCTTTCTTTGCCGTGATCAATGTGATCACCCGCAAGCCGTCGCAACTGAAAGGCGTGGAATTCTCGTTTGCACCAGCCAGCTTTGGGACTTACGAGGGGCGAGCCAGTTATGGCGGCCAATACCAAGGGCTGAACATACTGCTCTCTGGCACGTTCTACAACAGCCAGGGGCAAACCTTGTTTTACCCACAGTTCGACGGACCGGCTACCAACAACGGGGTTACCCGAAATACAGATTACGAAAACTCGCAACACATCTTGGCGACGATCAGTTTTCGGGGATTCACACTGCAGGGACTGTTTAGCCGTCGCGACAAGGGAGTGCCCACCGGGTATTTCGGCACGGTGTTCAACGACCCTCGCACCGACACCTCCGACGACCACCAATACTTCGATCTCGGTTACCAACATTCCATCGGCGAAAAGTGGGAACTGACGGCGAAAACGTCCTATGACCAAGTTCGCCTGCAAGCGCCCCTCGCATTTCTTGCTGGGCTGCCTTCCGGATCGACCACGGTGGACACCTACTCCGTCCGAGGAAACTGGTGGGACGGCGAAGTGAAATTGAGCCGAACGCTGCTGGAGAAGCACAAAATCACCCTGGGCACGGAGATCACGGACAACGTGCGGCAAGACCAGGGGGACCACACTTCCATCGGCAATGTCTTTGGTACCGACCAGGCAAGTTCCCTGATCTGGGCGCTCTATGGGCAGGATGAGTTCGCCGTTACCAATAGAGTGAGCTTGAGTGCCGGGCTTCGCTATGATCATTACTCTAGTTTTGGCGGGACCACCAATCCGCGTCTAGGGCTGATCTACCATCTTTTGCAACCGACCACTCTGAAGCTGCTATATGGTACGGCATTCCGCGCACCTGAGCCCTTCGAAGTCACCCCTGGGTTTGGACCCTTCTACGAAGATAACCTGACACTCAAGCCAGAGACAATCCGGAGCATCGAAGGAATTGCAGAGCAAAGCCTAGGCCAGCATTTCACGCTATCGGCCAGCGTCTTCCATAACTGGATCAACAATCTGATCAGTCTAGAAACGGATCCGAGCAATGGTCAGGCGGTGTACCAAAACTCAGACAAGGCACGCGCCACGGGTATGGAAATCGAGTTGGACGGAAACCTGGCCGCCGGCGTGAAAGGTGCAGCAAGCTACAGCTATACGAATGCGCAAGACCCGGCCACCCACCAGGTTCTCCCCAACTCTCCGCAGCACTTGGCCAAGTTGAACCTGGCCGTGCCCGTGGTACAGCAGCGGGTATTCGCCAGCTTTGACGCGCAGTACACCAGTCCGCGTCAGAGCTTGGCTGGAACCACCGTCAGTGGCTTCTCCATCTTCAATGTGACCTTGCTCGGACACACTCTGGGGAAGCACCTGGACGTATCCGCCAGCGTTTATAACATTCTCGACAAGAAGTACTTCGATCCTGGCGGTCCGGAGGACGTACAGGATGCCATTCAACAGAACGGAAGAAACTTCCGGATCAAAATCACCGGCAGGTTTTGAAAAACAGGACGTGACCCTCGGGACTGGTGGACCGGCAAACGGTTGGCGGCCGGGCTCAAGACGCGAGGCTGCGCAACGATTGTTCGAGAGCGACATGCAGATTGTGGATCCAACTCCGTCGAAGGTTGCGCGCATGCCGAGTCCCAGGCGATTTCTGTGGGTGTTGAGCGTGGTGCTGATGCTCCTCACCCGCACGCGCGCACAATCCCCGACTGCCGGCGAGTATCAAGTTAAGGCGGCCTTCCTCTACAACTTCGCGAAGTTTGTCGAGTGGCCGACGCACAGTTTCTCGAATCCGTCGGAGTCGCTTCAAATCTGTGTTTTCGGGCGAGACCCCTTCGGTGCGGAACTGCGCAACCTAACCGCCGACAAAACAGTGAACGGACGAAAGTTCGAGATCGATACTGTTGTCGATTTGCAGCGCGCCCGAAGCTGCCACATCCTGTTCATCGCCTCATCCGCAGCGATTTCCGTGAAACAGATCGTTGAAGCCTTGCACGGGGCGAATGTGCTGACGGTGGGCGATAGCAAAGGCTTTGCCGAGCAAGGCGGGATGATCAGTTTCGTATTGGAGAACGACCGGGTGCAGTTCGCGGTGAACCGCACGGCGGCAGAGCAAGCCGGGCTAAAAATCAGTTCGAAGCTACTCAGTGTGGCGAAACTTGTCATCGGGTAAGCGGTTAGGGGTGACTTCAATGAGTCGTCTTGGGGATTTGTCGATCCGTTACAAGCTCACCGTGCTGTTCATGGCGATCAGCGGTTTTACTGCGTTGGCGGTTTCCGTTCCAACATCGATTTATGACGAGTTCACCTCCAAGCGAGCAGTGTCCCGGAACCTGGCAATCTTAAGCGAAAGTCTGGCCAGCAACAGCACGGCTGCCCTGACCTTTCACGACGCGGAAGCGGCACGAGATATCTTACGGGGCCTGCGAGCCGACAACAACGTGATTGCGGCCTGTATCTATGGCTCCGATGGGAAACCGTTCGCCAAATACGCGCGAGATGGAAACGAATCAGATTTCACGCCGCCCTTACCGCAAGCAGAGACTGCCGAGTTCAAGAACGGCCACCTGATTCAGTTCCGAAAGATCGTGTTATCCGGTGAGACTGTCGGGATCTTGTACGTTGAGTCTGATCTGCAAAGACTGCATGCGCGCATGCGGGGATATGCCTACACTCTCGCATTCGTTGTGCTGGTCACATTTCTTTTCGCTTTTGTGCTGGCCTCACGCTTTCAAAAAGCCATCTTGCGCCCGGTCCTTGACCTGGTAGAGACGGCCAAGGCTATTTCCGGACGAGGCGACTACTCGATTCGAGCCGAAATCCGCAATCGTGACGAATTCGGCCTGTTGGCGGCTGAGTTCAACGGCATGCTGGGACAAATCGAGAGGCGTGACTTGGAACTTAAGCAACACCGAGAGAACCTGGAGGAGCAGGTTGCTCACCGCACTGTTGAGTTGCTGACCATGAATACAGAACTGACGGTTGCCAAGGATGCGGCCGAAGCGGCAAGCCGCGCCAAAGGTGAATTCCTCGCCAACATGAGCCACGAAATCCGCACTCCGATCAACGGCATCATCGGCATGACCGAATTGACCCTGGATACGGAATTGAACTCCGAACAGCACGCCAACCTACTCTTAGTGAAGTCCTCCAGCGAGTCGCTGTTATCGGTGATCAACGACATTCTGGATTTCTCCAAGGTGGAATCGGGCAAGCTGGATCTGGAGATGCTGACATTCAATCTCTACGATTGCGTGGGCGAGACGATGAAGACCATGGCTCTGCGAGCTCATCAGAAGGGATTGGAGTTGGCCTACGACGCCGATGCCGAAGTGCCTTCGCATGTGGTCGGCGACCCGGGCCGCCTCCGGCAGATTCTGGTAAACCTGGTGGGCAATGCAATCAAGTTTACCCAGCATGGAGAAGTGCTGGTCACAATTGAAAGTCGCGCGCAGGATGCCCGAAGCGTGGAACTCCACTTCAAGGTGAAGGACACCGGCATCGGAATTCCTCTGGAGAAACAGGGGCTGCTGTTCAAAGCCTTCTCGCAGACTGACAGTAGCACCACCCGCCAATATGGCGGCACCGGCCTTGGACTGGTCATCTCGGCCCGCCTGGTTGGATTGATGGCAGGAAGGATGTGGGTGGAGAGCACTGACGGTGAAGGGAGCACCTTCCATTTTACGGTGCGTGTTGCGGTGGCTGGGGAGAAGGCGCCACCCGTCTCTTCCGCGCTGGCAGCCGAGTTGCAAGGTCTCTCAGTACTGATCGTCGACGACAATGAGACCAATCGACGAATCCTCTGCGAGATGACTCGGGGATGGGGGATGAGGCCCTGCGCCGTGGAAAGCGGCGCCACGGCGCTGGCTGCATTGGAGACAGCCCAGCAAAGAGGAGACCGGTTCCGCGTCATTCTGATCGACGGCCAAATGCCCGTCATGGACGGGTTCGAGTTAGGGGAAAGGATACAGAAAGGAGCGCTGCGCCATCGCGAGGCTGAAGCTACCATCCTGATGCTGACTTCCGGCGGACAACCCGGCGAAGCTAACCGCTGCCGGCAGTTGGGAATCTCCGCTTATCTGATCAAGCCGGTCCTCAAGGCCGACCTGCAGGCCGCCATCCTTGCAGCCCTAAGTCAGCGGAGGGTGGAAATAAGTGCCCGCCCTAAGCCGGTTACGCGCTCCGCCCCGCGCAAATCGACCGGCAAACTCAGAATTCTGGTGGCAGAAGACAACGCGGTGAACCAGGCGGTGATCAATGGTGTGCTGCGGAAGATGGGGCACACATCCGTGTTGGCGCAAAACGGCAAAGAAGCAGTCGCGTTAGCCCGGGCAGAAAAATTCGACATTGCTTTCATGGATGTTCAAATGCCGGAGATGGACGGCTTGGCCGCGACCCGAGCGATCCGCGAAGACGAGAAGCTCCGCGGAACTCACCTGCCAATCTTTGCCATGACTGCCCATGCCATGAAGGGCGATCGCGAATTGTGTCTGGCGTCTGGGATGGACGGCTACATTACCAAACCCGTGCGCTTCAGCGACATTGAGCAGGCGCTGGCAGGCTCAGCGAAACCGCCGGTAACGCCGGCGGCATCCTGGAAGCGTGCCGAAGCTCTCGATCGCATCGGGGGCGATGAGGAACTGCTCCAGGACCTTTGCCACATTTTTCTGGAAGAGTCTCCGAAGCTGCTGCAGAAGCTGCAGCAGGCGGTGGCGGCGGGAGACACGGATGGGGTCATGCGAGCTGCACACAGTCTCAAGGGCGAAGCGGGCTATTTCGGTGCGGACGGAACCTCGCATGCGGCCCGGCAACTGGAAGATATGGGGCGTGACAAAAATCTGTCCGGAGCCGGCGATGCGCTCGCAGCCCTGGAACGGGATTTGGTGATTCTCCAGCTTGAGCTGAGAGGTTTGAGGGAGGTACAACCATGAACGAGATTTCACCCCATCCGACACTCGAACCCGCAGATCGAAAGCCGGGTGTCGACGCGAAGGTTGCTTCGGTCAACACCGTGTTAATTGCGGAAGACAATTCGATTTCCCGCCGGATTCTTGAGAGCTGGTTCGAGAAGTGGGACTACCGCGTCACCGCCGTGGAAAATGGCCTGGATGCGTGGAAGGTCTTGCAAAAGGAGGATGCTCCGCAACTAGCGATCCTCGATTGGATGATGCCTGGGATGGACGGGATCGAGCTCTGTCGCAGAATCCGCAGCCGCGATCAAGATGTGTATCGCTACGTTGTGCTGCTCACAGCCAAGGATGACAAGCACGACATAGTAACCGGTCTCGAAGCTGGCGCTGACGATTACTTGACCAAACCGTTCGATGTGGAGGAACTGCGCGCCCGGGTTCGGGCTGGCAGGCGGATTCTTGATCTTCAGGCGGCCTTGATTCGCGTCCAGGGCGCTTTACAGTTTGAGGCCGCTCATGATCGGCTCACCGGGATTTGGAACCGCGGAGCCATCCTTGACTTACTGATTAGAGAGACCGAGCGTAGCCGTCGGACCAATGGTTCATTGGGCGTCATCATGGCAGACGTGGATTTCTTCAAGCAAGTCAATGACGACCGCGGCCACTTAGTGGGAGACGCCGTATTGCGAGAGGTGAGTCGCCGTTTTGAAACGACACTCCGAAGCTACGACTCGGTGGGTCGCTACGGAGGAGAAGAGTTTCTGATCATTGTTCCCGGATGTGATGCAATGAACCTGGTAGTCACTGCGGAACGGCTACGATCCAGGATCGCGAATCAACCCATCGAGACGAGTGCAGGACCGGTTCCGGTCACCGTCAGCCTCGGGCTTGTGTCCACCCAGTCAAGCGAGTCAAGGTTGATCGACCCCGAGGCACTTCTTCACGCCGCCGACGCCGCTCTCTACAACGCCAAGAATCTGGGCCGGAATCGGGTGGAGACTGCACACGCGGCGCGGGCGGCACTAAACGCACACCTTCCGATGTGACTTGTAACCTAGTAATTGGCCCTGCCTCTCTTTCCATGTAACTCTTAGATCGCATATCTGCAGAAATAAGTGATCACAATGCTGCACGAATCGCATCCGCCAATTACCGGAACCGTTCTAGTTGCCGACGATCAATCCGCAAATCGTGAGTTGTTAGAGGAGTTGCTCACCGCACAGGGATGCAAAGTGATCGCCGTGCCTGACGTCATCCGCCCGCAATCGGCGGCTCCAAACGGAGCTCACTAACTAACAGTTCACCAAGCGGACTTAGCGAGCCCCTGCGTGTTCGAGGGCTTCACATGAAGTTTTTCGTGTGGTAAGCAGACATTTGGGACGCGGCGGCTGGCTCAAAGCCAAGCCATTGCAAGCGTTCCCGGCGCGTGCGATCCATCTCGCGCTGAAGCCCGGCCACGTAACCCGCGCCCGTGCGAATTTGTTCGACCGAAACGCCTCCCCCCGCGTAAACCACCAGCGCGTCGTAGACGTAGGGGCTGAGGCCTGAGATCGACGCGAGCATCTGGCTTCGACGCTCGACCGCGGCGGTCAGCGAAAGGCGCCTTTCCGGCTCGCGCTCGAAGACATAGCGCATGTGCTCAGTGCCAAACGCCACGTGCCGCGCCTCGTCTCGGTGCGCCAACAACGCGAGCGCGGCGGTAACGGGGTCGGGCGCGTGTTCGGCGAGGAACTTCAGGAGAGTGAGGAAGGTTCCTTCGCCCATGACGCACAGAAGGAACGTGGCGGTGGTGAAGTCAGGCTCCTCGAGGAGAGTCTTCAGCGAAAGCTGCCCGCTGATGGCGGTTGTGCCGAGTCCTGCGTGGCCAGCTTCGGCCCGGCGAGTGAACGCTTCTGCGTGCCGCGCCTCGTCGACAACTTGCATGGCAAGCACTTCGACCACCTCGCGGTAATGAGGGTGAATGCGGGGAATGAAGCGTGCAGGCACGTATAAAGCCGCAAACTCATTCTCTGTGAGAAATGTCATAATTTGAGCGACCGCGTGTTCGACCTCCATCGGCAACTTGGGAAGCTCGCCCCACGGGACGTCTCGCCCCACCGACCACTGGTTCGCAGTTGCCTGCCCGTAAATGGTATTCAATTCCCTTGCCCAGACGTCGCGTTTCTTGCGCAGGGTGAAGCCGAAGTCGGGTCCGCCGCTTTCGACGCGCGCGCCACGAGGGGCGACGCCCCAAGACGGATCGGCCGTTTCGGAAACCTCAATACGAGACGTGGCGATTGACGGCGCGAGTCCGGCCGATTGTATGCGGCACCCTCCGGCAACACCCAGCTTTGGCTCACAGTGATGACCTTCTTTACGGCACCATGCCGCGAGCTGCTCGACAAGTTGGGGTGAATCTCCGCGAACTTCGAACCAATCGCCCGCGCGCAATTGCGCTAGCGTACGGCGCAAGAGGACCGTGGCTCCTTCGTGCAGCGCCAGGTCTTCAAGATCAAGCTGCTGTTTGAGTCTGGAATTGGCCATAGCGGATTCGGCTACAACTCACCTGGATTCTTGCTATCTCGCCTCTGGTGTCGCTGACGCGAGGTTCTTCGACTGCGTGTGCTCCGAACATTCCTCTCAGAACGCGGACGAATATTAAAAGAGGTTAAGCGAAGTCCTCAGTTACCGGCTGTTGAAGCGGCTGAGCCATAAAAATTGAATCGGTGCACCGCTTTTTCGAGTTGCGCGTAGCCGGTTGTGCGCGCGGGCAGCCACTGCTTGAGCCCTTCGAGTTCCATAAGGACGCGGACTCTCGGATCCTGAAAAGACATTGCAAGCAGAGTATCGATGAACGGCTGGATCCGTGCGTCTGGCCGGTCGGCGCGCACCGTAAAGTTGCAGTGATCGAACGGGGGCGTGGTGGCCAGGACGCGAGTGGTCCCGGGATCGAGCGTGCCCTCATTGATGAAGACGAGATAGTTGGCATCCAGGATGCAGGCGGCGTCAGCAAGGCCCGTTGCGAGAGCCTTTGCAGCGTCGCGTTCGCCCCCAACGTGATCGCCGTGCTTGCCAACCATTACTTCGTTATAGGAGACGAGACAGTCGCTGTGCGGATCAATGCCTGAGTCAGCGATCATTCCGAGTGGAATCAGAGTCGCCTGCGGCGAATCGGAAGCGCCAACCGCGACGGTCTTGCCCTTGAGATCGGCGAGCGAGGCCAGTCTGGAATTTGCGCGGACGAGGATCTTCGTGGTTAAGTCACGGTCCGAATCGCGCATAGCAATAGCGCGACAAGCGCCGCGGCTAACGATCTGGCTCTTCACCCAGGCGAGCGGCGAATTCCATGCGACGTCGATTGCGTCGCACAGGTTCGCTTCGACCTGAGCATCGTATGTGGAGTAGAGGATAAAGTCGATCTCGACACCGCACGCGGCGAAGTAATCCTTAAAGCCCTCCCAGATCGTCACGACTTTGGGATCGTAGGCAACGGCGCCAATACGCAACGCCTTGCTGCGAGATGTATCTGGCATGGCTCCTCCATTCTCTAGAGATTGCTAGAACAAGGGCAAGCCGAGGCAAACCTTGCCCATGAAATCCTTCAGGACGTCGCTCGACGGCGCCATCACAGCAGCCGCCTGCGCGTCCCGGAAGTTTCGCTCGAGACCGCCTCGGCGTCCGAATGCCCAACCACCGCCAAGGGTCATGGCACGCGAAACGACATTCAGGCAAGCGTCCGCTGCTTTCACTTTGACGGCAAGCACGTCCAGCATTGCAGTCGGATCGCCGGCAAGGGCTTTGCGGATCGTTTCGGCCAGATAGGCTCGAGCCGAGTTCAGTTCGAGCGCCATCTCGGCCACAAGGAACTGGACGCGCGGAATCGATGCGAGCGCAGCCCCGCCGGCGTGTTCATATTTTCGGGCCCCGACACGCGCTACAATGCTCTGAAACGCCGCCGTAGCGATGCCCAGCGAAACGGATGCAACGCCGATCTGAAAGTGCGGAAGAACAACTTCCATCATGGATTGAAATCCGCTGCCCTCCGAGCCTAGGCGCGTTTCGTCATCGATGGAGACATCGGTGAGCGTCATCGGAGCACTGGCGTTCCCCGCCAGGCCGAGACCTTCGAAACATCCCTGGGCAGCCAGACCGCTGGCACCCTTGGAAATCAGGTAGAGATTGGATTCCGTAGGACCCGCCGCGCCCGTTTTGCGAGCTGAGACGACGTAGCTGTCAGCCTCACCCGCGCTCGTCACGAAGCTCTTGCTTGCACTCAGTCGTTTTTGGCGCACCTCACTCACGGGGGCGTAGAAGTGTCCTCCGGAACCAGACTCACTAAAGGCGAGCGTACTGAGATGCCCGGCACGCACGAAAGAGGGCAACAGCTCCTGCTTCAGCCTGTCACCGCCTTTCGCGGCTATCACGGCTGTGGCGCAATAGTGCATGAGCGTGACCATCGCGGTAGAGGCGCAGGCCTGGGATTGCGTATCCAGCACGCGCGACATTTCTCCAAGGCTTGCGCCGGCGCCGCCAAATTGAGCAGGAACAAGCAGGCCGAGCACGCCGGCCTTGCCTAGAGCTGCAATGTTTTCGCGCGGGAAACGGCGCGACTGGTCGATCTGGTCAGCGCCAGGACGAAGAACTTCCTGAGACAGTTTTTCGTTTGCCACCAAGAGAGACTGAACGTCCGCCACATGTCCTCCACTGCTCACGCCGCAGGTCGATAGAGAAGTTTGCCCGGATTGCCGCGGGCCTATTCGGATTCGGTTCCTAGATTGTGGCGGTGGATCCAAGGCGGCCGCCCGGCGCCATTAGGCAGGTATTCAAGTAAAGCCTTGCGGGGTGCGAAGGCGGAAGACACGATTCGGTTGGCGGTGACATAAGACGACCATTGGCGTTCCACCTGCGCGCCACGCGAGCTTAGGCGCCGAGTTCTGCAGCAGACCGAGAGTATAGGCGCGAGTGCGTGGTGTTGCCAAGGATGTGTCGAACTCCATTTGAGACGGGTTCTTTGGACTAGTCCTGGACCTTCGGCATAATCGGCTAGCCTTCCCTTTCCGGTTAGGGTGGAGTTGCCGGTTATTCGGAATGATTGGCAGAGTGACGGGCATTTCCTAAACTGCCGCATTTTCCTTTTCGATTTGGTTCCGTGCTAGGAGGGCATCGACCGGGGAGCCTTGTGTCTAGGTCGAGCTGTCATTTCTTCAACTCCGCCTGCCAGTTGAGCACGACCGTGATCGGACTGGGCGACGCATCGAGGCTCTGCGTATTGACCAGGAACCGCTGGCCGTCACTGCTGGGGACGTAATGCGTGCGACGCGAACTTATCCCTTCCGGCACTCGCGTCTGGAATAGCGTCTTAGGAACAGCGAATGACGGACCCGCGCCGACTGCAACCGCCATCAGCTTCCGGTCTTCGGAAAGATAGTAGATTTCGCGACCGTCGCCACGCCAGCGGGGTTCGTATCCACCGTCGGTGGAGACCTGCCACTTTCTGGTCGATAGTGGAAAGGTCTGGACGTAGACCTGAAATCTGCCCGACTCGTTGGAAGTGTAGGCCAAGAGGCGCCCGTCTGGGGAGAAGTTGCCGTGGATCTGGTCGGACAGCGGTGCTAGAAATTTGATCGGTTTCCTGTCGCCACTGAAGGGAATCAGCCAAAGGTCGTCACCAGTCGTCTGCTGAGGAACGCTGGCAATCACATAGCGCCCATCCGGGGACCAGTCGGAACAAACCAGATTTGGCGTGTCGATGCCGGCCGCATGCTGGGTCTCATATGTGAGCACAACTTCCTCGTTGCCGCCACCCCCGGCGCTTTTCGCATACAACTCGGTCTGCCCCTTTCGATTCGACCGGAAGACAATCCTTGCGCCATCGGGCGACCATACCGGCGCGGCATTGAGTGCAGACCCGACGGTCATGCGAGACGGTCCACCCCGCACCAGGTCGATCAGCCAAATATCCGGGTTCCACTCCTTGGGATCGACCAGCGAAACGGCCAGCGTCGCGCCATTGGGGGAAAGCCGAAAATCGCTATAGTCTCCCTCCACCCCGACCGAATCGAGCGAGTTGCCGGCACGGTCAAACCAGGTTAAGCGGCCCCGATGCAAAATCGCTGCAGCATGGGCCAGCATGCCGGTACCGGAAGCTGAGGCACCTATGTTGAAGCCAGTCGAACGGCCCACATGCTCTGCGACGGTGAACGGCTCGCCTCTGAGTTCGAGATTCGTGGCGTCGAACGTCTGTCCGAGGAGCGTGTCCCCTTCCACATACAGCAAATAGCTAGGCGACGCATACACGGCACTGCTCTCAGTACGGACGATAAATTTCTGGGTTCCTCCGTCAAGTGAGCCGACATAAATGCCATGATGTTCGGGCTCGCCACCCTGGACATGGAAGAGAAAGTGACGGCCGTCGGGGAGGAACTGTGGCCAACGGTGCGCGTTCATGATCGTATCCACCTTCGTTACTGCGGTGACTGTTCCGCCGCCGGAGGAGACCCGAAAAATGGCGCTGCTCAGTTTTGCGAAAATGATGCTGTCGTCTGTTCCCCACGAACCGCCGAAGGGGTCCGCAACGTCCGCGAGCACCTGCACGGGTCCGCCGGCGACGGGAATTTTCTTCAGCTTTCCTTCGGCAAAAAAACCAACCCAGCGGCTGTCCGGCGACCAAAAGGGAAATTGGGCGTGTTCGGTCCCCGGCAATGGGCGGGGTGCCACCTGGTCGATGGAACGCAGCCAGATTAAGGGATCGGCTCCGGATGAATTAGTGACAAACACTATGGCGCGTCCATCCGGGGACAGGGCGAACTGAGGCACAGGGACCGTTATGTTTGGAGGTCCTGAAAAAACTGCCTTCTCGGGAGGGTAGACAGAAAACCGCTCGGGCTCGCTGGCGGACGAAGCGTGATTATGGACCGCGGCGAAAAACGCCAGGCCGCTTAGCAATACACACGCCAGCATCCAGACAGCGCGCTCTCGCCACGGGTTGAGTTCAACCTGGGACGACGTGGCTGGAGCTTCACCTTCCTCGATCCACCTCAGGTTGGTTCTCAGGTCGCGTACCGATTGCCAGCGTTCTTCGGGGTCCTTCTCTAGACAGGTTTTGACCACCCTGTCCATCGCTCGGGGAAACATCGGCTGCACCGATGAAATGGGTGCGGGATCACGTTCCAGAATCGCCGCCATGACACTGGTCGTGCTTTTCCCCTCGAACGCACGCTTCCCGGTCGCCATTTCGTATAGCACTGCGCCCAAGGCGAAAATATCGCTCCTGGCATCGGCTTCTGTACCCTCGATCTGCTCCGGCGACATGTACTGGAAGGTCCCAACGACCATGCCCTCCTGCGTCAGAGGACGGCTGGCCACGGGACTGGTCAGGGTAAGGCCGGAAGCAGGAGCAGCCGACACAGAGCCGGCCTTGGCCAGCCCAAAGTCCATCAGCTTCGCCCCGGTCTTGGTCAGCATCACGTTGCCCGGCTTCAAGTCGCGATGAGTCACGCCGCCACGATGCGCTTTCTCGAGCCCCTCACAAATCTCGATTCCGTACTTCAACACCTGCTCGGCAGGCAACGGGCCTTTCACCAGCCGGTCGGCCAGCGTTTCCCCTTCCAGAAACTCCATCACCAGATAATCGATCCCGTCCTGGTGGCCGACGTCATGGAGCGTGCAGATATTGGGATGGTTCAACGACGAGATCGCCCGCGCCTCGCGCTCGAAGCGCTGCTTCGCTTCAGGATTGGAAGACAGATGCGCCGGCAGAATCTTGATCGCGACGGTTCGATCGAGGCGCGTGTCACGCGCGCGATAAACCTCGCCCATGCCGCCGGCTCCTAACGGCGAGACAACCTCATACGGCCCGAGTTTCGTGCCAGAGGTGAGGGTCATGCGTGCGCGTCATTATTGTCCGGAGAAAGTGCTGGAGAACTTATTCTCCGTCGCGAGGGGGCTCTGCGGCGGCTGAAGCCGGTACTGATTCTGCGGAGCTTGCGGCATCCCTAAAGCGAAGGCCTGATACGAATCGTGAGCTTTTCAGCCAAACGGTGAGGTCTCCACTGATCCTGCTGCACTTACGGCGCGGCTGAAAGAGACTGCGTGAGAGCCTGTGCCGTCCCTGCCGGGACTCGGTTTTCCATTTGGTTCCATTTGTGGTGGCTTACCCAGGGCTTACGCCCTGGGCTAAAGCTAAAATATGCCGCCGCTCGCGGCTGGATCTTGGAAGGCTTTGGTCCGCCGGTCTTACCGGAAGTCCTTAAGCACACCCTGAAAGCGGTGCCTTTTCGAAACGCGAACGCAAATCCGACCCATCTCAAAACACGAAACGCAATCTGAGTTTTTCCGCAAGTTGCGAAGGCCGTGACCTCCCAAAGCAACAACGGGTTGGCTTTACAATCGGGGAATGGACCACCACACTGTCGCGGCCGTCAGCATTACAGGTACATGCCTTGATGTGGTGGGCAGTCTTTATTTGGCCTACGACTTGTTGGGTGGACAGCATGGTCCTCTACGGCTGCTGACCCGCGCGGTAACCTATTCCGTGGTCTTCGGGATCGGGTATGGCCTGGGCTTGGGCCTTTTCTTTGGGCTGGCTGCCGGGATTGCGACCGGCATCACCCTGTCGATCGAATTTAATCGAGCCGCTCGTGGTCTAGACCACTACGCCTTGCCTTGGGAAGGATTCTTCTCCGCGATCCGGGGAGTTGGTTTCGGAGCCGGGCTCTACCGGACCGTCGGCCTCAAATTCGCCATCGCTTTTGCGATACTGATAACCGTCGGCCAGATATTCGGCTATTCTCGCGGGATGCGTCCCGCGCTCGACTATGTGGCGTCTCGACGCCCGCGCCTTACGCGCCGGCAGTTTGGGGGAACGGTAGTCCGCACGGTCGGGTACATTTGCACGGCGCTCATCTGTAGCGCACTGGTCCGACATGTGGACCACATTTGGTCTTTTGCGATCCGCGTGGGATTGGTGACGGGCGTTGTCACCGGGGTCGGGGCGACCATCAATCCCTATATCGAATACTATGCGGACAACCTTCCGGAGCGACGGCTGGGGGCATTCGGCATCGGACTCATCCTGTGTGGTTTTGCTCTGCAATCGGTTCAGTATTGGCTCGCGCTCCTTGATGTGCGCCTCACTTAGGGCCAGGAGCGGGCATTCCGGGGCAACTCTGTTTGCAGGGCTAAGTGGAAGTACTTGCTACCTACATTTTCTACCCTATTTTCTCGCCTGCACTCATCCGTTATATCTTCGTCAACCAAGCAGGTCCGGGGGGACTTGACAGGGGAGCGGAAGCTGGCGGTGACAGGCTCGCTCCCTTTTGGTTTCTTATTTATTTGATGACGGCTCAACCGGAACGTCTGCCAGCGGGAGCCAGACCTGGAAGCGCGTGTCCCCGGGATGCGAAGTGACTTGAATTGTGCCACGGTGCTTTTTCACGATTCGTTGTACGGTGTCGAGGCCGAGACCGGTTCCTTCACCAACCGCCTTGGTGGTGAAGAACGGTTCAAAGATGTGAGCTTTTATCTCCGGTGAAATGCCGGGTCCGTTATCCGCAATCTCAACTACGGCACAACCGTCATCGCGATAGGTTCGAACCCGAAGCTCGCCCTTCCCGCCCATGGCGTCAATCGCGTTGTCGATCAGGTTGGTCCAGACCTGGTTGAGTTCGCTGCCGAACGAGTTCACCAGAAACGGGACCCGCTGGTAATCGCGCTGCACCACCACCCCGTGTTTCAGCTTGTGGTTCATGATGGTAAGCGTGGTTTCCAGGCTCTTGACAAGGTCGACGTTCTGCAGGGGCGACTGGTCCATGTAGGTGTATTCCTTGATGGCGCGGACCAGGTCCGAGATTCGCGACGTGCTGCTCTCGATTTCGTTCAAGAGATTGGCAATTTCCACCGATGCGGCGATCCTCACCAGGGCGGCTCGGGCAGTTTCTGCGTCCAGAATCGCGAACAGGGATTCCAGCATCTCCGGCTTGACGCTCTTCCGCGCCAAATCCGCCGCCAGTTGCCACAAGTCATTCTGTCCGTGACTGCGCAACAAAGAATCGAGCTGCTCTTCGAGGTCACTGGTGGTAAGGGCGTCCGGAGGGTGTTCGTCGCGCTGAATGAAGAAAGCTTCCAGCTTTTCGATTTCGGCTTTTTGCGCCGGGGTGAGGTCACGGCGGCCCAACTCCAGACTGGCGTCCCTGATCTTTTTCAGGATGGCGCGCAGTTGGGCGGCGGCACGTTTGGCGGCGGAAGCTGGATTGTTGAGCTCATGCGCCAGTCCCGCCGAAAGCTTTCCTAAACCAGCCAGGCGGTCGCGCTGTTGTTCCATCCGCGTCACCTCACGGACGCGGTCGGTCATCATGCCCACCAGGCGCTTAGTCAGTTCCGGCATCTTGTGCACCAGATCAGGAAACAGCGTCGCCGGGAATCTCAGAATGCGGCTATCTTTGACCACTCGAACGCTGACGGTAAACTGCTTCATCCTGGAGAAAGGCAGGACGCCGTTGACCGACCCGGCAGCCACGGTAAAGGTGACCGTGTCGCCGCTAATTTCGCCGCGCCCCTGGGCTTCCCCCTCAAGAATTACAAACATCGCATCGGCGGGATCGCCCTGGCGCGTGTAGGGCTCCCCTGCCTTGAGATTAAGTTCCTGCGATTGGCTGAGGAACCATTCGATCTGATCGTCGGGCAGATCAGCGAATGCCGGGATGCGAAGTAGTTCCGATTTTTCGACCATTTAGACCTTGCTCAGGTACTGGTGAATGAACTGTACCGCAACCGATCCTTCCCCAACTCCCGAGGCTACGCGCTTCACCGAACCATGCCGCACGTCGCCGACGGCAAAAAGGCCTGGAACATTGGTCTCGAGCAAGAATGGATCGCGATCGAGAGTCCATCCTTTTGGACGTTGGCCATCGCGGATGAGGTCGGGACCGGTGAGGATGAATCCGCGTTCGTCGCGCTCGACCAAGCCCGCCAGCCAGTCGGTTCGTGGCAGGGCTCCTATGAAGATGAACATCGAACTGGCAGGCACCCGCTCGATTTTGTTGGTGTCCGAACACAGTACCGAAATCTCTTCGAGGTGGGTATCGCCATGGGCCTCGGCCACGCTGGCATGGGCCCAGAGGTCAATGTTGGGCGTTGCCTTAATCTGGTCGATCAGGTACTGCGACATGGTGGCGGCAAGAGAGTCTCCGCGCACCAGGATCACGACTCGCTTGGCGTAGCGGGCAAAATTCATGGCTGCCTGGCCGGCGGAATTCGCGCCTCCGACAACGTAAACCGTTTCGTCCTTGCAGGACAGCGCCTCGGTGGCGCCGCCTCCGTAGTAGATGCCGGCACCCTGCAAGCGATCGATTCCTTTCGCCTCCAGCCGCCGCCATTGGACTCCGCTCGCAATCATCAGGGCATGGCAGGAGATCTCGCTCCCGTCGACCAGCTTGATGATCCGGTATGATCCTTCGGTTCGCACGCCCACTGCTTCCTGGGGCGAGAGAATTTCGACTCCAAAGCGTTGCGCCTGCACCACTGCCCTGCGGGCGAGATCTCCGCCACTGAGCCCCATGGGGAATCCCAGGTAGTTTTCGATGCGGGAACTCATTCCGGCCTGCCCGCCGGGGGCCTCGCGCTCGATCATCACGGTGTGCAGCCCTTCAGACGCTCCATACACGGCTGCCGCGAGGCCAGCCGGCCCTCCACCTACGATCGCCAAGTCGTAAAAGTCGGTTTGAGCGCGGGTCCGTAAACCTACTTTTTGGGCGACGTCAGCCGGCAGGCTTTCGAGAAGCTTGGTCCCGTCGGGGAACAGGACCACCGGGAGTTGAGTTCCCTCCGGTCCGAGAGCTTCCACCAGGCGTTTGGTTTCTGGGTCGTTGGCGGAAAGCTCAACATCGATCCATTGATAGGGAACGTGGTTGCGGGCCAGAAAGTCGCGCAATTCATAAGAGCGTGGCGACCAGCGGGTGCCGAGGACGCGAATTCCCTCGAACGTGGGGTGATAGGAGGCTTGCCAGTCATCGAGCAAGTCATCCAGCTGTGGGTACAGGTGCTCGGCTGGCGGATCCCAGGGCTTCAGGAAAAAATAATTGATGTTGGCCTGGTTGATGGCGCTGATCGCAGCGTTGGTGTCGGCGTAAGCGGTCAGCAAGGCGCGCTTGGCTCCGGGGAAGAGACGCATTCCTTCCTGCAAAAACTCCACACCGTCCATGCCGGGCATGCGCTGGTCCGCCAACATGAGCGCCACGTTGTCGTTGCGAACCTTCAGTTGCTTTAAAAGGTCAAGCGCGCGCGCCGGAGAATCGCTTCCGATTACGCGGTACTCGGCACCATACTGCGACCGCAGGTCGCGCTCGATGGTTCGCAAAACGTCAGAGTCGTCATCCACACTCAACAATATTGGTTTCGCCATGATGAGTCCGTAGGGATCTACTTGAGCTCTATACTTTAGCTTTATACTCTTGCGGTTACCGGCTTGCGCTTTTCCACGTTAGATGTGGATCTCTCTGCGAGGTCGCGTTTTTATCTCCAACGGGAACTTGTAGATTTTACGATGGCGGGTGGCGTCCGGAAACCGAGCCAGGGAAGGTTCCACCCCGCAAGTGTCACCGGATCCTAGACGTCGTCTCCCGTAAATACGGGAAAAAATCTGACACACACTTCGAACGAGCGTTGCCCGGAGCATTGGGGCTGCAAACAAAATGCATGGGTCCTTCGCCTTGCTCCAGGATGACAAGTCGAAATTATGCCGCGAAGAACGGCTGAAGATGGCGAAAGGATTGGTGCCGAGGCTGGAACTCATTTCAAGGATACCGGAGCGCATCCCCCCAGACGCGCCCCGGTGTCCTCTATTGCATACAAGCTTGTGGCTAACTAGTTGACGGTGAAGCTGGTCGCGCTCAAAACGCTGGCGCCCTTGGGTGGCGCATCGCTTCAGCGCTGCGGTAGGTGCACTGCAAGCAACGCGGCTCGTCGTTTACCCAGAAGCGAACGAGTCCGCGACGCCTGCCGGACCGGTCTTTACTTGCCCGTTCCAACCAGTTGCACGGTCTGCGTGCCCACGGCGTCTTTGATATTCAAAGTCGCCGAGCGCGCGCCGGTGACCGTGGGTGTGAACGTCACCGTAATCGTGCAATCCCATCCCGCCTTGCGGCTCGTTCCGCAGCCCGACTTCGCGCTAAAGTCGCCTGGATCCGTACCTCCCACCTTAATTGCGGACGATGAGCGTCTAGTTCAGGGTGAATTTCGTTGGGCTGTTGGCCGTTCCTCCCGGCGTGATGATAGAAATCGTCACCGCACCCGCCGCCAATCCCGATGGCACTACCGCCGTTACCTGCGAGTCAGATTTCACCGTGAATGTAGTCGCTTTCACTGTGCCAAAGTTCACGGCGCTCGTCTGAATCAGCCCGGTGCCGTTGATCGTCACCAAGGTTCCTACTGGACCGCTCGACGGCGTGAAGTTCGTAATCTTCGGCTTCACCTTGTACGTCTGCGGACTCGTCCGCGTAGTCGTTCCCGTGGTCACCGTAACTGCGCCCGTGTGTGCCCCTGTGGGAACGACGGCCGTGAGGTAGGTAGTGCCCGAGAGCGTCACCGATTTTGCAGCCACGCCGCCAAACTTCACTACCGAGGCACTAGTAAAGCCCTGCCCGAACACTCCCACTTTCGCTCCCACGTTGCCCGTCTTCTGCGTCGGCTCCAGACTCACGAATGGCGCGTCGCCGGTAGCTACACCGAAGAATGTGCCTTGGCATGTGTTGGGGCAGCCGCCGCCCCCGCCCCCGCCAGAGGGGGTTGTTCCATACACCAGTCCGTTCGTATGCTGAATCAGCGTGGAGCTGGGCAAGTTCCCGTCAACGGGGGGATTCGGGAACAGGAATGCCGTGAACACGCCAGCGGATGTCAGTTTGTAGATGCTGCCGTTTCCGTTGGGCCCGTAAGCCGGGTTCACCCCATAGAAGCTTCCGTCGGCCACTTGCAGCAGATTCACCGGCGGACCGACATTGTTGACGCAGGACGCATCTGTGGCATTGGTGAAATCGTGGAAGTCAGTAGCGACTCCGGCCGTGGTCAGCTTGTAGATATTTCCGGAGCCATTCGCCGCTCCCTGTTGCGTGGCACCATACAGCTTTCCATCCTTGCCCTGAATTAACCCCGTACATGGAACCTGACCGGTTGTGAACGCGAAGTCGTGAATTTCTTTGAAAACACCTGCCGTGCTGATCTTGTACACGCAGCCTGCGCCCTGGACGACTGGACAATCCGCAAGCGTGCCATAGAGATTGCCATCGCTGGCCTGGACCAAATTTGAAGAGTGGCATTCGTTGCCAAAAACAAAAGTATGCAGATTCGTGTACACGCCCGCCGGGGTCAACTTGTAAACATTCCCGCAGACCTGAACTTCATTGCCAGACACGCCATAGAAATTGCCGTCGACGCCCTGGATCGGCGGGTACATGGGTAGAGAGTCGCCGTTCGCTCCCGTGAAGTCATGCAGATCGGTAAATACTCTGGCTGGCGTCAGCCGGAAAATGCTGCCCATGCCGGTCGCTGGATTCCCACCTTCGCATGCGCCGTAGAAGTTTCCATCGCTGCCCAGCGTCAGCCCAGCGCCACCACAATTGGTCCATTGCGGCGGGAAGTTGAAAAACACGCTTTCCACTCCCGCCGGAGAAATCTTGTAGATCGCGCCTCCGCCGCTGCCGCCAGCTCCGCAGGACGCACCACCCCCATACAGATTGCCGTCGCGGCCTTGCACGATGTTGCCTCGGGGAGCGCAGGCGTCGGTCGTCTGCATGAAGGTGTAGAGCAGGGTGGGAGTTTGTGCCTCTGCCGGGACGACCCCTCCGGCGATAACCACAGCAGAGAGCAGGGTGAATACCATTGCCATCCTACGCGAGCGTTTACCTTGCCGATAAAGCGAGTTCATTTGTGAAGTCTCCTGAGAATGAATGTGTGTGTTCGGGGGAACGGCGAAAAAATACTTCGCGGTCCCGGCCCCGCTCTCTGTCGGGTTTGCCGGACGACCGCGAACGCAAGCCGACTCTCGCCGGAATCGCGGCCGAGGTCAATGCTCCGGAAGCGACCTGTCCACGGCATCGAAGTGACGCGGCATGTGACTAGTTTGCAACGTGTTACGAGAAGTTCTTGTCTGAGGAGAGTGGCCCGAACGGGTCAGTTCTGCGGATTTAGTTCGATGATAGACTGAGGTCACCCTCCCCTGCGCGCTGATATCTCCATGAGTGTGTCCAGCGAACCTCAGACGGTAGTGCGCTTTGGCATGTTTGAGGCCGACCTGCGCGCGGGTGAACTGCGCAAGAATGGTGTCCGAGTCAAGATTCAGGATCTGCCTTTTCGTACGCTGAAGCTCCTACTGAGCCGCCCCAACGAAGCGGTGACGCGGGAGGAATTTCGACGGGAGCTTTGGCCACAGGATGTGTTCGTCGATTTTGACCGGGGGATCAGCAGCGCCATCAAGCGCCTGCGGGATGCTCTGGGGGATTCCGCCGAGAATCCCATCTTTATTGAAACCATCGACCGCCGGGGCTACCGGTGGATCGCGCCCACGCATCTTCCAGCGGCTACTCCGCAAGGAGCCGTAGAGGAACAGGAAACGGTTGTGGCGGACGCGCCGCTGCCGCCAAGTTTTTCTCCGTTGCGCGGTCTGGTGTTTGTCTTCCCGGTCCTGGCGCTGGCGTTCGCGATTTGGATTTCCCGCCCTGGATATCGAACCGCCAATGCCGGACGGAAATCCGGCGCGGCGTCTTCGGCGAGCGGCTTTCACCATGCCGCCAATCGCGAGGCGGAAGATTATTACCTCAAAGGTCGCTTTTATTGGAACAAGCGCACTCCCGAGAGCCTGAACCTGGCCGTGGACTCCTTCACCCAGGCTATCGTCCGCGACCCCAATTACTCGGAGGCCTACGTGGGGTTGGCGGACTGCTACAACCTGCTGCGCGAGTACACCATGATGCCCGCCACCGAAGCTTACCCTCGCGCGCTGGCAGCGGCGAAAAAGGCGGTGGAACTGGACGATCATTCCTCGGCAGCTCACGCATCACTGGCCTTCGTCTCCTTCTTTGGGATGTGGGAAGCGGGAACGGCCGACGAGGAATTTCGCCGAGCCATCGATCTGGATCCGAACAATGCCAATGCCCATCACTGGTATGCGACTTTTCTGCAGTCAGTTCGTCGCTTCGATCAGTCGCTGAGTGAGATCGACCGCGCACAAGCGCTCGACCCGAATTCTGCTTCCATTCTGGCGGATAAGGGCATGCTGCTTTGGAATGCCGGACGCCACGACGAAGCGCTGCGGTTGCTGCGGCAATTGGAACAAGCTGATCCGGATGCGTTTTCTCCGCACCGCTACTTGAGAGTCGTGTACCTCGAAATGGGCGAATACCCCGGGTACCTGTCAGAAATGAAAAAAGAGGGACGCCTGAACCACGATGCCTCATTCCCCGCCATCGAAGATGCCGCGGAAAAAGGCTTCGCGGCCCATGGTCCCACCGGGATGTTCAAAAGCCAACTGGAGCAGCAGAAAAAAGCTTACAGCCAGGGAAGACTTTCACCCTTCTATCTGGCTCAAACCTATTCGCGTTTGGGGGACGCGGAGCAAGCGCTTAAGTATCTGGAAGCTTGCTATGACCGTCATTCCGACGAAATGATCAACATAGCGGTGGATGCCGCCTTCAACAATCTGCATTCCTCTCCAGCCTTCCAACAGTTGCTCGCCAAGGTTAGCCTGCCGCCGGTTCAGTGAACCGATGGCAGGACAGATCAGGACGACGTGGAGATGGGACCGCCCGCCTTTTCGAAACCACGCGGCAACCGGGAGACCTGTGCCCGTGCGAAGATAGACTCTCGGGCACCGGAGACGCTCGGACCACATGGACCAGTCAACCCTCCGCAGGGTATTCAAAGCATTTCAATATCGAGATTTCCGTCTCATGTGGTTCGGGGCTTGTACTTCCAGCATTGGCACGTGGATGCAGATTGTGGCCCAGGGCTGGCTCATCTATCGTCTGAGCCATTCCGCCTTCCTGCTTGCGCTGGACCAGTTTCTCGGCGGGATACCTATCTTTCTCTTCTCGCTGATTGGCGGCGTGATCGCCGACCGGGCTGAGCGGCGCAAGATCCTGCTGGGCTCGCAGTATTTGCAGATGGGGAGCGCAGCGCTGCTTACGGTGCTGGTGGCGACCGGGACGGTGCACGTATGGCATATCCTCTGTCTGTCGTTTGTCTCCGGGTTGGCGCAGGCTTTTGGCGGGCCGGCATATCAGGCGCTGATTCCTACCCTGGTCGATCGTGACGACATGCCGAACGCTATTGCGTTGAACTCAATCCAGTTCAATACGGCGGTAACGATTGGACCCGCGCTTGCCGGCCAGGCTTTGGCCAAGCTGGGGGAAACGTGGTGCTTTGGGCTGAATGCGATTTCCTTTCTGGCCCCGGTCATCTCGCTTTCTATGATCTCGGCGAGATTCGTGCCGGAGAGCACCCGGGAGTCGATGTTCAGCAGCCTGAAGCAGGGCATCAAGTTCGTGCGCAAGCAGAACTCCATGGAAGCGCTGATCGTGTTGGCGTTCTGCATGACCGCTCTGAGCATGCCCATGCGGACCTATATTCCTGTGTTCGTGAAAGATATTTTCCATCGTGGTCCGGAAACCTATGGCAACCTGCTTTCGCTGATGGGGCTCGGTTCGATCTGCGGTTCGTTGATCATCGCGGAGAGGGGTAACATGAATAATAAGGGACGGTTCGCGCTCTCCGTCCTCATTTGCCTGGGAGCGGGGATTTCCGTTTTCTCGTTTTCGCGGTCGTTGCCCTTGAGCTATGCCATGCTGGTGCTGGTCGGGGCTTCCATGATGGCGGTTTTCGCAACGGTGACGTCGCTGGTGCAGTTGATCGTCACCAATGAAATGCGCGGGCGCGTGATGAGCGTGTACAACTGCGCATTCCGCGGGGGGATGCCCATGGGAAACCTGTTGTCGGGATGGCTGGTTCCGATGTTTACCGCACCCGTGGTGTTGGGTGTAAATGGGGTTGTGTTAATCCTGGTGGCGCTTTACTTTCTGCTGGTTCAACGACGAATGGCCATGCTCTGAGTGGGGCCTTCGCGCTCGCCCGCATCCGGGGGAGAAAACTGCACGATGAAATCTATGCGCGGCGGCAAGGCGGGCGCCAACACATGCGGCGTTTTGGTCGCAAGAATGACGAGCCCTCGATGTTCCTCCGCCCGCTCGAAAAAGTAATTGACCTCTATGTTGGCATAGCGGTCGTGACTGTCCTTCACTTCGCTGCGCTTGCCGAACAGTGCGTCCGCCTCGTCAAAGAAGAGGATCGCGCCCTTAGGGGCAGCTTCAGCAAAAATGCGGGACAGGTTTTTCTCAGTTTCCCCAATGTAGTTGCTCACCACGCGAGTCAAATCGATTCGATACAGTCCGAGGCGCAACTCGCGCGCCAGAACTTCGGCGGCCATGGTCTTTCCCGTGCCGCTCGGCCCGGTAAAGAGCGCCATGATTCCGCGATCCGGTAAGGTCTTGATTCCGGATTGCGGATCTTTGGAAACTGGCAAAAGGGCAGCCGCCAGTTCACGCAGTATGTGAAGTTGCGGTTCCGGCATGACGAGGTCTGCCCAAGTAGATGTCGGCTCGATTCTCTGCCCCAGATCTTCGTGGCGAGTCCGGTGGTTTCGAGATTTGCTCATACGAGAAGACTCCCACGGTCTCGCGTTGGCGCGATGCCAAGGTGCGTGCCATTCTAGCAGTTTGCCGAAGAACTCATTCTCGCCAGCGTGGCGCGCCCACAGCGGCTGAAGCCGGACTGATTCCGTGGCACTTACGGCATCGCTGAAGCGACGCCCTGATACGAATCTGAGTTTTTCAGCAAACTGCCAGGCTAGTCTAGTAGTTGGGGGATCCCGTGGTTGCGAATCGTCCCGATTGCCCGATTTTGGCGCTGGGCAGGGAGGAATTGGAGATGTTGACCGGCAAGTGTCCTGGGCTGGGAATTTCCCCGAAAAGAGCTCTCGCCGCACTGATCTCCGAGACCGTCGCATTGGAGAATGTGCAGATGTAGTTCTGGATGGTGGGGAAGTCCTCGGTCAAGTACGGCGTCCCCATGGCCAGGACCGCGGTTTTTTCGGTGGCGCGATCGAGAATCGTCGCCAATAACTTCGCAGTCGAGTCTGGCAGAGATGCGGAATTCTTCTGACCGCGCGCGACTGTCCTCATTCGTGCAGCGGAGGGGACGACATACACGGCTACCACAACCTGCTGTGCCTGATCCAATGCCCACAACACGGCATCGGATCTGGCCGCCGCGATACGAGGATCGACGTAGACTACCCGCGAATCTGGCGCTCGTTTCCGGATTTCGCGCTCGAGGACGCGACCGTCATCTGCGCGAACACTGTCGCAGAGAATAATCACCAGTAGGGCAGGCCGGCGTTTGAGGGGTTGATACGCGACCGGCAGGCTTTTGTCGAGGCTTCCTTCTTTCAGAGGAAGGAGCTTGCCGTTGTCACGCACCAGGGTGATGGAGGCATCGGAGATGCGTTGACCGACCGCGGCATTCTCCGGACTGCCCACCTGCCGTGGGATAGCGGTTAGATCAACCAGGCGATTTTTCTCGAGACCTAAGGAGGCTTTGGCCTGCAAGATTTTGAGGACGGATGCGTCGAGGCGCTCTTGCCCAATTTCACCCGTGCGGACCGCGTCCATCATGGCCCGGTAGCTTGCATCCAGATCGGCGGGCATGGTGAGCACATCATTTCCTGCCTTGAAGGCATCCACAGTGGCGCGCCCGGGGTTCTTGGCATAGAGACCACCGAGTCCGGCCATATCCAGGGCATCGGTTACCACAATGCCTTTGAACCCGAGCTGGTTCTTCAGCAAACCTGTGACGATGGTCGGCGAGGTGGTAGCCACGCGCCTGCGGTCGGGATCGAGCGCCAGCACTCGCACGTGCGCCGTCATGACCGCGTCGACTCCCGCCGCGATGGCCTTTTCGAACGGAGGCAGATCGACCTCACGCAAGTGCTTCAAATCGTCGTCCACCAACGCGATGGCCAGGTGCGAATCAGTTGCGGTATTGCCGTGACCGGGAAAGTGCTTGGCCGTGGTCAGCATACCGTTGGCGCGCGCGCCCCGGATATAGGCCGCCACCAGATCGCCAACCTGCTGCGGATCGGCGCCGAAGGCGCGTGTCCCGATGATCGGGTTGGCAGGGTTCGAATTGACGTCGGCTACGGGAAACAGGTTCCAGTGCACGCCCAGAGCCCGACTCTCCTGAGCCGTGATGCGTCCGAACTCCTCAGCGAAAGCTAGTTTCCCGGCAGCGCCGAAAGCCATGGCGTGCGGAAACACGGTCGTTCCGAAAAGACGCGCGGGCAAGACCCCCCGCTCAAAATCACCAGCGATCAGCAGGGGCAACGTCGACTCCTCCTGCAGCTGGTTGAGCAGCGTAACCGTCTCGTAGCGGCGGTTCACATTGCGGGCTCGTCCTTGCGCCGGCACCGACATGGCCAGCGAGCCGACGTGATATTTGCGAATGTAATCGCGGAGCTGGAAGTAGCCGGGACTCCCTCCATTCAGGAATTCCACCCGCAGGCGGATCATGAAGAGCTGGCCCACCTTCTCCTCGACGGAGAGTGTCTTTAGAGTCTTCTCGGCCCAGCCCTCGCCCTCGCGTTCAGCGTGAGGCGGGGGCGGCAATTTGTATTGTTCCGGCGCTAGAGCAGCCACCCCCAAAAGCGTGAACAGGGCGAGAAGCAGGACGGGATTGCGAAGGAGGGTCAATGGACGAGCATACTGCGTAAAGTGAAGGGCACGAGTCCGGAGTTGAGAACAATTTCTAATCGAAGGTACATGTCCTGTGAATATCTTCCCGGAACTCCCCGGTCGTCAAGTCGCGAATGGTCCAGATCGGATGAAAAGCCTATCCTTGTCCAGACATTTGGACACTTGGCCTGCCCAGTTATCACTGGCGGCAGCTTAAGTTCAAAATCAAAATCAAAGTCAAAGGCTGGCGGACAGGCGTGTCCGCCCCACATCATTGGTCTTCGGCTTCGGGGATCACTTCAAGCTGCAGCGGCTTGCGGTCGCCCTCGGTTAGGTGCAGCTGGGTGCCTTGGGGTTCGTAGGTCTTGAGGAAATCAGGGTTGTAATAGGCTTCGCCGTCTACGCTCTCCCAGGCGAAGACAGTGTAGCTGCCGGGAGGAAGGCCGTGCAGGGTAAAGCGTCCACTCTGATCGCTGACGGTCTTGCGGTAGCGGTCGACGCGCCCGCGCAGCCGCGGCTCTGGGACGGCGACGATCACGGCATTCGGAACCGGGTCGCCTTTGCGGTCGGTGGCAACGCCATCGGCGACGGCTCCGTGCGGGTTGGCTATCAGATCGAGGGCGAGCGCGCCACCATTGACGCTGATGCCTGAGTCGTTGACGTCGCGGCCGGCGATCAGCGTCGACTTCAAATACCAGTCGGCGTTGGCGTCAGAGTCGGTGATGAAGTGGACGCTATAGTCTCCCGGAGGCACGCCGTTCCATTGAAAGCCGCCGTCGGGCCCGACGTGGGCGAGATTGGAGAATCCCTCGCCCAAAGTGAACGCGCTGGCATCGTCTTCGCCATCGGTGGACTGGAGGGAGAGAAACATCTGGCGGGGATCGAATCGGGTGAGTGGGCCTTGGCTTTCGACGCGGAGGCGGCCGCGAATTGAGCCTCCGGGTTGCGGCGTCAAGCGCAGACCTTCAACGCTATTTCCTGCCACGATGAGCGACTGCCGGGCCATCATGGGGGGAGACGCGTTCTCGACCGTGGCCAGGATGGTGTAGGAGCCGGGAGCTACGTCGTGGATCACGAAGCTGCCGTCCTTGTGCATCTCCGCGCCATTCAGAACCAGGTTGAAATCGCGGGATTGCAACATGATGACGGCCGAGGAACGGGGCGGCAGATTCACCACCGCCCCGCGGATGCTCAGGCTGGGACTGGGGGTCAGGGAAAAGTTCACCGGGAAATCGTCGCCCGGATGGAGCTGGATAGATTCGGCCTGGCTGCGATCGGTCGTACCAGGATAGAACGTGGTTTGGTAGGACGTGGCAAGGCTCTTTTCGTGTGCGCTGGAGTTGCGTGGCTCGGATGAAGGCGTGGCTGCGGCTTCGATCAGACCCTTGAAGTCAGGCGGGGGATTGACCGACACGTAGTAATTGCCGGCGGCCAGGCTGGCGATGCGGTATTCGCCCAGATCGTTGGTGCGCTCGGAGCCGACCTGCTCCCAGCGGCCGTGACCGGAGGCATAGGTCTGGCGCAGGACGGAGACTTGGGCATTGAGCATGGGGTCGCCGTCTTCGTCGATTACGCGGCCACGCACCACGGCGGCGGATTGCAGGCGAATCTGGAGATCTTTAAGTTCTTGTCCGGCGGCGAGATTCAGAACGCGGCCCTCGGTGCGGACGCGGCGCTTGCCGAGTTCAAGGAATCCGGGGCGTTCGGCGAAGAGGCGATAGCGTCCGGGGGCGATGCCCGCGATGTGGAACAGGCCGTCGGCGGCGGTGACGGCGGTATAGGCTGCGCCGCCGGGCTGGGTCTCGGCGATCAACTCGATGACGGCTTTCTTAACCGGCTCGCTGCCGGGGTCTTTGATCACGATGCCCTCGATCGCGGCGGGCTTCGGTGGGCTGGACGTATTCTGGGCAAGCGCGCTGGCGGCTAGAGCGGCGATCAGCAGGCATGAGGCAAGCGGCTTCATGGGTCTGGGCCGGGGAGGCTGGGGGCACTCACGTGACCGTAGTGATATCTGCCGTGCGAGAGTCATTTTATCGTGGAAAGGGCTTGGGCCCAAGGGATTCTGGGGTCGCCGACAGGGCAGTCGACTTCGCTCGACCAGACAGCCGGGGGCGGCTGTCCCCACATTGTTGTTATTTTGCATGATTCAGGCGGCGCCGCAGCGCTTCTACGATCAGACCGACCAGGGCGTAGGTGACGGCATTCGCAACCAAAGTCCAATACAAACTGATTGGGAAATGCATGCCAGCGATTGCAATGGGGCAGGTCACACTGATGAGGGTCCACGCCTGCCGCATCCGTTCGCTGCTAAATGGAAACGTCGCGGCGGCATACAATGCCCAAACGCCCGCAACCAGAAATCCCGCACTCGTCCACATCGCGATGCGGTATTTCATGCTGGCCTCCGTGCACTTGGTCCATCCTCTCACCAATTCCTCCAGACTCCAACAGACATCCGAAGAGGGGCGGAGAGGGGTTGGCTGTCCTGTTAAACTCATAGTTAATGGATTACG
Source organism: Candidatus Sulfotelmatobacter sp. (assembly GCA_035511455.1). GTDB lineage: Bacteria > Acidobacteriota > Terriglobia > Terriglobales > Acidobacteriaceae > Sulfotelmatobacter. Next base: position 132,720 of record DATKFH010000022.1, on the reverse strand, counting down.
CTGCGCGCCAGGCCAAGCTGCGGGAGCATCTCGCCACGACTCGATTTGAGGGGCTGCTGGTTAGCCATCTTCCCAACCTGCGTTATCTTTGCGGATTTACCGGAAGCTCCGCCTTATTGCTGGTCGAACCGGCGGGGAGCGTGTTTTTCACCGATGTGCGCTACGACACGCAGGCGCATGAGGAAGTGAAGGCGGCGAAGGTGGTAGTCGCGCGCAAGGCGGTGCTGCCGGCGCTGGGCGACTTTTTGGGGCAGCGGCGGCGGAGGGCGCGGGGATGGACGATCGGCATCGAGGCCGAACACTTCACCATTGCCGACAAGAAGCGGCTGACCAAGGTACGGCCTACCGGGGTGACGCTGAAGGATGCTCCGCCCATGGTTGAGCGCTACCGGATGCTCAAGGACAATGAGGAAGTGGGGCACATTCAGGAAGCCGTGAATCTGGGAGCGAAGCTGTTCGAACGGGCTCTCAATGTGCTGCGTCCAGGAGTGAAGGAAACTGAGGTGGCTGCAGAAATGGAGTTGACCGCGCGGCGAGCCGGGGCCGAGCAGATGTCGTTTCCGACGATCATTGCTTCCGGAGCCCGGTCGGCACTGCCGCATGGCCGTGCGTCCGAGCAGGTCATCCGCGCTGGCGGGTTCGTGGTCTGCGACTTCGGTGTTATACTTCGAGGTTATTGTTCCGATCAGACCCGCACTGTATGGGTGGGCCCTGTGGCCGACGACGCCCGTTCGGCTTACGAGGCGGTGCGCGAGGCGCAGCAAGCGGCAATCAACCGAGTGCGGCCCGGCGTGGCCTTGGGCGAGGTCGACGAAGCGGCCCGTAAGGTATTGCGCAAGGCGGGGTTAGGCAAGAATTTTACGCACTCGACCGGGCATGGAGTGGGCCTGGAGATTCATGAGGCCCCGCGGGTTGCCGCCGGTCAAGAAGAGATCCTCGAGCCGGGGATGGTCATCACCATCGAGCCGGGCGTATACTTCCCCGGCAAATGGGGCGTGAGGATCGAGGACATGGTGGTGGTCACGGCTGGCGGTCGTGACGTGTTGACGCCGACGCGCAAGGATTTTCTGGCAGTTTAGTCTTCATAAATATTTGGCCGGGCAGGACCACGACGCCCGGCCTTCGCGCGCCCGTAAGGCTGGGTGGGCGGGAGTGGCCGGGCAGTCCCACCGTACAAGAATGAATCAAAAAGAGCTGAAAGAACTGATCGAGTTCTTAATCGAAAAGGACATTGCCGAGTTCGAACTGGAGCGTGGCGATGTCAAGGTGCGCATCAAGCGGGCCGGGGAACACTTTGCCGTGCACGCGCACGGGGAGCCGCGCTTCTACGCGGTACCGGCGGCGCCGGGTGCTCCTGAGATGGTCGGAGCACCGCCAGTTCCCCCTGGGTTAACTGTGGCGGCGTCTGCTCCCGCTCCTGAGGAAGCGTTTCACATGGTGAAGTCCCCGATTGTGGGAACGTTCTACGAGTCGCCGTCGCCGGGAGCGCCTCCCTTCGTCAAAGCGGGAGACACGGTGGAGGAGGGGCAGGTCCTCTGCATTGTCGAGGCCATGAAACTGCTCAACGAGATTGAATCGGACGTGGCGGGGGAGATCGTCAAGAAGCTGGCGGTCAATGGCCAGCCCATCGAGTACGGGCAGGAACTGTTTGCCATCCGGCCGAAGAAGTGAATGCTTGAGTCCTGTTGGGCGCGCTGAGCTGCGCCCCTTTGTGTTTACGGGGCTGAAAAATGAAGAGCCGGGCTTGGCCCGGCGGACGGCCCCTTCGACTGCGCTACCGGGCAGGCTTAGGGGGCCGTCCGCACACAATCCGAAAATGGCTCCGGCAATCTAGAAAGCGGACAAGCTAAGAGCCCAAGGCCAAGAGCCAAAAGCTGAATTTCATGTTCAAGAAAATTCTGATTGCCAATCGCGGGGAAATTGCGCTGCGCGTGATTTGCGCGTGCAAGGAACTGGGCATCCGCACGGTCGCCATCTACAGCGAGGCGGACCGGAATTCGCTGCCTGTCCGCTTCGCCGACGAGGCGATCTGTATCGGGCCACCGCAACTGGCGCTGAGTTACCTCAATATTCCGGCAGTGATCAGCGCGGCGGAGATCGCCAACGTCGAAGCCATTCATCCCGGCTACGGGCTGCTCGCCGAGAACGCCAACTTCGCCGAAGTGTGCGAGACCAGCGGGATCAAGTTCATCGGGCCGCGGCCGGAGGTGACGCGGCTGATGGGCGAGAAGGAAAAGGCGCGGACGGCGATGAAGCAGGCGGGCGTGCCGATTCTACCGGGGTCGGATGGAATCATTGCGTCCGAAGGCGAGGCGGTCGAGTGGGCCAAGCAGATTGGATTTCCAGTCATCGTCAAGGCGTCGGCCGGTGGCGGCGGACGCGGCATGCGCATCGTCCGCAACGAAGAGGAACTGCCGGGGCTGTTCCGGGCGGCGCAGGCGGAGGCAGCCGGGGCGTTCGGCAATGGCGATCTCTACATGGAGAAGTATGTGGAGCATCCGCGGCACATTGAGTTTCAGGTGCTCGCCGATGAGCACGGCAACGTGGTGAGCCTTGGCGAGCGCGAGTGTTCGATCCAGAGGCGGCATCAGAAGTTGCTCGAGGAGTCGCCGTCGACGCAGGTCACGCCGGAGTTGCGCGATCAGATCGGCGGGGTGTTGTGCAAGTCGCTGGCTGCGATCGGGTACACGAATGCGGGAACGATTGAGTTCCTTATGGATCAGGAACGGCGGCTGCACTTCATCGAGATGAATACCCGCATTCAGGTGGAACATCCGGTCACGGAGATGGTCACCGACGTTGACTTGGTGAAAAGCCAGATCATGATTGCGGCTGGGGCGAACATGCGGGACGTGTTGCTCGGTCCGGTGGTGCACCGCGGACATTCCATCGAGTGCCGGATCAATGCGGAGCATCCGGAGAAGTTCACGCCGTCGGCGGGCAAGATCACGGCGTTTCATCCTCCGGGCGGGACCGGGGTGCGGGTGGATACGGCGGCCTACGCCGAGGGAGTAATCCCGCCCTACTATGACTCGCTGATCGCCAAGCTGATCGTGCGCGCCAAGGACCGCAACGAGGCCGTGTCCCGCATGGCTCGGGCACTGGAGATGTTTATCGTCGAAGGCGTGTACACGACCATTCCGCTTCACCGGAAGATTCTGGCGGACGAGGACTTCCGGGCGGGCAAGATTGATACCGGGTTTATTGAGCGGTTCCTGAAGAAGAAGAACGGAATCTAGGTTCCTGCTTACCGGGAGACCAGAGATGGTGAGTCGACTCTCCAGAATGGGACGGGTTATAGCGAATGGTGTCGCTCTCGCGCTGTTCTCGGTTGCCTGCGTCGCCCAGGCGAAGGCCACGGCAGCGAACATCAAGACGGCCAATATTGGGCATGGGGTTGTTCTCCATTATGTGGATCAGGGCGCAGGCACTCCCGTCGTCTTCGTCCATGGCTCTCTCAGCGATGGCGGTTATTGGGCGGACCAGATTGGCCCGTTTGCCGAGCACTATCGGGCAATTGCGTACAGCCGACGCTACAACTATCCCAATGCGAATCCAGAGCGCGCCGGCTATTCCGCCGTCGTGGATGCAGAAGACCTGGCGGCGTTCATCCGCGTCCTGCACCTCGGCAAGGTCGTAGTGGTCGGTCATTCGTACGGCGCTCTGACTGCCCTGTTTCTGGCGGCGGGACATCGGGAAATGGTTCGCGCCCTGGTACTTGCCGAACCGCCAGCCGTATCTCTCCTGAACCATCTGCCCGGCGACCGAGCCAAGGCTGGCAAAGATGCATTTGACGATATCCAACGTCGGATGGTCGAACCTATGCAGCAGGCTTTCCGCCGAGGTGACCGCGATTCTGGGATCGCGGTGTTTATCGATTACGTCTTTAACGATCCCCAGGCATGGGACAAGATGCCCGCATCGTCTCGCGAGGAAACACTCCGCGATGCGCATGAATGGGATGTCATGATGACCAGGGGAACGCTGTTTCCCGATATCCGGCCCGGTACAATTCGACATATCATCGTGCCGACTCTGTTGCTGTCAGGGGCCAAGTCGTACCCGTTTCTCGCCTTGATTACCGAAGAACTGGAGCAACTGCTTCCGAACCGACAAAACGTCGTGTTATCAGATGCCGGCCACCAAATGTGGTATCAAGATCCCGAGCTATGCCGGGCGGACGTTGAGGCATTTCTTGCCCATGCCGGAATTCAATAAGCCATGGGACCTTCCAGGATCGCAAACGGATGATCCAACTTCCTCGCCTGTATGGCATTGTTGACCCTGCGTTTCTACCGACCACAGAAGAGGTGCTCGGCTACGTCGAGGCACTAGCTGCGGGCGGTTGCACGCTGCTGCAGTACCGCAACAAGAGCGGGAATGCGCGCGTGATGTTGGAGCAGGCGCGGGCGTTGCGTCAGCGTTTGCGGGCAGGAGGGCCCGCGCTACACGTGCGGCTGATCATGAATGATCGGGCTGACCTTTGCCTGGCCGCCGAGTTCGATGGCGTGCACGTGGGACAGGACGATCTGTCTCCGGACTCCGTGCGCGCAATCGTCGGGCCCGACCGCTGGCTGGGCGTCTCGACTCACAATCCCGGTCAACTGCGGGAGGCGGATTCGATGCCCGCCGACTACCTGGCCATTGGGCCTGTGTTTACAACTTCCAGCCGGGAGAGGCCCGATCCCGTGATTGGCCTCCGAGGCGTGCGCCGGGCGCGGGAACTGACGCGGAAGCCTCTGGTGGCGATTGGGGGGATTACGCGGGCGAATGCGGCATCGGTGATCGAGGCGGGCGCGGATTCGGTGGCAGTGATATCCGATCTGTTACGGGAGCCGCGCAAATCAGCAGAGGAATTTTTCCGCATCTTGAGGTAAAGTCGGGGGACCTGATTGGGGGGTGTGCGGGGGCGAGACGCCCTCGCGACAGCCGGCAGCCTGCCCTGAGCGAAGTCGTAGGGCCGGCGCTACAGGAGGAGCCCTGAGCACACCGACAACGACTGCCTCACGCAGCGACTGGGACATTCATAGTCATCAGGATCAGGAACTGGTCAAGGGACTGGGCCTGACCAGCGCCACCATGCTGGTCATGGGGTCGATGATCGGCTCCGGCATCTTTATTGTGTCCGCCGAAATTGCCCGCGAGGGGGACTCGCCGGCAATCCTGATCGGCGCCTGGGCCGTGGCCGGGTTCATGACCATTGTGGCCGCGCTGAGTTACGGCGAGTTGGCAGCCATGATGCCGCGGGCCGGCGGGCAGTATGTTTATCTGCGAGAGGCGCTGGGGCCGCTGTGGGGATTCCTCTACGGCTGGACGCTGTTTCTGGTCATCCAGACTGGCACCATTGCCGCCGTGGGCGTGGCTTTTGGCAAGTTTCTCGGAGTTTTCTTTCCCTCGATTTCTTCCACCCACTGGCTTCTCCACCTGTGGAAGGTACCGCCAATTCCGATCGGTCCGATGGTGCTAGGGAACATGGATGTGGGCATCAATACCCAGAACCTGATGGCTATCCTGCTGGTGATTTTTCTGTCGGTGGTGAATATCTTTGGCGTGAAGACGGGGGCGGCGATTCAGAATGTTTTCACCGCGGCCAAAGTCTCGGCACTGCTGGGGTTGGCGCTGGTTGGACTGGCGATTGGACGCAATGCCCAAGCGCTGGCGGCGAACTTCGGCGCCAACTTCTGGCACAACGCCGGGCTTGGTGCTCAGCACGCCGTGCAGGTGGGCGTAGGCGGGCCCGTCGTCCTGGTAGGAACGCTGACGACTCTGGCCGTGGCGCAGGTGGGAACTTTGTTCTCGGCCGATGCCTGGAATAACGTAACCTTCACCGCTGGGGAAGTGAAGAATCCGAGCCGCAACCTGCCGCTGTCGCTGGCGCTGGGAACCGGGGTGGTGATCGCGCTCTACATCGCTTGCAACTTTATCTATTTAAGCGCGCTGCCACTGGATGGCATCGAGGGTGGGGTGACGATTCTGGCGCGCGGGATCAAGCACGCCGCCGAAGATCGCGTCGGTACCGCGGTCATGACCCAGATGCTTGGGCCCGTAGGCGGCCTTCTGATGGCGGCGGCGATTATGGTTTCCGGCTTCGGCTGCGCGAACGGATTGATTCTTTCGGGCGCCCGCGTGTATTACGCCATGGCGAAGGACGGTCTGTTCTTTCGCAAAGTCGCGAAGCTGCATCCTACTTACAAGACGCCGGTGGTCTCGCTAATGGTGCAGATGGTGTGGACATGTGTGCTCTGCATTTCGGGCAGCTACAACCAGCTCCTCGAGTACATCATCTTTGCTGTTCTGGTGTTCTACATCCTGACCATCATCGGGCTGTTCGTACTGCGGCGGACGCATCCTGACGCCGAAAGGCCCTACCGGGCGGTGGGTTATCCCGTGTTGCCGGCGATTTATATTGTGATGGCTTTATTCATTGATGTCGTATTATTGCGCTACAAGCCGCAGTACACGTGGCCGGGACTAATCGTGGTGCTGCTGGGCATTCCGGTTTACTATGCGTGGTCGCGGAGTGCCAGCCTGAGCGCGAGTGGGAGGCCTGATGCCTAGCCTAACCGTAGAGGAACAAACCAAACGCATGCCAAATCTGCTGGCAACCAAGCCGCTGAGCCTGCTCATGGAAGAAGCCCGCGAGACGGGCGAGCATAGCCTCAAACGGACGTTGGGAGTATTTCAGCTCACGGCGCTCGGCGTAGGTGCGATCATCGGCGCCGGCATTTTTGTCATGGTCGGGCTGGGCGCGCAGTACGCCGGTCCGGGACTCACCTTGTCCTTCGTATTGTCGGGGCTGGGATGCGCGTTTGCCGGCTTGTGCTATGCCGAGTTCGCGGCCATGATTCCGCTGGCGGGCAGCGCCTACACCTACGCCTATGCCACGCTCGGCGAACTGCTGGCATGGATCATCGGCTGGGACCTTACGCTGGAATATGCCATGGGAGCCAGCACCGTATCTTCCGGCTGGTCGAATCACTTTATCGAGCTACTGAATATCTTCCATATCAAGATGCCGCTGTGGTTGGCCTACGATCATTGGACGGCGCTGAAGACCGCGGAGAATATTGTCGCCAGGCAGATTGCACAGGCCTCGGACCCCACCTTGGTGTCCGGGTCGCAAGCGTTTCTCGACAAGGTGACCGCGCTCGTGGCCGCTCAGTCACCGGATTTGTTGCAACGGTCGCACGAGTTGCTGGGCGCACCACACCTGTTCGGGATGGAGATCGGCTTCAACCTCCCCGCCTTCATCATTGCGCTTGTGATCACAACGATTCTGGTGATCGGCATCAAGGAAAGCGCCAGATTCAACACCGCGATCGTCGTGATTAAGGTGTCGGTGGTGCTATTCGTCATCGGGTTAGGCGCGCGCTACATCAACCCCTCGAACTGGGGCACGGATTGGCACTCCTACGCGCCCAATGGCTTTGCCGGAATCGGAGCGGGGGCGGCGTACATATTCTTCGCCTACATTGGATTCGACGCGGTTTCGACGACGGCGCAGGAAGCCAAGAATCCGCAACGGGATCTGCCCATCGGCATGATCGCTTCGCTGGCCATCTGCACGGTTTTGTATATCGCGGTGGCGGGGGTGCTGACGGGGATGGTGCACTGGCAGCAGATCAATATTGAGGCGCCCGTCGCGCGCGCCTTTCTGGACCGCGGGCTCAACACGGCATCCCACATCATTACGCTGGGTGCTCTGGCGGGGCTGACCAGCGTGATGCTGGTGATGCTGCTCGGACAGACGCGCGTTCTCTATTCGATGGCGAATGATGGGCTGCTGCCGAAAAAATTCTTTGCCGCCGTCCATCCCAAGTTTCGCACGCCCTGGAAGAATACGATTCTTGTCGGTTTGCTGGCGGCGATTGTCGGCAGCGTGACTCCGATCGACGACATCGGCAAGATGGTGAACATTGGGACGCTGCTCGCGTTCGTGATCGTGTCGATTTCTGTGATGGTGCTGCGGCGCACCAATCCCAGCCAGCCGAGGCCCTTCCGGACCCCGTGGGTGCCGCTGGTGCCGATACTCGGGGTCATCTCAAATGGCTACATGATGTACAAGCTCGGATGGGTGAACTGGGCCCGGCTGATTATCTGGTTGGTGATCGGGCTGGTGGTGTATTTCACCTACGGCCAGAAGCACAGCCGCGTGCAGGCGATTGCTGCCGGCAACCCGCCGAAGGCATGACCGCATTATGAGTGTCAGGCCCTCCGCACTGCGCTCGGCGGGGGGGCCGTTTTGTTTTATAGTCGTGCGCCGTTCGTCCCTGGGCGACGACCAGCGACCGGCGACCAGCGACCGACGATCAGTCATGAAAGCCTTCCGCAATTTCCGCACCATCGGCGCACTCTTATTGCTGGTCGCGGCGGTGGGCACCGCCGGGTATCACTACATCGAGGGTTGGCCCTGGTTTGACGGCTTCTACATGGTGGTTACGACGCTCACCACTATCGGGTATCAGGAAGTGCATCCGCTGTCGCACGCCGGGCGCGTCTTCAATGTGTTTGTGATTCTGGCGGGAGTGTCGCTGCTGGCGTTGTTAGTCGGGGTGCTCAGCGAGGCTTTGCTAGAATTCGAGCTGCAAAGCTTCTTCGGAAGGCGGCGCATGGATCGCGAAATCGGACGCCTCGACGGCCACTACATCATCTGCGGCATGGGGCGGGTGGGACGGAGCGTGGCGCGTGAATTGGCGCGAAGGCCGGTTCCGTTTGTGATTATCGAGAGTGCCGACGCCAAGCGCCAGCGCTACGCTGACGAGAACTGGCTGGTGGTGGCTGGAGACGCTACGCTGGAGGCAACGCTGCGCCAGGCGCAGATCGAGCGGGCGCGTGGGTTGATTGCAGCCACCACCACCGACGCCACCAATCTTTACATCGTACTCACGGCGCGCGGGTTGAATCCACATCTGAAGATCATCGCCCGAGCCAGCGAAGACACCGCGGAGAAACATTTGCTCACGGCGGGCGCTGACTCGGTGGTTTCTCCTTATTCCTTTGCGGGGCAGCGGATCGCGCAATCGCTGTTGCGGCCGAATGTGGTCAGCTTTCTCGATACCGCGACCACCCATCTCGGGATCGACCTGGAGATTGGCGAAATTCAGATCACCGGGAGTTCGGTGTTCGCAGGCAAGACGATTGAGAGTTCGCGCATCCGGCAGGAGCGGGGAGTGATTGTGCTGGCCATCAAGCGGCGTGAGGGGATGCGCTTCAATCCCGCGCCCGATGAGCGAATTGAGCCCGACGATTGCCTGATCGCCATGGGCGAACCCGCGCAATTGCGGCGACTCGAGCAGACGGCTGCGTCTTCATGAAAACCGCCTTCCTGAAAATCGGTATCGCATGAAAATCGTGACTGCCGCGGAAATGCGCGCCATCGACCGCGCCACCAGCGAGCGCTTTGGAGTGCCTTCTCTCACCTTGATGGAAAATGCGGGCGCAGCCGTGGCCGAGCATGTGCTTGCCCATCATGGCGCGGCGCGAAAAGTTGTCGTTTTCTGCGGCAAGGGCAATAACGGGGGTGACGGCTTGGTGGCGGCGCGACGGCTGCATCAGAAGGGGAAGACGGTTCAGGTCATCCTACTGGCGGACCCGGTGGAACTGAAGGGCGATGCGGCGGCGATGTATGGCAAGCTGCCGGTGGCGGCGATCATCGTTCGTTCCAGCGAAGAGTTGAACAGTGATCTGGTGCGGTTGTCCTTGCCCCCGGATGTGTATCTGGATGCGATTCTCGGTACCGGTTTCAAGCCACCCGTGACCGGCCTTTACGCCGAGGCGATCGCAACGCTGAATGCGGCGCAAGGGCCGGTGGTCGCGGTCGACATTCCTTCCGGCGCCGACGCGGATCGGATGGGACCGCAGAACGGAATCATTGCGCGGGCGGATTCCATCATTACCTTCACAGCTCCGCGTCGGGCGCATGTTTTCAGCTTGCTTACGGACGGGCCGACTTGCGTGGCGGGGATCGGGTCGCCGGAGGAGGCGATCGTTTCGTCGCTCGAACTCAACGTGATCACGGCCCGCGACTTTGCACCGCTGATTGATCAGCGTCCGGCAGAATCGAATAAAGGGAATTACGGGCACGTGCTGGTGGTGGGAGGATCGGTGGGGAAGGCGGGCGCGGCGGCGATGGCAGGCATGTCGGCGCTGCGTACGGGCGCGGGCCTGGCGACTGTGGCTACACCGAAGTCAGTGCTTGCCACGGTGGCCGGATTTCATCCGGAAGTGATGACAGAACCTTTGATCGAAACCGCTGCGGGGACGATCTCCTCCGATGCGAGTGAGCGGCTGGCGGACCTGGCGAAAGGAAAGAGCGTGCTGGCGATCGGTCCGGGCGTTTCGCGTGACGCGGACACTCGAAGCTTGGTGCGCCGGTTGGTGACCGCGAGCCAAATACCTACGGTCTTGGATGCCGACGGGCTGAACGCGTTCGAAGGCCACGTCGATGAGTTGCATGGCCAAGGCAGGCTGCTCGTGATTACTCCGCATCCGGGTGAAATGGCGCGGCTGGCGGGGTGCTCCACGACTGATGTGCAGAAAGACCGGTTAGGCGTGGCACGTCAGTTCGCTCGTGACCGTGAACTGATGGTCGTGCTCAAGGGACACCGGACACTGGTCGTTCAACCGGATGGTGAGGCGTGGGTAAACACGACGGGGAATCCGGGAATGTCAACGGGAGGCACGGGCGACATTCTTACAGGCATGGTGGCGGCGATGTTGGCGCAGAATCCGCACTATCCGCTGCTGGCGGTTTGTGCCGCGGTGCATCTGCACGGGCTGGCCGCCGACGTGATGCGCGAAAGTGTGGGCGAGCATTCGATGGTCGCGACCGACCTGCTGCGAGGATTGCCCGAGGCTTTCTGGCGAGCGCAGCGAACGGCGCGGGAGAAGTTCGTGCGTTGGGATGGTTAGGGTTAGCTGATTCCAAAATGGACATGGGGGAACAGCCGGCCCCGGCTGTCTGGCGGAGCGAAGCTCCGTGGCCCTCGAGGCGAGCTTGCGCTCGCCCGAACCGCCGAGGGCGGCTGTTCCCACAAAATCCGCACCGGGTCAGGGTTATGGGGCGGAGGGCAGACGCACCGTTTTTCCCGATTGCGCCGAACGGCGCGCCGCGTCCAGGATTTCGGTCACGGTCACATTCGTTTCGAGCGAGGACAGGCTGTCTTGCTTGGCTCCATCGAGGATCACCGCCCGCAAGTACGAGAGCGAATTATCGTATGGGGCGGGCACGGGCTTCGCTGCGATCTGCTCATCACGATCTTCTCCCTTTCGTCGCACGCGGATGTCATCACGTTTCACCGTGATCGCGTAGCCCGTCTGGCCGTACACTTCCATGTCTTTGCGGTCGAAGGGCCAGTTCCATGAGGCTTGCACGATGGCTTGCGCGCGCGGGTACGTCAGAATGATCGTGGCCTCGTCGTCGACCCGCGAATAGATTTGCGGCTTGATCTGTTGGGTTACGGCGGTGACGCTTTCGGGGCGTTGGCCGTCCGTGAGCCAGGTCATGAGGTCGGCGCCATAGCATCCGAAGTCGAACAGGGCTCCGGCGCCGTTGAGTTTCGGATCGGTTAGCCAGGCCAGAAACTCCGGTTCCACCCCGATCTCTTTGGGGCCGCTATGGCCGTCGTGGACGACGACTTTGCGAATCTCGCCCAGGGCTCCTTCGTGCACAAGGTCGTAGGCGGCGTGATTGCTGCGGTACCACGAAGTCTCATAGTTGACCAGAACGTGTACCTTCGCGGCCTGCGCGGCCTTTTCAATGGCCAGCGCGTCGTCCAGGCTGACTGCCAGCGGCTTTTCCATCATGACGTGAATGCCGTGGCGGGCGGCGATTTCGACGACTCGGCGGTGGTCATATGTGTTGGTGTAGGCCAGCACCGCTTGCGGGTGGGCTTTGGCGATCATGTCCTCAAGGTCAGTGAACAGGGCGGATTGATCGAAGCCGTAGCGGGTTGCCGCCTGGGAAAGCAGTTGGCGGTCGGGTTCGGCGATGCCGACGATCTCGATCTCCGGGCTGTGCCGCGATTGATCGAGGAATCCGTGCACGTGTCCGTGAACCAGGCCAACGATGCCGACTCGCAGTGGCGGCCGTGCGGGCGATGTTTGCGCATAGGAAAGAACGGCTGCGAGCAGGACCGGGAGAATGGGGATGGCCGTCAGTCGAATCATGAGATTCCTCGGAAATTCAGTCGAACCTGAACTGGTCCCACCAGATTTTAACCATGCCAGTTTAGTCATCCATGGTAAATCGCGCGAGGTTGGCGACCAGATCGATCGTTCGGATTCGAGAAGGCAGCCTGTACCATGGGACATTATCCAATCAGTAACCATGCGCTAAGAGCCTCAGAAGGCAGGGGATCGGCATCGTCAGTCCGGGTTTCGATGGCAGCTTTCGGACGAGGGGCTTCAGTAATCTATTACTTAACAAGAGCTAGTGCCATAGTGCACCTGATCCTATGACACACTTCCCCCAACCGCACCCTTCGCGGCGCGCGGCTCGTGTCCAGCTAGGTGAGTCTGTCCTGGCTGCGATTCGGCTTGAAGATGGCCGTCGCGCAAAAGCTAAACTCCAAACCATCTCGGCAACCGGCGGTCTACTGAATCTGCCCCAATCGCTGGGGCAGGGCGACTTCGTCGAGGTCGCGTTTCAAACCCAGGCTGGGCCGGTGCACGGCATGGCCGAAGTCCTGAGTCCGATGCGGAAAACGCTCGACGGCGTACTCCAGCCGTTCCGCTTTGTGGCGCTCGAGGACGAAGACCATCGCCGGCTGCGCACCACGCTCGAGCATGTGGCGGAACGCAGTGTGCTCGGCATCAGGACGAGCGCGTTTTCCTGAGCAAGCGGCAGTACGCCGGCTTGAGCGGGCAAATGCTCTCGCTATACTGGTTCTGTGCGGAGCCAGACCAGGCGCGAGCAGCCTAGAGACCTTCTGCGAGAGGCACTGACTCATTCAGCCGAGGAGACGATCGCCTTCGGGAGCACTCTGACCGGATTGCTCACCTCGCCGATGCTGGTGTTGCTGCGCGGAGATCTGGGCGCGGGCAAGACTACGCTGGTCAAGGGAATCGTGGCGGCGTTCGAAGCGGCTGCCCAGGAAGACGTCACCAGTCCCACTTTTACGCTGGTGCATGAATATCGCGGGCCACGCGCCAACCTCTATCACATCGATCTCTACCGCATCGACACGCCCCGCGAACTGGAGACGCTCGGACTGGATGACCTGCGATCCGACGATAGTATTCTGCTGATCGAGTGGGGAGAGAAATTTCCGCGGCTGTTGCGCGAGCGGGACGTGGAGATTTCTCTGGAGCGGGAAGGGGAGAGCCAGCGCAGGATTCGGGTAACAACGTAGTTGCCTGCCGGGAATGTTCGGAGAAGCAGATCGGAAACCTCAGACTTCTGGGGAGACTGTGGCGAGCACCCCGGCTTGAACCGGATTGACGCAGACAACGAAAAGCGGTCAAACTCATTCCAATAGATCGCACAGAGTCGGGGCCCCGATTGCCGCAAGGAGTAGTGTCGAGGGTGATCTTTTTTCGAAAAGTCGACGGGAGATCGTACCGGCGCTCCCTTTGCCAGACCTCTGTTCCTTCAGCAATTTGGGCGAAGGCTCCTTTTCTTGCCGGTCTTCTTGTGGCGGGATGGACTGCGGTCGGGCACGCTCCCGGGCAAGACCTTCAGACGAACGAGAAACAAAAAAGTGTTCACGGCACAGTCATCAACGCTGTTACCCACACTCCCATAGCTCGTGCACTCGTCTATTCGCTCGACAATCGCTTCGCCATGATGACCGATAGCGAGGGGCGCTTTGAGTTTTCTCTGCCGAAAGAAGGCAGCCAGGAAGAGAGCGGCGCCCTTGCACCGCGATCTTACATCGCGTCGTCTTTTGGAGCGGCGAGGAACCAGCTTGGGCTGATGGCGCGGAAACCGGGATTCCTCGACGATCGGAAAGAGAGTGGCGAGATGGAAGCCTCGCCAGGGGATGAGATCACGATCTCTCTGATGCCCGAAGCCTTGATCAAGGGCCGAGTCACTCTTTCGACCAATGATCCGGCTACAGGGGTCAGCGTTCAGCTTTTCCTGAAGGAACTGCACGACGGTCTGTCGCGATGGGTGCCGGGGCCGTCGGCACGAGCGAATTCGGCCGGAGAATTTCGTTTTGCCGAGTTGCCGGCTGGTTCGTACAAATTGCTGACGCACGAACTAATGGACAACGATCCGGTCGGAACGGTCCCAGGAGGACAACTCTATGGTTTTCCGCCCGTCTATTATCCGGGCGCAGCAGACTTTGCCGCCGCCGCTCCGATCGAGCTTTTGGCCGGGCAGACGGTTGAAGCAGACTTGTCTCTGACCCGCCAGCCATATTATGACGTGAGGATTCCGGTCGCCAATGGGGAAGTGAACGGACTGAATGTCCAGGTCTATCCGCAGGGACAGAGGGCGCCCGGGTATTCGCTGGGTTACAACGGGGCAGAACACAGAGTCGAAGGCTTGTTGCCCAACGGCAACTATGTTGTAGAAGGCGAAGTCATGGGTACAGACTCGGCGACAGGTACGGTCAACATCAAAGTTGCCGGGGGTCCGGTGGCTGGGCCAACCCTGACGCTCATTCCAAACGGTTCGATCAGTCTGGATGTAAAGGAAGAATTCAGTGACACGAAGTGGAACGGCTCCACGAGTTGGAGCGATGGACGACACACCTTCTCGTCCCGCGGAGCCCGCGCGTACTTGCAAGTCACCGCTGAAACTGCGGACGACTCTGGGCAGCCGAGAATAGGGTCCGTTCGTCCGCCGACGAGGCCAAATGACAATTCTCTGGTGCTGGAGAATCTGCCGCCCGGGCGGTATTGGCTGCGCCTCAGTACGAGTCGTGGGTATGTAGCGGCGGCAACGATGGGAACCACCGATCTCCTGCGTGAGCCGATGGTGGTCGCGCCAGGCGCGAATACGACGATTGAGATCAAAATGCGCGACGACGGGGCGGAACTGGAAGGCTCGCTGGGGAACCTAAGTGCCGAGTCGTCAATGACTGGAGCAGCGGCAGCTGCAGGTTTGTATTCGCCGAAAGCCTGGGTGTATTGCGTTCCTTTGCCGGACAGCGCGGGACAGTTTCAGCAACTGGGGGTGTCGTCGGACGGAACATTTACGTCTCCGATGATGACGCCGGGAGATTACCGTGTCCTGGCGTTCGCCAGGCAACAACCGAACCTTCCCTACCGTGATCCGGAGGCGATGCGGGCTTACGAGAGCAAGGGACCGGTGATTCATCTCGCTGCCGGGCAGAAAGCGACGGTCCAGGTACAGGTGATCGCAAACAGCGAGTAGACGAGAAACAACGATGGCGATTTGTCGTACTCCGGGAATCACGGGCTTGTTGACGACGATTCTTCTTTTGATCGCCGTACCACAATCAACCGCGGGGCAAGAAGCAAAAACCTCGCGAACCGCGGGTGCCGCCGACACCTATCGGATTGCCGGAACCGTCGTGAGCAAAACGGATGGACATGTGCTGGCGAACGCCCGCGTGACAGTAAGCGACACGAAGAATTCTCAGAAGGTCGAATCTGTGGTTACGTCGGAGGACGGCAAGTACGAGTTCAACTCGCTGCCCGCGGGTAAATACTCGTTGTCAGCCAGAAAGCGAGGATTCATCTCGGCTGCGTACGACCAGCATGAGCAGTTTTCGACCGCGATTGTTACCGGAGCCGGACTGGACACCGAATCTCTGGTGCTCAGGCTTGCACCTGATGCGGTGCTCACGGGCAAAGTCCTGGACGAATCAGGGGAGCCAGTCCGACACGGCACCGTGACCGTGTATTACGACGATCATGCGCAAGGTGTAAGTCAGATCCACGCGTTTCGAAACGCCCAGACCGACGACTTAGGAGTTTTCGAGATCACGCCGCTCAGGCCCGGCACATACTTCTTGTCGGCCCGCGCGAAGCCGTGGTATGCCATTCATCGTTTCTCCGACGCCACGAATTCCGCCGGCCAAGCGATCGATCGATCTTTTGACGTGGCCTATCCTCTGACCTACTACCCGGATGTCGCCGAAGCTGACAGTGCGCAGCCGATTGCCATTCAGGGCGGTGAGCGCCTGCAAGTGGATATTCACCTGAACCCGGTCGCGGCTTTACGCCTGACCTTCCGGGTGCCCGGCAACGAGAACGCCGGATACCCGAATCCGCAACTGGAACAATCTGCCTTTGACGGCGCCACCGCTGCCGAGATCGATGGTGTGCGCATGGTTTCGCCGGGAATCTGGGAGCTGACGGGCATTCCTGCCGGCCGCTACAACATCCGAACCCATGGCCCCGAGGGAGGTCGGCTGACGAATGGAGTGGACCTCAGCAAAGATGGAGAGGAGGTGGACACATCCAAGGCGGATGCCTTCAGCAGCGTCAAGGTGCGGGTGGAGGTGCCGGGCGAGAGCTCGGTTCCAAAGGAACTCGCAGTCGGGCTGCGCTCAGGAAGGCGGTCGCTCGCCGGCTGGCAGACGGTAGATTCCAAAGGCGAGGCGGAACTCCAGAACATTCCGGCCGGCAGCTACGAGTTCCTGGTGTGGAGTGATAGAAAACGTTACTCGATCGCGCATGTTGCTGCGGAGGGGGCCGAAGTTTCGGGTCGCGTACTGATCCTGACTCCAGGCGCTGCATCTTCTGTTTCCCTCAGACTCGTGGCTGGCAACGTCGAGGTACAAGGGATTGCGAAAAAATCCGGTAAAGGTTTTGCTGGAGCCATGGTGGTGCTGGTTCCAGACGAACCTAAAGGAAACCGCGATCTGTTTCGGCGTGATCAAAGCGATCTGGATGGCACTTTCAGCTTGCCCGGTGTTATCCCGGGCTCCTATACAGTTCTGGCGATTGAGAATGGTTGGGACCTGGACTGGTCACAGCCCGAGGTGATCGCGGCTTATGTGAAGCATGGCAAAAAGATTGAGGTAGGCACTCACGGAACTCAGACTCTGAAGCTTCCCGGGCCCGTAGAAGTTCAATCGAAGTAGAGTAAACACCCCTAACTGGCCGCTTGATTTGAATACAGGCAAACTTCAGCGCATCGTTTTTGATCGATACCGAGGACCCAGCCCTGCAGTCAACCAACGCTATTCATGATGGCGAAAGCCGCAGCTGCCATCAGAGCGGCTGCGGGGATGGTGACGATCCAGGCCCACACGATGCGGCCAGCGACTCCCCAACGAACGGCGGACAGGCGGTGAACGGCGCCGACTCCTACGATCGCCCCAGTGATGGTGTGCGTGGTGCTGACGGGAATGCCCGCGAGGGCGGTGGTAAACAGAGTGATGGCGCCGGCGGTTTCCGCGCAAAACCCGCCAACGGGTTTGAGCTTGGTGATTCTCTGCCCCATGGTTTTTACGATGCGCCAACCGCCAAGGTAGGTTCCGGCGGCGATGGCGGCATGGGCGGCAAGAATAATGGGCCAATGCAGGCGACCCCAGCTTCCCAGCATGTCGGACTTGCTCATGAATCCCCCGGTGTAGAGGGCACCGGCGATGATCCCCATGGTCTTCTGGGCGTCGTTGGCGCCATGACCCAGACTATAGGCAGCGGCGGAGAGCAACTGCAGCCTGCGGAACAACCGGTCGACCGGTTGCGGCGCCGAGCGGCGGAAGATCCAGTAGACCGATAACATGAAGATGAAGCCGAGAACCAGACCGATTACGGGCGCGACGACGATGAAGATTAGCGTTTTGTACCAGCCCTGAGAAATGATGACCGAAAAAATCGAGGCGATGCCGCGATGCAATGCGGCATTCGCCATAGCCGCCCCGGCGTAACCACCGATCAACGCGTGAGAGGACGACGTGGGCAGGCCCCACCACCAGGTGAAGAGATCCCAGACGATGGCGCCAAACAGACCGGCGAGGACTACGTACTGGTCGACGAACTCCAGGTGGATCATACCGCTGCCGATGGTTTTGGCGACGGCGGTGCCAAGGAAGAAGGCGGCGAGGAAGTTAAATGCCGCCGCCCACAAGACGGCGAGCCGGGGAGACAGAACGCGAGTGGAAACGACGGTGGCGATGCTGTTCGCCGAATCGTGAAATCCATTCACGAAATCGAAGATCAATGCTACGAGGATCGTAATCAGGACAAGCAGAACGTCGGTACGCACCGGAACGCTGGGCCCCCACACTTTTTCTTAACGGCAGTTGCACCACTAGGCGCTTTTCAGAACGATGGCCTCGAGGACATTGGCGGCGTCCTCGGCCTTGTCCGTGGCCATTTCCAGGACTTCGTAAAGTTCCTTGAGCTTGATGAGCCTGATGGGATTCTTTTCGTGCTCAAACAAGCCGGCAATCGCCTTCCGACTGAGCTGGTCGGCCACGTCTTCCAAGCGGTTGACCTCCTCACAATGCTTCATGACCGCGCCATTTTTTTCGAGTAACGATACGCCGCGCGCCAGTTCCTCGCTCTGGAGTACGATGAGGCCTGCGAGTTCGGCCGCAGCGGGAGGAGGTTCGGCGATTTTATACATGACCAGGCGGTTGGCTGCGGCATTGGTGAAGTCGAGCACATCATCGAGCGAGGAAGCGAGCTTGTGAATGTCTTCGCGGTCGAACGGCGTGATGAAGCTCTGATTGAGTTTGGTAATGATAGCGTGCGTGGCCCGGTCGCCCTTATGCTCGATGGCCTGGACCTGCTCGACGCGCATGTCGAGGTCGCGGGGATCTTCGAGGATGCTGCGGAGAAGCTTGGCTCCGTCGGTGAGGTAGCCGGAGAGTTCGGCGAAGAGCTCGAAGAACTTGGAATCATGTGGAATCAGACGCACACTACTTCCCCCTTGTGCTGAACTTGAATGCCAGCGGAGGCGACAGCAGACAAACGATCTCTTGCTCCAATCGATCCAGGCATGGGGTATGTGAAAGAAGCAGCGAGTATACCGCATGCTCGGCAGTTCGTTGCCTGAGCGGCGAAGTCTAGCGAGGCTGAGCGGAGGGGGACGCACCGAGGAGAGTCGACAGGATGCCAGCGACCGCCGGATTGCGCCCGGCGGACAGAGGAGGGCGGCTGTCCCCACAAGTGCTTTTAGAATCCCATGATGTTGTAGCCGCAATCGACGTAGATGACTTCGCCAGTGATGCCGCTCGAAGCATTCGAGGCCAGGAAGACCCCGGTGCTACCCACTTCTTCGATCTCCACGCGGCGGCGCAGGGGAGCGCGCTCCTCGTGTTCCCGGAGCATCTCTCCGAAGCCTGCAATCCCGCGGGCAGCAAGGGTTTTGATGGGGCCGGCGGAGATCGCATTGACTCGAATCCGTGACTTGCCCAGTTCGTAAGCCAAGTATCGTACGGTGCATTCGAGGCCGGCCTTGGCTACGGCCATCACGTTGTAGCGGGGCACCACTTTTTCCGCGGCATAGTAGGTCATGGTGACGATGGAGCCTCCATCCGTCATGAGCGGCGCGGCAGCGCGGGAGACCGCGATGAGGGAATAGACGCTGACATCGAGTGCGACGCGGAAGCCTTCGCGCGTGGTGTTGACGAAGTCGCCTTTGAGTTCGTCCGCGGGGGCGTAGGCAACCGAGTGCACCAGCGCGTGTAGTTTGCCCTGGCGTTCTTTGAGCGTGGCGAAGAGGCGGGCGATTTCGTCGTCCTTGGAAACGTCGCACATGTAAGCCTCGGCGCCGGGCAGGGACAGGATAAGATCCTTCGCTTCCTGTTCCAGGCGCTCGTTCTGGTAGGTGATGGCGAGTTTCATGCCGGCGGCGTGCAATCCTTGGGCGATGGACCACGCGATCGAGCGCTTGTTGGCGACTCCAAAGACGACGGCGTTACGGCCCTGCAGGTCTGAGGACATGGATGCTCCTGTGGATTGGAAAGAATAACAGCGGAGGGGGATTCTCGGAAAATCCCCGGTCGAGCTTCACTTACGTGGCCAGCCCATGAGGCTGGGTCCATCTTGCCATTTCACTTTCCGGCCGCCTTGAGAGAATCCCGGGCAGCCTTGAAATTCGGAGCGAGCTTCAACGCTTCCTGCCACTCGGAGACCGCGAGATCGTTCTTTCCTTCTTTCTCGTAGACTTGGCCGAGGCGCCAGTGGGTGTTGGCCAGGCCGGGATCACCGTCTTCCGGCCAGCGGCTGAGATATCTCTTGAAGAAGCGCGCGGCTTCGTCGAGATTCTGTCCGCTGAGCAGGTCGGAGCGGGCGACACCGAAGTAGCCTGGGAGATAGCCGCCATCCACTTCGACCGCCTGCCGGAAAAGCGGCGGCGCCTCGGAATCCTTCTTCTCCTGAATATAAAGGAACGCCAGCTGCGTGTAGGATTTGGCACGCTTGGGGTTGGCGGCGATCGCGGTCTTGTACTCTTGTTCCGCTTCGCCGAATTTCTTCTGCTTGAGATCGATCGAAGCCATGGCGTAGTGCCCTTCCACAGGATCGAGGGCGGAGATCTGTTTGGCCTGCTCGACGGCCTTGTCGGCGTCGCCGCCGACAATTGAGGGGGCTCCCGCGTAGAACTCGGCCAGGTCCGCGCGTGCGGATATGCTCTTGGGGTCTTCGGCAACGGCTCGCTCGAATTCCGTTTTCATCTGGCGCGCCAGAGACATCTTCTTGAACATTCCCGCCGCGTCGACCATGCCGCTCAAGGCATTTCCAAGCAACTGGTGATACTCCGACCTGTGGTCGTCGAGCGTGATCGCTTTCTGGGCTTCCTCGGAAGCCTTTGCGAAGTCGCCGAAGGCGTAGAGAATTTGGCCGAGCAGAAAATGAGGCTCGGCGTTCTTTGGGTCGGCGGCGATGGCCTGTTGCAGTAGCGACTTGGCTTGATCCGGCGACGTTCTCGAGTGGACGAGGTTTCTGGCTTGGTCGAGAGGACTCGATTGCGCGGACAGACGCGGAACGGTTACGCCGGCGATCAGCAGGCCCGCGACCAGGATGAGCCGAATCGAGATAAGGCTCGCGCCTCTGTGATCCATTCGCATGAGTTCTCCGGGAGACGGTGAAGCTGGCCCCAACATTGGACGTCCGACCACGGCCCTAGTCCGCAGCGGAAACCTCGTTCACCGCCTCTGTGGTCGGCACCGGCCAGCTTGCCGCTACGAATGACAGGGCATAGACGCAGGCCAGGATCGCGAAGGCGAGCACCAGGCTCACCTTGTGCGCGACCGCGCCCACGCAGATCGCAAGCACAAGTTGCAGAAAGGTTCCGAAAAAATAGAAGGCATTCTGAACCCGTCCCATCAGATGCTTGGGGACCATTTCCATGAGGCTGGTGTTCATGGCCACTCCGCCAACGCCGCGCGCCGAACCCATGAGGAAGTAAGTCGAAATGGCGAGCGCCAGGAATCCTGAAATCGGGGCCAATGCGACGCACACCGAGAGTAAAGCCATGGAGAAAGCAACCGCGCGGCGGCCGCCGAGCGCGGCGATCACTTGCGGCGCGTACAAGGCGCTCACAAATGCTCCGGTGCCCCATCCGGCATTGAGCCAGCCGTATCCCTTGGCGCCAGCGTGGAAGACGCGGTCGCTGAGTGACGGAGTGACCACCACTCCGGTGATCATCGCACCCAGAAACAGCGCCCAACTGATGCCGAGAAGAATTACAGCACGGTGATCGCGGAGAAAATGCAAACCTTCCCGCATCTCGCGCCAGAAACGCTCGAATTGATTTTCTGCCGCGATGATGTCGGCCCGCAGTTCTTCCGGCCGCAACACGACGTGGCGTCCCTTGCGCACGGCGAAGTAACACAAGAAGGAGACTACGTAGGTGGAGACGTCAATCAGCAGCACGCCGCCCAGGCCGACGTGGTCATAAATGAATCCGACGACGGCTCCGGCGATGAGGAATCCGCCTTGCACGCCCGCGAGCAGAAGGGTATTGGAGTGCACGAACTCGCTTCCGGGCGTGAGCTCCTGGACCAGGGCGGTAATCGTCGGCCAGAACATCCAGAAGCCGGCGGCCACCAGCGTATTCATCAGGTAAAGCTGCCAGATCTGCACGCGGTGTTGAAAGGCGAGGATGGCTACCGCCACGATAATCACGGCGCGCAAGGCATCGAGCCACATGACCAGTCGGCGCCGATCTTCGCGGTCGATGATCACCCCGGTGAACGGGAGCATGAGCATGGCGGGCAGTGTCTGCAGAACCGCAAAGGTACCCAGCGCCATTTCGGAATGCGTGGCTTTCAGGATGTACCACGCCACCGCGGCCGAATTCATCCCGCTGCCCACCATGGAAATTACATTGGCAGCAAAGACGAAACGCAACGGGCGATGGCCGAGGATGGCACGCATCTTTCTACTCTAGCCGAGGACCGGAGAATTCACCACGGCCCGGAGACACGGTGGAGACATCCCGGGGGAGTGATCTCCGTCCACGCAAATGTGAGCGGGCACTCTTGCCCGCTCCACAGAGTGCCCGGAGAGTGCCCGCTCCACACTTGCGTGGAGGAGCGTTCGGAGCTACGATTCGCCTGCTATCGAAAAATGAAGTGCTGGTTCCGCGTGCGACGGAGGTCGGATATGGGACGGTGCAGTCTGCTACGAGTTGCCCTCTTCTGGTCTTTCCCTCTTTGTTTCCTAACAGCTTCTGAACTTCGACTCGGCGCCCAGGTGGACCGCATCGTGATCGCCGCCGGCACCGATGAAGATCACGCCCTGCAAGCCATCACCAACGAGCAGGACCCGCAGAAGAAGTTGGCGATGTATGAGGAGTTCGTGAAGAATTTCTCATCGAACCCGGCGGCGGTAGCTTACGGGAACTGGCAGATCTCGCAGGCATACCAAGCCACGGGCGATCTGGCAAAGGCGCTCGAGTACGGCGACAAAGCACTGGCCGGCTCCCCGCACAATCTGGACATTCTGGTGTCGCAGGCCAATGCGGCGCTGCAGGCGAAGAACAATGCCAAGCTGATCGACTACGCGGTAAAGGGCGGCGAGGTTTGCAGTTCCGTCGCGAAGCAGACCAAGCCTGAGGGCATGAGCGACGAAGAATTTGCCCGGAAGGTCAACGACGACAAGAGCAATATCCAGAACAGCTGCGATTTTCTGGAGAGCTCGGGCTTCAATGTAATCGCCAGCGAGAATGATCCGAAGAGCCGCATGGCGGCGATTGAGAAATTTACTGCGGCGTTTCCGAACTCGAAGTTTTCAGACCAGGTTTCAAGCTACGCGATGTACACGCTCGGTCCGGGGCAGTTGAACGATCCGGCGCGGTTGGTGGCGTTCGGGGAAAAGACGCTGGCGGCGAATCCGAATTCGTTGCCGGCTTTGCTCCTGCTGGGCAGCTACTACGTGGAGGATCCGAAGGCGGGGAGCATCGCGAAGGCGATCACCTATTCGCAGAAGGCGATTGATATTGCGAAGCCGGACGCACCCGATGCCGACAAATCACACAAAATGTCGGCGGGGGTGGCGCATTCGACGATCGGCTATGCCTACCTGAAGCAGGAAAAGACACAAGCCGCGATTCCGGAGCTTAAGACGGCGGCGGGGTTGCTGAAGGGACAAGACGAATCTTCATACGCAGTGGCGTTATATCGCCTGGGCTTTGCCTATGCCAAGCTGAACCGAACCACCGAGGCGCGCGAAGTGCTGACCGAGGCAGTGAAGATTCAGGGTCCGCTGCAGAGCATGTCGCAGGAGTTGCTCACGAAGGTGAATGCCGCGCGGGCGAAGGGAAAGTAGGCGGCGATTACTTTGGCGGGGCGATCAATTCTTCCGAGAGCGTCTTCGCCTTCCAGGCCAGCGTGTGGGCTTGCTCGGTATCCCCGGCTGCGGTCGCCTTCTTCGATTGATCCATAAACTGGCGGATTTGCGCCACCATGTCCTTCTGGCTCGAACTCAGCTGAGTCCCGTCGAGTTTCTTGAGATTCGCATCCGTGTCTGTCAGCATCTGGTTGGCCGCGTCGCGTTGGTGAGAGGTAGCGTCGCCGCCGACCAACTGGATCGCCGGCTCTTCTGTGCTCCCCTGCTGAACAATGATCTTTGCAGGCGGACAATTGGTTGCAGCAGGAGCAGGAGGTTTAGCCGCAGGGCTCGCGCTTCCGCTGGCGGACAAATCCGCCGGCGTCTTGGTCGGTGGGTCGGAGCTGGCTGGGGCCGACGTCGCGGCGGGAGCGGGGTCGCAGTCCGGTGGCCGCGCCCTCTTTCTGTAATTTGGCTGCGCGCCTTTGTGCTGCTTGGGCGTGCGGGCTGATTTACGGCCAGGTTTCGGCGCTGCCGGCGCTGGCTGGGACGCAGGCGGATTCTGCTGCTGGGGATTCCCTTGATCCTCGGTCGGGGCGGTGTCAGCCGGTTTGCTGGACGGCACCGCCTGCGGCGGTGCCTGGGCTTGTGTCGCTACCGACAGGGCGAACCAAACGTTGAAAAGGATTACGGCCAGAGTCATACAGGGGATCTCACGTGGCCAAGGCAAATACCTGACAATTTTACGCCCTTTGAGGGCGGATCGCGCACGGAATGCTCCGATTTTGCTGGCTCGCGGATGCTGACTGCATCGGCTTAAAGCGCCGCCCTATCTTTATCTTTGAGCAGCAGGTTACTGATCCGTTAACTCGCGCGAGGTGAAATGGCGGCGTTGGCTACGTCTTCCGGACTGGCTTCCGCGGCCGGTCCGGCCGCCGGGATGTGGAAGCGGAATGTGGTTCCAGTGCCCTCGACGGACTCAAATCCGACCGAGCCGTAGTGCCACTCCAGAATCTGGTAAGTCTGGGCCAGCCCGATGCCGCTTCCTTCTTTCTTTGTCGTGAAATAAAGTTCGAAGACTTTATCGTGCATTTCTCGCGGGATTCCGCCGCCCTGATCGCGCACCTCCGCGACAATCACAGTGTCTTCGCGCCGGGCGGAGATGATGAGGAGCCCGCCTTGGGGCATCGACTGAATTCCGTTGATGACGACGTTGAGGAAGGCCTGGTTCATCAGGTCTGTGTCGACTTTGACGGGCAAGCGCTGCTGGGACAAATGGCGTTCAATGGTGACCCCGTGTTGTTCGGCGTCCGGGGCGGCCAGTTGCGCCACGTCTTCAAGCAAGCGGCGCAGGTCGATCTCCTCCAGGTGCAGATCACGGGGGCGGGTGAAATCGACCAGAGTCTGCACCACCCGATCGAGGCGGCGGATTTCGCTTTCGATGATGTTCATGTGGCGTCGGGTATCGGGCTCCTGGCTCGAAAGTTTGTCGCGCAGAAGCTGCAAATGAAGCACGATGGCGTTGATAGGATTTTTCACTTCGTGCGCAACGCCTCGGGTAAGGCGGCCGCTGGCGGAAAGCCGGCGCGACATTTCGATTTCGTCTCCGATGCGCCGGGCTGATTCGGTGTCTCGCATGATCAACAGCGCGCCGATCTGCGAATTCTTTTCCTGCACGAAGTCGAGGGACACCTGAAGGCGCTTTCCTCCAGCCGCGTCGAACTCGCGCTGCAACAGAGACCGGCGGCGTTCGAACGCATCGAGCAGAGTCGCGCCCAAGTGGGAATTGCGGTCGAAAACTTCTTCCACTGGGCGACCCAGCATTTCCCCTCGCGGGCGCCCCAGAAACGCCTCTACGGGCGCGCTGACCAGGACGACGCGAGAATCGCGAGAGAAAAGCATCAGGCCATCCTGCAGCTTCGACATCAATTGGTCGACGTTGTCCTTGAGCGCGGAAAAAATCTCTTTGCTGTCGCGAATCTGCCGGCCCAGGTTGGCGATCTTCAACGACACCAGACCGTATTCGTCATGCGCCGAAGGATCGCCGGGAAGTTGACCGGCATCGCCGGCGGTCATGCTGTCGAGGTTCCGGCTTAATTCCCGCAGCGGGCCGAGGGCCAGATTGGAGATGCCCGCGGAAAGCAGGAGCGACAGGAAAACGGAGGCGACTGAAAAATAGAGCGCGTGCATCATCTTCAGATTGATCTCGCCCTTTAAGAACACCGGCGATACGCCGATGCGGATGGTGCCGAAGGGCTCGCCGTTAAGGCGCAAAGCGTAGCTCACGTCGTAGACCGCAGGGGTACCGTAGACCAGGCGAAGCTGCTCGCGAAATCGAGCTTTGAGGACTTGCTCGAAATCGGGCCGCGGGGGGACGACTTTCCCGACCATGTCGGCGTTGGTGTGGAGCAGAGCCTTACCGTCGGGGCTGAGGATGGCGGCGTCCATGACGAAGACCCAACTGCCGCGGGCGGATTGCAGCATGTTGTTGAGGTCAATGTCGGTCTGCAGATACTCGATCAAGGCGCGCCTCACCGCGACCGGATCATTCGTATCGATGGCGGTGCTGCTAAAGTCCGGCGGGTCGTTTTCCGCGGCGTAGGCAAGTTGCCGGGTAAGCTGCTTGGCAGTCTCGTCGGCGTTGCCGAGGCGAAGCCGCAGAACCTGCGAGATATAGAGATAGGAGAATGCGGACACCATCAGCGTCACCATAAAGGTGATGGTCAGGACAATGATGGTTTTTCTGCGCAGCATAAGAATGGCAGAGCGTTAGACACGAATAGGCTCCGCAGGCTAGCTGACCGGAGTCTCTTCTTTTCCCGCCGCTCCATCCATGGCGGCGGCACTGCCGTATTCCTTTAATTTGTTATGCAGGGTCTTGAGGCTGATGCCGAGAATCTCAGCGGCCCGGGTCTTGTTGTTGTTGGTCGCTTCGAGAGTCTTCAGGATCAGCATTTTCTCCGCCTCTTCCACGGTCGTCCCCACTCCCAGCCGAACCGCGTCGGGATCGTTGGCCGCGGCACGCAGCGGTGCCTGGCCGAATCCCGGTGGCAGATGTTTGGTCTCGATGACTCCTGCGTCACATACGATGACAGCGCGTTCGATCGTGTTGCGTAACTCACGCACATTTCCCGGCCACGAATAAGCGGTGAATTGGTTGAGCACGGCCTCGCTCACCGCACTTACTTTGCGCGAGTGCTTGGTGCTCATTTCCACCAACAGCAGTTGCACCAGGCTCGGGATGTCTTCCTTGTGCTCGCGCAGCGGCGGCATGTGAATGTTGAAGACATTGAGGCGGTAGTACAGATCGCTGCGAAGTTCGCCCCGCGAGACGGCTTCGTCGGGAACCTTGTTGGTCGCGGCGAGCACCCGCACGTCCACCGGAGTCTCGACTTTGCTGCCCAGGCGGCGCAGTTTGCGGTCTTCCAGAACGCGGAGCAGTTTGGCTTGAGTTCCGACCGGCATCTCTCCGATTTCGTCGAGCAGAAGAGTGCCTCCCTCGGCTAACTCAAAGCATCCGGTACGACGCTCCAGGGCGCCGGTGAACGCGCCCTTCTCGTGACCGAAGATTTCGCTTTCCATCAGAGTTTCAGGAATGGCGGCGCAATTGATGGCGACGAACGGCCGATCCTTGCGCGGACTCAATTCGTGAATGGTGCGAGCGACCAGCTCTTTTCCCGTGCCACTGGCTCCGGTGATCAGGACCGACGCCGTGCTGGGAGCAACCATCTCGACGAGGCGAAAAATCTCCTGCATCTTGCGCGAGGCGCCGCTGAGCCGGCCGAGCGAGCCCGCGTCGCGCAGCCGCCGCCGCGTGGCCTCAAGCTCGTTGCGCGTGCCCAGCAGCGTTGAAGCGTTGGCCAGAATCGTCCGCAGACGGCTGGTGTCGATGGGCTTGGTGATGTAGTCGTAGGCTCCCATGCGCATGGCCTGGACCGCGCTGTCGATGGTTCCTTGAGCCGTCACCACGATGACGGCAATCGTTTGGGCCTCTTCGCTGAGACGACCAAGCAGTTCGATGCCGTTCATGCGCGGCATCTTGAGATCGGTGACGACGATCGAGGGGGACCACTGCGTGGCTTTGTCGAGCCCCTCGGCGCCGTCACGGGCCGTCTCCACGCGATAGCCCCAGGCAGAAACGATTTCGGCCAGCCCGGACCTCTCGTTTTCCTCGTCTTCAACAATCAGCACTTTTTCGTGATTCATCTGCTTGGTTCGGGTCCCACTCCGTTAGCCTTCGGATGCCGAAAATGCCGCCCGGAGGCGGCTGGGGCCATCCGAAGCGCAATCCCCACGATACGCGGCCAACTTCCCACCCGGCAAGTCCCGATGCGACGGGCGCGGCTTTTCGAGTTGAGATTTCAATTTGAGACGCAATGCCTATCGGCTGGCCGAGGATTATTCGCGTCGACACTTTTGCTTTGGGTTGTAGTGCGCTAAAATTCGTGGTTCCCTTACGCAACCGTTACCGCAACACCTTCCCGATTTCGGTGTACGTGAGCTTGGACACCGGGTGAACCAGAACTATCTTGGAGGACCTCAATGTCTCTTAGTCGCTATGCACGCAAAGGCGACCCTGTCAGGGTCGGAGTTTTGGTCACGATCGCAATCTTAGCCACTTTCAGTTCTGCCTTCGCGCAGAGCGATTCGACCCCAAAATGGGATTGGTTTCTGGGCTATCAATGGATGCATCCAGGCATTACGGTACCGTTTGGCGATCCGAACAATCCAACCCCATTCAAAGTACCGGACATGGACAAGGGAGTCGGTACCGCGGTAACGTACAACTTTGACCCGCACTGGGGCGGTGAACTTGACTTTGGATACAACTGGGGCAATTCCAATAAGGAAACCACGGTCTCGGGCGGCCCACGCTTCATGTGGCGAACCGAAGACGCCAATTACTTTCTGCACGCTCTGGTTAGTTACAACCGTTTGGACCTAAGCAGCTCGAGTAACGGCGCCAATGGGATTGGCGCGATTCTTGGCGGTGGCTTGGACCTTCCCATCACTAAGAAGGTCGCCTGGCGACTGTTCGAAGTGGACTATGTTTGGTCACACCACAACTACGCCAGTTATGCCGCTCCAGAGTTCCCTAACTTAAGGCGCCCGAATATGGAGGGGGTCCGACTGCGTACTGGCATCGTCATCAATTTCGGTGGCGAGGAAGCAGCCGCTCCGGCGGCATCGTGCTCGGTGCAGCCAAGCGAAGTGCTCGTCGGCGAGCCCATCACTGCTACGGTCGCGGCGAGCAATTTCAATCCCAAGCACACCGTGACCTATACCTGGACCGGCAACAACGGTGGGCAGATCACCGGCAAAGATACCACTGCCAGCATTGACACCAACAATGCTACTCCGGGCAGCTATACGATCACGGCCCACGTGACCGACCCGAAACTCAAGAAGAACAACGAGGCGACTTGCTCGGCGAACTACACGATCAATCCCTTGCCGCCGAAGAATCCGCCGACGATGTCCCTGTCCGCAAGCCCGACGAGTCTGGTCGCGGGTGGAACGGCAAATCTGTCCGCTAACTGCACCAGCCCTGACGGCGCTCCCGTTTCCGTGGCCAACTGGACTTCCAGCGCTGGAACGATCTCCGGCAGCGGCAACTCGGCGACTCTGAACACGACTGGAGTTCCGCCCGGTCCGGTGACCGTAAACGCGACCTGCACCGACTCCCGCGGTCTGGCCGGGCAGGCATCTACCCAAGTCACCCTGGAGAACCCGCCGCCACCGCCGGTCGACAAGGCTCTGGAGGCCAAACTTTCCCTGCGGAGTGTTTACTTCCCGACGGCCATGCCGCCGGTAAAGGATCCCAGTAAAGGTTTGATCGGCAGCCAGCAGAAGACTCTGATTGACCTGGCGGTGGACTTCCAGAACTACATTCAGGCCAAAGCAGACGCGCACCTGATTCTGGAAGGACACGCGGACCCGCGTGGCTCGGCCGAGTACAACCAGGCGCTTTCGGAGCGTCGCGTTAACCGGGTGAAGAACTTCCTCATCGAACACGGAGTGAACGCAAACGCGATCGAAACCAAGGCTCTGGGCGCTCAGCACAACTTGACTGTCGAAGAAGTGAAATCTTCGATCGGGGCCGATCCACAGCTGACCAAGGAAGAACGGGCGAGAGTTCTCCGGAACATGAAGACGATCATCCTGGCCAGCAACCGCCGGGTCGACATTCGACTGAGCACGACCGGGGAAGTTTCCACTCGCCAATTCCCGTTCAACGCGGAAG
Organism: Candidatus Sulfotelmatobacter sp.; assembly: GCA_035511455.1. Taxonomy (GTDB): domain Bacteria; phylum Acidobacteriota; class Terriglobia; order Terriglobales; family Acidobacteriaceae; genus Sulfotelmatobacter. Next base: position 102,830 of record DATKFH010000022.1, on the reverse strand, counting down.
ATGCGTTGACCTTGATTGGGGGCAGAACGCCGGTCAAGGCTCGGACGCCGGCGAAGAAGAAGGCGGCTCCGAAGAAGAAGTAACGGGAGGAATCGAAGTTAGCAACAGCCTGTCGCGGAGAGCCTGTCTCGCTCTCCGCGTTTTTTTTCGCGGCCCACTTCGGTTATTGCGCACTGGCTCCGTGTAACCACCCGGCGATCTGTGGAAAAAACTACCTAATCCCCCGAAAGTGCCATCGCCAAAGCATTGATTTGATGAGACCGTGTCTGGTATCCGGGTTGCCCTTACTAGCCGAAGAACTCGAACAAGGACAAGTGCGATGATCAGGCTTCGCAGGCCCCGAGGTGGAGTGTTTTTGCTCTTGCTGCTTGCCCTTCCCTGGATGGGCTGCTCTCGTCCGGGGAGTCAGGGCGCTGCGGACGCCGGGCAGCATCAGGTTCCGTTCCGTGAGGGAGGCCAGAGCGAGACTGCGGGCCTCGGTTCCACTGTCTCGGCAGCGGAAAAGGGCTCAGAGTCGGAAGCAGGCATTCCTTTCCGCGATTCCCAGAGTCTACCGGCTGGGACTCTGCTTACAGTCCGCCTGAAAGATGCAATCTCCTCAACTAGTTCCGGCGCCCTCAACACTTTCGCCGCAGTCGTCGACGAACCGATTGTGATCGAAGGAGAGACGCTGGTCGCGCGCGGCGCCAGCGCTGCCGGCCGGGTGGAGTCGGTGCACTCCTCCACAATGAACGCTAATCAGGGTTACCTGCGCCTGAGCCTCGATGTGGTGGACATTGCCGGTCGGGACCTGCCCATCCGGACGTCCAGCCTCTTCGCTCGCGGAAGGAAGAGTGAGTTCCGCGCCCGACATGTATCCCCGGCCGTAGGCCTGGAGCAGGGGCGCCGCCTTACCTTCCGACTCGCCGAACCGGTTTATATGGCCAGCAAAGTCGCAAATCCAGGTCGCTAAGGCCCCTGCGCACCTCGCCGAAAGATTTCACACAAAGATTTCCCGTTTTGGTGACACACGCTAATCAGGCACAGCTCTCGTTCTCTATAGTGAACCGAAGCTGTTGGAGAACGCGCCGGTTGGCCTGGCGCAATGCCAGCGCCCCAAGGCGCCATCACCGCGCTGAATCCCGTCTTGGAACCGATGCTCGGCGATATTCCCGGGACAAGGCACTCCAGCACGACCTCTATTTCCGGCTCAATGTGGTCAGCTTGCGCATTCCCGCGCCGCGCCAGCGGCGGCAGGATATTCCTCTCCTCATTACGCACTTCATCGAACGCAGGGTGCCCAACGCCGCGACCGAGATCCGGCATTGAGGGTCCGAATCCGAAACCGCAGGTGGGGCGGGGTTCGGCAACGGGAAGCTGTTGCGCCACCGGGTTCAGCTAAGTGCAGTCTTTTCATCGCGCGCGGCGCGGCGCTGGACTTGCATATTAGAGAGGGCATGACTCTACTCATCACAGCTTCAGCACGCGGCCAAACAGTGCGCCGATTCCTTCGAAGCCGCCACCGGCGAGGAGACGCACTGGGCCCAAAACCTCGAGGAGGCTGCCATCCGCGGGCGCGAACAAACCTACACCGCTAGAGTGATCGATCAATTCCTGACCGAAACCGAACCTGAGGAAAGCGAGCAGATGATCGACATCGGGGCACCGCTTTTCTGGTTTACATCAACTTCCGAGTCACGGAATGGAACGGCTGGTGCGGGAAGTGCGCTCCGCCTTGCACCGGCGAAGACGCGAACAGACGGCCGCCCGCCGCGCGGTCATAGAACAAATACGCTATGAAATGCGCGAGACCCTGACGGCGTTGCTGCTGTCGTGCGAACTGGCCATGTCTGTGCCTGACGTTCCGGTTCCGGCGGTGGAGCGAATCCGTTCGATCGGCAGCCTGGCGCGAACTGCGGTTGCGCCTGCAGAACTGATCAGCTCAGCGGGCGTCGAAGGGCTGCGCCGAAGGTGGTCTACGTCAAGCGCGCGAATCTTCGACTCGAGTCAGGAAAGTCAACGCCCGTGACAAACCAGGCGCAGAGGCTGCAGACGGATGCGAGGACGATCGACGAAGGATGCAGAAGCGGCGGCGCGGTTAGCGGCGTGTTTGAGATGGTGGTGATGACCGCGCCGCAGGCCACACTGGCGATGGCGAGCCACTGGTAAAGCCGCAGGCCGCACACCGTGGGGGTTTGGGGTTCGCCGCGATAAGCTTCTTCCACGAACCTTCCAGCGCCCGAGAGTATGAGGTACACTCCGGCAACCATGGCTGCGGTGCTGTGCAGCAGATAAAGTCGAGTCACCGCCAGCGCGACCAGGACATTCCAGAGCAGCGAGTACAGCGGAGTGGGGTGAATCGGTATGCCCCGCAGCGCAGCGATGCGGCAGACCCGGGACTGAGGGTGGACATAGCGGATTCCAACCAGGTCGTTGGCTGGGGATCCGTGACAACATCCCTGCACCAGGCAGCGCAGCCGTCCAATTCCTTGAATCCAGGGAGCGGCCAGCACGAGCGCGCTCAGCACCGCCCAAACACTGGTGCCTGACAGGCGTGCGGCCACGACTCCGCCGAATATGCTCCCAAGCATTCCGCCGTAAAAGCCCAGGGGCCGCAACAAAGACGATGAACCTTCGATCCATTGCGCCCAAAGCGCGGCTCCGACGGTTCCACCGGCGAAGATCGAGATCGCGATCGCGCTCCGGCCGGGCCCGAGTAACGTGTCGAGTATCAGAAATCCAAGAAATATACCCGCCGCTGCCAAGGCGCCATGGTTGATGATCCGCACCGGACCGACGCGCCATTCGCGCCATGAATTCGCAATCGTCTCGGAGGAGCTGCGCAGGAACTCCCAAACCTCGCACATGTGTTCGACGATCCAGATAACGACGAATGCGGCCAGGACATCCACCAAGGCATGCATTCCAGCGGTGATGCAACTGGCGGCAACCAGCAATGCCCAGACCGTACCCATCCACCTGCGCCGCTTGTTCGTGCCGAGTGCCGCAGCGGCCAGGAACGCCCAGATGACGTGGTAGGAAGGGAAGGCGCCAGCAGCGCTGTCGTGAGTGCGGTCGAAATCCAGCCACCAGCCGAATGCTCCGACCGAAACAAAGGGCCGCGGCGGCGAGATTAGCGGCACCACTAAATAGAGCGGGAACACCAAGAGCATGGAGAGCAGGGCGCGACCTGAAAACCACCGCAGGTCGTGCCGCGTTCGCACCAGCAGGGGGACCAGAGTGACGACCAGGTAGACGCTACCGTAGAAAATCTCAGTCCATGACCAGACAGGCAGCCGCCACTCAAATGGAAGATAGACCACCTTGGCGTCCGCTGGTATGCCGAGCGCGACGACAGCCTCATAAAGGACGACCCACGGCAGAAGCACCGTCAGGTAACAACGAAGTCGCTCGAGACCGCTAGGCGCAGTTTCATCGTCGAGCGGGAGCAGACGTTGTTTGGGAAAGGCATCCCCGAAGCGCCGCTGCATGTCTGGAAGTTCGTAACCCAGCACCAGAGCCGCACTCGCCAGGATCACCGCCGGCGACACCAGCCACAAGCCGCTGGCCGAACCCGATGCGATCGCAATTCCCACACACACGAAAGCGAACCCGACATAAATCGGATGTGACAACAGGGAGTACATTCCGCCTGAGACATACCGTGGCGGAGGGAATGCGTTCATCGGCAAACCACCGCCGAGGCTCCATAGAGCGGCCATGCCCATCGCCATGAACAAGAGTCCGACGACGGCAGCGGCCATGCCCCAGGACGGAGAGTGCACGGGAGGCAAGGCGACGACGGTAGTCGTTCTGACCGCCCAGATCAGCAGAAGAAGGGGCAGGACCACCACGAAGACGGCGGCGTAGAGCAGCTTGGCTGCGGCGAAGGTGGCTGGTCTTTTCGCTGTCTCTCGCCCTTGGGTCATTCCTTCCATTTCACGACCTCATGGATCGCCCAACCTGAACTCTGTCCTGCGCCTGTTCGGAACACGCCCCGACTCCGCCACTTGCACTCGTTGACCGCGAGCATGCTTCGTGGAAGCAAAGCGGCCAGCCTGGAGATTCCAGGAAAGATCGTGTCACCGAGCCGCCCTTCTCGCAGGACCAGCCCGCAATCGAGTTCGAGTCGCGCGCCAATGCCGGCGAACATAACTTCGGATTCTGTGATGGATTCGGCGAAGTGTTCTTCACCGTTGTGAATGACCGAACGATGCGGGGCCGATCCCCGCCAGTCAATCCAGACGATGGCATCCTGCTGTGAGAGATATCGGCCCCAGCGCAGGCTGGTCATCGGCAGGCGCCAGGGGAGTACGGACAGGGTTAAACACTCCGCGTAACCAATCCCCCGGAGCCGAGTATTTCTGGCAAGAAGCAAATCGACCTTGGACATCGGTTGCAGGCAGTGCCAGTCGACCGCACCGTCCGCCGTCTCAAACACGGTTCTGCGGAGGGGATCACGCAACGCTTGCCAGGTACCCTCGATACCCAGACTTTGGTGTTGGAGCGCAAGCATTCCCTTAGCAACTGTGGGCGCTGCGTTGGCGCGCACGGAAGAGGCAGAGCCGACCTTGCCGTCGACAGCGGTGAGCAGACTGCCATAGTGAAACGAAAGAGCGTTCCAACGCAGATCGGCGTTGTACAAGATCGCGGCGTCGCCATTGTCAGAAACGCAGTCCAGGTACCATTTTGTGAGAAGAAAGGGGTGGCTGCTCAAGTCCGCAAGATTAGCACTCCCGAACCGAGGGAAACAGGGCGAAGATATAGAGCGCCGTGCCGGTACGGTTAGACAGTCCTGGTCCAGCCGCGATCCTGCATAGTATTTTTGGCTTATTGTGCCCCGCCTCACCATCCGATAACGTTCCGCTGCTCATCCGTTCTGTGGATTGCATTCTGTGGACTGGGGGTCCCGAAAAATCTAGAGCGCATTGCTCGCACGACCTGGGCGTGTTTACCCGTGCGTGCGCTTGCCATGCCGCATCTACGCGCAGCACTGTCGAGAAATGATTCACCTGGAGCCGAAGAACATAATGACTACTCCGAGAAACCTGATCTGTGCCGTGCTGGCCCTGTGCCTGAGCTTGAGCGCCGCTGCGCAGCAAATCAGCGGAAGTGTTCGCGGAGCCGTTGTGGATCCATCCGGCTTATCCGTGCCGGGCGCAACGGTGAGCGCCAAACAGACAGAAACTGGACTGACCCGTTCTCGGACGACAGATCGCTCCGGTGGCTATGTTCTGTTGGAGTTGCCAATTGGTCACTATCAACTGCAGGTTGAGGCCAAAGGCTTTCAGACCTACGTTCAGCAGGGCATCACTCTCGATGTAAACGAAACGGCAAACATTCGAGTCCGTCTCGCTGTAGGCACCGAGACCCAGAAGATCGAGGTGCTGGCCGACGCTCAACTGATCGAGACCGCGGTGACCAGTCTCGGCAAAACGGTCTCGGAGCGCGAGGTGCTTGACCTACCCTTGAACGGCCGAAACTTTAGTCAGCTGGGCCTGCTTCAGCCGGGAGTCGTGCCCCTCACGCCGGGTCTTGCCGAAGCAGGAGGATCTTTGCGGAACGGTCAAGCCTATGCGGTCAATGGCCAGCGGCCTGAGTCCAACAATTTCTTGATCGATGGAGCCAACAATTTCAATGGCGTGGATGGAGGCTTCGTCCTCGAACCGCCCGTAGATGCCATCGATGAGTTCAGAATTCTGACCCACAACGCCAACGCCGAGTTCGGCAACAGCCTGGGGTCGACGACGAATATCATCACCCGCGCCGGCACGAACCAGTTCCACGGAGCGCTTTGGGAATTCGTGCGCAACAACGCTTTCGACGCTACCAACTACTTCGCCAAACGCACGGAGCCTCTCAAGCAAAATCAGTTCGGCGGAACCTTCGGCGGTCCCATCCGCAGAGACAAAACTTTCTTTTTCGGGTTTTACGAGGGCTTTCGCAATCGGCAAGGGGAAACCCAGCTCAGCACCGTTCCTTCCCTCCTCGAACGGCAAGGTAATTTCGGCCAACTATGCGATGCCACAAAGGGGGAAAAGTTCGACAGCAATGGGATGTGCTCGAACCCGACCCCTGGGCATCAGCTTTACAACCTATTCGCCAGCGGGGCGCCGATCGCTTATAACCAGTTGCCATTCATCAATCCGATGTCGCAGGGGCTCTTGAGTCTTTTTCCAGAGCCGAACAGTGGTACCAATGCGTTTAATTCCACAGAGACTCTGCGCGACGATACCGATCAGTTCGGCCTACGGCTTGACCATTATCTTTCCTCCGCCGACACCCTGAACTTCCGTTACATTTTCAGCAATGGCACGCGCTTCGATCCACTTTCCACGTCGGGCGCAAGCGTTCCCGGTTTTCCTGGGGGAGAAAATCATCGCGCGCAAAACTTCGTTGCCCAGGAAACGCACACATTCTCGCCCGCCACGATTGGCGTCTTCCGCTTCTCGTATTTGCGAAACAAATTCCTATTTGACGAGCACCAGAATCACACCACTCCCGCCAGCCTGGGTTTTCAATACTCGCCCAGTCTCGACGTCGCCGTAGGTCCTCCCTTTATCCAGGTCAATGGTTACACCACAGTCGGCGACCCGATCACGGGACCGCGCAACACCTATGAAAACGCCTATGACTATTCGGGATCATTGAGTTGGGTCCGCGGACGGCACGAACTCAAATTCGGAGCCGGCTTCCAACACTTGAATGTCAACGTACTGCAGGGGATTGCGACCAACGGTTTCTTTGTGTTCATTCCAAATTTCCCGATCCTTGGAGATGGCTTCGCCGCTTTCCTGGTCGGACAGCCGGTGTTCTTTCTACAGGGCCGCGGTGATTTCTCACGGGGCATAAGGGGCAACTCCCTGAACGGCTACGCTCAAGACGCGTACAAAGTCTCTTCCCGTCTGACGTTGAATGCCGGTCTGCGATACGAACTGCCATTCCCCTACACCGAAATTCACAACCGGCAGACGCTTTTTATTCCCGGCAGGCAGTCGAAGGTCATGCCCACTGCGCCCGCGGACCTGCTGTATCCGGGCGATCCGGGTGTCCCGGCAGGGCTGATCCCAACTTTCAAGAATGGTTTCGCACCGCGCCTCGGCATCGCATGGGACCCGACCGGCAGTGCGAAGTGGTTGATGACGTCTGCCTATGGGATCTTCTACGAGCCGTACTACACGGGTCAGGGCGGCCCGCTGCAGTCACCGATCAGTGCGCCTCCCTATCTGCAGACCCAGCAGATCAGCCTCGGTCCCGCTGGTCTCAATTTCTCAGATCCCTACAACGGCAACCCTCCCCCGCTGAACTCGTTCGCGAAACCGCTGACTAACTTAACGCTTACTCCAAACCTGCCTCTGCCCTACTCTCAGGATTGGGACATGAATGTGCAAAGGTCTTTCGGCTCCGATCTGCTGCTCGAGGTCGGTTATGTGGGCACCAAGGGCACCAAGTTGCCGCGCTTCATCGAAGGCAACCCAGCCATTTATCTGCCGGGAATTAATTCCGCTACCGGCCAGCCGAATTCCACCTCGGGGAATGCCGATCAGCGGCGGCTCTATTCCGGCTGCACGCTGGATCCAAACTCCCCACCTTGCACCTACTCCTCGACTGGTCTTATCGCCGGCATCGCCAATTCTTCCTACAACGCTCTAGAGACGAGCCTGCGCAAGCGTTTCAGCCATGGCATCTCTTTCCTGGCTTCATACACGTTCTCCAAAACAATCGATGATGCGTCTTCCTTCAATATGACAGGCTCGGCCTCCAAGCCCGTGGCTGGTGAAAACGATCTGGCGCAGAACCCCTTCAACCTCGCTGCCGAGCGTGGTCGCTCCTTGTTCGATTCTCGCCACCGCCTCGTGTTGAGTTATCAGTGGAGCCTCCCATTCTGGAGACAGCCTCACGGCTGGTATCAACGGGCTTTGGGTGGCTGGCAACTAAATGGCATCGCTACGATCATGAGCGGGACTCCATTTACCGTTTTCGACTCCAATGATGTTTCCGAGCAGGGGGGAGCGCCGGAAATCACAGGCTTCTCCGCCAACCGGCCGAACCTTGTTCCCGGGCAAAACCCGAACGCCGGCCCACGCACTACCACCGCGTGGCTCAACCGAAACGCCTTCCAGCAAATCACCCCTAATCCGAATTCTCCTGTCCAGCAATTCGGTACCTCAGGCCGCAACATCGCCCAAGGACCAGGCTATGGGGATTGGGATTTTTCCGCGTTCAAGAACATTCCCGTAACCGAGGGCAAGGAGTTTCAATTCCGGGCTGAGTTCTTCAATATTCTGAACCACACGAATTTTCGCTTGCCCGACAGCGACATCAGTTCGCCAACCTTCAATCAGATTCTGGCTGCGCAACCACCGCGTTTAATCCAACTGGCTCTGAAGTTCAACTTTTGAGCGGGGGGGGCCATCGAATGCAACATTTTGCAGCCTAGTAATCTGAATTCACTTCCCGTGGAGGGTATTTTCAAACTAAAATAGACCCGCCCGGCAGGCGGAACCCCGCGTCGCGTGCGGAATCCCGCGCTGCTTCCCGGAGGTTCTGTGCACGTCCTGGTCACTGCTGACACGCTGTCGGGATCATGGACTTACAGCCGCGAACTCGTGACCGGTCTGGTCACGCGCGGGGTACGAGTCACGCTCGTCAGTTTCGGCGAGATTCCGTTGCCGGAACAGACAGTGTGGATGGATCATCTGCACGGCCTCGAATACCGGCCCACGGCTTTCCGTCTGGAGTGGATGCAGCAGGCGGAAGACGACCTGCGCGAATCTTGGAACTTCCTGGCGGCTCTGGTTCGCGAACTGCGCCCGGACGTGCTGCACCTCAACCAGTTCTGCTACGGCGATCTAGCGGTCGACGTGCCGCGGGTGGTGATGGCGCACGGAGATCTGCTGACCTGGAAGCAAGCGGGACGCGATGGAGGCATCCCTCGGTCGGGACGTCCGACGAAGTGGTATTACGACACCGTTCTGCGCGGAATTCTGGGCGCCGATGCAGTAGTCGCGCCCTCGGAGTGGATGCTTGACCAGGTTCGCACCGGTTATGTGCGTCCGCGTCGGGAACTTGTGATCTATCCCGGGCGCAACCCGATTTTCTTCAATCCCTACGTCAACAAGGAAGATTGTGTGCTGGCCGTGGGACGCCTTGTGGACGCGAGCAAGCAGGTCTCCCTTTTGACCCAGCACAAGCATCCGATCCCGGTGTGCATCGTAGGAGCAGAGCAGACGGTCCCAGTGCCCCGGATTCCGATCCGCGCCGATGTGAAAATTGATACCGAGGAGACCTCGGTTGCGATTCGCGGACCACAGACGGAAGCGCAACTCCGTGCCCTCTTCAGCCGTGCCGCCATTTATGCCGCCACCGCGCGCTACGAGCCGTTGGGAATGTCCGCCCTCGAGGCCGCGTTTTCGCGATGCGCGATCGTGGCCAATGACGTCCCCTGCTTCCGCGAGATTTGGGGCGACGCGGCTCTGTATTTCCGGACCAACGACGCCGCGAGCCTCGCCCAGAGAATTCGCGACCTCAACGAGGACCGACCCATGCGCCGCGCCTTCGCCGAACTGGCATACACTCGCGCCCGCGAGCGCTTCACGACCCGGCGCATGATCGAAGAGTATCTGCAGCTTTACCGCAGCCTGGTCTCGGTCGGCACTGCCGCGGCCTGAAGCGGTTGGAACATTCCGGGTTCTCATCCGCTTTTCGGCTACCGCTTGGTCGCAGTCACGGCTACTGATGACGCTCCGGCTGTTGCCGCCGCGCTCCCTGCGGAGGCCAATGTGCCGTCGCTGTTGAGGGCGTAGATCGAAACCTCGCGGCTATTTTCATTTCCCACCTAGACAAACTTCCCGGAGGGCTCGACTACAATTGGCCAAGGCTGTGCTCCGGCAGCGATTGTAGCTGGCGTGTTCGGCGTTAGGTTGCCGGTGCCGGGATCAACGGTGAACGTCGACACCGAATTATCCAGTCGATTTGTCACGTAAACGAACAGGGATCCACCGCAACCCATGCAGGATTATTTCCTGCTGGTACCTCGCTTGGCGTATTCGGGAGCAGAACTCCGGTGACGGAATCAATCGTGAAGTGCAATACGAGGTTTCCATAAGGAACCGGCGCGTAAGCGAACTTGCCAGAGGGGGCTACGGTGACCGCGAAGGGACCGCCTCCTCCGGACACTGTGGCGGGCGTTGTCGGAGTCAGGACTCCAGTGCTGGTGTTGATGGTGTACATCGAAATCGTGCCGTCGTCTTGATTCGACACGTAAGCGAACCTGCCCGAAGGATCCACAGTCACGGCGATAGGGCTCAGTCCTGTCGCGACCGTAGGCGGGGCCGTCGGGGTCAAGACGCCGGTGCTGGAATTGATGGTGTACATCGAAATTGTGGCGAGGTCGGTCGCATTTGACATGAGATTCGCGACGAAGGCGAATCGGCCTGAGGGATCCACCGCCAGGCCTTCTGCCCCGAAACAGTTGGCTCCGGTCGCGACCGTGGCTAGCGTGGTCGGCGACAAGTCCCCGGTGCGGGAGTTAATCGTGTATGTCGAAACGGTGTTGACAGCACTCGACGAGGCGGTGGAATAGTTATCCAATACGTAAGCAAATTCCGGCTGGGATCAGGGCGCGCATGAAACTGCAGGCGGGACCTTTACCACTGAGTTTCCGCCACAACCAGCGGCGGCCAACCACACGGCGAACGCCCCGAAAAGCAGACATTTCGCTTCCATGTAGTACTTCTTAGTTGTTTCTGACGGGGCCAGAACCTGGTCCGGAACTGCCCTCAATCTTATGCCAAGAGCCTCCAAGAGCCTCCAGCGCGGGAAGACACGCGCCCCTGCTTGATGGTATCTTCGTATGCTTACTAGAAACCCGTAAGGTTGGAGGATGGAATTATGGCTCAAGTGAAGATCACGGTCAGGCCCAACGGGCCGCTTCGCGTGGAAGCGCCAGAGGGCTCGGTCGAATTAGTGGACATCAACGGAATAGCATTCGACCTTACCGGCAAGACCGCATTTTCTCTCTGCCGCTGCGGAGGATCGGTCAACAAGCCCTTCTGCGACGGAACTCACAGCCGCATCGGGTTCCAGGGCGCGGAACTTGCGGTGAAGAAAGCCGAGGAAGGTTCGTAGTTCACGGCGAAGGAGATGGTGCACGACTCACGGGACCGCGAACTAGGAATGGACCGCCGGATCACCCGCCGCGACTTTATCAATGGCGTGGCGGTGACAGCGGGCGCGGCGATGATGCCGTGGTATCTTTTCGGCGATGAACCTGCGGGGCCGGAAAAGTCGCCCGACTACTATCCCCCAGCTCTTACGGGCATGCGCGGCAGCCATCCCGGATCCTTCGATGCCGCGCATAGCTTGCGCGATGGCACGTTTTGGGACCAGGCTGGCAAGCCTGTCGACACCGGCGAAAGCTACGACCTGATTATTGTCGGCGGCGGCATCAGCGGCCTGGCGGCTGCTCATTTCTATCGCAAGACTGCCGGCGCAAAAGCGCGCATCCTCATCCTCGACAATCACGACGACTTCGGCGGACACGCCAAGCGCAACGAGTTCCGCGACGGAAACAAATTTCGCCTGGGATACGGCGGCACGTACGCCATCGAGAGTCCGGCGCCTTACAGCAAGGTGGCAAAGGCACTGGTCGAAGAACTCGGCATCGACGTGCGGTCCTACCACAAGTATCTCGACGCCAGCCTTTACCGCTCGCTGGGGCTGCACTCCAGCATCTTCTTCGACAAAGAAACCTTTGGCACGGACAAGCTGGTCGTCAGCTTGCCGACATTCAGCGGAGGAGAAAAGCTATTCGCTACCTCCGACAAGCCCGAAGTCTGGAAGCACATTCAGGCTGAGGCGCCGATCGCCGAGCAGGCGAAAAAGGATCTTGAACGTCTGCATCACCATCAACAGGATTACTTCCCGGGTCTGAGTTCGGTGGAGAAGAAGGCCAAACTCGCCCGCATGAGTTATGCCAGCTTCTTGCGAGATGTAGTGAAGGTACACGAGGACGTGGTCAAGATTTACGCTGCGGTTCTCGAACCCACGTTCGGCCTGGGGATCGACGCCATTGCCGCTCAGGACGCCTGGGGCGCCGATTTGCCGGGATTTGAGGGCATGAGCCTCGATCCCGCGCCCGGCAAGGGCATGAATCGCGACGCCATTCCGAACAAGGAAGCGGAAAAATACTTCTTCCATTTTCCCGATGGCAACGCCACCATCGCGCGCCTGCTGGTGCGGAAGCTGATTCCCGATGCGATCCCCGGCAACTCGGTGTCCGATGTGGTTCTGGCTAAGGCGAACTATGCGAAGCTCGATGATTCCGGATCCGCCGTGCGCATTCGCTTGAACAGCACGGCCGTGCGCGTCAAGCATCTTGGCGACGCAGCCAGCGCGAAAGAGGTAGAGGTCAGTTACGCCCGCGGTGGAAAGGTCCTTACCGCCAAGGCAAAGAACTCGATCCTGGCATGCTGGCACGTCGTCATCCCTTACATATGCGAAGATCTGCCCGACCCACAAAAGCAGGCTCTGAGCTCCGCGCAAAAGGTTCCGCTGCTTTACACCAACGTTTTGCTTCACAACTGGACGTCGTTTCAAAAGCTGGGCATGAACGCCGTCTACGCCCCGGGCTGCTATCACACCCGGGTTCAGCTCGACCACCCCGTCAGCATTGGTGGATACGAATGTGCGCGCAAGCCAGAAGAGCCCATCGTCATTCACATGATGAAGACGCCATGCAAGCCGGGAAAGCCGGCGCGGGAACAGCATAGCTTTGGCCGGATCGAGTTGTTCAGCACGAGGTTTGAAACCATGGAGCGCAAAATCCGCGAGCAGTTGGGGCGCACTCTCGGCCCGGGAGGCTTCGACCCCGCGCGAGACATCGCGGCCATTACCGTCAATCGCTGGCCGCACGGCTACGCCTACGAGTACAACTCGCTGTTCGATTCATTCTGGCTGGAAGGCGGAGAAACGCCGTGTGAAGTCGCGCGCAAGCCCTACGGACGCATCGCGATCGCCAATGCTGATGCCGGCGCTTATGCCTACACCGACGAAGCTATCAACCAGGCGTGGCGTGCAGTGGGCGAGATCACAAAAAGCTAAGGCGCCTTCCAGTCGAGCGCATAGATTTCCTGGTTGCTGGTGTCGCGAATCAGCAACAGCGAATCATCGGGCGCCAATCCTGTCCAGGAGCCAAAGTCACCCCAGTACTGCCGCAATCCCTTGAGGCTGACCAGCCGTTCCAGCTTGCCATCCGAAATCCGGAGTCGAAAGAAGTTGGGATCGTCGGTAAGTGTTGTGTCGAAGTAAATATATTGCCCGTCGTGCGACCAACTGGGATATCCAATGGGCAAGCTCACCAGCTCACGCCATTGCTGGCTGACGCGATCGAAGAGCAGCAACTTTTCGGAATCGTCTGTAATCGCCGCAATGTACCTTCCGTCTGGAGACCAACGCGGAGAGAACAGCCGCTTCGCGCCCGAAATAGGAGAGATTTTCGAGGTTGCTACATCGACGGTTACAATGCCCGGCCCTTCAGACGAAGCGGCAGACGACCCCGCATCGTTCAGGGTCAGCACGATGAACCTGCCATCCGGCGACCAGCCAGGATCAAATCCGGCCTCCGCGCCGGGGATTAACTCGCGCAGCCCCGTGCCATCGCTGGAGATCAGATACGCATGCCACCCCGTCTTCAAAGTGGCGCCCATGAACACGATTTGTCTCCCGTCCGGCGACCACTTCGGCAAACCCGCTTCCATAGCCTCAAACGTAAGCTGAACTCTCTCGCTGCCATCAATTCGGCTGCGCCAAAGCTGGCGTTCCGGAACGGAGACGTAGGCTACCCACTTTCCATCGGCGGAAAAGGCCAGATCGCTTGCCGATATGCTGTCAAGAAAGGGCACGAAGCTAGACTTGCCGTCGTAACGCACCAACTCGCACCGTGGCTGTACCCCGACGGCGAAAATCCTTTTTCCGTTCTTGCTCGCGACCGGAGAACCAAAATGCAGAGGGCCGTTGGTCAACTGCACGGGCTTGATCTCTCGGCCCAGCCAGGACGATTTTTCGGCCAGTGCCCACAGGCTTACTCGACCATCTCGAAAGTCCTGGAACAGGAAGTACTTTCCGTCGGGAGTCCAATTTCCGCAGCATTGACGGGGGTTTGGGTTCCAACTGGGAAGCAATGGATGCAAGCCGATCCCGTCGCGGCGCATTTCCCAGAACTCGCTCGAACCATTTCTTGGGTCGACGACGTTAAAGCGAAGCCGGCGACCGTCGGGTGAAAAGGTCAGATTATAGACTTGGCTGCCCACGCTCGCCAGCTTGTGCGGTTCGCTGCCGTCGCTTTGTGCCAGGTAGATATCCGGTCCCCTGGAGAAAGCCAGCTGGCTTCCTTCGGGAGACCAAGTTGCCGAATGGACGACGTAGTCGCCCAGCCGGCGGGGCGCCCCGCTCGGCAAAGGCAAGGACCACAATGCCAGTCCTTTGCCCGTGCCCTGAAACGTACCTGCTAAAAGTGCCGAACCATTGGGAGCGATATCGGCACCCATTACATTCTGGAAAGGAGTGGGAACGATGCTGGTTTCGCCACCGGCTACCGATACTTGACTGATCGCAAAATGGTCGCCCTGCAATTCCTGAAAATAGAGCCGTTGGCCATCCGTAACCAGTCCGCTTTTCGGGAGCCCATCGTGCGTGATCTGCGTATAGCCCAGAACCGTCGGCTGTGGGGAAGGAACCAGCCTCAGCACGAGGATAGCAACCACTACGAGGAGTATGGGGATCCCCAGGTAGAAGACGACATTTCTCCACCGCAGCGAAGGCCTGGACGCCGCAATCGGTGGTGGTGGGGCTGGCATCCCTGATGCCGGAGCACTCTCCACCAGTTGAATGCGAGAGTCAGAGTACCCGTTCACGGGCGCGATAAAGCGATAGCCCCTCCGGTAGAGCGTCTCAACAAAACGCGGATTCTCGGAGTCGTCGCTCAGCGCCTGCCGGACCTTCTTGACCGCGCTGTTCAAGCTGAGGTCGAAATCGACGAAAGTATCACCGGACCAAAGCTGCTTCTGTAACTCTTCCCGGGTGACGATCGCACCGGGCCGCTCCAGTAGCATGGCGAGGATCTGAAAGGGCTGCTCCTGCAGTTTGATCCGTACCCCGGACTTGCGCAGTTCGCGAGCGTCCAGGTCGAGCTCGAAGAGACCAAACCGGACGGTTCGAGGATTCGTCACAGACCGGGCCATCCTCACTTCACCCCTTATGATTCCCAAAAGTTTACACCCAAGCCGGTAAATATCGGTTAGACGGGCTGAGTCACATTCTGTTTGTTTCCTTCTGTTTTCAATAAATTAGCTGGCCACATTCGTTTCCGATCGAAACCATCGCAGGCCTATTGTTCTGCTTGTCGTCCACGGGCGAAGCTGGGCGCGTTCGGGACAAAAAGCACGCCGGGCAGCCAGAAAGCCGGCGGCTGAAGCAAGAAAAGGAGACTCCCATGAAGAACGCAACCTATCTAAGCGTCTGCCTGGCATTCGGGCTGGCCGTGGTTCCAGCTTTCGCTCAATCCGGCGGTGTTCGAGCAAAGGTACCTTTCAAATTCGCCGTCAGCGGGAAGATCCTGCCCGCCGGTGAATACACGATGACCTCAAACGCACACCTAGTCAAAATCCAAGACGCCCATGGCCAACCGGTTGCCATCGTGTTGGCCGACTACACCTCAGGCGGGTCCGGCGGCGAGAACGGCCAGATCATTTTCCACTGCTATCCTAACCTCTGCCTTCTCTCCGAAGTCTGGTCCCCCGTCAAGGGCGACGGACGCAAGTTAGACACATCGCGGACTGAGGCAGAGTTGGCGAAGCAGGAGACGGGGAAGTATTTCGCAGTTCTCGGAGAGGGACCGCGAAGGTAGCGGCGTGCTTCGGGCAGCGCTGCCGGGAATCCAGCGACAGGAGTCTTCCCCGACTGATTGAGGAAGCTCCTGTTTCGCTCCCTGGCGGATCAGCGATCAATCTTGCGGTCGATTCTTCAGATGTGAAGCCTGGTCGCGGGCTTGTTGCGCCTGTTGCGTCATGCCTTTGGCCTGGTAAGCTTCGGCCAGAGCGGCCTCCAGATCAGGATGGTCGCCGTTTTTCTCTTTCTCGTTCCGGTAGGCAGCGATCGCATCGTCGTACATCCCAAGCCTGGCGTAGCACTGGCCCAACTCGTAATAGACGCCAGAAGCCTGCGGGCCCAATCGCAGTGCAGTTTTGAACTCCTCGACTGCCGCCTGATACTTCTCTTCGTCGGCCAGCGCCAGTCCCATGCCATAGTGCGCATCGGCGTCGTTCGCGTTCTGCGCCAGCATTTGCGTGAAGGTCATTTTCGCATCGCCCGTACGCCTCTCAGCCAGGTACACCATGCCAAGGTTAAACCGGGCCGCGTTGTGCTGAGGTTGCAGTTCAACGACGCGCTTGAACTCGGTCTCCGCTTCGGCATAGTTATTCGCGTTGAAGTAAGCCTGTCCCAGCGCAAAGTGCGCCGGCACCGAGTTGGGCTGTTGCCGGACCGCGGTTCGGAGTTGCGCGATGGCGCGATCAGGGCTCTCGGACAACGATTCCAGGGCCCGTCCGATGCGGAAAGGCGCGCCGCGCCATTGTTGCACTCCTACAGCACCCGCCAACACCGCGAGAGCCACGACGCCCAGCACACCCGCCCGGCGCAGAGGGTTGTCGTGCTCCGGCGCGATCCGCGCGATCAGAGCCCCCAGAATCAATCCGCAGATGAGCCCGCCGAAATGGGCGGCGTTGTCGGTGCCGGGAAACATGCTTCCGAAGAGGACGTTGAAGCCGACGAAGAAGACAAGGCTCCTCAGCGTGCCCCGGATTGCGATGCTCGGCAGCGAGAATTCCCCTAGATAGAATGACGCGATCAGAGCCCCGACCAGGCCGAAGATCGCCCCCGACGCGCCGACACTGAGCACCCTGGGATTCCACGCGACGCTGGTCACGCCCGCGGCAACCCCGGTGGTCAGATAGACGGCAGCAAAAGTCCATCGTCCGTAAAGCGACTCGCACAGCGCGCCCAGATCCCAGAGGCACCACATGTTGAAGGCGATATGCATCAAACCGCCATGAAGAAACATGTAGGTCACCAGGCGCCACCAGTCGCCCGACAGCGTATAGGGGCCGAAGTTGGCGCCAAAATGCGCCCGTATTTGTCCTGGGAACTCCATGACGGTACCGCTGGCGGCCGCCATCGCCAGAAAGACCGCGACGTTGGCGCCGAACAGCACTTGCGTCAGCGTGATGCTGGACTCGCTTCGAACCCAGGGCGCGGGCATGACATGCTGCTTCACGTCGTCGATGTCGCCACGTTGCGCCGCCTCGTGCTGCACACACCACTGGCAGATCTTCTTGAAACTAAACGGAGGAAGCTTCCGACCGCATTGAGTGCAATTCGCCATGTCTTAACAGCTCTGTCGTATACAAAAGATTATCAGTAGTTGGTTCGGTTCGGGGGAAGGCCACTGCCTTAGCCCTGCCGCTCAACACCAAAACTGCCGGCTCACAGCTTCATAAAAAACTCGGATGACTGCGTGTCTCTGAAGGGCGCGGTTTCTACAATTTGCTGAAAGAATCGCGATTCGTATCAGGGTCGCTTTAAGCGATGCCACGAGCCGCAGAATTGTTACCGGCTTTAGCCGCTGCCCGCCCCCAAAGTGCATGCTAGAAAGGAAACGATATCATGCAACCGTTAGGTTGCTTATTCTTGTGGCTTGAGATAATATGCAACCTAGAGGTTGCGTAAATATGAATGACTCGATTGAGAAGCGCATTGAGCTGAAGGCGCCGATCGCCCGGGTTTGGCGTGCACTGACCGACTACCGCGAATTCGGCGAATGGTTTCGCGTGAAACTGGACGGGCCCTTTGTCCCGGGTCAAGTCTCCCGCGGCCAGATTACTTATCCCGGCTATGAGCACGTCAAATGGCAAGCAGTCGTGCAGAAAATGGAGTACGAGCGGCTCTTTTCCTTCACTTGGCCCCATCCCAAGACTTTCGAGAAAGGGGACAAACCAACGGACTATTCGAAGGAGCCAACCACTCTGGTCGAATTCAGGCTGGAGAAGACTGCCACCGGCACGTTACTCATACTCACCGAGTCCGGCTTCGATAAGCTTCCCGATGATCGCCGACTCGAAGCATTTCGCAGAAACGATGGCGGTTGGACCGAACAAATGAAGAACATCGAGAACTATGTCGCACAGAAGCCGTAGTAGTGTGACTGCAAAACGGCCGACGCACGCACTCGTGTTCGCCGCTTTGGGTGACGCAACCCGGTTATCGCTGGTTGCTAAGCTCTGTGATCGGCGGCCTTATTCGATCTCTCGGCTGACGCAGGGTTCCAAGCTGACCCGGCAGGCGATCACGAAACATCTCCGGGTATTGGAGAGCGCCGGAATCGTACACAGCGTCCGTGCCGGTCGCGAGAGCCAATTCAAATTCGATCCGCAGCCAATGCTAGGAATCAGGCAATACCTCGATTCCGTTTCTGAACAGTGGGATCAGGCACTGTCAAGGCTAAAGTCCTTCGTAGAAGACTGAGCGCCTCGAGCGCCTTGGCGCCAATCGCAGCGAAAAGAGGAAAATCTCGTTCAGTGAATGGTCTTCGTCTTGCGCGACATATAATCCATCAGCAAGTACTGGCCCAGCGTGTAGGGCGTGGTGAAATAGGCCTTGCCGCGGCACATCTCGGTGACCTTCTGCACGAACTGCACCAGCCCATAATCGGACGCCAGCATGAACGTGTTAATCAGCACTCCCGCGCGCTTGCACTTCGAAACTTCTTCGAGTGTCTGGCTCACGACCAGGGGATCGAGGCCGAAGGCGTTCTTGTAGATGCGCCCGTCTTCAAGCGTCAGCGCCGACGGCTTGCCGTCGGTGATCATGACAATCTGCTTCATGTCTTTCCGCTGCCGCTGTAGGATCCGCTGCGCCAGCCGCAGCCCCTCGCGCGTGTTGGTGTAGTACGGGCCCACCTTCACTCGCGCCAACTGCCCGAGCGGAACTTCCTCCGCTGAGTCGTGGAACAGCACCAGCGACAGCGAATCTCCCGGATACTGCGTGCGGATCAGATGCGACAGCGCCATCGCGACTTTCTTCGCCGGCGTAAAGCGGTCTTCGCCATACAAAATCATCGAGTGCGAGCAGTCGAGCATAAGCACCGTGGCGCACGAAGACTGGTACTCGCACTGATGCACCTGCAGATCGGAGTACTCGATGTTGAGCGGCAGTGTGAGCCCTTCGCGCTGGATCGCGTTCGAGAGCGTGGCCGTGATGTCGAGGTTCAGCGTGTCGCCGAACTCATAGGTTTTCGAAGACCCGCTGGCTTCGATGCCGGTGGCCAGATCGCGCGTGTCGTGGCGTCCAAAGCTCGATTTGCCCAGCGACCCGAGCAGGTTGCGCAGCGACTTGAACCCGAGGAAGTCCAGACTCTTGTCGGTAATCTCGAACCGGGCCGGCTGCGCCTCGCCGGCTTGTCCACCAACTCCGGACGGCCGCGCCGGGTCTGGCGGTTGGTCGATAGAAATATAATCTTCCTGCTGCATCCGCTCGATGAGTTGCTCGATCAGTTCGTCGAGCTGGCCTTCCGCCTGCATCCGCTCGATCTGCTCCCGCAGATTCTCGTCGAACGATTCGCCGTTCATCAGCGCCTCTTCGATGGCGCGTTTGAGTTCGTCGAGCGTCTGCTCGCCCTCCGGCATTTCGTACCACATGGAATCCTGAAACCCGCTCCGCAGCAGGTAGTCGGAGAGCGCGCTGAGCAGATCCTCCAGGCTCATCTCGCCGGCGGGATCGGGCACGTATTTGGAGTAGCGTATGCGTTTCATAACAGCGGCTAGCTTCTAGCTGCTAACGAGTTACGAGCTGCGAGCTTCTAGCGAAAATCGTCCTGCCGAGCTAGAAGCCAGCAGCTTTTAATTAAATTGCCTTCTCTGGCGGTAGGGCCGCTCGTCGGGCTCGAATGATTTTTCACGCGCTGGTTCCTGTTTCTTGTCGCCCGCTTTAAACACTCGCTCTTCGCTGCGGCCGATGCGCTTGTGCGCGTGCAGACCCTCGAGCACGAACTCCGCCGCAGATACCTGCAACTCCGGGCTTTCTTTCTGCGATACGCCCAACGGGCCAAGCTTATCGACCAGGCCCTGGATTTCTTTCAAACTCTCCAGCGCTTCCACAGCTGGCACTGTGTCCGACAACTGAATCTCGCCGCCCAGGTCGAACCACTGCACGATCTGTTGCGTGTTCGCACCCGTGTAGTACTCGTCGTAAGTCTTCGCAATCGCCGCGCGGATCAGTTCGCGGCTCACGTGATCGGCGCCCTTCACCTCGCCTTCATATTCGAGTTCAAGTTTGCCGGTGATTGCAGGCAGGGCGGCATAGACATCGCTGATGCGGGGCACGACCATCTTTTCATCGTTGCGAATCGCCCGCCGCTCGGCGTTCGAGATCACATTCTCCATGGCGCTGATCGGCAGACGCTGGCTCACGCCCGAGCGCTTGTCGATCTTCTTGTCTTCCCGCGCGGCGAAGGCAACACGCTCGATCACTTCCCGTACATAATTCGGCAAGTGCAAAGGATGGCCGTTGCGCTTCGTCCATGCCTCCTGGGCCGTGATGGCAATGCCTTCGTCCACGGTCGCGGGGTAGTGGGTGCGAATCTCGGAGCCAATACGGTCTTTCAACGGCGTAATGATCTTGCCGCGAGCGGTATAGTCCTCCGGGTTGGCGCTAAAGACGAGTGCCACGTCGAGCGGCAGCCGGATCGGGTATCCCTTAATCTGCACATCGCCTTCCTGCATGATGTTGAACAGGCCAACCTGAATCTTTCCCGCGAGGTCGGGTAGTTCGTTGATGGCGAAGATGCCGCGATTGGCGCGGGGGAGCAGGCCGTAGTGAACCGTCAGTTCACTCGACAGTTCGTGTCCGCCGCGAGCGGCTTTGATGGGATCGATGTCGCCGATCAGATCGGCGATCGTGACATCAGGAGTTGCCAACTTCTCGACGTAGCGGTCGTCCGGCGACAGGTATGCGATGGCGGCCTCGTCGCCGAGGCGCGCAACCTCCTCGCGGCAACGGCGGCAGATCGGCGCATAGGGATTGTCGTGAATTTCGCATCCCGCAAGATACGGCATGTGTTCGTCGAGCAGCGTCGTCAGCGCCCGCAGGATGCGGCTTTTCGCCTGGCCGCGTAGACCGAGCAGGATGAAGTTGTGGCGTGAAAGCATCGCGTTCACGATCTGCGGCACCACCGTGTCATCGTAGCCCACGATTCCGGGAAACACGGGACCGTCGTGATTATTGCGCAGCCGGGAGATGAGGTTATCGCGCAGTTCGTCCTTGACGCGGCGAGTCCGCAAACGCTCCTCAGAAAAATTGCTGCGGCGCAGTTCACCCAGTGTGCGCGGACGACTCATGAAAGAACCCCCAGGAACTACAATTGAACAGATTATACGCCCTGTCGCGGCCGTGGATTTTGGCCTCGCCGTGAAATGCTGGAGGCAGACCATCGAAATAATAGCGATAAAGCGGTGGAATACACCATGCGCGCGAATCATTGCGCCGATGTGTTTGATTTTCTTTGCGCCGTCGTCTGGTATTGGCCAAGCCGGCAAGGAAAGTGAGCCGCCTCCGGTTGGTCAAATCACAAATATCGTCTGCAAGAATGATCCGGCCATGAGTTATGCGTTGTATCTGCCCACCACCTATGCTCCGGGAAAGAACGGGCCGATTATCTACTTCTTCGACCCGAACGGGCGCGGCCGACGGCCCCTCGAACTCTACAAAGAAATCGCTGAGAAATACGGTTTTGTGATCGTCGGCTCGAACAACTCGCGAAATTTCTCGCCCGATCAGTCCAGGAGCGTGAACGCGATCTGGCTCGACACGCACCTCCGCCTCGCCCTGGATGAACATCGCATCTACACCAGCGGATTCTCCGGCGGCGCGCGAGTGGCCGGCGCTATGGCTCTGGGTTGTCCTCCGTGCCGAATCGCGGGAGTCATTGCCCAGGGCGCGGGATATCCCAACAATCGACCCGCGGCAGACATCAAACTGCTCTACTACCTCGCGGTTGGCGATCGAGACTTCAACTGGCCCGAGGTTGTAACCATCCGTCGGGAAAGGGAAGAGGCGGGTTTACCCTGCCGGGTGCGCGTGTTTTCAGGGACGCACGAGTGGGCTCCGGCTGAGGTTTTCGAGGATGCGGTCCAGTGGCTCACGCTTAAAGCGATGCAGGCTGGCGATCTTCCGCCGGACGCGGCATTCATCGACCGCATGTTACGGCGGAGACAAGCCGAAGCCGACGAGGCCGAGAAAAAACAGGACGCGATTTCGCAGTTCCTTACCTACCGTTCGATGACTTCCGATTTCGCCGGACTAAGGGATACGGCTGAATCGGAAAAGAAGCTGGCAGCGCTGAAAAACTCCAGCGCTCTGAAAGTGGCATTGAAGAATGAGCGGGAGCAGATCGCGCAGCAGTCCGCGTTGGAATCCGAGGTTTCGCCCAACCTGCATACCTACATGAACGGTTCGGCCGACGACACGATGACCCTCGGCAATGAGATCGTGCAGGCCATGCACCGGCTGGATTATCAGGCGGAGCATTCCAGGAACGAAACGGAGCGGTTGGTTTCCAAACGCGCCGCCGACGACTTGTGGGTGGCAGGAATCGAAGCCGGGCAGGAGGAACTCGAGTCCCGCCATTTCAAAAAGGCGGATGCATGTTTCGAACTGATCAGCAGATTTCGAGACGAGCCCTGGCCACTTCTTTTGCTCGCCGAGAGCCACGCCCTTGCTGGCAACAGGAAGCAGGCTGTCAGAGACCTTCAGCAAGCCGTACGCCGTGGTCTGACGGATGCCGAAGCGATCGAATCGGACTCCCGTCTGGAAGCTCTGAAGCCAGATGCGGACTTCCAGAAGCTGGTCCAGGAACTAGAACACAAGTAGCGGTAGGTCCGCGCGCCGATTGTGGAGAATCCCTAGCGCACGTGTCCATTCCCGCCGGCCTTCTCCCGCGCCCGGGCGGCGCGCTCGAGCCCCGGCAAAACGTTTTCGAGATAGCTGGCGAGTTCCCGGATTCTTTCGGCTTCCGACCGCATGGCCAGCAGCTTTTGTTTGAAATCGAGATCGAGAGGCAGAGAACCGGCAAGATGGAACGAGAGGGCGTCAGGATCGGCGGCGGCAAGGTCCTGCACCGCGCCGGCCAGAGTCAAAATCTCCCGGTGGAACTGGATGGCCCGCGACTTTTCCTCCTCTGAAGGCGCTCCGGGCTCATCGGAAAGAAACAATGCCTCGGCCCGCAGGAAGGATCGCTCCTGATTCAGTTCGAGCACTTCGAAGCGCCGGCGGCCCTCCGCCACAAGATCAAGACGGCCGTCGGGATATTTCTTGGTAACGCTGATGATCTCCGCGCTGCAACCGATCTCCGCCATTCCTTGGTCGAGGGCGCGGATCACGCCGAACTGCGACTGGTCCGCCAGACATTCCCCGATCATCTCCTTGTATCGCGGCTCGAAAATATGCAGTGGTAGGGGAGTACCAGGAAGTAAGACAACCTCGAGCGGAAACAGGGGAAGGAGTGCCAACGGGGTCTCCAGTTTGGGAGCGCACGGCGGTGGAGTCCTCCGATTGTACGCCACTTCTTCCTGCCTTGACTTGCCGCGTGGCAGAGCATAAAACCCGAGCATGAAACTTGCGGGACAGGTTGTGGTCGTGACCGGAGCTTCGATGGGTATCGGCGAAGCGATTACCGTGGCGTTTGCCAGCGAGGGCGCGAGCGTGGTGATGCTGTCGCGCGATGCAGCGAGAGCGGAATCGGCACGCGCGCGGGTTGGCCTTCTCGACCGCACCCTCGCCCTTTCCTGCGACGTACGGAACTCCGAAGAGATCGACCGCGTTCTGGCTCTGACCCTGCACCAGTTCAAGCGCATCGATGTGTGGATCAATAACGCCGGTCACGGTCTTCTCGATTCGGTCGCGCAGATGGACGTGGCCGCCTGCCACGAAATGTTCGAAACGAATTTCTTTGGCGTGGTCTCGGCCATGCAGGCAGTGATTCCGGTGCTGCTCGAGCAGGGCGGGGGAACGATCATCAATATTTCGAGCGTTGCCGGCCACATTCCAGTTCCGTTCAACGCGGCGTACAGCGCGACCAAGTTCGCGCTCAATGCGGTCGGAAAAGCTGCGGGCGTGGAGCTGAAGAAGGACGGGATCCGCGTCCTGACCGTTTGTCCCGGCTACGTGCGAACCGCGTTCGGGGAAAATGCGATTCGGGGAAGAGAACTGAAGCGCGTGCGGCCGGGTTCGGTGCGCGGCATTACCGCCGAGCAAGTGGCTCGTGCCACGCTCCGCGGATACTTGAAGAGGAAGCGGGAAGTGATCGTTCCGTGGACGATGCACCTGCCCGTGAAGTTCTATCAATTACTGCCGGGCGTGGTGGAGTGGGCGATGGGGAGAATGGCGCGATGACGTATCCCATAGGAATCCGGCTCGAAAATTTTCAGCCCAGCTCGGTCAGCATGGCTTCCATCTCCGATTGCGCGTGCAGATTTCCCGTGCGCCGCGCCGAAGTGATTCCATCCTGCAGCATCTTCTTCGCGTCGTCGACTCGCTCGGCCCGCACGAGAGTCTGGGCGGCCATGAAATATCCCGCGGTGTAGTCGGCGTGGTGTTCGAGCAGAATCGAGAACTCGGCCAGCGCCCGGTCGAAGTCCCCTTGCTTGGAGTATTCCATGGCGAGCCCGTAGCGCGCGAAGGCGTCTTTCGGATTCTCGGTCAAAATCTCGTTGAGCGTGGCGATTCGGTCCATGCCAGCAGGTTCCTTGAGAACGAGATTACTACAAACCTCTGGGCGCGGAACTGGTCATGTCCACGGCAACTGATTACAATGACGAGTCCCGATAATTCCGCGCTCTGAGGCAAACCAATTGGCCTGTCCGTACTTTATGCCGGTAGAAAAGCTCGAGGGCAGTTGGCCGCATCCCTCACGCCTTCCCCTGGGATGTGGATGGCGCGGCCATTGCACGGCTCCCGGACACGAAAACGAGACGCCGGCCCCGGATATCCTCGAAGCATTTTGCAATCTTGGCTATGCCAGCGGTTGTTCCTGGGCGCCCCAGGATCGAGCGTGGGACGCCGTGCGGTTCGCCGTCGTAGCTCCCACCGAGCTTGATGATCGGCGCGAGAGCGCGGAGATTCGCGTGATCTACGTCTGCGAACGAAATCATCGTCCCGTCGAGCGCGGGGAACTCGAATTCGACCTGCAGGGGGCCCAGTGGCTGCGGCGCCACGATGACGCTCGTCTCCAAAAGATGGCGGAATGTTTTCTGGGATCGTTTCTGCAAAAGAGGTCCTGACGAGAGCGCCAGGGACGAGGAAAAATCATGACCGACGACGCGCTTGTGCCCCGCCCCGTACGCGATTCGCAATCGGAAATGGCCGAGATCGTATTGCCCAACGACGCGAACCCGCTCGGCGCTCTGTTGGGTGGCCGGCTTATGCACTGGATCGATCTCGCCGGCGCCATGGCCGCGCATCGCCACTCGCGCAACTACGTCGTGACCGCCTCGGTCGATCACATTGATTTTCTGGTTCCGGTGCGAGTGGGGGATCTGGTTATCCTCCGCTCCTCCCTGAACCGCGTTTTTCATACTTCCATGGAAGTCGGAGTCAAAGTTTTCGTCGAAAACTACATTGCGGACACTGCCCAGCACGTGGGCTCGGCCTATTTGACCTTCGTGGCCATCGACGGGACCGGAAAACACTTGAAGGTGGCGCCAGTGGTTCCCGAAACCGATGAGCAGCGGCGCCGCTACGACGACGCCGGCCGCCGCCGCGATATTCGGCGCTCCGAATTGGAACGTCGCCGCAAAATCCGGTCGCTAACTGGCAGCGGAATGTGATTCAGACCGCATAAACGCCTTCGGGAAAGCATTTAGGCTGTGGTGCCTGAGGTTTTTCATGGACAGCGCCCTCTTAGTGCATCGTCTCCACTTCGCCTTTACCGTTACCTTTCATTATTTGTTCCCGCAACTCACCATGGGATTGGCCCCACTCATTGTGGTCCTTAAGACCCTTGCCCTTCGCCGTAACGACGAGACCTATCACCGCTCAGCACGTTTCTGGGCGCGGATCTTCGGCATCAATTTTGTGCTGGGTGTGGTGACCGGCATTCCCCTGGAATTTCAGTTTGGCACCAACTGGTCTCACTTCTCGCGTTTCGCCGGCGGCGTGATCGGCAGACGCTGGCCATGGAAGCAATGTTCGCTTTCTTTCTGGAGTCGGCATTTCTGGGCCTGTTCCTGTACGGAGAGAAACGGCTTGGCCCGCGCGGGCATTGGTGGTCAGCAGTCCTGGTGTTTGTCGGTTCCTGGCTTTCGGGATTTTTCATCATCGCCACCGATGCCTGGGTGCAGCATCCCGTGGGCTATGCCAGGGCTGCCGACGGATCGGTGCAGCTCGCGAGTTTTTGGGCACTGGTGTTGAATCCCTGGGCATGGTGGCAATATGCCCACAACATGAGTGGGGCCGTGATAACGGGCGCGTTTGTCATGGCATCGGTGGGCGCATTCTATCTACTGGGGGGCAAGTTCGTGGAGTACGGGCGCATCTTTGTGCGCGTCGGGGTTGTGGCCGGACTGATGTTCAGTGTCTTGCAGTTGTTCCCCACTGGTGATGGCCAGGGCCGCCTGATTGCCGAAAATCAGCCGGTAACGCTCGCTGCGATGGAGGCCTTGTTTGAAAGCCAACCGGGAGCCCCGCTGGTGCTGGTCGGCCAGCCCAATGTGGGGGAACGAAAAATCGACAATCCACTGGTGGTTCCAAACGCGCTCAGTTTTCTGACTTACCGCGCCTGGAAAGCGCAGGTGCAGGGCCTGAACGCTTTCCCCGAAGATCAGTGGCCATCGAATATAGCCTTGCTTTACTTCAGCTACCACATCATGGTGGGACTTGGGACACTCTTCATCGCAATCTCGATGGTGGCGGTGTTGCTGTTGTGGCGAGGCAAATTGTTCTCCAGCCACTGGATGCTGTGGATTCTGCTGCTCGCCCTGCCCTTCCCCTACATCGCCAATACCTCGGGCTGGATAACGGCAGAAATCGGACGGCAGCCGTGGTTAGTCTATTCGCTCATGCGCACGGTTGATGGCTATTCCAAGACAGTCTCAGCGGGGAATGGCATGTTCACCTTGCTGGGCTTCATGGGCATGTACATGGTGCTCGGAATTTTGTTCCTGTTTCTGGTGCAGCGCGAAATTGAGCACGGCCCGGAAGCGGAGACGGGATCGGCGCACTGATGACGGGCGCATTGCTTGGAAGAGGAGCAGCCTGCAAGCCGCGCCGTGACAGAACGATTTGTCATTTCGAGAGCGCAGCGCCGAGAAATCTGCTGTCTGGCTGGGCAATCCGACAGCGGATTTCTCGCTTCGCGCGAAATGACAAGGCTTAGCCGAGAATTCATCGAGGACTTATGGAAACACTCTGGTTCATGATCGTTGCGGTAATGGTTGCGGGCTATGTGGTGCTCGATGGTTTCGATCTCGGCGCCGGCGTGATCTATCTCGGGGCCGCCCGCACTCCTGAGGAGCGGCAGAAAATCATGCGCGCCATCGGCCCGGTGTGGGACGGCAACGAAGTCTGGCTGGTCGCGGCCGGAGGCACGCTCTACTTCGCCTTCCCTCTGTTGTACGCCTCGAGCTTCACGGCTTCTACTTGCCGCTGATGATCGTGCTCTGGCTGCTGATGCTGCGCGGGATCGGCATTGAACTGCGCGCACACATGGAAAATCCCGTCTGGCGCGGATTCTTCGACTTCGTGTTTTGCGCGTCGAGTCTGCTGTTGACCATCTTCTTCGGCGCTGCCCTGGGGAACGTGGTGCGCGGCGTGCCTCTTGCGGCCGACGGCTATTTCTTCGAGCCGCTCTGGACCAACTTCCGCGTGGGGTCGAATAACGGCATTCTCGACTGGTATACGGTTCTCGCCGGAGTGATCGCGCTGGTGACGTTGACCGCGCACGGGTCGCTCTACGTCGCGATTAAAACGGAAGGCGACGTCAATCGCCGCGCCCGCGCCGTGGCGAAGGCCGCGTGGCCGCTGCAACTGCTGCTGACCATCGTGGGATTGGTGGCGACCATCTACATTCGCCCCGGCGTGCTCGACAACTACAAGCAGCACGCGGTCGGATTCCTGATCCCTATCGTTGTGTTCGGCGCGCTAGCCGTCATGATCTATGGGATCGGCAAAGCCCAGGGCCCCGCGCCCGACGTAGGAAAAGAGAAGCTTGCCTTCGTCGCTTCGGCGCTTTACATCGTGGGGATGCTTGTGGGCGCGGCGTTCGCGCTCTATCCCGTGGTGCTGCCGGCGAGCACCGATCCAGCCCGCAACCTCACCATCTACAACACCGCCTCTGGCCATCATGGCCTGAGCGTCGGATTCACCTGGTGGATTCTGGGCATGGTCCTCGCCCTAGGATACTTCTTCTTCCTGTTCCGCATGTTCAAAGGCAAGGGTGCGGCTGGAGGGGCGAGGATACTGAGGGAGCGATTCCTGAGTGGCTTCGGAAATTGTCTGCAACCTCGATTGTCATCCGGAGCGGCGTTCTTTGCCGCGAAGGACCCATGCATTCTTCTGGCTCCCAACGAACTGCATAGGTTCTTCGTTTCGCTCAGAACGACAACTGCGTGGATCAGACTCTCTCCAAAAATGCTGCCAGCATTCGTGTTTGCTCAGGGCAAGCTGGCGTGAATGCCGAGATTTTCGGCGACCTAGAGGCTCGGGACTCTAGCCTCCTGTTTCGTGGCGATGCTCGATCGGTCCTGATTTATTTCTATGGAAAGGAAGAAGCCCCCCGGGTTTTATGCCATCGGGACGGCTGCGACCTGTTCGCCTTCAAAGGTGATGACGCCTTGCTGATGGGTGCCGTGCTCAAACGATGGCTCTGTGAGAATGCCATGCCATCCGCAATGTGTAAGGAGTTTTCGTGGCTCAATATCGTCGAACTTGCCAACTACTACGAGAGCGGAGACCCATCGAAGGAGAGTTTATTTCCAGCTGGAATTGGATCGAGCGGTTCTATGACAGTGAGTACTTTCCTCCGAAGAGTTTCGTTCTGCAATTCATCCGCCAGCTTCGAAGGGCCGGATACGATCGAGAGTTCCGGGCAGGGCAGTCCTTATGGGCGCTCATGCTGTCTCGGTCGCGCCGTCATGGCCTGAGCGACGAGCAAGCTCGCATCGTATTTGAGTTCTCGCGGGGTGGTGACGCAAGGAGTGCGACGGTCCGGAATGGAGCTGAGCAATCGACATTGATAACGTCCGCTTTCCTATCAGACGAGATCCATGCAGCACTGAACCGACTACGGGGAGCACCGATCGACTGACAAGCCGATCATCCAAACCCCGGGTCTGTATAATCGAAGAGTGTTCTGTCTCATCATTTCTGCAATTCATACATGGAGTGTGATTCTTTGAGTGCACATATGCCGCATCAGCATGGACAAGGGCCGGCGCAGCAGGGGCCGCAGCCGCTGCCGGGGGTGGACGCCATCATTGCCGTCGGATCGGGCAAGGGCGGCGTGGGCAAAACCACGCTGTCGGTGAACTTGGCCGTCGCGCTGGCCAAGATGGGACACAAGGTCGGGCTACTCGACGCCGACGTCTATGGGCCCAACGTTCCCCTGATGCTGGGGGTGAACTCGCAGCCGCGCATGGTCGGCGACAACCGCATTGAGCCGCTCGAAGCCTTCGGCGTGAAAGTAATTTCGGTGGGATTGCTCAATCCCGGCGACAAGCCCATCATCTGGCGCGGGCCGATGTTGCACCAGATCGTGCGACAGTTCCTGGGCCTGGTCGAGTGGGGACATCTTGACTACATGGTCGTCGACCTGCCGCCGGGGACGGGTGACATCGCGCTATCGCTGGTGCAGACCGTGCCGCTGACGGGGGCGGTTGTGGTCTCGACTCCGTCGGACGTTTCGCTGCAGGATGCGCGCAAGGCGATCGAAATGTTCCGCCAGATGAAGGTGGATCTGGTCGGCATGGCCGAGAACATGAGTTATTTCGTCTGCCCGCACTGCCAGCATGAGGTCGACATCTTCTCACGCGGCGGGGCGGAAAGAACTGCGCAGCAGTTCGGCGTGCCGTTCCTGGGAAGCATTGCGCTCGATCCTGAGGTGCGCAAGTCTGGGGACGGCGGCAAGCCCGTCGTCCTGGAGGGCGAGAACTCGCCTCACGCCAAGTCACTCTACGAGTTCGCGCGGCGAGTGGTCGACCGGGTGGCGGAGATCAAGGCCAGCGCGCCCGCCAATGTGATCCAGATTCAGTAGAGACGTTGTTTGCAACGTCTCTCTCTCCACGATTTCGAACGCGGGCGGCAGAGACGTAGCAAGGTACGTCTCTACGGCTTCTTTTGAAATCTATCCAGTCGCCAGATCGCTTCCGGTTCGCGGTCTTTCAGGATCAAGTCTGCCATCATCTCTCCGATTGCCGGGCCGTGCTTGAATCCGTGGCCCGAGCCGCCGCCGACCAGCCATGCGTTTTCCACGGCTGGATGCCGATCGACGATGAAGTGGCTATCCGGAGTCTGCTCGTACTGGCAAACGCGCGTCTCGAGTAACGGCGCGTTCTTCAGGGCAGGGAAGCGGAAGCCGACGTATTCGCGAATATCGGCGAGAGTCTCGTGGCTGACGACGCGCTCGCCGTCGTTCGGATCGAAAATCGGTCCCCGAGTGTCATCGGCGATTTTGAATCCGCGGCGATCGTTGCCCGGGATGCCGTAGCGAAAGCGTCGGCGATGATCAGCCCAGACGGGCAGATGCGCGTCGCTGAAACGAGAATCGCCGGGCGGCGTGCCGAAAAAGAAAACGTCCTGCTTGGTCGCCTGAACCAGGTCGCCAACGGTCTGAGGGAATAATTCTCCCAGCCACGGCCCGCATGCAAACACATAGCGATCGGCCTTGAGTCGAGAACCGTCCGACAGGCTGATGCGTTCGAGTTGCTTGCTCTCCCAACCCTTACCCAGCACTGCGAGCTGCTGATATTTGCCGCCTTTGGCGACGAACGCCTCCGCGACGGCCTGGCAACTCGTGCGGGCATCGAGGTATCCGCACTCGGGCTCGTAGATGCCCCACTCGATGCCTTCGAAGTTGATTTGCGGCCAGCGCTTCTGCATCTGCGCCGGAGACAACTCCTGAAATTTGATCTTCGCTTGGCGCAGCATTTCGACCGAGCCGCGCTCGAAGGCATCATCGCGGCGGGCCGCCATCCACAAGACGCCGGTGCGATGCAGAAACTTCCGCTTCCATTGCCGCTCATATTTCTGCCAGAGCATAAGCGCGCGGGCGACCATTTCGGTGTACGGCTGATCGGGGCCGTAGGTACCGCGCATGACCCGCGTCTCACCTCCCGACGATGCGCGGGAATTGCCCGCGCCCCAGGCGTCGAGCAGAGTCACGCGCGCTCCGCGCTCGAGAAGATGTAGTGCCGTCCATCCGCCAAAGGCGCCGGCTCCGATAACGGCGATGTGAGGTTTGGCCCTCATGGCTCAGCAGGATACCGGGAGCGAGGCGGATAAGGAAAGGCTGGGTTCGTGCGCGTTGGAAATCAGGGCGAATCTTTCTCGAACCGTGGGGAAGCCTGTATGCTTAAGGGCTCAAAACACAATTTGAAAAGGATGGAGTCTCCATGGGTCGTTCGCTACGGGGTCTGGTCACGCTTGCAGTGGCTGGAAGTATTTCGGCGCCGCTGGTCACTGGGTTGGCCAGCCGTTACATGCAAGACCGGATCTTTCCCTGAAGCGCTTTGCCGGGCGCTGCGCTAATCGCGCTAGGCATTGTGGGCGTTGCTCTGTGGTTCAATCGGCGACTCCAGAGGTGGGACGGCGCTCTGGACCGCGCCGCTGCCGAGCAAGCCACGTTCCTCACCGAGGGTTTATCAGACCGCTCGGTTGGCCTAGCCATCGTAATTTCGGCGGCGCTCAGTCTCTTCCTCTGCTCTGCTGGCAATTCCTGTTCATGAGCTGGATGCGTTAGGGCATGAGCCCGGATCAAACCTCGAGCCTGTTTGTACTGCCGTTTCGCGAGCAGCTCAATATGGGTATTTCTCGCGCCAGCCACTTTTACTACGGCTTGCCGACCTATTACGTGCTGGCGGTTGTGTTCCTATTAACCGCGCTGGCCTTTGTCCCTGTTGGACAACTGTGCGGCTATGTGATGAAGCGGCGCAGCAAGCTCACCGGGTATGGCTTTAATTTGCTGGGAAGTGTGGCCGGTGTGCTGCTGATGTTTGTGGTGAGCGCGTTCTGGACTCCGCTGGTCATATGGTTCCTGCTCGCTTTTGCGAGCTTGCTAGGTTTCTACGCTCGCCGGGGTCGTTTTTCTCGAGTCCGAAAGCGGACCGTTGTCGCTTCCGCCGGATTTTCTGACGCAGCGTGACTTTCGTGAGAAGACTGTGGTCTATGCCGATCCCGCTGAGCATGCGGATGTCTCGACCGACGACTGGCCGTTCTTCTATATGCCGCAGCGAGTTTATCCGGTTTCCTACGTGGCGATGGTCGGGTTAGTACTGGTCCTGTCGCTGCTGCTGATCGCCAGCCTGCTCACGGAACGTGTTGGGGTCGGGTAATTTGCCCTTCTTTCTGCTGGGAGCTGGATTCATGCTGGTCGAAACCAAGAGCATCACCGAACTTGGACTCACCTTCGGCAATTCATGGCAGGTGATCATCTCAGGAAGCGGCGGGCTGCCGTCCACATGGCTGGGCCGCTGGGGTACGATTGTGCTGCTGACTTCGCCGCTGTTTTTCTCCGGCATCGTGTTTTCCACGCTGCTGAAGAGCCGAGGCGAGATTGTAGGAGTCATGTCGGCAAACCCGTTCGGAGCTATGTGCGGAGGTTTGCTGGAATACAACTCCATGTACTTTGGATTCGGCTTTCTCTACCTGCTGGCGGCCGGACTGTACTTGTTTGCTTTTGCCTGGGAACTGCTGCGCGGGAAACTGGAGAGCGCCGTCATCGCTCCGGCCAGGATACATGCTGAGGCTGGAGATTAGAGCGGAACTCCGCGTTGTCATAAGGTAATTACTACTTTTCCCTGAGCGTGCCCTGCTTCCAGATACCGGATCGCCTCAGGGACCTCACCCAAGCTATAACGCCGGTCGATCACCGGTGTTACTTTTCCGGTCGCCATGAGTTCGCCCAGGATAGTCAGGTCCCCTTGGTTCGGCTTCGCCAGAATTCCGACCATGTTCTGGCTGGTGAACCGCGACATTACACCCGCTGTGACTCCACGAGTCAGAGGACCGATCATCCAGCGCCCTGCCGTTGCTCCCGCCATGACTAAAATCCCCTTGGCATTCAACACCCGCCTGCATGCCGAGAGCGAATGGTTCCCGACGGCGTCGAGAACTATGTCGTACCTTCGTCCACTTTGTGTGAAGTCCTCGTGGGTGTAATCCACGACTTGATTTGCTCCGATGGATCGAACCATCTCCACATTCCTCGTGCTGCATACGCCGGTCACATCGGCGCCGAACGACTTGGCGATTTGCACGGCAAACGTTCCCACGCCGCCCGCCGCGCCATTAATCAAGACTTTCTGCCCCGGTTGAATGTGCCCCTTGTCGCGAAGACCCTGCAATGCGGTAAGTGCGGCGATCGGCGCGGAAGCCGCTTGCTCAAACGTCACGTTCTTTGGTTTCGTGACCAATGTTGACTCTGAAGCGCGCGCATACGGGGCAAAAGCCCCGCGGCAGGTGCCAAAAACCTCGTCGCCTGGGCTGAAGTGAGTTACGTTCCTGCCAATCGCTTCAACTTGGCCGGCTACATCAGCGCCGAGCCGGGTGTCTTTTGGTTTGCGCATCCCGGCGACGAGACGAAGGACGTATGGCAAGCCTCTCATGAAGTGCCAGTCATATGGATTGACGGAAGCCGCTCGAACTTTTATCAGGACTTCACCGTCGTTGGGAACAGGCTTCTCAACGTCGCTGATCTGGACAACATCTGGTGCCCCATATCTCTCGTAGATGGCGGCTTTCATTGGCATTTCTCCGTTCCGCCCGCCTGTTAAAAGGCGGATTACTCCGGCCGATCTGATTCCGGTCGACACGATTGCTGCTTACCACGGGCTTGGGTCTTTACCGCAAACCACATCAGCCAGATGCCGGTTGTGACTTCGGAGATGGCCATCGGCGCCCAGCCGTATTGGAGTATCCCCGCGTGTTCCGGAAAGATCGGACTGCCAAAACACATGAGCGTCACCACGACCGCGGCGAACACGCCAACGATTGCGATGTTCATCCTGTCAGTGCTTGCCTGCGGAGTTCTACAGGCTGGGCACGGGCCGTACAAGGTGAAACATTCGTCTTGAAGGCATTTTTGAAGCGAACTCGCACGAGCCAGAAAATCATCAAGATCAGCGGCAGGAACCCCAGCACAAGCAGCACATGTGTTTTGCTCAGCACGGCGGGGAATAGGTGTGGCCGCGCGAGGAATAACGACCCGGAGGCGACAAACAGCGCGAAGCACATGCGCCAAAGATGTCGCGCGACTCGCTGGACACCGAAAACACCGCCGCGCAGGAGCATGCGAATGTCCCCGGCGGCAGCCAGCAGTGCCAGGGAGCCGAAGACGAGGTACATCCCGGCCGGCGCGTCAGCTTTTGTCCCGGTCTGGCTGATCGCCGCTGCCACCCCAAAGGACACCATGACGGCTCCGAGCCCCAGTGCAGCCAGAAGCCCAACCCAGCCGTAGATGCCCGTCCCGCCGTCTCGGCGTCGGGCAGTTACCCACGCCGTTGCCACCCAGTAGAACGTAAGCAGCCCGCCGAAAACATTGCTGACTTGAGATTTCATGAGTGCCATGTAGGCACCGCAGCCGGACATGGTCAGCATGGAAATGAAGAACACGTTTCCAGCCATCCCATGCCAGCGGGAACCTTTGCGGAGGGACACTGCGACAAAGCCAGACAGTATTCCCAAAGTGCCACCGATAATGTGAAGAAGTAATAGTGGAGATCGCATTCTTCCGCTCCTGTGGTTACTTATCCCCGTTGCGTGGCCCGCCCGTGCCATCCGTGAGGAGTGCGTTCCTGATGAGGAGCCCCGGAGTCAGCGATCCTTCCGGAACGATGAAAGCTGAGTTTCCCAAGGGCGCGTGCCAGGAGGTTGAAGAACGCCGCGAGCAAGAAAAGGCTTCGATTCACCGGCTTGGACAAGTCATAGAAAAGAGCCGTCACCGCGAGATAGCACACGCTTGCGCTAAGGTCGGCCGTGAATGCCAATCTGCCGTGAAAGCAGAGGAGGAATGCACCCGTCAGTATCGTGAGGAAGTAATAGCTGACGACAAACCTCGCCTTGAAGCGCGACGCCGTTTTTGCAATCCGTTCCATCATTTCAGCGTTGCTCATATGTTTGTCCTCCCTCTGCATGCGAATCAGATCGGTCCCTGGTAGCGGCGCAGCCGGATCGACGCCACGAGGAAAGCGGCGAAGATGGCCAGGCCGATCAACATCCCCGGGCTGATCAGAAATTCAGCCAGATTAAGTACTGTGGGCAGATCCATCCCATGGCCGGGCGCTGACAAGGCGCCGGCGTCGTCGCCGCCCTGCAAGCGGGATCCCAGGAAGTTGGCGAAATACGAAGTGTTGAAGGCAATCTTCTCCACGAAGCCGATGGCGAGCATCGGTAAACCCGCCCACAGAAAGGCCATGCGGCGCGCGCAGCCTGAGACCAGCAGCAGCCAGCCGTAGACTGGCGCAAAATAGAACCCATGCACCACCACCAGGTGGTAGAGCAGCCCCATCCACATCTGGAACAGCGGTAAATGGCTCCATAGCGGCGCGGCACTCTGGCCGCTCCCCAGCAATACTGCGGAGCCGAGCAGCAGCATGATCCACTGCGTAGCTACCGTGATTGTCCAGGTGAGCAGCGGGAGAACAAGCAACGGAATGCTCGCCTTGGAGAGCACGGTGGTGACATCGGAGACCGGCAACGACTTCCAGAACAGGATGCTGCGATCGCGCCGTTCGCCGTGCAGCGCATCGAGACAGTAGAACACTGCGACGATCAGATAGGTCCCCATGAGCAGCAGTTCGGCGAAGTCATACGGCTGCTCGATCATCTCGTGCTGCTTCATCGGGTCGAGCGCGGACGCGGCACGCATCTTATCCGGCAGGTGAACCGTGCTGATCATGAAGCCGAACAGGATCAGGGCGGCGACGGCTAGCGGCGCGATATAGATTGATCGGTTCTCCCACAATTCGCGCCCCAGGCACCAGTAGAAAGGTCGAGTCGCTGCGAGGACCGCGGGCGCGACGATCTGAGAATCGTTGATCTCGGAGTCGCGGGAAGACTCGGGCATGGCGTTCGGCGGAGTGTTCATCGTATTCACCGGGCCGCTCCTGGGCTCTGGCCGGCCCCATGGCCGGGCTTATCTCCCACCACGGCAATGAAGAGGTCGGCGATGCTGGGCGTGCGGACGTCGCCAAGCGCCGAGAGTTGGCTGCGATCGACGCTATCGAAAAGCAGGATGCTGCGACCGATCGCCTGCCGCTCCTCGATCGGCCGGAGGGCCCGAGCCGCGGCGAGCTGCTCCGGGCGCACCGACACTTCCAGATAACGCGCCTCGAAGTCTTCCATGCTGGACGAGAACACGATGCGGCCGCGGTCCATGAACATAACGTCGGTGATTACGTGCTGGATCTCTTCCACCTGGTGCGTGGTCACGACGATGGTGCGGCTGCGATCGAAGTAGTCGTTCAGCAGGGAATCGTAGAACTGCTTGCGATACAGGATGTCGAGGCCAAGCGTGGGCTCGTCGAGCACCAGCAGTCTGGCGTCAATCGCCATGACCAACGCGAGGTGGAGCTGGGTCACCATGCCTTTCGACAATTCCCTGACTTTGCTGGCGCGCCGGATGGTGGTCTTGGTGAGAAACCCCTCCGCTTTCGCCCGATCGAATCGCGGATGCACTCCTGCCACATAGTCGAGTAACTGCGAAACCCGTATCCAGCGCGGCAGCACGGCGACATCGGAGATGAAGCAGACATCGCGCATGAGCAGATCGCGCTCGGTCCAGGGATTGCGTCCGAGTACCCTCAGTTCTCCCTGATACGGGGTGAGGCCGAGAATGGCGTTGAGCGCGGTGGTCTTGCCGGCACCGTTGGGACCGATGAGTCCGAGGATGCGGCCGTCTTCAACGCGCAAATTGACACCGTCCAGCGCGATCGTGTTTTTGAACGCCTTACGGAGACCGCTAGCTTCTATGCATGGCATGGGCTTCAGCGCTCCTCTTTAAAATTCGACTCGGGGGAATTTGGTTCGGCGGTTTTCGGCTGGGAGGCATCTGGTGACCTTGGGCCGTTTGCGGCCGCGATCAGCAGTTCTTCCGCCTTCAGGCCGAGCCGCTGAATGGTGGCGTAGACCCTGGGCCATTCTTCGCCAAGAAACTTCTGCCGCTCGCCCTGCAGCAACAGATTGCGTGCCCCCGCATTAATGAACATCCCGCGGCCTCGCCTGGTCTCCACCAGCCCTTCATCCACCAGTTGCTGATAGCCCTTGAGAACCGTGAGCGGATTGACCCGATACTCGGCCGCGACATTGCGTACAGAGGGCAGCGGATCGCCTTCCTTGAGCACGCCGTCGAGGATCATCGCGACCACGCGGTCGCGAAGCTGGCGGTAAATCGGCTGACTGTCGTTCCACTCACGGTCCATCGGGTTTTCCCAGTTAGCGGTTTGGAGAAGTACCCTCCTGTCACTTTGCGCGCTGCAGGTCCATGTGGGCCTGAATGTGCTTGTCGCCAGGCAGCATAAAAGTCCAGTCCTCGGTGTGATGGTTGGCGTCGATTACAGTGAACACCGCATGGTGCATGTGTCCGTACTGCGTGCTGCCGGCAACGTCGACGAAATCGAATTCCACCCTCTTGCCGTCGGGCGATGCTTTGGCGACCATGCGCGGGCGGTTTCCAGCGTCGCAGTAATGGGTGAGGGTCAGGCGATCATTATCCACGTAAAGCAGGGTGATCGGATCGTCCTTGCTTGGATCGTCCGGCGTTCCCGGTTGCTTCATCTCATGCACGATCGCGTTTCCCCTAGAAGTCACGCGCATTGAGAGCCATAGGGGCTTGTCGCCGAAGTCAGGCTGCGGAGGGTTGGCGGTCACCGGGCCCGTCCAGGTACCCGCAAGGGTTTTCAGTTGGTCGAAGGACTTTTGCGCTTCCGACGGCGCGGGAGTCGGCGCGGTCTGAGCGAAAGCTACGGTGGACAGCGACAACAGAGCAAGAGACAGCAGAAAACGAGGCGATTTCATCGTCATTCTCCTTCAAGAGTGTTCTTTTCTTCCTGCATCGGGACCGGGCATCCCTTGGTTACCAGCCATGGCTCAGCTAGGCCTCAGGTGCGTCATCTAGTGTTATAGTTAACTATAACACTAGATAAAAAGCAAGAATTTTCTTTATTTTTTTTCGACAGACGGACTCGGAAAGGGGGTTCACGCGTAGTTTCTTGGGAGCCATCGAGAGCCTAACTCCATATGTTTCAGCTATATCGCTGAGTACCACAAGGAAAGGGCTTGCGC
The DNA here is from genome assembly GCA_035511455.1 of Candidatus Sulfotelmatobacter sp. GTDB lineage: Bacteria > Acidobacteriota > Terriglobia > Terriglobales > Acidobacteriaceae > Sulfotelmatobacter. The sequence continues at coordinate 64,253 of DATKFH010000022.1, read as the reverse complement.
TTCGTGTTGGTCTTCGAACATGAAGATTGACGTTCACGAAAGGGGGCGGCGTAGCCTCACGTTCGGAGACAACACTATTAAGGTTGATAGCCACCCGGATATCCGGCGTGTTGCATACCAAACTCCGAACTGGATCAATCCACCCCGAGATCATTGTGACCGTCTCAGCTGAGACTTAATGGAAACAAGAAATGGCGCTGACGACTCGAAGACAGTTCCTCCAGCAGGCTGCGTTCGCGGGAGCGGCTCTCTCCCGAGGCCCCATGAGAGCGTTTGCCCGGGCGCGGCGAACGCTCGAAGCAACGGAACAGAATGCCGCTCCGACCGATGCGGCCGCGATCCGAAAACTTGTTTCCCAGATTAGCCGGCGTGTCATCACACCGGAGACGCCCGACTATGAATCGGCACGCTTGGTTTTCAACCGCGTATTCGATCCGCGTCCGGCGCCGATCGTTCGCTGTGCCGACGCGCCCGACGTCGTGCGGGCGGTGGAATTCGCTCCGAACCAGAATCTGCCGCTGGCAGTGCGTGGCGGAGGCCATAACCGACTCGGAATTGGCGTGTGCGATGGCGGCGTCATAATCGATCTCTCCGCCATGAACCGGGTCGAAGTCGACGCAGGCAAACGAGTGGCCCGGGCAGAAGCAGGTGCGCTGGTATGGGGACGTGGATGGCGCCACGCAGCGCTTCGGATTGGCGACAACGATGGGTGGTTGCCCGACGGTAGGAATTGCTGGCCTGACCCTGGGCGGAGGAGAGGGTCTGCTGATGTCGAAGTACGGCGCTGCGTGCGACAACTTGGTATCAGCGCAACTTGTAACCGTGGATGGAAAGCAAATCGAGGTCAGTCGGAACTCCAATCCAGATCTTTTCTGGGCGATTCGCGGTGGAGGCGGAAATTTCGGAGTGGCAACGGCGCTCGAGTACCGGCTCCATCCACTAACCGGCGTTCTGGCGGGAACGCTCACTTACCCGCCTGGACGAATGGCGGAGCTCTTCGAGGCCTTGGTCGAATTCGTCGCGGCGGCGCCGGATGAAATGAACGTCGTCGGCATGGTGTTACCGTCCGAACAGGGGACGCGATTCCAGATGGTAGTCTGCCATTGCGGCGATCCGCGCCACGGGAATGAATTGCTCCAACCATTGCGAGCGCTTAAACCGAGGGAGGACACTGTCAGGGTTAAGTCCTATCTGGAAGCTCAGGCGCCAGCATTTCTTCCAGCGCCCGTCGCACACTTCCAAACGGACCTGTTCCTTCCGGAACTCGGCGCGGCCGCGATTGCGAAGATAACGACAGCAACCCACGCCGCGCCGTCGAACACCAGGGTGTTCATCGTGCCGCTTTACGGTGCCATCTCGCGGGTGGGAGTAAGTGACATGGCATTTCCATTAGGGCAGCCGGGGTTACGAGTTGGATATTGTGGGCACCTGGATCGCCCCGGCAGAGAAGGCGAGTTCGGTGCCATGGGTCAAATCTCTGCGGGACAATTTGCAGCCCTTTGCGGATGGAGTGTACGTCAACCAGTTGGGCGAAACCAGCGAAGAGCTCGTGAGGGCGGTGTACGGATCGAACTACGCTCGCCTGGTGGAGATCAAGAAAAAATAGGACCTCGGCACTGTGCTGCGGCTCAACCAGAACATCAAGCCGGCTTAGGCAGTTGGGTCATCCTGACCGTAGCCGTACTTCAGGCGGAGGGAAGCATCCCAGCGCGACGGGCCCGTGCGGAACAGATCCCTCACCCGTCTGAACGGCGCCGGGTTCGGGATGACGCATCCAAAAGTGAGACCAAGACCCAAACCGCACCATTCCCCAGTCTCGGCACTTGCTTGACACCATTTCCCCTCGTTCCTAGAATCCAAACAGGATCACGACTTTGATCCAAAAGCTAAACTTCTGCATCTAAAATAGTTAGGTAGAATGGTCCCGATGCAGTTTCTCCCCCCGGCCGACGCCGTTCGGATCGAGACAGCTGACAGAACATCAAATGCCTGCAGACCCCAATATCGGGAATCGCGAACGCGACATCCTGACCGCCATCGTCGAAACTTTCATATCGACGGGTGAGCCGGTCGGGTCGCGCACGCTGGCGCGCTCCAACCGCGAAGGCCTCAGTCCCGCCTCCATCCGCAACGTGATGGCGGATTTGTCCGATGCCGGGTACCTGGAGCAACCGCACACTTCTGCCGGACGCATCCCGACCACGGAGGCGTACCGCTATTACGTTGAGCAGATCTCGGGGAACGCGCGCCTCGCGCCGCAAGAAGAGACCATGATCTCGGAGTCGCTGGCCGGCGTCACTGACGTCCAGGAGTTCATGGAGCGTACCTCGCACGTGCTCTCGCTGATCTCGCGTAACGTGGGTGTGACCGTCGCCACCAGCGGTCCGAAAAATGCACTGGAGCACGTCTATTTTTCGCGGCTGGGGGATCAGAAGGTATTGGCCGTACTCGTAACGCGATCCGGCCTCGTGCGCGACCGCGTGCTGCGGCTCGAGTTGTCGCAGGCGGACCTGGATCTGGCGGCGCGCTACATCAATGAGAACTTCCGCGGCTGGACCATGGAAGCCATGCGCTCGGAACTGGCCCGCCGCCTGGAGCAGGAACGCAGCGAATATGATCGCCTGATGCATTCGATCGAGCAACTGTACAAGCAGGGCGCACTGGCGGCGGAGCAGGGCTCGCAAGTAGTCTTCGTGGAAGGCGCCGCGAACCTGGTAACTGGCGAGCAGGACCGCGAGCGCCTGCAGGAAATGCTCAAGACGCTGGAGGAAAAAGAAAAGGTTGTGCGCCTTCTCGGCGCCTACCTCGATGTGAAGCAGGAAGCGGTGCGCGTGGTCATTGGCCTCGACGAGGCTCTGCCCTCGATGCGCAACTTCGTGCTGATTGGCGCCCCGGCGCACGCCGGCAACGAAGTGATGGGATCGTTGGCCGTCATCGGCCCCACTCGCATGGATTATCAGCACACCATTACGGCGGTCTCTTACATTGCGCGCCTGTTCGACAAGATCTTAAATGAACCGGAGTGAGTAAACGGAGTTATGGGGAAATCAAACGGAAAATCAGACGTGGAAAAAGCCGGCCTTGACCTGGAACACGAACTTCCTTCGGGCGATGGAGGTGAAGTTGTTTCCGAGGCAGCCTCCAGGGGCCCTTCCGCGGCAGTGGACCAGTCAGCCGCCGAAACCGAATTGCAGAAGTTGAAGTCCGAACGCGACGCTCTGCTCGACCGGTTGGCGCGGGCGCAGGCCGAATTCGAAAACGCCCGCCGCCGTGCCGCCAAAGAGCAGCAGGAGTACCGCGACTTCGCCACGTCCGATGCTATCAAGTCGCTGCTCCCGGTAATTGATAGCTTCGAGCGCGCCTTGCAGGTCAAATCCGAAGGCAGCGAGCTTCGGAACGGCATTGAACTCATCTACAAGCAGTTGCAGGATGCGCTGGCCAAGCTTGGAGTGCACGCGATTGCGGCCAAGGGGGAGCCTTTCGATCCTCGTTATCACGAAGCGATCGAGATGGTGGAGACCACGGACGTGCCCGATCACGCGGTGCTCGACGAGTTGCAGCGCGGCTATAAATTCAAAGACCGCTTGCTCCGCCCCGCCATGGTTCGAGTGGCGAAGAATCCTGGGACATAGCACGACCGAGAAGCATCAACTTTCATACCTGGCTGGGGCATTTGTATCTTTGAGGAAAGGCATATTCTGACGACCAACGCAAAACGCGATTACTACGAAGTGCTGGGCGTGACCCGCACCTGCACGGAAATGGAACTGAAGAGCGCGTACCGCAAGCTGGCACTGCAGTTTCATCCGGACCGCAATCCGAACAATCCGGACGCGGAAGAAAAATTCAAGGAAGTGAGCGAAGCCTACGCGGTGCTCGCCGATTCGGAAAAACGCGCGGTGTATGACCGCTATGGCCATGCCGGACTGGGCGGAAGTGGTGTTGGCGGCGCGGGATTCGATCCCACCGTCTTCCAGGACTTCAGCGACATCTTCGGCGAGTTCTTCGGCTTCGGCGATCTGTTCGGCGGAGGCGGCGGCCGCCGTCGCAGCCGAGTCCAGCGCGGTGCCGATCTCCGCGAAGATCTCACGCTCGAGTTCGAAGAAGCGTTCTTCGGAAAAGAGACTCGCGTCACGGTCCGCCGCCACGAGGCCTGCGAGGAATGCCACGGCTCCGGCGCGGCTCCGGGCAAAGGCCCAACCACCTGCCGCTCCTGCTCGGGACGCGGCCAGGTTCGCTATCAGCAGGGATTCTTCAGTATTGCTCGCACCTGTCCGACGTGCCAGGGCACCGGCAGCGTGATCACCGATCCCTGCCCCAAGTGCAAGGGCGAAGGACGCATTCTCCGTCAGCGCACGGTCGATGCCAAAGTTCCCCCTGGAGTGGAGGACGGAACCCGTATCCGTTTCGCCGGCGCCGGAGAGGTCGGTCAGTCTGGCGGGCCAGCAGGCGACCTCTATGTCGTCCTGCACGTAAAAGAGCATCCCTTCTTTGCGCGCGAAGGCAATGACCTGCACTGTGTGGTGCCGATTTCGGTAGCTCAGGCTGCAGTCGGTGCCGAAATCCGCGTGCCCACCATGGAGGGCGAACACACGCTGAAGATTCCCGAGGGCACGCAGCCGGGCGCAACGTTCCGCGTCCGCGGCAAGGGCGTCCCGGAGTTGGGCGGACGCGGCAAAGGCGACTTGTACGTCGAGGTCCGGGTCCAGATCCCGGGCAAGTTGAACAAGCGCCAGCGCGAGTTGCTGCAGGAGCTGGATGCCATCGCCAAGGTCGACAACCAGCCGCTCATGCGTTCCCTGCTGGGCAAGATGAAAGACATGTTCGGATAACGCCGCGAACTCGTCCTCTTTCCCATGACACGCCGCCGCTGGATCGCCGACGAGGTCTCTGACAACCACGCCGCCATCACCGGGGACCATGCCGATCACCTTATCCGCGTCCTGCGCGCTCGCGTCGGACAGGAATTTGATATCGCCACCGGCGCTCTAGTTCGCCGCGGACGCATCGTGAGCATTCGAGCGACCCGCGTGGAGTTTGAACTTGGGGAAGCAGTTCCCGCTGCATCGCCAGTCAACGTTACGCTGCTGCTGGCCGTCTTCAAGTTCGACCGCATGGAGTGGGCGATCGAGAAATGCACCGAACTGGGTGTAGCCCGGATCGTCCCTGTAGTCGCGCGGCGGACCGACGCGCACCTGGCTGCTGCTTCCGCGAAACGCGCTGACCGCTGGCGCAGGTTAGCCCTGCAGGCCTCGGAACAATCGTGCCGTGCCACTCCGCCCGAAATCGCTGCCGCGGTAAAGTTGAAAGCGGCAACCAGCCTCCCCGGCGCGCGGCGGATCGTTCTGGCAGAATCAGAAAATCAGACTCAGCTGCGCGATGTACTCAGTTCAGCCGAAGGCGAAATTCTTCTCGCGGTCGGTCCCGAGGGCGGATGGACTGAAGACGAATTGCAGCTTTTTCAAACCGCTGGCTGGATGTCCGCGTCGTTGGGCCCGACGATCCTGCGTGCCGAAACAGCCGCCATCGCCGCCACCGCCATCGTGATCTCAGCACTCGACGGGTGATTGCCCTGTGGCGGCCCTCAGGAGAAAATTGATCATGAGCAAAGGTCACATCTACTTCGAAATACAGGCAGACGATAGCAAACGCGCGATTGATTTCTATTCCCAAGTTTTTGCATGGAAATTTTCCCAGATCAAGGGCCTTCCCGTTCCTTACTGGACGATCGAAACCGGAGGGTCGAGAGGGGGGATTGTTGCAGCGCCCGCAAAATCCCCCCGCCCCCATGCGGTACGAACGCGTTTGTCTGCTCGCTCGAGGTGGAGAATTTCGACCCAACCGCGAAAACGATATTGCAGCTGGCGGGCGTCGTCGCCCTGCCCAAATTCGCAGTACCCGGTACGTGTTGGCAGGGTTACTTCGTGGATACTGAGGGGAATACCTTCGGAATTTTTGAAGTCGATGAAAACGCCGGCAAATAGCCGTGGGGACATAGACGAGCATGGGGCGGGCTGTTTACCCTCCCCCATGATGTCGTGCAATTCCCACATTGCTTACTCTGAACCATCGGCTATCCTCGCACAACTCCCCCAAGTGATATTCTGACCCACAATGCCGGTTTTGAAGTCGATCTCCCGTTCCGCACCCTTTACTCCCCACGATCGTCAGCGTGAGGCCATCGAGCATGTCCACGGACCGCTGTTAGTGGTGGCTGGGGCGGGCACGGGCAAGACTTCGGTCTTGACCCATCGCATTGAGCGCCTGGTTCGCGAGGGCCATGCCGAACCCGGCGAGATTCTGGCCCTCACCTACACCGTCAACGCCGCGACGGAAATGCGCGACCGGCTGCGCAAATTGCTGGGCTACGGCGGAGTTCACGCCACCACCTTCCACGACTACTGCCTCGACCTGCTCAAGCGCGCCGGCAAAGATTTTGGTGTGCTCGACGAGCAGGATCTGTGGATCTACCTGCGGCGCCGCATCCGCGAGCTTCATCTTGAATATTTCGTACGGGCCGCGAACGTCGGCCAGTTCCTCAAGGACCTCCTCAAGTTCGTTGACCGCTGCCACGACGAGCTCGTGACTCCCGAAAAGTACGCCGAGTATGTGGAGCGCCTGGAGCGGAAGGAAGTTCCCATCCCCCGGGTGGCGAAGTCAAAGAACGTTCTGGAGGAGTCCGAGGTCCTCGGCCGCTGCCGCGAAATCGCCCGCGTATTTGCCACCACGGAGCGCTGGCTGCGGGAAGAGAATCTGGGCACGTTCAGCCACATGATTGTCCGGGCTCACGATCTGTTGCAGAACGACGCCAAAATTCTGGCGGAGGTGCGCGCCCGGGCCCGCTTCATCCTCGCGGACGAATTCCAGGACGCCAACTTTGCCCAGGTCAAGATTCTGGCTCGCCTCGCCGGCGCCGAAGGAAACATCTTCGCCGTGGGCGATCCCGACCAGGCGATTTACCGTTTTCGCGGAGCGTCGAGTGCAGCCTTCGAACTGTTTCGTCACAACTTCCCCGGTGCAAGGCTGGTTGTCCTCGAAAAAAATCGCCGCTCCACAACCCCGATTCTCCGCAGCGCGTTCGCCCTGATCGACAAGAACCCGCCCGTATTCTCGACCCATGCCACTGGCCATGGACACGAAGTGCTTACTTATCGGCGCACGCCGCTCCAATCAGCTCGCGAAGAGGAAGCCGCCAGCGCGGGCATCACCCTTGCGAGCCTTCCAGTTTCGGTGGTAGTGCTCTCGGCAAAAGATTCGGAAGGCCCCGACCTGGTCGGGATGATCAGCGACGCTCGAAGAAAGCTGAAGTGCAAGTGGTCCGACTTCGGTATCTTGTATCGGTCTCACTTCCATCGCGACGACGCGGTCCAGGAACTGGCCGAAGCCGGCATTCCCTTCGTCATCGAATCCATGGATATCTCCGACACTCCCGAGGTCCGGGACCTGTTCGCCTGCCTGTACACAACGGTTTCTTCGGGCGACGACGTCAGCCTGTTTCGGGTGGCCGCTCTGCCCCGATTCAAAGTGAATCCCCAACCGCTGCGCCAGGTCATGCGCGCCATCGCCCGCGACTCTCGCGACGGCCGGGTCCTGCCCCTCTCTTCCGCGCTCGATCGCGTCGAGGGCGGCCCCGAGGTTCTGGCCGCGATTCAGCGCGTTCGGTCGGAAATCCGGGGCAGGGAAGCCAAGGCCCGCGCGGCGCTCGACCTTATCGTCAAGGAGTTCGCGCTCGACGCCGCTTCTCCCACGACTCAAGCAGCGTTGCAGTTCGTGGAGGCATGGGAAAAAAAGAAGGTCAACCGGACCACCGAACTGGAAGAGTTGGTGGATTATCTCGGCTACTTCCGGGACGCCGGGGGCGTGATCCCACTGCAAGCGCGGGAAAACGAGAATGCGGTCCGGCTGATGACCGTCCACGGGGCCAAGGGACTGGAATTTCCCCACGTGTTCATCCTCCGCGCCAATGCGAATTCGTTTCCTAACTCGTACAAGGAGACCCTGGTCGCCTTCCCCAACGAATTGCGCGACCGAGATTCGGCCGCCGAGGGCGACGATAAAACCCTGCACGGCCAGGAAGAACGCCGCCTGTTCTACGTTGCCATGACCCGCGCCCGCGACTCGCTGCACATCTACGCTCGCGAGGGACGCGGCAAGATCAACAAGAATCCCGACGGCTACTTGCGCGAGCTGATCGAGAACAAGAGCCTGGCTCGGTGGCTCGAGGCGTGTCCGGCTCGCGGCACGCAGGGTAGCCTTGAGATCTTCGCCGCTGCATCTCCCGCCTACCCGTCCGAATCGCAAACCACCGCGTGGTTCGAGTTCCCGGTGCTCGACGGTTTGCATGCCCGACTGAGCGCTTCTGCGGTCGAGACCTATGATCGCTGCGGCTTGCAATTCAAGCTCGACCGCGACTGGCGCCTGGCCGCGAAACCCGCGGCAGCTATGCAGTACGGCGCCGCCATGCATCGTGTGCTCAAGACCTATTTCGATTCCGTCCAGCTCCAACGTCCCAAGACCGACGACGAACTGATCGAGATTTTCCGCCGCGACCTGGCCGACGCCAAAATCCAGGAATCGTATCAGCACGAACTCTACGAGAACCAGGGCATCACCCAGTTGCGCGACTTTCTGACCGCGGTGCGATCGTTGCCCGTTCCGCCCCAGGTTCTGCACACCGAGCAGTCTTTCGAGATTAAGGTCGGCGAGACCACGGTAGCAGGCCGCATCGACCGCATCGACTCCCGCCCTGACGGCACCGTGGCCATTGTGGACTACAAAACCGGTAAGCCGCGCGACCAGGACAATGCCGACGAGAGCCTGCAGTTGTCGCTGTACGCCCTCGCCGCCCAGGAAAAATGGGGCTACCAGGTGGGCGCGCTGATTTTTCACAACCTGGAACAGAACATTCCGGTCATGACCGCGCGCACAGAATCACAACTGCTGGCCGCTCGCCAGCGGGTGGAGAACGCAGCCCAGGGAATCGCCGGCGGCAAGTTCGAAGCCAAGCCTGGGATGCACTGCGATTTCTGCGGCTACCGGAGTGTGTGTCCTGCGAAGGAGAAGCGCATTCCGCACCCCGTGGTGGAAGAGAAGAAGCCGAACTGAGAAGGCAGGTGGGAACTCTTGCGGCAAAAACTTAGGGGACGCATTCAGCGTCCCCTTTTGACTTCGTACAGCTCACTTAGTGTTTCTTTTTCTTCTTTGCCTTTTTCTTGGTTGCCATTTTTCCTATTCTCCCTTGTCCATTCATCATGGAAAATGTGCAGCGGTCTTCTACTGCAACTAGTTGATGTATAGAGTCATTGAAAAGTGAAGTCAAGAAAAAAATGACGATCAAATTGCGCGAACTTGCGGTACCAAAGTCACGGCGAGCGAACTTCGCGAGAAAAAGTCAACAGAAATCTTCGGCGCATGGAAGTCGTTCACGATTCTTGCCAGGACACGCGATGACTTTGCCAGGCATCGTCGAGTTCCTGCTCGAATCGCACTCGACTGATCCCCGCACTCGCCCCCACCGCAGGCACTTCGGTCGCTCAGCATTCTTCCGACGCGGCGTCCCTCCCCTCGATCTATAATGAGAACTGCGAAATCTTCGCCGGAGCTTGATTTATGGCCTCTTTTGACGATGTCGTCATCATTTCGGCATGCCGCACGCCCGTCGGGAAATTTCAGGGTAGCCTCTCCGAGTTCAGCGCGCCCGAACTCGGCGCTATCGCGGTGCGGGAAGCGGTCAAGCGCGCCGGCATCGATCCGGCGCAAGTCGATGAGTGCATCATGGGTAACGTCATCTCCGCCGGACTTGGCCAGAATCCTGCGCGCCAGGCTGCAATCTTCGGCGGACTCTCTCCCGCGACAGGTGCCATGACAATCAACAAGGTCTGCGGCTCAGGATTGAAATCCGTCGCGCTCGCCGCGCAAGCGGTGCTGACCGGCAACAGTTCGATCGTCGTGGCCGGCGGAATGGAATCGATGACGAATGCTCCCTACCTGTTGCCGCAAGCGCGCAAGGGATACCGTCTAGGCAACGCGCAGATCGTCGACTCCATGGTCCACGATGGCCTCTGGGACATTTACAACAACTACCATATGGGCATCACCGGCGAGAACGTAGCCGAAAAGTACGGCATCACCCGCGAAGAGCAGGACGATTTCGCGGTGAATTCTCACCGCAAAGCGGTCGCCGCGATCAAGGAATGCCGTTTCAAGTCGCAGATCGTTCCAGTCGAGATTCCGGCGAAGAAGAAAGGTGAGCCGCCTACCATTTTCGAGAAAGACGAAGGCCCCCGCGCCGACACGACCATCGAAGTCCTTCGCGCGCTCAAGCCGGCTTTCAAGAAAGACGGCACGGTCACCGCCGGCAACGCCCCCGGAGTGAACGATGGCGCCGCCGCCGTGGTCGTCACCAGCGCGCAACGAGCGAAGCAGCTCGGGGCGAAGCCCCTGGTGCGAATCGTCGCCCAGGCGACCAGTGGCATCGAGCCGGAGTGGGTCATGATGGCTCCCGTCGGCGCAGTTCGCAAAATCTGGGAGAAGACTGGCTGGAAGAACCAAGACGTTGATCTCTACGAACTCAACGAGGCGTTCTCCGTGCAGGCGCTGGGCGTGATGCGCGAACTGGGCCTCAATCCCGATAAGGTCAACGTGAACGGAGGCGCCGTGGCTATCGGCCACCCCATCGGCGCTAGCGGCGCCCGAGTTCTCGTCACACTGATCTACGAAATGATCCGCCGCGATGTGAAGCGCGGGATTGCTGCCTTGTGCCTGGGTGGAGGAAATGCAGTTGCCATGGCTGTCGAGCGCTACTAGAACAAAATCCCCATCCTGTCGCAAAAAGCGCGACAAGAAGGACGATGGGACACCCGCATCATGTAAGTCGGCGTTCCGGCTAGAGCGATCGCAGGAAATCGATGATCTCCTGCTGCTCCTGAGTGCTCAGCCGCTTGAAATGCTCGATGACCTTATATGCCTCGCTGCCCTTGCTCTTGTGATCTCTGATCGCCTCCACCAGGTTGGTCGTCCGTCCGTCATGAAGGAAGAAGACACGCTGTCCGACGCCCCAGAGCGGCGCAGTCCGGAACTCGTCAGGGCCGGCGCCGCCCTGCGTGATGCCGTCGGCGAGGCCTTTGCCCATGTGGTGGACGAGAAGGTCAGAGTAAAGATTCGCCATTTGATTGGAAAGGGCAGCACTCGGGCTTGTCGAAGAGCCGCTGGCAATCATTTTGCCTGTGGTCAACGACGGCGTATGGCAATGCACACACCCGATCCTGGCAAAGGTGTCGCGTCCCTTTTCGCTCGACGGTGTGGGCGGAACGGGAGTCGGCGGGGCCAGCATCCGCATGAAGTTAGCGAACCCTTCGATGTCCGAGATGACCGCCGGGTTCGAAACGCCGCTCGATGTAGTCGAGGGAGTGGTTGTGAAGTTGAGGTTGTCGTTGGGAGTGGGGGTGAACAGACAGCTGGGTGTTTCATCGCGCTCTTGCGGGAATAGCTGGTTCGAGATTCCCATCTCGACGTTATAAGCCTCGCCCGCGAACATCAGAAGGGATTTGTTCTGCGCCTTCCACCCGAACCGGGTGATAGTTCCATCGTTGGCACTAAGATTTACGTTTCCGCTAAGGTGAGCATTTGCATGCCCGTGAATACCCAGCTGGGACTTCGCCGACGCGTTCGCCTGCTGGTTGGCTAGGATGGCCGAATCGGGGATCGCTTCAATCAGTCCTGCCCCAAAGACAGGAGTCGGGATTCTGAAAATAATGTTTGGATTCCCGCCCTGGCCAGTAAGCGGGTTTCCCGCGGGCAGAAAATCGAATTGGGCGATATTGCAGCCGGCAGCGTCCGTTCGTCCTGTGATCACGAAGATGTCATGCACTGCGCCATCTGCGGTGCCGTTGCTCTTCTTGAACCGCGCTTCGCGGACGGGACCGTTTGGCACGATGAACCATGGCACCGTATTCTTCGCGCCATTCAAAGCGGCAACCTCGGGCAGGGGATTTTTCGCCGGGCTCGTTCCGCCCATGTTGGGCTGCGAGTGGCAGGAGAAACACTGATTTGAATTGAAGCGCGGGCCAAGGCCGTTGTTCGAGCCGTTGGCTACAACTTCGGTTTCAGCGAACCTCGCCTGCCCATCCAGGAAGAACGCCGTCTCGTCTGCTGTGAGACCCTGAAGCGGCCCACCCGCGCCAGCGGCGCCCCCACGCACGCCTGGGTCGAGGGGAGCTGATTTCGCTTGGCTAAACGCGCAGCCACATGTGATCAAGGCCACGGTCAATATTCTGCAGAGGCTCTTGGGCCCAATTCCATCCAGTGTCATCACGTCACCTCACAAGCCCAGAATGCCGGTATTGTAGACGAGTCGCTGACATTTCGGTGACTCGGGAGGCCATCGATTCACGATTGTCTCGCCCACATAAGCGCAAGCCGGGCAATGCCCCTGACCCGCATCTAACCCTTTGCGGCTTAAAATTGCTTGTCGCCACCCGATTATCGGCGCCAGCGGCGCGGGTTCTGTTCACGCTGATCTACGAAATGATCTGCCGCCACCCGCGGCGTGGGATTGCCGCCCTGCGCCTCGGTGGAGGCAACCCGTAGCCATGGCCGTCGAGCGCTAACGACTCATGATGTGGCGACGGCCGCCTCGGCCCTCTAAGCAGGGCGAAGCCGGCGCGTCGCACTCATCTGATTGGGCCAATAACGATGAGAGGTGAGGTTTGTTCAAACAAATCGCAGTCGTCGTTTTCTTCTGTGTCTTCCTCCCAGCACAAGCAACGAGGCCGGAGCGCAAAGTCGAAGGCAACGTTATTACCTCTGAGCGCGATCCCAGGGTACGGATCCATTTGCCGAACTCGGCGCAATACGTGGGCGCTGATCGCTGGGTGCTCTATCACATGGCAGATTGCGAACTGCATGCCTTCGTCGATGCCGATCCCCGGAAGAATGTTCAGCGGCTCTACTGGGTGCAGTTTGAAGGCTACTTGCCGACCAAGCCCGACTTGAAACACACCTACGATTCGCCGCGGCACGCCAATCTTGGCGGCATGGATTTCTATGTGGACACATGGGTCCGAACCAGGGATGCCGAAATGCAACCGGGGTCCGATCTCGAGCACATACTGGCTCTCATCCGCACACGGGGCTACCACATGCCGGCCGGGATGATGAATGTGCGTCTCGTGCATCTCCTCGATGAACAGAAGCGTGAGGAACTGATGATCATTTACGCCGAGAACGTTCGAGAAAGCGGACTCACGGCTGTAGAACTCCAGCCCGGAGGCAAAAGACATGGCCAGTGGCCGTCCATCGAAAAAGGACTGCTCGAAAGGGCAGAAAAGAGCGTAACAATTGAGCAGACAAGACCATGACGAACCCAGGTCTCCGATCCAAGCTCTTGCGGTATGAAATCACTTGTCGCTCCGCGAGGCCTCGATGAACAAGCAACTTGCTCTCTTCGTGTTCCTAAGCTCGGCCGTGTTTGCTCAGAGCCGCTTCGACGGCACCTGGGAGATGAAGATGGACACACTCCAATTCTCCAGGGCGCCGGAACAATACCTGATCGACCATGGGATGTATCGCTGCCTGAGCTGCGTCCCAAAAGTTGACGTGAAAGCGGACGGTACCTGTGTGGCAAAATTCGACGGCAACGACTACCCCATCGGCAAGAGTGGCCACGCCACCATCGCGCTAAAAGTGGTCGATGAATACACTCTGGAAGAAACCGACAAGCGAGACGGAAAAGTAATGACAGTCGCCCGTATGACGGTCTCTAAGGACGGCAAATCGATGACAGTGGAATCCTCAGACAAGCAACGCGGCGGAACCATGATTTATACAGCGGAGAAGCGTCGCTAGGTTAACCCATCCCCGCTACCGGCAACGCCACCGTAAACACGGCCCCACCTTCGGGAGAGTTCATTGCTTCCACGCTGCCGTTGTGTTCCTTCATGACCGACTTGCAGATGCTGAGCCCTAATCCCGTGCCGCGACCCGGCCGCTTCGTCGTGTAAAACGGATCGAAGATGCTGGGCAGGCTTTCCTTGGGAATGCCAGGCCCGTCGTCGTGAAAGCTAACCCAGACTGTGCCGTCCCCTTTGCCCAGACGAATCCGCAATGTCCCTTTGTCACGCGCTTCGCGAATGGCCTGCTCCGCGTTCACAATCAGATTCAGGAACACTTGCATCAGTTGATGCGGATCACCCAAGGCATAGGGCACCCCGGCTTCCTTCAGAAAGTCCACCGTAATATTGTTCTTGCGGAGGGAATACGCGTGCAGGTTGAGCGTGCGCTCGACCACTGCCGTCAGATTGATCTTGCTCTTGCCCGGAGCCGGAGGCCGCGAAAAATAGGTCAGGTTCTGCACGATCTCCGCCGCCCGGCGCGCTTGCTGCTGCAGCATGGCCAGCTGCTTGCGGGAAGTTTCGTTGGTCTCGTTGTCCTGCAGCAGTTCGCTCACGCCCAGAATGCTGGTCAACGGATTGTTCAATTCATGCGCCACGCCGCCAATCATGGCGCCCATCGCCGCCAGGCGCTCACTTTGTACCACCTGCTGTTCCAGCTTGCGCTCGATGGTGATGTCGCGAACCGAAATGATCACGCCGTTGATTTTTCCCTCGGCATCGGAAAGTTGGCTACCCGCGGCCCGCATGGTCCGCCAGCTTCCGTCGCGGTGTCGCGCTCCGTACTCCGACGCCCCGAACGCCTGATGCCCGGACACAATGGTGCGATAGAGCGAGGCCAGATCCTGGGAATGATCTTGCAGATCCGAAATCTTTTTACCCAGCATGTCTTCCGGCCGGTAGCCCAGCAAGTCGCGAGAGCGGGAGCTGACAAACGTATATCGTTCCTCCAGGTCTACCACCAGGATCAGATCGGGGAAGCTTTCGAGCAGTCGCTGGCGGAAGCCCTCCTGCTGCTCCAGTTGCCGCTCCATCTTGCGTTTCTCGGTGATGTCGACCAGCGTGCCCTGATAGCGAATGATGTTGCCCGAGGTATCCCATACGGCCCGCGAAGAATCCAGGAACATGGCGGCGGTTCCGTCTTTCCGCCGCAGCTTGACTTCGCGCGTGCGTACGCCGCCGCGATCGTCCGCGGCTCGCCCCAATACCGGTTGGCCGGGATCAAAATTCAGAGCCGAAGGCTCGACCGCCAGCAAATCTCCTTTTTCCGTGTAGCCGAGGATGCTGACCAGGGCGGGATTGGCATCGAGCAGTTGCCCCTCCGGCGTGCTGAAGTACACGCCTTCCTGCAGCGTCTCGAACAGTTCGGTGAACCGAAGTTCCTTCTCCCGCTGCTCGGTCACGTCGCGGCCCAAGATGCTCGCGCCGACCACCTCGTCGCCCTTCACGATCCCATTAAGGACGCAGTCAAAGTAAAGAGGCCGTGAATTGTTCTTCAGGCGGATCCGTACCGTGCCCGCCCAGCGCTTCTTCTCCAGGAAGCGTCCCAGGCTGCGTTCGGTTTCTTCGCGAGTCGGTTCTTCGACAAAATCGTAGATCTTGCGTCCCACCACCTCCGAGTAAGTCAGCCCAGTGAGTTCGGTGACACGTTTGTTCACCGTTCGCAGGGTGCCATCGAGCGACACGGCGCACGCCGGGTCGTCAAACGAGTCGATCAGTTCCTTGAAGCTGCGCTGCGAGCGCATGATGACCTGGCTAAGTTGGTCGAGCTGCTCTTCGGAAGGCGCGGCTCCCACGTGCTCCTGCAACCCGCGCAACAGCCCCTTGAGTTCGCTAACCTCGCGCCGCCGACCGTAGGCATACACCGCGAACAGGACCGAAAGAGCCAGTACCCCAATTGGAATAGCTCGAAGCGAAAAGGGAATGTTCTCCAGCCGTTCCCACAGCAAACCCGCCAATGCCACCGACAAAAGGACCATGAACCCTAGCAGCCAGCGCCACAGTTGAGATTCTTCGCGCTCGAGACTTCCTGTCGGCTGGGCTTTGCTCGAGGAATTTGAGGGATCGGGGGTCATGGGGAGGAACTCTCTACTGAACTGAAAGTCATCCTAATCCTACACGCTTGAACCAAACAACCTGCGCTCTATTGGACAGTTTGGTGCGGCGGGAGACGCCCTGCGCCTGTATTGTTCCGTCAGTTGGTGGATTTCCACAGCGTGAAGTAACATCCGTCACAGCCAACGCTGCCCTCGAATCCGGAAGGTAGGTAACTGGAATCCAGACGATCAAGGACTGCGTGTGCCCGGCCGCCGGGTGCCCCATTTCTCGCATATTTTGAGAAGTGGGGAAAGCTCGGCCAAGATTCGCGACCGCGTGATGCCCGCGCGCCACACACAGCTGGAACGTTTTGCTTCCTCCCGCCAAAAGCTCTGCTGCAACGCCCAAACGCCGTCGCGCCACACCCGCACTTTCTGCGAACTGTCGGCGGATTGCGAGCGCCTGCTGGAACGCGCCATGACCCGGCAGGGCCTGGGCGCCCGCGCCCACCACCGCATCCTAAAGGTAGCCCGCACCATCGCCGACCTGGAAGACGCCGCGAACCTCGAGCCCAAACACATCGCCGAAGCAATCCAATACCGCAGTTTGGACCGGACCTATTGGGCGTGAGAAAACGGATGACATCGACGCATACAAAAGCCGCCAAGCGGCGTAAGAATAAAACCCAGGGCCGCAAGCCCTGGGGATGGATTCCTCTAAACCAAACAGCCCCGGAGGGCCGTAAGAGAGTGGCTCACACAGCGGCGAATGTGTTGAGCCATTTCATCTTCAGTACCCATCATCGAGAGCCGTTGATCAACTCGGAGATGCAATCCGATCCTCACGCTTATCTTGGGGGTATCATCCGCGAAATCGGCGGCGTCGCGCTCTGCATCAACGGAATGGCCGATCATGTTCACCTACTCGTTCGAATGCCTTCGACCCATTCTGTGGCAGACGTCGCGCGTCTGATCAAGACGAACTCATCACGCTGGGCCCACGACCGTGGGCCTCAATTCAAGAACTTCGCATGGCAAGCTGGCTACGGCGCCTTCAGCGTGAGCGAATCCGGCATAGACGCGGTTCGGGCGTACATTCAGAAACAGCAACAACCTCATGCGAGGAGGTCATTCCATGATGAACTTGTTGCTTTTCTAGAGAAAAACCACATCGCGGTCGACGAGAAATATCTCTGGGCCCGAGACTTCTTACGCCCCTTTGGGGCTTGTTATTTCTGCACTTGCCTTCCCAGGGCTTACGCCCTGGGCTCTATTCTTGCGCCGCTTCGCGGCTTCCCTGCCATCCTAGAATCCCTTCGCCTTCAGCATGACGTCCAAATCCTCCGCATGAATCGCCCGTGTCATGGCATCTTCACGGGTGAGCTCCTGCTGAAACACCAGCTGCGCCAGAGACTCTTCCAGTGTGAATGACCCCTGCTTACGCGTGATCGTGATCTCCTGGTGCAAATGCTGGAGAGCGTTCTTGCGGATATGCTGCCGCGCCCCATACCCAACCACCAGCAGCTCTGCCGCCGGCACCCGGCCGCCGTTGCGACGGGGAAGCAACGTCTGCGTCAGCATCGCCGCCAACGCCATCGCCATCTCCGCGCGCACTGAGTGCTGCCGTTCCTGGGGAAATGAGTCGGCAATGCGCGAAACCGTCGAAGCCGCGTCGGTCGTGTGCAGAGTTGTAAACACAAGATGCCCAGTCTCCGCTGCCGACAAAGCAATCCGCGCGGTCTCCGGATCACGCATCTCGCCGACCACGATAATGTCCGGTGCCTGCCGCAGTGCCGCTCGCAGAGCGGTAGGGAAGTCCGGAGCATCGATCCCGATTTCCACCTGCTCGATCACGCTCCGGTTGTGGACATGCTCATATTCAATCGGGTCTTCAATGGTCACGATGTGGCGCGCGGCCTGCTGGTTGATCTCATTCACCAGCCCGGCCAGGGTGGTAGTCTTGCCCGATCCGGTGGCTCCGCCCACGATCACCAGCCCGCGCTGGAGCTTGGCGAGTGCAGCCACCCCAGCCGGCAGATGCAGATCGGCCAGAGCCGGAACTTTGGAAGGCAGCGCCCGAACCGTAGCCGCGGTGCGTCCCCGCTCCCGGTGGAGGTTGATTCGAAAGCGCCCCCGGCCCTCGGCTCGATAGGACGAATCCCCGATCCGGTTGCGTTGGTAGTCATTGCGCGCGTGAACTGCCAACGCGGGCAGCACGGCAGCCTCGATCTCATCCCCGGTGAGCGGCTCGGAACCGACGGTGACGAGCTGCCCCTCCACTCGAATGGACGCTGGCGCCTCGGCGACCAGCAAAAGGTCGCTGCCATTCCGCGAGACCAGTTGCTCCAGCCATCGGTTCAACTGCTCAGGCTGGCTTCGAGCTTCCGAGTGAATGACTTGGACCCGGGCCGGATTTCCTTCGTTAGTCATGTTCCTCTTTGGATGCAACAAAGAGTGTACGCGCTCCGATCTGGGTGCCCCATCCTTATCTCGCCGCTTTTTGGCGAGATGGGTAGGGATTTTGACACCGAACAAGCGTCCTTGCCCTAACGCAGGCTTACCCTCCCAGGTCGCGTTGAACGAAGGTACGAACTCCAAGATGGGATTGTGCAAGGTATCAAGCCTGAAATACCCAGGATCGGTACCCAGTTTCGTCAGAACTCTCTCGGCCCCGACTGGCATCCCTTCGTTCGCGTGCGCTCCAAAAATGACGGTGAGGCGACCCTGATCTACGCCAGTCCAGAGGGCGCCAAGCTGCGCATGATGATCATCAGTGTGGAATCTTCCGAGGCCACGGTGGTGGAGCTGAAACTCAGTGAGCGCGCCATTAAGCGGTGGATCGACGAACCCCAAGAAAGCGCCGAAAACCACTCCGGCCACGGCCGCCATCACGCCGACAATTGATCCGCCTTGACGAGGGTCAACCGCTTGCCCGCTTCGTGGCGCTTCGCAGCGCTTCGCACGAAACCCTTGACCGGCGCTTGGCTCAAAGCGTAGCCTCGCCGAGGCACCCGGCGTTCGACCGTGCCCATAAAGGAGGCTCCGCTTTGACTCCCTTCTCCGCTCTATGGCTCCCGATCGTGCTGTCAGCCGTTATTGTCTTCGTGGCCAGCTCCATCATGCACATGCTTCTGCCCTACCACCGGGGCGATTATCAAAAGCTCCCCGACGAGGACAAACTCCTCCCCAACCTGCGCGGCGCCGGCCTGAAGCGCGGACTCTATATCTTCCCGTTCGGCACTCAGAAAGATATGAAGTCGCCGGCGATGATCGAGAAATACAACCAGGGCCCGGTCGGAATGATGACCATCTTCCCCAGCGGCGCGCCCGCCATGCCCAAGTTCCTGGGACTGTGGTTTTTCTATTGCCTTCTCATCGGTTTCTTCGTGGCTTATCTCACGGCACACACGGTGGCGCCGGGCGCCTACTATTTACGAGTCTTTCGCATCGTTGGAACCGCCGCATTCCTCGCCTACGGCTTAGGACACATCAGCGACGGCATCTGGAAGGGCCAGACCTGGAGTTTCACCATCAAAGAGGTGATGGACGGACTGGTCTACGCCCTGCTAACCGCCGGAACTTTCGGCTGGCTCTGGCCGCGCTAGAGCTATTTCGCCTAAATGTGCTGAACGGGTGAGTCGAGTCTTGTCATCCTGAGCCAGGGACCCACTTTCAGCGGGTTAAAAGAGGAATGAACAGGCGGCATGTATCGAAGTTGTTCATTAGGAGGCGCCGTTCTTTGGCGCCGAAGGACCTCTGCACTGCCAGCCCGTTGCACAGGTCCTTCGGCGGGCAAAAGACAACCACCTCAGGATGACAACAGAAGCTAGGCCCGCATAACTCGGAAACCGCCCTAAATCCCACCTTCAGCTTTCTTCCCGCGGACGCATGTTCCCGATGCGCAGGTAGCGGTTATGCCAGCCCAGCGATTCCGTCAGCAGATGCGGCGTATGTTTTCCGTACAACAGCTGCTCGGATCGCGACGAATAGTCAACCAGCAGTGGTTTGTACTCCGGACTGGCGCGCTCCTCGATGATGAGGTGGGCCCGCAGCCGTGGCGAAAGCCAGCGCAGGTCTGGCAACCCATACTCCGTGACTAGAACCTGCACGTCGTGCTCGGTATGGTCCACATGCGACACCATCGGCACGATGGTTGAGATGGTCCCCTTCTTCGCCGACGGTGCCATGAAGATCGAGAGGTACCCATTACGCGCGAAGTCGCCGGACCCGCCAATGCCATTCTGAATGCGCGATCCCATGAGGTGCGTCGAGTTGACGTTGCCGTAAATATCGGCCTCGATCATGCCGTTCATGGCGATGACCCCCCAGCCGCCGAATAATCCCTGGGTTGTTCGAAGTCTCCTGCAGCCGCAGCACAATCCGCTCGCGGTATGTCGCCATATCGGCGTTCACTTCGTCAGGCATTGCTGGACTGAGCGAGAACGCCGTCGCCGAGGCCGACGTGAGCTTGCCCGATTTCAGCAGGCAGATCATTCCATCATTGAATGACTTCCGTATAAGAAGTGAGCCCCTCAAACGGACCTTCCTCCAGCCCAAACAGGGCATTCGGAATATTGCCCACGCCCGATTGCAGGGGCAGAAGGTTCTCCGGCATTCGCCCCCTTCTTCACCTCCCATCGCAGGAACTCGAGAATGTGCCCGGCAATGCGCTTCGAAGCCTCATCGGGCGGCTTGAAAGCGCTATTGCGGTCCGGCGTATCCGTCAACACGATGCCAGCAATCTTTTCGGCAGGCACCCTGAAATAGGGCTTGCCGATCCGATCGCCCGGCCGCACCAGCGGGATTGGTTTGCGATTCGGGGGTGGCTCCTGGCCGTAGTAAATGTCGTGCATCCCCTAGAGCGCCTTCGGTTGCCAGGAGTTCACCTCGAGGATGACCTGATCCGCGCAATCGATCCACGTCTTGTCATTGCCGATCAAAGAACTCGGCACGATTCGTCCGTCTTCGAGGATGCGGTGACTTCAATCAGCGCACATCGAGCGTGCCCAGGAATCCATACTCCACGAACTGGGCGACATGGCTGAGGTGAATATCCATGTACTCCAACTCACCCGCGTTGATCCGCTTGCGGGTCTCGGGATCGGACTGATAGGGCAGCCGCAGGGGAATGCCTCCCGGCATGGCGAGCGCTCCGTCCAGCTCCGGCCCGGTCGAAGCACCCGCGAAGACGCTGACCTGGAATGGAACATCTGCGCGGAAAGTGGCCTCCGCGATGGTGTGGGCCAGTTGCATCGGAACCGGCTTAGGATACCCAGATCCCGTGATGCCGCTCATGCCGACCTGATCGCCGGAACGAATCAGAGCGGAAGCCAATTCCGCGCTGATAATTTTCCGCTTCAGGTCGGGGTTCAAAACCCGCGAACTATCGGGGAGGGGTCTGATCTCCACGGGTAAGGTTCTCCTTCAAACGTTCTTCCTCAACCCTATGGGTGCTGGTCTGGCCGGTCTGTGATTTCAATCACAAGCGGCTGTGCCGGGATCAACGGACGCGCCGCAACCAGCCTGGGATTTTGCCGGTGACTTGCCTCATGTGCTGCAGCTTGTCCTCAGAACCCCCGTAAGCGATCGTCAACCGAATTTGGCTTTGCTTCGGTAGGAGTGATGGGGCGATAATTCTCTCGTCGATTAAGCGAGGGTCCGCATGATGTCCGCCGTGACTAAGCTGCTCATTCGGATTCTGGGCACAAGTCTTGCCCTCTGCGTCATTGCCCACGCGCAATGCCCGGTCGATACCGCCATAGTAAAGGGGCGCGTTGCCGAGAATGCGAGTGCTCATTCCAAAGTTCGTGTGCAGCTTGTTTACCCGAAGGAGAAGCCGGGTGAATCGGGCGAAGTGACTGTGGAGGACGGAGCTTTCCAGATTCCGATCGAATTCGTGACAATGCAGAGTTCCATTTTCACTAACTTGCCAAAGAGATGCGGCAGGAAACCGAAGACCGTGGTCATTACCTTGCTGGAAAACGATCAAGAGTCCGACCAAGTTTTCCTGGATTTTGCCAAGAACTTCAAGATGGCAGATGCGAGTGCTTACACTTTACGCTCCGAAGTGGTGCTGAACGGTCCCCGTTAACTTCATGCGGCATCAGAAGCGCTTCACTGATCTGTCGATGAGCGAAGAGAGGCGGTGTTTCGCCAGTATGCCCCGAAAGCCGTGTCCAGTGCTGGCGTCAGATTCAAGATTGGGGTTTGGCGTTCACGCTGAGATAATCATTAGCAAAATCGCCAACTCTTACCTTCAGCGGCTCAAGGATTAGGTCCATTCGCTTTGGACCTGTTATCCCCAGCGCCTTTTGGCCCCATGTTTGGGCTGGAAACGGATCGGGGTCGTTTCGTCGCACGAGATGTACGGCCTGCAAGAGTGACACCTCGACATCGAACAGGTACGCTTCCTCAGCGGGGCGTTTGACTGTACCTATAACAATTACCAACGTTGCGGAGCCATTTGCTGCTTGCGGCTCGCTTTGAAGGGATATTCCAGCCTCACGCAACTGCTTTTCGACAGCGTTTTGAACTTGAATTGTCGAAAGGCCCCCTGCCTCGACCTCCCTTACGACGGGTTGAACGTGAACGTACACACCGTTGAGTCCGCGCAGAGACTCCCTCTGTCTAGTTTGGGATTGGCTGGTTGAGACCGACACCAGGAATACAATCCCGATAGCAATCAGAGATCTGTTCACTGCCGTTTACCTCCTGAAGGACACAGAGAGCGCTCAATAATCTCATGAAGATTCGAGAAAGCGATGGTTGTTGTTAACAGATTTCGCTCTTTGAGGGGTTAATGAGTGAAGTAGATTTAATGAGATCGTCCGATGCCGAGTAGCATAACGGGGCCGGACATATCAGGTGCTACGACACCTGTGCCTCTGTGTCTCTGTGTCTCCATCCGCTTGACAAGCGTTTGGGGCCGGCGTATGTTTCGCGTGCCCCCATCCCTGGAGGTCGTCGTGTATTACGAAGACGTGAAGGTAGTAGCGGGCGAAACTGTGTCGGGGCTCGCAGTTGCTTACGGCTACAAAGCGGCCGATTGGGTTAAGATCTGGAACGACAACAAGAACGCTGAGTTAGTCAAGAAACGGGGTATCCCCAACAAGTTGGGGATCGGCGACGTCGTTCAGATTCCAATTCCGTGGAAGGTCACCAACAGCTCAGTGGCCCCCACGCCCGGCGTGGGTGGCGTTACGACGGAGTTTAAGCGGGATGGTGGCAAGGGCACCCGCTTGAGTTGGGTTCAGACGGTTTACCAAGCCAACCAGCCCGTTACGGGCACGACTCCGTTTTGCGTGGACGGCTGTCCCCCAGACGACGATCTGCCCTTCTATTGGACTGACGCGGAAATTGCCGCGGATCCTACTCTCCGACAGAAGTTCACCGACGCACCTTCGAGGACTGCGCCATCTGCAGCGGCTGGGACCACGACATGGCGCGCGGTTACCTCTATCGCGGTTATTACCGGCAAACGAGTGACCGTTTACGAGTCTCATGTCTGGGGTTTTAATCTTACGCCCGCAAACGTGGTGACGAAAGTCGGACCTAGGGACGCATTAGCGAATGAAGTGTCGGGACATCTGAACCTGCTCAGGAAAGGCGTCGGAACCGCTGCCGGCACGTTCAGCACACAGGGCTGGACATTCCGTCCCGCACCGTGAGCCAGGTCTCTATGGAGAATAAAGATGTGTTGGGTCCTTCTATTAGCCTTCATGTCCCTGACTAGCTGTACCGCTCCGGGCAAGCCGTCGGGGACCAGTCAGAGCCCAACCAACGTTGCGCCAGAAAAAAGAGGTGCCGCCGTGCAGGATTGGTCCAAGTTCATTGAACCCAAGAAGGCTGCCAAGGTTCCAGTAGTGCTGCGAGTTAAATTGATAACGGCCGAAGGTGGCAACAAGTACGCGTTCGATAAAGTGGCCATTCTCGCAGTTCTCAAGAATGAAACTAAACAACCGTTTGGCGACTCCGCGGAGGTGGGGCATTATTCCTGGGAGCCCGGCGTACCAAAAGGGGAGTCAACTATCTATGTTGAGCCTTACAGCGAGAGCCCCGATCATCTGTGGAAACTCCTCGGTTCCACGGCGAAGGAAGGCGTCAGCCACACGAAGCCCGAACCAGGAACCTGAAGTTTCAAGGAGATGAACTCAATCTGCTCTGGCGTGAAATCTCGGTGGGCCACGCCCTCTGAGCCAATACTGAATTAGAAATCCGATGCTCTATCCGTTTGAGCTACGCGCCCCTGATGATGCCAGTATCGCATCAGCCTTCGAACCTCGCTCCAGCGCACCGGCGCGCCATGCGTTGGGCCCACAGCCTCACTCAAAACCCCACAATGAGCAGTAATGGGGATTCTGTTCGCCCCGAGTGGGAGATTTTGATTGAAATCGAGATGCTTCACCAGTTTTCGAAAACGCTGCTTGGATAGCACGGGACGAAGGCTGGCGCTGGCAAACGGCACCAGAGGTCCGCCATCCACGGAGCTCGGCCCGCAGTGCTGCGCGTCAAAAACTATGGATCGTGTCGGGACAGTGGATGAGCGGTCTAGCAGCTCGCAATGTCGTGATCGTGGCGACCGGGCTGTGAAAGCCTAAACGACATCGCCAAAGATCACGTTACGCACAGTGACCGCCACGCAGATGACAGCGGGCAGAAGAAGGTACAGACCGCAGATGATCGCTGACATGAGTTCCTCCTTGGGGAACGAAAGTAGAGTACATGTCTGGAATACACACGAATGTAACAACTGTACAGTTACCTTCGGGACAAGCCCGGTACAGTTACCTTCGGGACAGGCCCCAAAACGGGGAAATGACCCCGTTTATGTGTATCGATGCCGTCGGCGTTTCATTGAAGGGACAGAGGGATCGGGGACGAGTGTAATGGCGATGTTACAACAATCATCTTAGCGATCCGGCAGCATATACTTCGCTTCATCGACAGAACGTTCATCGACAGACGAGCAACAGAGTCCGACCATCTGAGGGCGAGAGATGTAGCACAGGCCGTTTTGGATGGGCAAACCCCAGTTTTGGAAGCGGTCAGAGAAATGGTTTCTTTTGCGCACACAGACGCGGTTGCCGAGCTGGAAGATCGGAGGTTCATTATTGGGCTTGCAAGCGAAACCGATCATCTGCCCATCGAGAGGTTCGTAAACTGTGGGCTTCCTACGCCCTAAAAGAGAAAGACGTGGAGATTGCGCGTGCCGAGGAAATGTACCGGGCCGACTTCTTGGAAACGTGTCGGAGGATTGTGAAACGGAATTGCTCGGTTGATGAGTGAAATCGGGATGTATCGACAGTTATCTGTCAATGACGAATCGCCCCAAGGTGGAAGCAATCATCATGGCTGGGAGGCCGGTAATTCTGCAACCCGCACGATTGTGCATTGGACTTGTTTCCCGCCTGCGCTCTTCAGCTTGCCCTTGCTACCGCCGATCTCGTATTTGACATCGCTGCCCACGACGAAATCGGTCGCCTTCAAGGACTCCTTCTCGTTCGTGCGGCAGGTGTACTGCTTACCCGACGCCACGAAGGAGAGATCGTACTGCTGATGTTTGTGGGTCTTGTCGGTTGTTCCCGTCGGCTGGAAATCCTTCAGCGTGGTTGTTCCCTCGATTTTCGATCCCGCCGCTGCGGTGATCGCGATGGCCATCATGAGGAGCGCCACTGAATAACCCTTACGCATGATCCCACCTCCGAGTTGATTGTACGACGAGAAAAGTGATTGCTGCCAGCCTTGTAGTCGGTACGCTTTCCCTCTGTATTCTCCGTCGCTACCTTGTCCCTGTCTCCGCGATACGTTGCGGAGTTCTCCGCCGCCGAGCTTAAATCGTCAACTCTCGAGAACAGATGGGATCACAACTTTGCGTCTTTTGTTCGCCAGACAGGCGAAAGGAAAGCACAACCTTCTGGTATCGCGATTTTTCGCCAGTCACGATTCGACATCGCCATAACTCTTTTGGCTTGATTGAGTTGTTCCATAGTGTTCAGAAAGAATTCAGAAAGAATTCGTGTTGACAGCTGCCGCATTTCGAACTACGCTCTGCGGCCAGCGTCGGTTGAGTTCTCGCAACCGGAGTGTAACGCCCCCCTTATCTCCGGCTCTGCACTGATCGTCCAGTCAGAAGTACCGTTCCCGAGTTGTGGCAGCCGTGCGATTCAAGAGGTGCGCGAACGACAACGTCAACGCGCAATGAGGAGGCTAACTGTCATGTTAGAAGCAATCTCAGACGCAGCAACTCAGTCGCGAACTCAAAGCGCGGTAGCGCGAACCCAGCAGTCCGAAAAGCTTTTTTATGTGGTCGCCGGAAGCGCGATGCTGATTGCAACCGTTGTCGGATTTCGTTTATTTCTTGGGTACGGAAAGGGCTTTCGGGGAGGCGAAATCACCAGGCAGATTGTTTCGCTGGTCGTCGTTCATGTCCTTGCCATGTTCAGTTGGATAATTCTGTTTCTGATGCAGAGCATCTTCATTCTGAACGGAAATCGGCGGCTTCATATGCGCGCGGGTGTCGCCGGCGCGGTACTCGCGGGTGCCATGGTTATTCTCGGGTCGGCCGTAGCGATCTCATCGGCTCGCCATAACCCTGGAGTGTACCAGCCTTAGGCGGGGCCAGATTTTTCCTGGCAACAATGCTCGGCGAGATGCTCGCCTTCGGCACTCTCGTGGTCATTGCAGTCGTTTACCGTCGTCGCGCCGAAATTCACCGTCCTATGATGCTCCTGGCATCGTTAATGATTATGTCGGGCTCCCTTGGCCGTTGCCCTTACATTGGAGATTTTGCCCTCATGCCACCTTGTCCGTACTCGATAGCACGGGTCGATGAGCGCTTCTATGGCGATGTAACAACAGGTGGCTTAATTTCCGGTTGGTAACTTCTGGCGCTCGTTCTTTTGGATCGTTGGCACACAAAGCACAGCCCCCACCAAGCCCCGTTTGAATCTTTCCCCAGACCGGCACTCCCCACTGACCGGATACAAGATCCAGGCCTCGCGGCGTTCATCATAAAATTGGGTTTCCTGTTGAACTCAAAGCCAGGCGGTGGCGTCTGGTAATTGTACGGAGAGGACAGATGCAGGAATTCACCTGGCCGGGTCTCATAGCGGAGACCGAGTTGGCGTTCGATCTTGAAAAAGCTGCCCTCAGGCAGGAGTTTGAAAGGCGCCTGGAGGAGTGCGGCACGCTGGCGTTCCGGGTTGCGCTCGGAGTCTTGCGCAATGCAGCCGATGCAGAGGATATCGCGCAGGAAGCAATGCTGCGTTCGTACCGTCGCTTTGCCCGACTCCGCGACCCCTCGCGGTTCCGGGCATGGCTGGTTCGAATCAGCTTCCGTCTCGCGCTGGATCATGGGCGTTCCGCGCGGCGCCGCAAACAGCGCGAAACCGCGTGGGCGACCGACCTGCCCAAGCCGACCGCGGAGGACTTCGCCGCGTCGAACGAATTCGGGCGGTGCTTACAAGAAGCGATGGGGGCACTGTCAGAAAAATCACGGCTCGTTTTGTTACTCACAAGTATGGATGGTCACTCGCTGGAAGAGGTGGCAGAGCTACTAGAGTTGCCTGTCGGCACCGTGAAATCGCGTCTGCATTCCGCACGGAAGCAACTTGCGGTGAAATTACGATGACCTGCGACAAATACGAGAATGCGCTGCTGCTAGCGGCAGCAAGCAATGGCGAACTGGATGCGAAGCTTGCGCGGCATCTTGAGCGTTGTTCGACGTGCCGCATGACTCTGCGCTCGGAGAGGGAATTGTTCTCGCGAATCGACAGTGCCCTGCGCGCCCAGGTGAACGAGGACCCGCGGCCTGGTTTTCTGGCCCAGCTGCGACTCCAGCTTTCGAAGGAGCTGACAGCCCGACCTGGGTCGTATCGCGCGTGGCACGTGGCGGGAGCGGCCTTGGCGTTAGTTCTGGTCGCCATGTTCTATCCGTTAGTCCATGCGCGACCATCAAGCGTCCAAGGAAACCTGCAGACGCCCACGATTAGGGTGCCCCAGAGTGCGGAAGTAAGGAAATCCGCGCGCGCCAGTGGAGATTTGGGTGTGCGGTCCCGCCATCACTCCAAGCGTTCGGCGGTCCAAAGCGCAGTTCCGCAGGAACCGGAAGTCTTGGTGCCCCAAGATGAACAGAAAGCCTTCGCGCAGTTCGTGGCTTGCGTCGCCCGGCGCGACTCAGAGGCGCAAGCGGTTGTGATGCCGGCGGCGAACAAAACCGTTAACAGGAACACGGAACTGCCTCAGGTGTCTTTCGTTGACATTGCTGGTCTCCAATTGGCCCGAGTGCGGCAGGAAGAATGGATCAACCAGAACGTTAGTTCCGAGTAAGTTCCACAGACTTAGGCGGTGCAGGGAGGAAGAATGGGAAGAACAGCGAACGCAGCAGTCTTGGTGGCGGCATTGGCGATGGGAACACCTTGGGTTTCGGCACAAGAGAAACCCAAGAGCGAGGACGCGGCCGTCGAAGCCCGTCAAACGGAAACGACACCGTTGAAGATATCGGTCACGTTTACGGAGTTTGAGGGCGATAGAAAAGTGAAGAGTTTGCCGTACACAACGGTTGTGACCGCGGACGGCAGGAATCCAAAGTCGGTACTGAAGA
Source organism: Candidatus Sulfotelmatobacter sp. (assembly GCA_035511455.1). GTDB lineage: Bacteria > Acidobacteriota > Terriglobia > Terriglobales > Acidobacteriaceae > Sulfotelmatobacter. Next base: position 35,727 of record DATKFH010000022.1, on the reverse strand, counting down.
TGGGGAGCCGCGTTCCGGTCTACACGGGCAAAGAATACGGGATGCAATATCTGGACGTCGGCACTAATATCGACTGCCAGGCGTCCCGCATAAAGGACAATAAGTTCGACCTCAGGTTGTCTCTCGAACGATCGTGGGTGGAAGGTGATTTACCAGTTCCCGTTGATCGTGGAGCGGCTTCGCAATCATCCAGCCAATTCCCAGACCCGGTTGTGCGGCAATTTCGGTCAGAGTTAGGTCTGACACTGCGCGATGGCCAAACTGTAGAAAGCTCGTTTGCCACGGACCCTCTGAGTGGGAAAGTCTTCAAGGTGGAGGTATCACTCAATATACTGAAATGACGAGTGTTTTGAACTATCGCTTAACATAATCCGCGATCCAGAGGGAAATGGCGCTTAGCGTAACCGCACCGCTCATCGTGCGCGGCTCGCGCATTGTAAGAAACGAAAGTCAACTGTCGCTATCAGATGTCACAAGCTTGCGCCGTATCCTCGCCCTTCCAAGGGGTTTTGACTGTTGTTGAGATGTCTCGCCAACTGAGAACAGTCCTTCGACGGAGTAATTACCTATTAGCTCGGAATCCGCTATATCCATTTCCGACTATGGCCGAGCGATTAGATTCGGATTTGCCGTTGTCCTCGGCGGCCTTGCACATCCTTCTCGCTCTAGCCGGGGAAGACCTTCATGGCTACGGAGCGATATTAGTACGCCGGGCTAAACCGGCATGAAGTAGAGGATGAAAGAGCCTTACAAGAAAGGAGTAGCGAACCACTTGGCCTCGAGTCTTGCGCTGCTACCGCGAGAGACGTTCATAGTTCATAGATCAGTTGGGCACCTGACTCCATTCACTAGGCGTTGCGGGTGCTCACGGTTCGCGACATGCGGGCCAACATTGCTGTTCATGGTCTTAAACATTATTGTTCGGTGCAGTGCCATCGGATGAGAACTCCACGACGTTCAAAAAAACCGCGGTGCCATTCTTGATCGCTCTGCGTAACAAGCTTACACATGGCGAACTGACTGGAGTGGTGATCGATGATCTGGCCTGATATCTGAGTATCAATATGACATCTACACTTGAGTGCACGCTTCGGTGCGGGCACGTTGGTAATCGCTTGCCATCTTTTGATCTCCACATCTGGCATCCCAGAGCGCTTGTGACTTTCGAGAGCCTGATCAGAGGCACCAGCGTTTTTTGAGTCGGAGTGCTTTGAGTGAATAAACATGTGGTCTCGAGCCGCAAACCCGATCGTGACCGTAATGCAGAAGATTGAGATTGCCAAAAAGCCGCTGCGTTCCGGCCTCTTTGGCGGCCACTGCGGTTGTTGCACCAATTCAAACATGGTCCCGGGGACTTACATGGGCAAAAGGGGAGTGTGCGGACGGATAGATTGCACCGCCTGCTTGATGGCATCTACGACAACGTCAGGTCGGTCACTGATGACGAAGTGCGTGCTATTTTGCGCCACAATCTCCTTGCTGTTTTTTGACAGTCTGAGCAGGTCGGCTTGCAGTTTTACGTAATCGGCAACGCGAACGTCTGTGCTCACATTGACTAGTGGCTTATCGCCGAGCAGCTGAGGGTGTTTCTTCGTGGGAGCATCCGCCTCTAAGCGGGAGACGAGAGCACCGAGAGAGTGTCCAACCAGTACATATGGTCCATTGATTCCGGCCTTTTTAAGAGCAGTGTGCACTTCGTCAACTCGAAGATCGCAAGAGTCCTGCGGGCCAGAGTCGCTCCAGCCGATTCCGGAATGATCGTAAGTACAAACCTGAGTGAGTTTTGCCACCTCGGGTTGAACTGGACCCCAGTCGAACGAATAGCCCGCGCCGACGATGACCACAGCGGGGCTTACCGCGCCAGTGCAGTAAAGGTGCACGCGATAGCCGCCGACATCCACGAGCTTGCCCAAGGGTTCAGGAGATTTCTGGGCAGCAGTGACCTGCGCCAAGATTGCGGCAGGAAAAGCGCACAGCATGACAACGAGAGTCGCGAAGTGTCTAGATGGAAAAACTAATCTGGTGTGTCGCATGAGAAAACTCGCTGCTTGTCTTTCAGAGAGTTACCACACTTCGGCAGTACATTCCAGAAATTCTATCGTCAGTTGACGAAATCAGATGGGATGAGTCACAAGTTTGCGCCGTCTGTTCGCCTCTCGTCTCTCCGCGATTGGGATTTTGAGTGTTATTGTTGATTCATGACAATGTCGGCTCCCACGCCGGGCTAGAGTTAGCGGTGCCAACGCCAACAAACAGGCTCGGGAGAATGGAGTCGAACAATCATCATTATAGATTCTCTATTATAGATTCTCTCTTGAAACTCGAAGTCTTTTGTCTCTGGAGAAGTGCAGGAGAACCTTCGTTCGCTGGCTATTCCGTCGGGCCAGCGGCAGGTTACACAGCGGCTTCACTGCGACAACAACATCCGGGGCGGAGCAGGTCGACGTCGCGGGCTCCACTCCCCGAGGTAAAGCACGTCGCCCTCGCGAAAGGCACGGTCGTTTACACGAATCTCATGCTTCTTGAAGTTGGCGAGGATCGCCGAGGAGTGTTTTGGCCACGTTTTCAATTCATGGTGGATGGGAAGTGGGCTCCGGGCGCTGTCCATGCCGGGTTAATACTGAAAAAAGGAAAGAGCCCCGGCTGGTTGACCGGGGCTCAGAGATTCAAACAACTTAGTACGCGCTGCCAGGAGACTTTACGACCGTGGATTGCACGGCAGTGAGCGTCTGGATTTGAGTGTGAAGCGCGGTTGTATCCCAAGGACCGTTGATGGAGCAGCCGACGTAGATGAGATTGGTCGGGTTGGCCAAGGTGACCCAACCGTTTACCACCAAAGTCGTACTTGTCGTTGTTTGTCCGTCAGCGGTAAACGGGAGTTCCATCGTTGCGAACGCAGGCTGCCCCATGTTTATAGGGCTGCCGCCGCCATCGGAGGCATAAAGATCGCACCAAGGGTTGACGAAGCGGTGACCTTGCGGATCAACTCCGTAGGCGAGAGTGATATTCCCGGTCACCAAATAGGAACCCGCAGGGATGTTGGTGAGTTGGATCACTCCCGGCGACTGGATGCCCGCCGACCCGCTTACCTGAGCGTTGGTGTACGTGGTGTTCACGTAAGTATTGGCTGGGGCGTTTGTACCAGCAGGACCCGCAGGTCCTGTAGCTCCCGTAGCACCTGTTGCACCTGTAGCTCCCGGCAGACCGTTGATGCCAGGGGCTCCGTCGATCCCGTTCGTTCCATTGGTGCCGTTGGTGCCTGCCTGTGCCATCATTACCCACGGAAGCGTGCCCGGTACAGTCCCCGCCGCTACTGGCCCTGTTGCAGCATACGTGGACGTGCCACCGTAAGTTGCGACACCGCCACTGGCAATTGTCTGCGTACCAGACCCGTAAGAGTACACCCAGCTATCGCCTTGGACACCCCAGGAACCGTAAGTATTAGCAGGCCCGAAGCAGTTAGTCTGGCTTGTGATACAAAATTGTCCATGGGGACCAGAGAAGCCTCCGTAGCCGTTGTCCCCAACGTTGTAGTTAAATACTATGTTGGTCGGGGTAGCTGTCCAGTCAGCACCATATATACCTACTGCTGACGTAGTCGGTATCAAAACCACTGTTTTGGAACCGTCGTTCAACGTTAGGTTCCACGAGACGATGTCAGAGTTGCTTAGTACGCCTTGTGTACCGTTGGTGGTAATAGTACCAACCATGGAACCAGCACCGCCGAAGGGCAGGTTGACGTTGTAGGTGATACCCGTGGTGGGAGTGAAGGTAACGACGTCGTTGAAACCGTACGTAGTATTCGTGTTGAAAACGCCACGGAAGTTGAAGCCTGTGCCGTTCGTGCCGTTGATACCATTCGTTCCGTTGGTACCGTTTGTGCCGGGAATGCCTTGGGCACCCTGTGCGCCAGTCGCACCTGTGGCACCCGGAAAACCCTGCGGACCCTGCAAACCGTTGGTACCGTTCGTGCCCGCCTGTGCCATCATTACCCACGGAAGCGTGCCGGGTACAGTCCCCGCCGATACCGGCGCGGTTGCAACATACGTGGACGTGCCACCTGCGCTACCGCCCGTGCCAATTACCTGTGAACTGCCGCCTCCAGCGCCAGAATACGAGTATTGGTTGTCACCGTTGATGCTCCACGTTCCGAAAGCAACGGGGCCGAAGCAGTTGGACCAGTCCGTTATACAGAACTGCCCGGACGCGCCAGCAACAGACCAGAAGCCACCATTGTTGTAGGTGAATGTCAGGCTGGTTGGCGTGGCGGTGAAGTTACCGTTAGGCTGACTGCCTGTGTCGTGGTTGCCGGAAGCGAACGCGGAGTTACTCGGCGTCAGGGTGGTTGAGTTGGTGCCGTAGTCCGTCAGTCTGAGGCTCCAACCAATGATGTTACCCACGCTGAGCACACCTTGCGTGCCATCGGTCGTGATCGTACCGACCATAGAGCCGGAAGCGCCGAATGATACGTTGACGTTGTAGGTGATGGGGGTGTAGGTAACGACGTCGTTGAGGGCGTACGTAGTATTCGTGTTGAAAGCGCCACGGAAGTTGAAGCCAGTACCGTTCGCGCCCGCAGGGCCTTGGGGGCCCGCGGCTCCAGCCGCTCCTTGCGCACCCGTCAACCCGGCTGGCCCCTGTGCTCCAGTCGCTCCGCTTGCTCCTGTCGCTCCCGTCAATCCGATCGGACCCTGTGGACCGATTGCGCCCGTTGCGCCTGCTGCACCATTCGTTCCGTTAATCCCGTTGATTCCCGGCGTACCAGGTGCTCCCGGAGTTCCCGGCGCACCGTTAGTACCATTCGTGCCCGCCTGTGCCATCATTACCCACGGAAGCGTGCCCGGTACAGTCCCCGCCGATACCGGCGCTGTTGCAACATACGTGGACGTGCCACCGTGAGTGGTCGCACCGCCAGTGGCAACCACCTGTGATCCTCCGGCACCAGAGTACGTCCACTGGCTGTCACCGTTGATGCTCCACGTTCCATAGGTATTGCTCGGCCCGAAACAGTTCGAGTAGCTCGTGAAACAGAGTTGTCCGGAAGCCCCTGCGATACTCCACGAGCCCGCGTCGCCCATGCCATAATTAAACAGCAAGGTAGTTGATGTGGCACTGAAGTCGTTGTTAGCAACACCCCCCGAGTTGTAAGCACCTTCACTCACTACAGAGTTGGCTTGTGTCAGGATGGTGGAGTTGGTGCCGTGATCCGTCACCGTGAGGTTCCAGGCGACGATGTTGGAAGGACTCAGCACACCTTGCGTACCATCGGTTGTAATCGTACCAACCGCAGAGCCAGCAGCGCCGAAGCTCAGGTTGACGTTGTAGGTGATCACAGTGGGGGTGAAGGCCACTACATCGTTAACCGCATAGGAAATGTTGGGGTCGAACCTCCCACGGAAGTTGAAGCTAGTACCGTTCGTGCCGTTGGTGCCATTCGTCCCGGAGATACCTTGAATCCCTTGTGCTCCGTTGATGCCATCTATCCCGTTGGTACCATTGGTGCCGTTGGTGCCTGCGGTGCCCTGTGCTCCAGTTGGACCTTGTGGTCCGATATCGCCTTTGGGTCCCTGCGCACCTTGAGGCCCGATGGCTCCGGTGAGTCCCTGGATTCCTTGTGAACCCTGGGGTCCCATCGCTCCAGTAAGACCTTGCGACCCTGCTGAACCTGTTGCGCCCTGCTGCGCCAGCACAACCCACGCGCTCGTGTTCGCGTCCGGTGTGAGTGTGTTCGGACCGTTGGCCACATTCGCTAGGTAGGTCGAGCCACTGTAAGTCACAACATCATTGATCGCGTAGGTCGCCGTGGGATCGAATGCGTTGCGGAAGTTGAATCCCGTCCCGTTCGCGCCCGCAGGGCCTTGGGGGCCCGCGGCTCCACTCGCTCCTTGCGCACCGGTCAACCCGATTGGCCCCTGTGATCCAGTTGCCCCGGCTGCTCCTGTTGCTCCCGTCGCTCCCGTCAGACCAATCGGACCTTGTGGACCGATTGCGCCCGTTGCACCTTGGGTTCCGGTTGCCCCGGTTGCTCCTGTCGCTCCCGTCAAGCCCTGTGGTCCCTGCGGCCCGACCGCGCCGTAAGTCACATCGAATGTAGCCGAGGCTCCGCCGCTGTTGGCAATTATCAGCCGGTAAGAACCTGCCGCCTGCACGGGCAGACTAGCCACGACCGTGGAAGGCGAGCACGCAGAGGTCACCTTGAGTCGGGTCGTGTTGAAAGTGACTGCGGGCAGAGCGCCAGTGCAAAAGCCTGATCCAAAAGCAGTGACCGTGTGGGTTGTGTAGTTGATGGTCGCGCTATTAATGGTTACCGGAATGAGGGCGAAAGAGAGCGAGGGAACCAACAACAGCAAGGCAAACAAGTAGCGTTTCATCTTAAATTCTCCAGTCGATGCTCGGCTCACACCCCTGCCTGAGGTGATGCCCACGTGCTCGCTTTACGCAACTTTTCCTTAAGTTCCTCTGCAGCGTGTGGAAGGGTTGCAGAGTTTCTTGGGTCAGTGTTCCAGGGGAAAATCGTTAGGAATCCGTATCGCTTTGATAAAGGTAATTTAGCTGTTTCGGTGGGGTGGAAAAAGAGCACGTCTGGGCCATTACTGGGCCATTACTAATGGTGCCGCGGGACGTTCCACCGCGAACACCCGTTCAACAGAGCCCCAGGCAAATCGGCTATTCCAAACGATAGGAAGATAACTACGATATATTTTTGCACCAATGTGCGGATGCATGGAAACGGGGGATTATCTTCCGAGCATCCGAGATGGCCAAATGTTGAAATCGGGGCGATTTCACAAGCGCGCGAAGAAAGACTGTTTTGAATGTGCGTTGATGAGTGATATCGCGATTTAACCTCAGTCAAAGACGCGCTCTCAAATGCCTGTGCAGGCGGAGGCCGGTCATGGTTTCGGGTGATCTGCGGTGTAGGGATGGCAACAGGGATCCTTAGCGGGCGTGAATTCCATGACTTCGACCCGGGTTCCGTCGGGATCGTAGACATCGAGGCTCCACTTGCCGTCGCGCCCAATTTCCGGGCCGTCTACTTTTTCCAAGCCGTTCTGTTGCAGTTGGCTTGCGGCGGATTGAATTTTGTCCACGCCCAACGAGAAGTGATTTTGCACACCGCGCTCCTTGGAGTCTGCCTTGGCAGGAATGTTGAGCATGTACTCGATCCAGTCGGTGCCGTCGGGGACCTGAATTTCCCACCAGTCGTCGCCGGCGTCCTTGAAACCACCATGCCAGTAAATGCGGAAGCCGAGCAGGTCCCTGTAGAAACGATCTTCGGCCGCGCGGTCCTTGACGATGAAGCCAGCGTGCAGCATCCGCGTGCTGAGCTTTCCGGCGGGGGCTCTGGACCCAGTGAGAGGGTGAAGCTGCACGAAGGAAATGGGATTACCTTCGGGGTCGCGCAGCGAGAAATACGCGACCGAGTTGATGTCCCGGGCGGGGGGACCAACCGCGACGTTATGGGCACGGAGGTAGGTGCGCATCCGGCCAAGGTCGGGTGTGGCAAACGCGATTTCGAAAAGAAGGTTTGGGGGTGGAGCAGCAGGTGCTTTTGACAATAGAACTTGCTGGCGATCGCTGAGGATGAAACACGGGCGCGTCATGCCCGTGCAGCCTCCGCTGCGTGCTGGTAAGCCGAGCATTCGGCTGTAAAACTCAGTGGACTTGCGAAGATCGGTGGAATAGATGCGGACGTGCGCGATGCCCGTGATGGGCGGGCGCGTGGGCTGGTCCTGAGCAACAAGGGGTGCAGCGAGGCAAAGGGCGACGTGACATGCGAGCAGGAAGAACGCTGTTCGATTCATTTGTGCCTCAGGGTATGGATCGGTTAACTGGGCATTGGTGGCATACACTTTGCCGCCGAAGTCAGAAACGCCGGCTCTCCTCGACACGTATGCTCGCTCTGGCTGCCCGCTGGCTCCCTAAAACGCGAATACTCCATCCTTATCCCGCGTATCGCTTCGCCGCCAGTCATCCGCGATAAGAACCGGACGCGCTAATAAGCGCCCGTCCGGGTCCGCGCGGGGGGTACTGCGTAAGTCGTGTCCCTGCCGCGATCAAGTGAGCACGAGGAAGACTATTTTGACTCGCGGTTGAGTGTAACGGGCACAGAGAGAGGATGCAACCGCATGAACTGACGGGACTGACGGGCTGCGCCGTCTGACCGTTTTGCTGGCGCACTCCAATTTCGCTTGGTCGGCCAGAGGTCGATCGTCCAGTTCGCCGCCGTCTGCCATAAGAGACCGGGGGTAGGGATAGGAGCGCCCCTGACTCATCGAGTCGCGCACGGAGCAGCGGAACGCGCTAAAATGCTAACGATCTTGCCTGCCACTTTCGTCGCTCCAGAAAGAGGGGTGTCGCATGACTCCGGAAACGCAGCAGTCCGAATCCCCATACTGCGTGAGGATCGAGACCGATACGGGCCAGTCCTCCACTGTTCCCATTGCCGTCTTAACGCCGAAGCAGTTGGAACTCTTCCTTCAGAGTGAGTTCAAGAGGTTGGCGCAAGAAGCCGGCGTAAAGGGCGCTCGTATTCATGTGGAGCGAGCGATCGCCGCTGACTACGACCAGGTCCTCCGTGAGGTTGCGGCGTGCCTGTTCTCTGCCAAGGCACGCGCCGCATGACTCGGCAGCGAGTTGTGTTCCCGGAATTTCGATCCGGGAATGCAAACATATGTCATGATGCTCGTACCATCCAAGCACATCGCGAGCGAACTAGTAGAGGCCTCGCTTAAGGTCGCTGCCCGCTTGGGCACCACAAACCCGCTTTAGGGAGATGCCCGTGCGTTCCGGCACCCACAGGACACCCGAGTATTCCCGGATTTTTTCTCTCGGCAAGGTCGTTGAGAATCTTACTGTTCCCCCACGCGCTGCGCTGCCGTGTCAACCTGAGCAGTGCTGCATCTTGCCCCAAGCGGAAAACGCGAATGCGGCTGCGCTCGTTGTAATCCGACCTGTCACTTCACCGCCTTGGCTCGACGTATGGGATTGAATGCACAAGGAACCGCGGCGATGGCATTACACAGATCCCTCATTTGGTGGATCAGCGTGTCTACTTTGTCCTTCCATTGCTTGTAAAAACGGCCATCATCGGTGAAGGGTGCGGCCAGCATCTTCTTTCCATCGTGGTTTGCTCGCAGAGTTTGGTAACCGCACTCCGAGCGATAAATGTTGGCGATGAGGATCGCATAGAACTCTTCAACGGTATCGAAGCCGTCGTCCATCCCCAGGCAGAGGTTCAGCCCCATCTCCATGCGAAGGGCATGCACCATCTCGTGTAACAAGACCTCGTCCGGCCGGCCCCCTGGCAGGGTGTCGGTCTTGATGTAGTCCTGAGGTGTGAACCAGATGACCGTATCGCTGCCGTGTCCCGAGCCACGCGGTTGGTTCGGCATCGGCGTCCCGGTCAGGTTTCGATTCTCAACCGGCCCATCGGCGCAGTACAGCGGCGGTGTGTCATCGGGCGTGGCATCCTTCCAGTTTGAGGTCCTTTTCAGCCACTCCGTACTTCCCACCGGTTCCGTCGTCGTGTCGTAAGGCTGACTCGGCACGATCAGGGTGTTGTGACCGGAGTGCGAGAGTGCATCGACCACCGGTTTGCTGCTTTGAAACGGGCGGTTGGTGGTTAGGTTATTCAGTTGGAGCGTTATACCCGCTTCCCAAATGTCCTGGGAGAGGTCTTTACGAATCTGTCCAATTCCACTTCCGTCCGTTTCCACCTTGCTGATGATGGTCGGTTTGTTGATCACGCTAGCTTCTCCAGAGGGGTGTTCGCGCAGTCCTCATCCTGCGCGATTGCCTGAGACGTTCGGGGCGATCGCACACACTTTGTCTGCCGGGATAGTGAGAACAAGAGCAGGAACGTTTCGAGGCAGTCGCCAAGTCAGGCAGATGCCGAACTGGTGCAGGAAGCTCGTGTTGCGGCCTTGACGAAGCTTCGGTGCGCGGACGATCATGTCGCGGGAGTTAAAATAGCCAGCCGGTGACCGCGAGGGAGCGGTCGCGGCTCGCAGTCAGGAATTCCAACCTCGGCCTCAAAAGGACGCATTCATGACAAAGATGGAATCGAAGCTCACGACGTTGTTCGCGGGAGTGCTGCTGCTGTGTCTGGTGTTTGCTCAGGCGGCGCAAGCCGACGAGGGCATGTGGACGTTCGACAATTTTCCATCCAAGACCGTGGGAACAAAGTACGGCTTTACCCCTTCGCGGGAATGGCTCGACCACGTGCGCCTTTCTTCGTTGCGCATCGCCGGCGGATGCTCGGCGTCGTTTATTTCTCCCCAGGGACTGGTGATGACGAATCACCATTGTGTAGTCGAATGCGTGGAGCAGTTGTCGACGGCTCAGCAGAATCTTGAGGAAAACGGCTTCTCCGCAAAAACGCCGGCCGACGAAAAGAAGTGCCCCGATTTCGAGCTGGATCAACTGGTTGAAATTCGCGACGTAACCAAGGACGTGCTGGAAGCAATGTCCGGCAAGACCGGCGACGCGGCCAACAAGGCGCTGAACGCGAAACGAGCGGAGCTGGAACAAAGCTGTGGATCCGATGCGAGCGTGCGCTGCGACCTGGTTTCGCTCTACCACGGCGGAATCTACGATCTGTACCGGTACAAGCGGTACGACGACGTGCGCCTGGTGTTTGCGCCGGAGTTTTCCGTCGCGCAATTCGGCGGCGATCCCGACAATTTCAATTTTCCCCGCTACGATTTCGACATCGGCCTGGTGCGCGCCTATGAGGGAGACAAGCCGGTGGCCAGCCGCGATTATCTGCGCTGGAGCGCAAACGGGACCAAAGACGGCGATCTGGTTTTCGTCTCCGGGAACCCGGGCGGCACCTTCCGTCAATTGACCAACGCCCAACTGGCCTTTGAGCGCGACACCATTTATCCCATCAGGAACCCGGAAGTCGCCGAGCGCCGCGGGCAACTGGAGGTGTTCGTGACTCGTGGTCCGGAGCAGGCGCGCGAGGCCAACGACGATTTGTTTTTCCTGGAAAACAGTTTCAAGGTTTTCTTCGGACGGCAACTGGCCCTGCTGGACCCTCAATTCTTCGGCACCAAAGTGCAGGAAGAGGAACGACTGCGCAAAGCCACGGCAGCCGATCCAAAGCTCGCCGCGTATGTTTCAGCCTGGGACGACATCGCGAAAATCCAGCAAGTGCGCTCGCAGCTCTTTGTGCGAAGTGCGACACTGGGTGCCCGTTCTTTCCGCACGGGTTTGCTCGGGGATGCGGTCACTTTGGTGCGTGCCGCCGCCGAGCGCACCAAGCCGAACGGGGACCGCCTGCCGGAATATACGGACAAAGCCCTGGTCAACGTGCAGCAGCAGTTGACGGCCGCTGTCCCGGTTTACAAGGATTTGGAGGAGCTTGACCTCGCATTCCTGTTCACCGTGGTTCGACGCGACCTGGGAGCCGACGACGCCTTCGTGCAAAAGATGCTGGGCAAGGAATCTCCCGAGCAACTCGCGCACCGGCTGGTGACCGGTACGCATTTGGAGGATCCGAAAGTTCGCGAAGAGTTCTACAAGGGTGGCCAAAGCGCGGTGGCTGCCTCGACCGATCCACTGATCCGCTTCGCGGCTTCGATCAACGACGAACTGTTGGCGGTGCGCAAAGAAAACGAGGCGCGCGTCGATGCTCCGACACGAGCCGCTGCCGAGAAAATTGCGATAGCGCGCTTTGCCGTTTACGGGACCAGCGTCGATCCGGACGCGACCTTTACTCTGCGCCTGTCCTACGGGACCGTGAAAGGCTTCGAAAACGCCGAGGGCAAGTTCGTTGAGCCTTACACGAACATCGGAGGCCTGTTCGAGCGAGCGACCGGAGCGCCGCCGTATAACCTGCCCGAAAGCTGGCTCAAGGCTAAACCGTCGCTGAATCTAACGGCACCCATGAATGTGTCTACTACGAATGACACAACCGGGGGCAATTCCGGAAGCCCGGTGATCGACAAGGACGCCAACGTCGTCGGCCTGCTTTTTGACGGCAACATTTTCTCCCTGGGCGGCGACTACGGCTACGACGCGGCGAAGAACCGCTCCATCGCGGTGGACAGCCGCGCTCTGCTGGAGGGAATGCGGAAGGTCTACCACATCGATCGAATTGCCGATGAGATCGAGGCGGCGCGAAAGTAGGAGGCGACTCTGGCCGCGGAATCGCCTCAGCCTCTGCCCCTGAACCGGATGATATGCCGTCGGTCGCGCTTCGACGGCCTGCCTGACGGCAAGATTTCAAATTGCCGCATCGCCTTCCGCTCGGTCGCTACCTTCTCGCGCGACACACGGCTCTCCTCGGTCTCGCGGTAGAGCGTCTGCGCCACCGAAGCCGGACCCCGTACCTCACTGAGCAGCAACACCTCTAAGTCAAAGTCTCCGCCTTCATTGCTCACCCGGAGCATGTCGCCGATTCGAACCTCACGCGCCGCCTTGGCAACCTGCCCATTGGAAAGAATCCTGCCCAGTTCGCAGGCTCGTTTGGCCAGGGTGCGCGTCTTGAAGAACCGAGCGGCCCACAGCCACAAGTCCATCCGTACTCCTGTCATAGGTGTATTTTCCTACAACGGGAACCCACTTCGCTAACCGGCGCGTTTCTTCGTTGACTTTACCTCCCGTTGGCCCAATCCTGTCATTTAAAGCAGCCGCTCGTTGACAACCAGACGCGCTAACCCCTTTGGATAGAAGATCTTGCCCCACATGATTCTGGCCTAGGCATTTTCTCGTTTTCCAAATCCATGATTCTAATGGACCAAGGGGGGTGGGCCTAGAAAAGGTAGTCCCAAAAACGGGAAAATTCGATGGCATCCCGCCCGGTTGACAAATAAATACTTGACCTCATTCCCGCTTGCCTTTACATTAACCAGTTCTAGGGTACGTCCGGTAGCTTCTGGGCCTGTTTTTAGCCGCCTGCGCCTGAGGAGCCAAGTCCAGAAAATCGAGCATCTTCCGTATCCTGGCGTGCATCTATTCAAGTGAGTTGAACGCTTAATCCTTTGCATCCTACTCGGAATCAGTGACTTAGGTCGGAACTGGGGTTCCGGTCACCCTCCTGTGGCGGAAGGACGAAGGCGGAAGGCCACAATCATAACTAAGGAGAAATAAGCCACATGCGCTCTGATCGCGTGTTTGATGCTTTACAAACTCTGCGGAACCGGTATATGCTCTGTCAGCTTGCCTCCAAGGCCACGCGAAAGTTCCACCGGCCTAGCACCCGAATCCAGGAAACAATGAACGGAGTGCTGGACCGCATCGCAGGCTCACAGCGGCAAGAGGTTTTGTCGGAACCAGAGAATTTTGCTGAGGCACAACGGCGGGCTGCTTAACCCAGCCCCGCCTTCCTGCCTGGTGGTATTTGCGTCTTCCCTGAGTCTCCTTCCTTTTGAAAATCTCCCGTTGCCACTAACGAATAAAGTCTAGTGCACGGGTTCAGGTGAATCATGACCATTGCTGAACTGAAAGAAAAGAACATAACCGAGTTGACCAAGATCGCAAGGACCTTGGATCTGCCCGGTGCCAGCGGTATGCGTAAGCAGGATCTCATCTTCAAAATCCTGCAGGCGCAGAGCGAAAAAGAAGGCCACATCTTTGCCGAGGGCGTGCTGGAAATCCTGCCCGACGGCTACGGCTTCCTGCGCTCACCCGATTACAACTACCTCCCGGGACCCGACGACATCTACGTGTCGCCCTCCCAAATCCGAAAATTTGACCTCAAGACAGGCGACACCATCAGCGGCCAGGTGCGTCCTCCACACGAGGGCGAAAAGTATTTCGCGTTAGTGAAGATTGAAGCGGTCAACTTCGAATCGCCCGACGAGGCGCGCAACAAGATCCTGTTCGACAACCTCACGCCTCTGTATCCGCAAGAACGGATCAAGCTTGAGACCTCGCGCGAGAACGCCAGTGCCCGGGTCATGGACCTGCTCACGCCCCTCGGCAAAGGACAGCGCGGCCTGATCGTCTCGCCGCCTCGCGCCGGCAAGACGATGTTGCTGCAGAACGTCGCCAACTCCATCACCGCAAACCATCCCGAAGTCGTCTTGATGGTTCTGCTCATCGACGAGCGCCCCGAAGAAGTCACCGACATGCAGCGCTCGGTGAAGGGCGAAGTGATCTCGTCGACGTTCGACGAACCAGCCGCCCGCCACGTGCAGGTCGCCGAAATGGTGATCGAAAAAGCTAAGAGATTGGTCGAACACAAACGCGACGTCGTGATCCTGCTCGACTCGATCACCCGTCTGGCGCGCGCTTACAACACGATCGTTCCACCGTCAGGTAAAGTGCTCTCCGGCGGCGTTGATTCGAACGCTTTGCAGCGCCCGAAGCGTTTCTTCGGCTCCGCTCGAAACATCGAAGAGGGCGGTTCCCTCACGATTATCGCCACCGCCCTGATCGATACCGGCTCCCGCATGGATGACGTGATCTTTGAAGAATTCAAGGGCACGGGCAATTCCGAAATCATCCTCGATCGCAAGCTGGTCGACAAGCGCGTCTTCCCGGCGATCGACATTCAGCGCTCCGGTACCCGAAAGGAAGAATTGCTGATTCCCAAAGAAGACTTGCAGCGCATCTGGGTCCTGCGCAAAGTCCTGAACCCGCTTTCGCCCGTGGAAGCGATGGAACTGCTGGTGGAAAGAATGGCCAAAACCAAGTCGAACGGCGAGTTCCTGGCCAACATGAGTACCCTCTGATCGCCAGGTAAGATCGCCACTTAAGACTCGAAAGCCAGATCCCGTATCTGGTTTTTTTGATCAGCTTCCTGCTTGTCCCTTTGGCGTACCCGCGCATTCTCTTCCCGCATTCCGCCGACGTATAATTTTCATAGAGTAGCGCGCGCTGGCTCTCCGAGAGGTCTCCGTGCGACCCACATTCCGCACTCTGCTGTTCCTTGCTGCTTTGGCCGTCCCTGTTATCGCGCAAGAGATTCCGCCTTTGCCGCCGCCCCAACACAAGGGAATCCTCAATCCTCCAGTCGCCGACGGGGACGATGCGCGCACTCGTATTGCCCGCGATATGGAGAAGAAAGCCGCCAAGGACCGGGTCGCTGCGCTCAAGACGGACACCGACAAATTGCTGAAACTCTCGGTTGAATTGAAGCAGTACGTGGACAAGTCTGACGAAAACGTCCTCTCGCTCGATGTGGTCAAGAAAGCGGAGGCTATCGAGAAGCTGGCTAAAAGTGTGAAGGACAAGATGAAAGGTCCGAACTAAGCAGCCCCTGGATTCGGCTCGAAGCTTTCCGGTGATGTACCCTCACGGAAAAGAGTTGCCCGCAGGCCAATGACTTGTCTTCGATCCGGTGGCGAAACTCCCTCCCTCACGCCGGGTTTCATTTCCCAGAAGCCGCAAACAGCGGCGGGAGGAAAACCGATGAAACGCGCGATTGCTGGAATAATGTTACTGGTGGGACTCAGTGTGGCGCCCGCGCTTGCCTGGGACGGAGATCGCGGACTGCGCCGTGATATGCGGCACGACGAGGCGAAAATCGGGCACGATCGCCGCGAACTCCGCCGCGACCTCTACTACGGCAACTATGGCGCTGCCCGCCATGAGCGGCGCGAACTGGAGCGTGACCACCGCGATTTGAATCGCGACCGCCGCCAACTTGACTGGGATCGCCGCTAACGTCCTGGTGCAGGCTTGACGACAGCCGTGCGCGCGCGTGGCTGGCGCATCCTCGACCCAATCGTGGAAGGATCTAGCCAGCCCCGCGCTCTGCACATAGACCGGTATCTGCGAAACTCGCCCTGGCGCAGTACATTGCTCGACCTATTGTGTTGACTCGCCCTTCGCGCCATAATGCCCATACGGGCTCAGTCTGCGGCGTCATAAGCGCGTGCATCATCTGGCCCTTTCGCAGAAGGAGGCGCGTGATGCTCAGGGTATGTGCTCTCTCCTTAACCCTGCTGGTTTGGTTGGCTGCTGCTGGTACGATGCGCGCGCAGCAAATCCACTTGCCGCCTTCGGTCTCGCAGGGACCGGGTATGGGAAACGTTCCGGTAACGTCCGGTGACGACGTTCAAAAAAAACAAGCCGCGGCGGCCAATCAGCAGCGCCAGCTTGAGATCAGGCGCGACACCGAGAAGATGCTGGAACTCACTTCGGAACTGAAAGAGTACCTGGCGAAGAACGACCAGACCGTCATGTCGCTCGATGCCGTCAAGAAGGCGGAACAGATTGAAAAACTCGCGCACGGCGTAAAGGCGAAAATGAAACAGATCTACTGACCGCGCCTTTGCCGCCTGCCCGCTCTGACCAAGAAAAACGCAATCCAGATCGCCGGATGGCGTTCCTGTTTTCCGCGGTGACTGGTTACTCTCCGCCCTGCTTAATCCGCATACCGTAGAACGAGCGGTATACGAAGGTGAACGAAACGACGAAGAAGGCCAGCGCCAGTATTCGAGTAAGGCCTGTGCCCTGATCGCTTGCCAGCTTCACCGCCAGTTCGACGGCCAGCAGACCGAACAGCGTGGTGAACTTGATCACCGGGTTCAGCGCCACCGACGAAGTGTCCTTGAACGGATCGCCGACCGTGTCGCCGATGACCGTGGCCGCGTGAAGTTCCGTGCCCTTCTGCTTCATCTCAACTTCAACAATCTTCTTGGCGTTGTCCCAAGCCGCGCCGGCGTTGGCCATGAAGATTGCCTGGTAGAGGCCGAAGATCGCGATCGAGATCAGGTAGCCCACGAAATAGAACGGATCGACAAAGGCGAAAGCCAGGGTGCCGAAGAACACCGCAATGAAGATGTTCAGCATGCCCTTCTGCGCGTACTTGGTGCAGATCTCGACGACCTTCTTGCTGTCAGCGATTGAAGCCTTCTCCACGCCCTCGAGTTTGATGTTGGCCTTGATGAACTCGACTGCGCGGTAGGCGCCCGTGGTCACGGCCTGCGTGGAAGCACCGGTGAACCAGTAAATCATCGCTCCGCCGGTGATCAGACCCAGGAAGAACGGCGCATACAGCAGCGACAGCTTGGCCACGTTCTCCGTGTCGGTAAGGCCGTTGGTCAGCGCCATGATGATCGAAAAAATCATGGTCGTGGCGCCGACTACGGCCGTGCCAATAAGCACGGGTTTTGCCGTGGCCTTGAACGTGTTTCCCGCGCCGTCATTGGCTTCGAGCAGGTGCTTGGCGCGGTCGAAGTTAACGTCGAAATTGAAGTCCTTCTTGATCTCCCCCCGCACATTCGGCACTGCCTCAATCAGCGAAAGTTCATACACGGACTGAGCGTTGTCGGTGACCGGGCCGTAAGAATCCACGGCGATGGTCACCGGACCCATGCCGAGGAACCCGAATGCCACCAATCCGAAGGCGAACACGGCAGGAGCTAGCATCCCCGCGGCCAGCGCCAAGCCCATCGTGCTCATGTAATACGCAATCGCCATCAGGATCATCATGGCCAGGCCGAGATAGTAACCGGAGAAGTTGCCCGCCACGAATCCGGACAGGATCCCGAGTGACGCTCCGCCTTCTTGCGCCGAAACCACAACTTCTTTCACATGCCGCGATTCGGTGGAGGTGAAGACTTTTACCAGTTCCGGGATCAATGCGCCCGCGAGCGTGCCGCAAGAAATGATGGTGGCCAGCTTCCACCACTGAGTAGCATCGCTGCCGAGGTCGGGAATGGTGAAGTAAGAAATCAGGTAGGTGAGCGCGATCGACACAATCGAAGTAATCCAGACCAGCGAGGTCAGTGGCGCCTCGAAGTTCATTTCGCTGGCCGAGCCGTACTTTGCTTTGGCAATCGCGCCGTTCAGGAAATAGGAGACCGCGCTCGAGACCAGCATGATCACACGCATGACAAAGATCCACACCAGCAACTGCACTTGCACGCTGGGTTCCTTCACCCCCAGCAGAATGAACGTAATCAGCGCCACGCCGGTTACGCCGTACGTTTCGAAGCCGTCGGCTGAGGGGCCGACTGAGTCACCGGCGTTGTCTCCGGTGCAGTCGGCAATGACACCGGGATTCCGCGCATCGTCTTCCTTGATCTTGAAGACGATCTTCATCAAATCCGAGCCAATGTCGGCAATCTTGGTGAAGATGCCGCCGGCGATACGTAGCGCGGCCGCACCCAGCGACTCGCCGATGGCGAAGCCGATAAAGCATGGCCCCGCGTAGTCGCCCGGAACGAACAGCAAAATGAACAGCATGATGAGCAACTCGACCGAGATCAGCATCATGCCGATACTCATGCCGGCCTCGAGCGGAATCTGGTAGACGGGATACGGCTTGCCGGGAAGGGAAGCGAAGGCCGTGCGCGAGTTGGCGAACGTGTTCACCCGAATGCCGAACCACGCCACGCCATAGCTACCGGCGATTCCTACCAAGCTGAATGCAAGAATGATGGGCAGCGTCAAGCCAACCGATTTGTCCGGTACAGGCGACAGCCATCCAAAATAGGCAGCAATAATAACGGCGATGAATGCCCACAGCAGAAGGATGAATTTGCCTTGCGTGACCAGGTACGTTTTGCAGGTTTCATAAATGAGTTCCGAAATTTCGCGCATGGCGCGATGAACGGGCAGGTTCCTGAGGCGCATGAAAATGGTCATGCCGAACCCAAGTCCGAACAGGCAAAACAGGATGCCGATCAGAAGCAGTTTGTGGCCGTCGATGGCGCCCTTGAAAAAGCTGACCTGGGAAAGATCGGGCAGCTTCAGGGAAGCTTCGCCGCCAGCGGCTTCGCTGGCAGGCTGGGCAAAGGCAGTAGCTGCGCCGACGGTAACCAGCGCGGCCATGGCCGTAAGTGTTATGACCACGCGGCGAGTCAGGAACGCAGCGGTGGCAAGCCAGGTACGCATGAGAAGCCCTCCGAAGATGTTCGGTTTATAAGGAATTTACGAACGTGTTAAGACGCTACTTTCCGGAGCCCCCGAATATGGGGGCCGGAACTCCGAACACGCTTCCACCGCAAGACCGAAGACGTGAAGCTTGGCCGCGTCGGAGTTCGCGCCGGGTTCGGCCCGAAAAATGGACTGGATAAGAAAGACCCTGGTCCTGGCCGCCCTGCGCAAAACAGGCGTTTATAACACGTCAGATTGACAGGGTCAAACACTGTAGCAGGGGAAGCAGGGGAATGAGGGTTGCCGTCCCCGATTGGGCACGGAATCGACTGCCCAGGCCGTTTCAGGTTGTTCTGCAGCCAATTATGCCAAATACTTCTGGAGTGGTTCCCAGTAGTGCGACCACCATCCGGGCGCCAGGTGCGCGGCTGCTCCCTGAGGGAAACCCGTGTGGTCGAATACAAGTTTGGTTTGCGTCCCCTGCTCGTTGAGCTGGAATCTGACGATCGAATAGAGACCCAGATCCCAGTCCTTCTCGCGCCATGCCTGAACGATGCGCTCGTAGGGAACAAGTTCGATATGGCGGCCGATGATCACGCCCCCGAAAATCGAGAACGCAGCGCCCACGTCACGGCTGATCTGCGCGGCAGCACCTTTCATGATGAAATCGGTTACCTGGGCGAACTTCTTTTCATCGGTGAGCGCTTCATAGACACGTTTCCGCGTCGCGTTGAAGACGAGTTCTTGATGAATGCTTTCCGCAGTGTGCTGGATCCCGTTTCTGTCGTCCTGGGGATCGGACAGACTTAAGGCGTTTTCTGCCAGTCCCACCACCGGCAGAGTTGCCGCCAAGCGCATCGAAAAGTCTCTGCGCGTGTACCGGGTGAGGTTCATCGTTTATGCCCTTTCGATGCGTTGATCACCGTTCTCCGCCAATTGTGGCCGTATACATGGCGTCGAGCAAATCCTGGGAGTGTCCGTCCACGGGCCTAATGCATCCGTCGTACCTGCTAGGCAGGAGGTAGCGGGTCAGTTTCGTCTAATGCAGCGCCACACTCATATTCAGATTGTGCGCGACAAAGGCCCACTCATCGGTCATCTCATCGATCGTTTTCGAAATCGGTTTGCCGGCGCCGTGGCCAGCCTTGGTCTCGACGCGAATCAGCACGGGTGCGGGCCCAGCCTGATCCACTTGCATCGTAGCCGCGAACTTGAAACTGTGCGCCGGCATGACCCGGTCATCGTGGTCCGCCGTCGCGATGAGCGTGGGAGGGTACTTGGTTCCCGGCTTCAGATTGTGCAGCGGCGAGTACGCATAGAGCGCCTTGAAATCCTCGGGGTTATCGGAGGAACCGTAGTCCGAAGTCCAGGCCCAGCCGATGGTGAACTTCTGAAAACGCAGCATGTCCATAACGCCGACCAGGGGCAGCGTGGCTCCGTACAAATCCGGATGCTGCGTCAGGCATGCGCCGATCAGAAGGCCGCCATTGCTGCCACCGCGAATCGCCAGCTTGGGAGTCGACGTGTACCTGTTAGCGATCAGCCATTCGGCGGCGGCGATGAAATCGTCGAACACATTCTGCTTCTTTGCTTTCGTGCCCGCCAGGTGCCAGTCTTCGCCGTATTCGCCACCGCCGCGCAGGTTGGGTAGCGCGTACACGCCTCCCATTTCGAGCCACACGATCGTGGGAACGGAAAAAGATGGAGTCATGGAAATGTCGAATCCGCCGTAAGCATAGAGCAGCGTGGGATTCTGACCGTCCAGCTTCAATCCTTTCTTGTAGGTCAAGAACATGGGGACACGCGTGCCGTCTTTGCTGTTGTAAAAGACCTGCTTGGTCTCGAACTGGCTGGCGTCAAAATCGACCTTGGGCTGGCGGAAGATCGAACTCTTCCCGGCCTGCGGATCGTAGCGATAGACCGTCGTTGGCGAGATGAAGCTGGTGAAGGCGTAGAAGGTTTCTTTGTCCTTGCGCTTGCCCGCGAAGCCGATGGCCGTGCCGATTCCCGGCAGGTCCACGTTGCGCACCAACTTGCCCTTCAAGTCATAGACGCGGACTTCGGTGCGAGCGTCTTTCAGGTAGCTCAACAGAAACAGATCGTCCACGACGTTGGCGGACTCCAGTTTGTCCGCGCCTTGCGGGACTACGGTTTTCCAGTTGCTGCGTTCGGGATGTCGCGTGTCGATGGCGATCAAGCGTCCACGGGGCGCGTCGAGATCGGTCTGAATCCAGAAGACCGCGCCGTCGTTATCGATGAAATTGTAGGCGGCGTCGAAATCGTCGAGCAGTTTGACGACCTGGGCGTCAGGCTGCGTGAGATCCTTGTAGTAGAGCCGGTTTTTCGGCGACGTGCCTTGCCAGACGTGGATCATGAGGTAGTGCCCGTCATCGGTGACAAAGCCGCCGAAGCCCAGTTCCTTGTTGTCGGGCCGCTCGTAGATCAGCTTGTCGTCCGCCTGCGGAGTGCCCAGCCGGTGGTAGTAAAGCCTCTGGAAGTAGTTCGTATCCCGCAGCGTCGCGCCGCCCTCCTTCGGTTCGTCGTAGCGGCTGTAAAAAAATCCCTTGCCGTCTTTCGTCCAGGAGGCGCCGGAGAACTTCACCCACTTGATCAGATCGGGAAGGTCCTTGCCCGTGTCCACGTCGCGCACGTGCCACTCCTGCCAATCGGAGCCCGAGGCCGCCGTGCCGTAAGCCATCAGTTTTCCGTCGTCGGTGATGACGGTCCGGGAAAGCGCGACCGTGCCATCGCTCGAGAGCGTGTTCGGGTCCAGCAGAACGCGCGGTTCGCCGTTCAGCGAGTCGGCGACCAGCAGGACGTTCTGGTTCTGCAGGCCGTTGTTATGTTCGTAGAAGTAGCGTCCGCCCTCCTGTCCGGGCACGGTGAAGCGCTCATAGTTCCACAGCTTCGTAAGACGCTCGCGAATGGCTCCACGATAGGGAATCTGGTCGAGATAGCTGAACGTCACCTTGTTCTCGGCCTCGACCCAGTCGTGAGTTTCGGCCGAGTCCGTGTCTTCCAGCCAACGGTAGGGATCGGCGACCTTCACTCCGTGATAGTCGTCCACCTGATCAACCGTTTTTGCTTTCGGATACGCCAGTGGGGCGCCATCGGTCTGGGCAGCAAGGAAGGTGCTCGCGAGAACGAAGACAAGGAACAGAACGCAGGAAACGAGACTACAGCGAAGCAGTTTCATCAGGAACTCCTCCCGAAGCATCTTTTGGGTCAACGAAGAGGTTTATTCTGACTGACGACGACTGTCAAGTACAGGCCGGAGCCGATTCGCCATGATCTCAGGGATGGACTGCGGCGGCATCGAAAGCAGAGCAAGGCACGCCAAGAATCACTCCATTCCCTTAGTTCGATGACCGGAGCCAAGGGAACCGTCGGCGACATTCCGAGATTGAAGGATTGAAGCGCGCCGCAGGGATGAACCCCGATCGCGCTTCTGAATATCGCGTCACAGAATCTGATAGACCGACAATTGTTTGGTCGCACTGACCTCCTGAGAATAGATTTGCCAGTTGCCGCGGCGGACGCCAATGATTGTCATCGACGAAGGCGGCCCCGTGTAAACGTATCCTGTGGGACGCGCCCCTATGTTCGAGTAACCACGCCCATACACCTTGAAGGTCCCCGCCCCTCGGGCGTTCGAAAAATCTCCGCCTGCAACGCCCGCGGTCTGACCGGCGAGCTGGCGAGCCAATTCGATTCCGGACCCGGGGATCGGCCCCCCCGGTCCGTTGTCGGGCATGATGTGAGCTGCGAAGAGCCGGCCCGCGACCTCCTTGAAGCAGAAAGCACACCCCGTGAACTGCGTCGAAATCAATAGGTCTGCCCCGGTTAGCTCGGTCCCCACAATGTCTGCAAAGCTGGATCCCGGCGCCGGTCGGTTCGGCACCAAGTCCCAGGGAATAGCGGGGATATTGACCGCCTTGAGGCCATAACTGTGAGCCTTCCCCGAAGGAGGAGGGATGATCTTGAATTGCGCATACTTCCAGACATATTCGAGAAAGCAGTCGACTACGCCAGAGGTGTTGGACCCATACACAAATACGTTGTTATTGGCCAGGAAATTCAGGGCGTCTGGCTTGAACTTGTTGTTGAAAACGAACCCGAGCACCCCGGTTCCTCCCTGCTCTTGGTCGGCGGCGTACCGCAGGCCCAGAAGCCTCCGATCCAACTGGGCTCGCAGTTGTGCGGCCGCTATATTGCGAAGTTGCTGAAGCTCTGCCGGCGTGGCGCCGTTGAGGGAGTCAAGAAACAGAATCGCGCGTCGCATGGCTCGCTCATCCGCAGTGCCGGGATTTTGAACCAGCTTCGAGGAATATTGATCCGACATGGCGGTCGCCATCACAGCCTGTTGATTCAGGAAAGCCCGCACGCCCGGCCTCTCCGGCCCGGGAACTTCATTACACAGATAATCGATGATCTCCGTGACTCGGGTTTGCGCGCCCTTGCCAAACATGCATGTCCCTCCCGCGTGATGACTAGAGTAGAATTCGTGGCCCTGACTGAACCGTTATTTTCTCAGAGTCGCACCAACGGTCTGCCATTCTCCGTGCCCGAATTGCCTCGATCCCTATCAGTCGGTGTCAGGCGGTTCGGCCGGACGGGTGTCGTTCAGGAAAAACTGCGCGCTTACCGTCGTGGGAATCTGGAATTTCCTTGGTACTAGCTTCAAATTGAAAAAGGCTCTTAGATCCGTTGTGGAGCGCTGATCCGCGAACCCCAGCGTACCCATCTTGATGCCGAAGTTCCGCTCAGCAAAGCGAAGAATACTGCCAAAGTCATACTGGTTTGTGCTGTCGATCGTTGGAGGCGTGTAAGCCGACACGAACATCAAGGGCACGCGGAATCCCATCTGATAATCGCCTTGACCCTGGCTGGGCGCAGACAAGAATGGCGGCAAGACGTGGTCGTAGAAACCTCCCCAGTCATCCCAGACCACGATGATCGCCGTGTCCTGCCAGTAAGGTACGGCGACGCCGTTCACAGTATCCGTGCAGGTACTATTCGCTACCCCGTTAATGACGTTCGCTACCCAGGCGGGGCCGCCGTTGTTGGCAGCCGCCTTTCCGGAGGGATGATCAGAGTTTTGCCCTTTCGGAATGACCCAAACCATATTCTTCAAGTTGCAGTTTTCGGTATCGGTCAACACATCGGCTGGAGTCAGATCGATATTATTGATCCACTCTGCCCCGGTACATTTCGTAAAAGTGCTGTTGGGCTGGCAAATGCTTTGAATCCAGTTCGGCGCAGTCCAGATGTTGTTGGAAACGCCGGGCTTGACCGCCCCTACCGTGTAGTACCGCCAAGTATGCTTGCCACTCTCGAGCAGCGTAGGCAGCGTGTCATGCGAGAAGCACACGGTGCCAAGCGGATTGTTGATTAAGTCGTACTCCCCGGGCGCATGGGCGGGATCGATCACCATGTAGACGCTGTTCAGTGGCGCTAGGCAGCCCAGGCCGCTGGGGTTTTCTGAGATGAATCTGGCCGCCGCATCGTCGGCCGCGGTGGGCGCCGATGTTCCGGAAAAAAGGAATTGATGGGCCGGGGTGCTCGGTCCCTGGTTCGTCTGAAACATTCGGTTCGCCCAACCGAAATGCTGGGCCAGGTACAAATAAGGATGAATGGTGGGTGTTGAGTTGGGATCAACGTATTGAAAGGAACAGGCAGTCGGGCAACCGGTGGTGGAAAGCCGCGTGTTCTGGCTGCAAGGGTAGTGGGTCGTTTTGTTGGGGTTGCACATGGCTTCGAAAGAAGCATGGGTATGACCCGGGTCATGCGGGTTGTCCAAAGGCACGGGGGACAATGGGATCGGGGTTCCTGCTAAGTCGAAGCCATAACTCTGGATGTCGAATTGATTCGCACCGGTTCCGCAGGCGCTGGGAGTGCCGTACGGGGGAAGGCACAGCCCCTGGAATAAATTGTCTGGAGTACGGTTTTCCTGCACCATTACAACGATGTGCCGGAAGTTGGGAATCTGGCCCAATGCCAGGCCACAACCAGCCAAAACTATCAGTAAAAGCATCGCCGTGCGCACCGGGGTCTTCACGAGGATCTCCTGGTACTTTGTCGTGGAAAGCGAATGCGGTCGCGACTGCAAACTCTTATCGGAAGAGCTGCTGTAGCGGCTTTGCCGCGTACACTGGGGCGGCTTGCCTAGCGAGTTGAAGTTGAACCCTCGATGATCTTCCTGTCAAGCAAGCAGCGCAAAGATCGGGACAGCGCCATCTAGCTGGCCACTCCCCTCCCAGGCCTCAAGGACCGGTGTGCAGTGAAGGTTCGAAAAGGAAAGGGCTTTCAAATCACGCTTTCGGAGTCGACTGGGGGCATCTGGATAATTCCCAGTACTTATCTGGCTGCCGGAACGGTTTCTGGCGCTCTGGGTGCGACTTCGCTGGTGGGCAGCGTAGGTTTCAAGTCCCACTTGCACAACTGACACCGGGTCGCCACGGTGTATACGATCCGGCCGAAACCCGAGCACTTTGCATTGGGACAGATTTTCATGTGTGCTACCTGCTTCGCGCGGCTCGCCTGAAATCTGGGCACAGTTTCAGCCGCCAAGCACCGATAAATGACACCGTAGCACGGAGGCGGGTGCTCTTACGTCTGTCTTTTTGATTCCATCGGATTGCTTTTTCTTCTACCTATCGGACCAAGGGGATGTCCTCGGTCGGAGTGAGAGCACCGCGCGAAGGCTGGGGCGAATCCAACATTTTGAAGTTTCGCAGATGATGCCGGCAGGAATCGCTGATTTCCGGGTCACAGCGGGAGTGGAAAATGTGTGTGCCGATGGCGATACCGAGCGCAGAACCGACGAACATATCGGACGACCAGTGATCACGCGCCAGGAACCGGCTTGCGGTAACCGTCAACGCGGCGGTATAAGCCAGCGCTTGTACCCAGGGCTTCGGATATTCATGCGCTGCTACCGTGGCCATGGCCCAGGTAAACATGGCGTGTCCGCCTGGGAAGGATGTATTGATTCCACTATGACGCAAGAAGTCTCCGTGTCCGTTGCCCTCTCCGGGACGCTGCCGCCCGGCGATCAACTGCATGGGCGCGTAGATGAGAAATGTGTTGACCAGAGTTTCCAGTTCCAGGTATCCGAATTCTTTGGCGTGAGGATGGTCACCCTTGATTCCATAAATCCAGACTCCGGCCAGCGATGCGGCCAGCCCTCCAATCGCGATGTTGGAGCTGTCCTGATAGAACTGATAGTGCCCGCCAGGCAGATTGTTTTCAATGTGCCGGTCGGCGACCAGTAAACCTGCGGTTCCTGCCAGGACCAGCGCATCCCACTTGAAGTTCGACGGTTTGAACGGCGCTAGATAGAGTTCCTTCTGGTCTTCGAGCGTTCGTTTCACGCTGCGGGAAACGACTCCTTTATGCTGAACCCGATCCTGAGCCACTCCGGAGGAAACTGTATCTTCGCCAAAGGTGCCGGGTGGCAGAGTCGAGACGTCAAAACTCGGCATTGGCACAACCGAGGCGTCCGTTTCCGCGAGAAACGGTTTGGGACCAAATGTAACGGTCTGACAGACAGCGGAGACGGAAAACAGCGCTGTGCCGAATGCCCGCAGCACCAGGTTGCGTAGGTTTGGTGGACAGTTGTTCAAGAGAGGCTCCAGGCGCCCGTTTCGACACGAAAGCGCTTTGCTTGGATGCACTCCCGCCCGCAAAGGGCCAACGGGATTCTTCAAATCATAGAGATTTTGCGGGTTAGTGGACGAACAACCGGTGAGGACTAAGTGCCGGTAATCAGACTCCGCCTTTATTTATGCGGCCTTTTTCGCGCTGTCCTTCAGAAGGCCGAGTCGTACCAGGCTTTCGCCCGTAGCAACGATAGCCTGCTCGTTCGAACAAGGTGCCCAGCCCAGCAGTCGCCTTGCCTTTTCGTTGGTGGCATTCTTCATCTTGCCGAGCTCGGGCAGAATCAGTTTCACGGCGGGATCGCGCAGCGCGGCCAGGCGCACCAGCCAGTCGGGTAATTGGCGTGTCGGAACTCTTTTGGCCGCCGCTCCCAAGTGTCGCTTGAGCACCTTGGCGATATCCAGCATCGACATGAAATCGCCGGCGACGGCAAGCAAGCGTTCACCTTTGGCGGCGGGATCGGTCATGGCGCGGATGTGCAAGTCGGCGACGTCGCGCACATCGACGGCGCCGAAATAGAGGCGCGGGACGCCGGGCATGGCGCCGTCCATGAGGCGCTGCACCAGCAGAATCGAAGTCGAATAATCGGGTCCCAGCACCGGCCCGAACACGCCTACCGGATTGACGACGGAGAGCTCGAGGCTGCCGCCTTCGCGGGCGATGAAATCCCATGCGGCTCGCTCGGCGAGGGTCTTCGATTTCACATATTCGGTCAGGCCCTCGCCATTGAGGTCGGTCCAATTCGTTTCGTTGAACGGAGTGCTCTGCGCCTTGTGGCCATAGCCGATCGCCGCGAACGACGAGGTCAGCACCACGCGCTTTACGCCGGTGTCACGCGCGGCGCGCAGCACTCGCAGCGCGCCTTCGCGCGCAGGTACGATCAATTCGTCTTCGTGCTTGGGAACAGTATTGGGAAAAGGCGACGCCACGTGCAGCACATAGTCGCAGCCGGCAACGGCCTCGGGCCAGCCCGTGTCGTTTTCGAGATCGGCAGCGATGAAGGACAGGCGATCACCCGGCTCGGTGCCGCTTTCCTTCAGCATGGCCCGCACGTCAGGCTCGCGCTTGAGACTCCGCACGGTGGTGCGCACCTTATGGCCCGCTGCCAGTAGTTGCAAGATGGAGTGACTGCCGATAAAGCCCGATCCGCCGGTTACCAGAACTGTGCTCTTAAAAATCATTTCCGTGCTTAGATCGAACTGCATTCCAGAGGACTCATAAAAGCACAATCGAAACACCTGCTGAGTTTACCTGACCCTTTGCTGGTCCCGCTGGTGTGGAGTCATATCAACAAAAAAGCGCGAAGGATGGGTCCCTTCGCGCCATTGTAGATTCCACTTCGCGGCTGAAGCCGCCCAAGAACCGGTTCGCACTAAGGCCGTTGCGGTCCACTGCTGTCGCTCGGGGCTGGCGCCTGCGTCGCCAGATCCGATGGCTGTGGCTTCAGCAGCGGGTCATTCACGATACCGGTATCTTTCACCAGGTCGGTCTTCACCTCTACCTTCTGATTGGGCAGCGGATTCACCGACGTTTCAAAACTCCGATATCCCGGCAACGCGATTCGAATCCTATGTTCTCCAGGCGCAATGAGCAGCCCCCGGCCAACGCCCTCGAATTCTCCCACGTGTCCCACGAAGCGGTCATCGAGGAACACGGCGGCCCGTGACGGGTTCACCGCAATTTTCACCTGAGATAGCACGGCGGGCATCTGTCCCGTCGGGGCCTTCGACATCGTCACCATCACCAGTTTCTTCTCGCCGGGCTGCAGAGCCACCCGCTCCGTGAAGTCCTGATAACCATTCTGCCGCACGCTGATGACATGTTCCCCCGGCAACAGCAGAACCGTCTTGGATCCCTTCAGCTCTTTCAGGTAACCGACGTACTGCCCGTCGACCCAGACTCCCGACGTCTTTTCAACTTTAGATTTCCCTTCAAACTGGATTTCGCCCATCACCTTACTTCCAGCGTAGACCTTTGCAGGAAGCAGCAAAATAAAAACGACTGGCAAAATCCACCAACAGATGCGCAATTTTCGGAGTGCCACTTTCATAGTGCCTCCTTGTGATCGTTTTTCAGTATCCTTATAAGAAGACGAGCACAGCGCCTGCCAAACCGCAAAAGCCGTTTGAAATCAAAACGGTTGTCGAGAGGTCTCGGCGCCGCACTAGGGACTTTCTTCGCCTAGCGGGCAACAATTTCGTTTCGGGGCCCGGCATATAGATCCATTTTTTCGTACCCTTGGGGCTAAATTATTTGCTTCTGCGGGGTTGCGGGGCGGGGATATGGTGGCATAGGAACCCGGCGTGACTCCGGGAAGCGTTCTAGTCCCCAAGGCAATGGGGGAATGCTACTTCTACAGCTCTGGATATGTCTGTGACGGATGAACATCAAAAACCCCGCCCAAGCAAAGCTTGGTCAGGGGACCCTCGGGAGTCGTTCTGCGCCCCACCCTCCGTGAGCAAAGCAAACCTGAATAAAGAAAACCCGGAGGCACCCCGCACCCCGGCAGCCCAATCTACTTTTCTACTCGCGAGGGTGCCCCATCCTAACCGCGTTCTTCTCGGTTAGGGTGGGGAGTTTGACTTTGGTCTCTGACCTGGGCCACCTGCCCCTGACTAAGTCGAAGAAATACTGCGTCAGGTCTGACTTTGGACTGACGGTGACAAAAAGGGCGGCCTAGCAATTCAGTGCGACAAGAACGAGAACCGAGGCATTCTAGCCGCGCTTGAGGGAGTGACAGGCAAGAAGGCCGTCAATTCCGACGCCATGACGGTCGAGAACTAATCGGTTGAGCAGTAGTGGGCTAAGGAGGGACGGCATAAACTCCCAGTTCCCGGCAGCAATCATTCTTACGCGGAAGATGCGAGAAACCCCGCCCAGGCAGAGCTGGAACCGGCACCCTCGGGAGTAAGTTTTGGTTGGGCCACTCCACCCAGACCCTGACAACATCGCGTTGGTACTTTCCGGGTTGACACAATATACTTGAGGCCGTTGTGATCATCCGAACTGAACAGATGAGCGAAATGAGCGCACAGGCGCGCCGCCGCGCAAACGTTGAGCTTGCCTCTTACGCCCGCAGGCGCTTTCCAACCAGGTTTGCCGATAATCGTGACGACACACTGCTCCAATTCTCGGGCGAGGTGCGTATCCGCGCCGCCGCCTTCGGAATCGAGCGTGAAGACCACGTGGCTACCTGGCTGGATCTGACCGTGATGTACGGGGCCGACTTCTCGCAAGCGGCATGGGCTGCGCCCATTGTCAACGACAAGGGTCTCGGCCCAGACGAGAAGATCGCTGCTCTGACCAGTCGGGTGGAGGAGACCGGCGTGAACCTGTGAGCCAAAAGGACTCGCCCCCGCCAAAGCCAAAAACCTTCGCCGATGTAGTGAAGGCCAGCAAGACGACCTCCCCGGCTGTGCAGCCGCCTCCCCCCGCCGTAATCCCTGTGCCCACGCCCAAGCCACCACCAGTTATCGCCACGGCGGTGGTGGGTAAATGTCCCAGCCCGAGTCCGCGGGAGCGTGGCTACCCCATGGGATTCAAGAGCCAGGAGCAATTCAAGCAGTGCATGCAAGAGTTGGAGGCTGCGCTGCAGAAAGAAGGAATTAAGCCTAGCGCCGTCGGCGTGCGCGGCAGTGCGGTGACCTTTAATTCGCTCAACCCAAAGAAGAAGGGGAGCTACTTTGACAAGAAGGGCGTGGGCAAGAGCGACGTGGATGTGTTTTTCGTCACCAAGGACCACTTGAACTGTGCGCCCTCTAATGGCTTTTTCCATGCTGGGAAGTTGGCTGAAAAGTACCCGGCCATTGGAGAGTGGAACAAGAAGTGGACCAAGGACCTGGGGCGAGAAGTGAGCGCGGCGGGATTCAAGCCGGGCACGAAGGATAAGCCCACGAAGATGAAACCCACGGCGACCGACAGCATCGTGCACTCCGGAGGATTGTGATGCCGACGCGAAACGTATACATCCGTTCTTCACTTGATGCCAAGCAGACTGCGGAGCGTGTCTTCAGCGCACTGTCCATCGATACGTGGCAGGAGCGGGATAGCGACAACTACCCCGACGGTTTCTACTATTTGGGCAAAAGCGGCGAACTGGAAGTCGCCGTTTCCTCCGATGAGAGTGTGGCGTTCCATGAGTATCCGTTCCTGGTGACGCTCACATTGGCTACGTCTTCTCCGTTTAACATCGACGAGGTGCTCGACCTGATGGTGGTGGAACTACTGAAGGCCGGATTCTCCGCAGCGCGCGAGGTGAGCTACAAAGAGGGTGTGGTCGAACGGGAGCTGTTTGGGCTTGACACGTCCTCAAACCTAGTGAAACGCCGAGACACTCAGCAGGTTCCGGAGGACTGAATGAGAAACTCGCGCGGGCTGCGTCCGCCGGCGCCCAACGCTCCCAGATCGCCGAGTTTCCGCAGGCCTGGATCAAACAACGCTGTGGGCTACGGCAGTTTCACTGTCGAGGGCGCCACCGAACTCGACCTGCCGTGCTTTCAGCCGCTCCGCCATGCGTAACAGTTCTGCGGTCGTTGCCCCAAAGCTGGCGACTTCCCGACCGCTTCTATCCCGGGTTGGAGCGCACACCCGGTTCCGTTCGCTCCCCAACTCAATGCCGGCAACGTTCCGTCGTATGATCGGCAAACCCGCCAGCTGTCCTCGGCTGTCTCCTGAGCTTGTATTCTCATTTCTTCCTGGCAGCTCGTAACCTTTCTGAGCACGCCCGCCCAGGTTGGCCGTGGGTCGATTCTGGCCTAGGGGAGAGCTATCGGAGCCTCGACAATGTTCAATTGCCTTCCTGGAACCATGCTCCTCCAGCGGCATGCGCACGAATGAAGACAGGGTCGTAGCGGCGGTCGTGCTCGCTGGCACGATACCGCTGGCATCGCCGAAAGTCACAGATTATTCAATCCGGCCCTGACCGGCGGCCGAGCTCCTTACTGACTAAAACCCAGGCAGCCGCAGCCTGCACGTTTTTCGCAGGGTGGGAACCAGTGCCGCCAATGTCTCGCCAACGTCTGACGACCCGGGACCAGCCCCTACTCCTTCACTCCCAACTGCCAAAACAGAAACGAATACACGTCCGTAAACTCCTCGATCTGTTTGCTCACTGGCTTGCCCGCGCCGTGCCCCGCTTTGGTCTCGATCCGCAATAAAATCGGCCGTGTGTGGCTGGCTCCATTCTTCGCCTCGGACTGCATCCGCGCAGCCGTTTTTTTCGCGTGCATGGGGTCGACTCTCGTGTCGGTGTCGGCGGTCATGAATAGGATTGCCGGGTACTCCGCGCCTGCTTTGACATGGTGATAAGGGGAGTAGGCGTAGAGCCACTTGAACTGGTCGGCGTTTTCCGAGGTGCCGTATTCGGGGATCCAGAGCTTGGCGATCTGGAAGTCCTGGTAGTGGATCATGTCGAGCAGCGGCACCTGGCAGACTACCGCGCGGAACAGGTCGGGACGCTGCGTGATCATGGCGCCCATGAGCAGTCCTCCGTTGGAGCCGCCCTGGATGGCGAGGTGCTTGGGGTCGGTGTATTTTTCTGAGATCAGGTGCTCGGTGGCGGCGATCATGTCATCGAAGACATTCTGTTTCTTGTCGAGCATTCCGGCGCGGTGCCAGTCTTCGCCGAACTCGGCGCCGCCGCGCAGGTTGGCCACGACGTAGATGCCGCCGTGCTCCATCCACAAATAAGCGGTGCGGCTGAAGGCGGGGGTGAGGCTGACGTTGAAGCCTCCGTAGGCGGTGAGCAGGGTGGGGTTGTGGCCGGTCTTCTGCAATCCTTTCTTATGCACCACGAACATGGGGACGCTTGTGCCGTCTTTCGATTTGAACCATTCTTGCGCGACTTCGTAGGCAGAAGGATCGATCGAGGGCGCGTCGACTTTGGTCCACAGCGAAGTGGAGTTGCCTTTCAGATCGTAGCGGTAAATGGACGGGGCGAAGGTGAACGATTGGAATCCGTAAAAGACTTCGTCGCGATTCCAACGGCCGCCCGTGCCGAAAACTGTGCCGATCGCCGGAAGGGAAACGTCGCCTAGCTTTTTGCCGTCAAGATCGAAGATCTTTAATTGAGACGAAGCATTCTGCTCGTACTGCGCTAAGAGCTTGCGGCCGAAGACCGAGGCGCCTTGCAGGACGGCGTCGGTCTGCGGGATCAGCTCCTTCCAGGCCTCGCGGTCATAGTTGCCGGCGTCGGCGACGAAGACGCGGTAGCGCGGGGCATCTTCGTTGGTCGTGATGTAGAGCTTGCCCTCATAGACCTCGCCACCATACAGGAAGTTCTTGCCCGTGGTGACGCGGATGGGCGGAGTGCCGGCCTTGAGGTCCATCAGAAAGAGTTCGGACTTGGTCCACCCTTGCGATACGGTGATCAAGAGCCAGCGGCCGTCGTTGGAAAGTGCGACGCTCGGCCAGTCTTCGGGATCGCGGCCTTCGCCGAAGATGAGGTCGTCGGTGGCGGGATCGGTGCCGAGTTCGTGATAGAAGACGTGGCGGTTGTACATCTCCTGGCCGGCGGGGACGTCGCCTTTTTTCGGATAGCGCGTGTAGTAGAAGCCGCGATTGTCGTGCTGCCATGCGATGGAGGCAGCGCGCGTGCGCTCGATGATGTCCGGGAGCGCCCCGCCAGTCTTGGTCTCGATGAGGTGCAGCGTGCTCATCTCCGATCCGGCAGTCGAGATGCCGTAGGCGACGTAGCGGCCGTTCTCGCTGGGCTGGAACCAGTCCAGCGCGATGTTGCCGTCGGCGGCGAGTTGGTTGGCGTCGACCAGGGCGCGGTCGGTGCCGTCGACGCCCTCGCGAACATAAAGGATAGGCTGGTTCTGCATGCCCTCGCGCTTGGTGTAGAAGTAGTACTTGCCCGCAATCTGGGGAGGCGTGACGATGCCGATCGAGAGCAATTCGGTCAAGCGCTTGTGGATCGCGTCGCGCCCCGGCAGCGGATCCAGGAGCGCGCGGGTGTAGGCGAGTTCCTGTTCCACCCACTTTTGCGTCTCCGGAGACGTGCCATCCTCGAGCCAGCGGTAGTTGTCGAGGATTTTGGTGCCGTGAAGTACGTCGATGACAGGTTTGAGTGCAGCCTTGGGAGGCGCGGTCGGAGCCGATGATTGAGTTTGAGACGATTGGGAATCACTTCCCGCATAGACCGCCGCGACGGCAAACAACAGGGAACAGAACGATACGAGCAAACGGAAACCTCCGGACATGAAGACCTCAGAAACAGCAGTTGGCGCGGGGCGAGCGGATGGTCCGGCCCAACGGCCTAGCGTATCAGAAACACGAAAGGAGAAGACCCTTTTGCCGTCGGGGCGGAGAGTTGTTGTTTTCACGATCCGCCCCGAAATGTTATGATGAACATCGATAGCCGAGGGTCGAGCCTCCAGTGCCCGACCGTCCACACTCCTCAGTAGCTCAATGGCAGAGCATTCGGCTGTTAACCGAAGGGTTGTAGGTTCGAGTCCTACCTGAGGAGCCATTCTTTAGCCCGCATAAAACCTGCGTAACATTGACTTCCCCTCCGAATTGTCCCTACGATTGTCCCTAGTCCCCTCGGAGAGGGAGCCATGTCGTTCAGAGTGTATCGGCGTCACAACAGGGAAAAGTGCGAGAGCAAGAACCCCTACGACCCCCGATGCGGGTGGGCAGAACGAATAATGGAGGAGATCGATAGACGGCACCCCGCAAAACCTGCCTCGGCACCCCAGACGAGTTCAAGAGCATGAGAGGAGTCAGTCCGCGAGGAGCGCAAGAATAGCTTCAATCTTCTGTGCCTCTGACAGTTGGCTGTCCGGGTTACCAATATCCCAGATGTCGCGGATCAGTTTGTCCCATTGCCCATGAAGCGACCGGACGCCCATGCCGTACACCTTCCAGCTTGGCGTTCGTAGAGTGACGATGAACTCTGCGATTTCCCGAAACGTAATCTGCGGAACGACAGCGGGCACTGCCTGCTTCGTATGTGAGTGGCTGAAATAGAGCAAACGGAACAGGTATCCGTTCTCTCGTGCTCGATGTTCCTTGTGGAGCCGACTCGCTACTTCGGTGACGCGTTGCTCGTCGCCGAGTGCGCCCATCCACCTCAGCAAGTAGCCAACTCGTCCGACCTTCGCGTCTTCGTTGTCGGGCTGCCAGATGCCATTCAGCTTGTTCCGATTTCCGCTTTTTACCTCTGCGATGACAAAGTCGATCAAGTGATTCAAGACCGCAGTTCCGGCATGTCGCTGACGCAAGTCGCAAAGAAGCACAGCATCTCGCGGGCGAGCGTCTGCCGCCTGATGAAGGAGGCGAACGGCAATTCTCATTCCCCGGTTTTGCTTGAGGGTGCCAGCATTAGGCGGGAGGCACATGTTTAAAGAACCTGATGAGCCGAGCATGTTTGATGAGATTCGAACGGTAGTGTTCGCAAACCCCGACAAGATTGGCAAGGTCTACGGCGTTCTTGGTGAGACCATGCGCCTCTGCTTGATCTGTGACGAGGCGTTCACGAGGCAAGGCGCTGCCGAACATGCACATGTAGCTTGCTCTCCAGTGCCTACGCCGCTGCCTCAGAATGTCGCTCAACTGGCTGCTTCGCCGGAGCAAGTGTGATCAACGCTACGCCGATTACTACAAGCACAGCCGAGCCGATGAGTTCTCCACGAGCAATCAGATTAGCGAGGGCTTGCCCCGCCATAAGAACTGCGTGGGCGAAGCTCGACCATGCCGTGAACGCGATGAGGCTCCGATTGGCGGATGGATTTCGGGCTGCCAGCAGCAGGAAAATGCCGAGTGTGACATAAAGGCTCATCTGCATCGCCAACGCGGGCTCTTGCTTCACAAACAGCACTAAGGGATAGACCATTGCGTAAAGAGCAGTCCCACCAATACAAGCACGACCTTCAACGCTCGTTTCGACGCATAGCATCCCCTCCCAGCACTGTCAGTGACTAAGTGATAGCGGCGGCTATTGCAGCTTCGCGTACTCGGTTTTGGCTTGCTTCAGGATGGGGATGTCACCGTCGCCGTTTCTTAACAGAGTGGGTTCGAACTTTGCCCTTGGACGCGAGCACATCAGAAAGCCCATAGGCTTCCCGAAGCCAGTCAGTAATCGGTGCCTCGACTTCATCGCGGTGCTTGATCTGAATGATGTGATACACCTTGGACTTCGATGCGGGGTCGCTTCGTCGCACTTGGGGAGCCTTCAGCGTGCGACCGAGGAAAACGCAGACTTCGAGAAAATTCGGCTTGGGACGCACGAAGAAGTAGCAGGTCTTGCGCGAGAACATGATCGACTTGTGCGAAGCGTAAATCCGT
>DATKFH010000021.1:0-18718 GCA_035511455.1 Candidatus Sulfotelmatobacter sp. | reverse complement strand
CTGGGAAATCCGGCCGTACGGGATTATAGGGGGGCCTTCGGAAACGCAGCCACGGTGGAAATGAGAACCCAATTCGCAATCGAAAGAGCGGACTTGGTAACCCTCCACCTACAGCCGGCGCGCCGAACTTCTATCCCAACTGTCCCCCCCATCCCGATTAGAGGATGGATAGTTCTTTTACTTGCTGCCGCCCCCCGATGCCGGAGCCGCGGTCGTCATCGTCAGCGGCCGATTCAATTCCAGCGTGAGTTGCGTCCCTGCAGGCAACGTCGCCGAACGATGCTTAGCCAGCCAGTGCACCGTCGTCGAGGTCGCGCCCACCGCACCCCCGATGAGGACTCCTGGACCTCCGCCAATCAGCCCGCCAATGAGCATTCCACCCGCCGTACCGCCACCGGTCTCAACGACATCACGCCGGTCGTGGCCGGTTCCCTTGAACTGCCCTTCCGCATTCACATCGGTTCCCGGGATGTTGGTGTCTGTCAGTGTGGCGTCAAGAAAATAGCGCTCGCCGGTCGGCATAATCACGGCCTCAGGAAGAATGGTGATCGTCGGCCTTCCCGAAATGCGGCGCGGTTCGCTCACTTTGGTGACGCGCCCTTCGACCGTCGTCCCCGCCGGAATTACGGTCTGCCCGTTGATGACAACCGCCTGCGTGATGCTCCCGCGGAAAGGATCTCCCGCCCGGTTACTGAAGGTGGCGAGAGTCGTATCCAACCGGACCGTCAGGGCGGTCCCCGCCGGCACGGGCGCGCTAGTCTGGGCCGCCAGCATCGTTGCCAGCAGCAGGCAAGGCAGTAACATCGATTTCTTCATGAGGTGCCTCCAAAAAAATCCCAAACAATATTTAACTCTAGACCAGCCAGCAAGTCGCGACAATACGCGGACGGACAGGGGAACCAGCAGCGACAAGGGCCACGCCGCCTCGGCCAGTCGGACATTCCCGGAGGGGGAAATCGTCACGAACAGCTATGCGCCGCATCATATAGCGTTGATGTCCATCCGATATAATCGTTGGTCTCACACAACAGCATGGGCAAGACTAATAGGGGCAAAGGCTACCTTATGGGCGCCGGATCTCGGTGAATAGCAACTTTCCCCGAGGTCGTGACTATCGAGGACGCCAGCCTTGTCTTAATTGCTGAATCAAAGGAAAGTGACTTACCTATGTCAAACATTGCAGGCATTCATGCACGAGAAGTTCTGGACTCACGCGGCAATCCTACTGTTGAAGCGGAAGTACTTCTGAGTGACGGCTCATTCGGCCGCGCCATCGTCCCCAGCGGCGCGTCGACCGGCGAGCACGAGGCCGTCGAACTCCGCGATGACGACACCCACCGCTTCGTCGGCAAGGGAGTCCTCAAGGCCGTCGAGAACGTGAACGGCGAAATCGCCGAAGCCCTGGCAAATTACGACGCCTTCGACCAGCGCGGCCTCGACGCTAAGCTGATCGAACTCGACGGCACCGACAACAAAGCCCGTCTGGGCGCGAACGCGATCCTAGCCGTGTCGATGGCCGCCGCCCGCGCCTCGGCCGACAGCTACAAGACCCCGCTCTACCGTTATCTCGGCGGCGCCGGCGCCAACACTTTGCCCACCCCCATGATGAACATCCTGAACGGCGGAGCCCACGCCGACAACAACGTCGACTTCCAGGAATTCATGGTAATGCCCGTGGGCGCCCCTTCCTTTTCCGAAGCGCTGCGCTGGGGCGTCGAAGTCTTCCACACCCTGAAAGGCGTTCTGAAAAAGCGCGGCTACAACACCGCCGTCGGCGACGAAGGCGGTTTCGCCCCCTCGGTCAAATCGAACGTCGAAGCCATCGAAGTCGTACTGGAGGCGATCGCCAAAGCTGGCTACAAGCCCGGAGAAGAAATCTCCATCGCGCTCGACCCAGCCACCAGCGAGTTCTTCCAGGATGGCAAATACGTCTTCAAGAAATCAGACAAGTCTGCCAAGAGTTCTGACGAAATGGTGAAGTACTGGGCGAAGTGGGTGAATGATTATCCCATCGTGTCGCTCGAAGATGGCCTGGCCGAGAACGACTGGGACGGCTGGCAAAATCTGACCAAAGAACTCGGCGGCAACATCCAGTTGGTCGGCGACGACATCTTCGTGACCAATATCCAGTTCCTGCAGGAGGGAATCGACAAAGGCGTCGCCAACTCGATTCTGGTGAAAGTCAACCAGATCGGCACCGTCAGCGAAACTTTGGACGCGATCGACCTGGCCCGCCGCAATGGATACACGTCGGTGATCTCGCACCGGTCCGGCGAAACCGAAGACACCTTCATCGCCGACCTGGCAGTCGCCACCGGAGCAGGCCAGATCAAAACCGGCTCCGCCTCAAGAACCGACCGCATCGCCAAGTACAACCAACTCCTGCGGATCGAAGAAGAGTTAGGCGGGACGGCCAGGTTCCTCGGTCTCAAGGCGCTGAATTACAAGGGATAAAGGGTGTGTCGTGTAGATTTCAATCGGAATGGCACTCTGAAGAATCTAATCGTTCATGCGCCATAGACGCGGTTTAGTCGGCTTCATAGTGGTCATTCAAACAGTTCTTTTCCTGACGCACCTTTTGTTCTATGAGACCTGGAGCTTTTCGGCGGGCGCGGCGGAGCGCGCGCTCTGGATCAAACTGGTTGTCGGCGTCTTTTCGGTCAGCTTTGTTTTCGCTTCAGTTCTGGCATTTCGTTACACCAATCCAGTTCTGCGTGTGTTCTACCGGGCGGCGGCGATCTGGTTGGGCCTGCTGACCTTTCTTTTCATCGCTGCAATTTTTTCGTGGGCGATCCTGGGAGTCGCGACGATTACCGGGCAGCATGTGAACTTCCATCGCCTGGTGGAATGGCTTTTTGCGCTGGCCTTGGTGGCTGGCATCGCGGGAGTCGTCAATGCGAGTTGGACGCGGATCACTCGCACCACAGTGCGTCTCGCGAACCTGCCGGATGCCTGGCGGGGGCGGAAGGCGGCGCTCATCAGCGACTTACATCTGGGCCACGTGCGAAACGGCAGTTTTCTACGCCGCATGGTCGCAATGATCCTGAGTGAAGCACCGGATGCGATCTTTATCGCAGGGGACTTGTATGACGGCACCGCGATCGATGCGGACCGGGCGGCGGAACCGCTCAACCAGTTGACCGCGCCGCATGGCGTATATTTCGTCGCCGGCAACCACGAGCAGTTTGGAGACGACAGTAGATATTTAAGAGCGGTAGAAGCGGCGGGCGTGCGAGTGCTGAACAATGAGAAAGTGGAGGCCGACGGACTACAGATTGTCGGCGTGCCCTACCGGAACGCGACGCGGGGCGAGCATCTGGAGTCGGCGTTGAAGAGCGTTCGCCTGGACCGGGAGCGCGCCAGCATTCTGCTGGTTCATGCGCCAGACCATCCGGCCATTGCAGAGGCCGCGGGCGTTTCGTTGCAGCTGTCCGGGCACACGCACTTGGGCCAATTCGTGCCCTGGAGTTGGTTTGCTCGAAAAATGTATCGCCAGTTCGTCTACGGACTCAGCCGGATCGGGAAGATGCAGGTTTTCACGTCGAGCGGAGCCGGGACGTGGGGACCGCCGCTGCGTTTGGGTTCGAATCCGGAGATTGTGGTGCTGCAGTTTGAATAACCAGCTTGTGCGGCGCTGAATCGAGAGGATAACGAGCTGAGGAATATAATTGCAGCCATGACCGACAGTGAAATTATCTTTTCGGTGCACGATTCGCCTGAGGGGGGCTACGAAGCCCGGGCGCTAGGTCACGCTATTTTCACTCAAGCAAAACCATGGATGAATTGAAGACCATAGTGCGCGACGCGGTCCGGAGTCATTTCGACGATAAGACGGCCCCATCCGTCATCCGGCTTCACATCGTGAAGGATGAGGTTATTTCTGCGTGAGGCTGCCTCGTGATCTTTCCGGTCACGAATTGGCCAAATTGCTGCGCCGTTACTCTTACGAAGTATTACGGCAGACCGGCAGCCACCTCCCCCTCACATCAACACTTCGGGGAACACCACACCACGTTTACTATTCCAGCGCACGATCGACCAAAAGTAGGGACTGTGGCGGGAATTCTGTCTGAAATTGCCAGCTATCTCGACCGCGGCAAACTTCATAAGGAACTTTTCGAAAAATGACCCGTCCTAAACCACTCATTTTAATCATCCTCGATGGCTGGGGATACCGCGCCGAAACCAAAGCCAACGCCATCGCGCTCGCCCGCAAGCCCACCTACGATCGCCTGCTGCGCGAATATCCCAACACGCTCGTCCACACCAGCGGCCCGTTCGTCGGCCTTCCCGAAGGCCAGATGGGCAACAGCGAGGTCGGCCACCTCAACATCGGCGCCGGCCGGATCGTCCATATGGACATCACCCGCATCGACTTGATGATACAGAATGGCGAACTGTTCTCCGATCCCGTGCTGCTCGACGCCATGAAGCACGCCCGCACCGGCGAGCGCCGCCTGCATCTGTTCGGCCTTGTGTCCGACGGCGGCGTGCACTCGCAGCAGGCGCATCTCTACGCCCTGCTGAAAATGGCCAAACAGAATGGCCTCGATCGTGTCTTCGTCCACGCCTTCATGGACGGCCGCGACACGCTGCCCACCAACGGCGCGGGCTATCTCGAACAACTTCAACAGAAGATGCGTGAGTACAACTGCGGCAAAATCGCGACCGTCAACGGCCGCTACTACGCCATGGACCGCGACCGCCGCTGGGAGCGCATCGCCAAGGCCTACAACGCCATGGTCTTGGCCGACGCCGAAGGCGGCAAATACGCCGATTCCGTGCAGGGCATGAAAGATTCCTACAACAAGGGAGTCACCGACGAATTCGTGATTCCCTTCGTCTGCACCCATAGCCGAGGCCAGGCGCTGGCCACCATTCGCGATGAGGATTCTTGCATCTGCTTCAACTTCCGCGCCGACCGCGTTCGCCAGATCACCCGCGCCCTCACCCGCAACAGCGGCTTGAATGAAAAGGGCGGAAGCGATCTCCCCGGCGCCGCCGATCTCGATGCCACCATCCCCCGCGGCCGTGGCCCGAGGAATCTCCGTTACGTCTGCATGACCCAGTACGATAAGAATTTCAGCCTGCCCGTGGTCATTGCTCCGGAGTCGATGGCGAATATCCTGGCCAACGTGATGGCCAATCAGAAGATGCGCAATCTGCGCGTCGCGGAAACGGAAAAGTACGCCCACGTCACCTACTTCTTCAACGGAGGTGTGGAGACGCCATTCCCCGGAGAAGATCGCGTTCTGGTGCCGTCGCAGAAGGTAGCCACTTACGACCTGAAACCGGAAATGAGTGCCTCCGGCATTGCCGACGCCGTGGTGAAAGCCACCGAAGAAGGCACATTCGATGTCCTCATCGTGAATTTCGCCAACGCGGACATGGTAGGCCACTCAGGCAAGCTTGAGCCTACGATTAAGGCGGTGGAAACCGTGGATAGCTGCCTCGCCCGCATCGAGACCGCCGTCCGCGCCAAGGCTGGAGCGATGCTGATCACTGCCGACCATGGCAACGCCGAAATGATGATCGATCCCGCCACCGGCGGCCCGCACACCGCACACACCACCAATCCCGTCCCATTTATCGTGGTATCGGAAAACGCGAAACAGTTCGCACTGAAACCGAACGGATCCCTGCGCGATATTTCGCCCACAATTCTCGGCATGCTCGATGTCGACGAGCCAAAAGAAATGACAGGAGGGGATCTGCGCGTTTCACTGAAGAAATAAAACCCGCAAGATGTGGGACGGACACTCCTGCCCGTCGCCTTTGATCTTGGTGTTGGCCTTTATTGTGGTTGTGGATGATCGACGATCTGGCTGGTTTCTTCAATGTTGGGATTTGCCCCAACTTCAACCCCAAAGTCAAAAGCGACGGACAGGAGTGTCCGTCCCACATTTGGTTTTAGTTCGCCAGCAGCGCCGGCGCCGTAGCAAGCAGCCCAGCTGCCAACTCCAAATCGTGCAGATCTTCGCGGCTGAAATCCTGTGCGAATTTTGGATCAAGTCCCTTGCGCGAAATCTGGATCACACCCACCACATTCGATCCCTGATCCATGATCGGCACTGACATCAGTTTCTGAATGGGTGCAGGCGCAGCCGGTTCGTCCGATTCAGTCGCTCCAGGTTTAATGGTTTCAAAGATGCTGGCGTGCTTCACCCGGGCGAAGTTGTTAAAAATCTCGGCCTTCTTGCTGATCGCCGTATGCGCGGCCACCGCTTTGCTCGACAGCGGAATCGCGCCCGTGGTCCGCAGGTATTCAGGAAATATGAACCGCAGGAGCCCTTTTTCCAGCCGCAGCAACGCCACTTCGCTGTATTGCACCCGAAAAATCTTGGCCAGCACCATACACAGGTCGAGTGCCGAAACTCCCTGCCCTAGCACCGATCCCAGGGGGAGCAAATGTTCAGGCAGTACGATCTCTTCCATCGCTTGATCGTTATTGGGGATCATAGAGTAAGCCCTGCTTCCGCAATCCGCGGAAGATCACTTAACTCTATCGCACTTTACGCACCACTCGGTACTCCCCGAAGTAATCAGATCGGCCAGCGCAAGTGCCTTATTTTCAGCAATAATCACGACTGGAACCGCGGTTTTGCATCTGCAGGCCGACTCTGTTACCAGCCGCAAACCATCACTCCGGTGACAGTTTTTGTCACTTGCACCATCGCCGCAGCAGCTCGGTTATTGATTGCAACCCTGCGCCTTTCCCCTCCCGAGCCAGAAACTCGTTTACACTTCCACCCTATGAGTCTTCCAACCCAACCCAACGTGAAGCTAGCCAACGCCTCGGACTATCGCGAGAATTACGCCAACAGCGTGCAGATGCGCGTCAATATCTGGGATTTTTTTCTGGTCTTCGGGACGCTGCAGCAGCAGACCGAGACCCAGGTCGAGATCCAGAATTTCCAGGGCATCTACCTCAGCCCGCAGCAGGCGAAAGCCTTACTCGGACTTCTGCAGCAAAACGTGGCCGGTTACGAAAGCGCCTTCGGCGAGATCAAACTAGATCCCCGCATGGGCCCGCAAGGCCCAGTGCACTGAACGAATGTGGGGCGGACACTCCTGTCCGCCGCCGTTGTTGTTGATCTTGGCGTTGCTGTTGATCTTGGTGTTGCTGTTGATCTTTCCGGGCCGACACCATGACGCACGTCATATCCCGGCAGGTAGAATAGCCTCTCCCATGCGATCCTCCAGCCCGCACCCGGCTCTGGTGTTCGCTGTCATCTTCGTCACGATCTTTCTACTCCACGCCCCCCTACTGCAGCTTCCATATTTTTGGGACGAAGCGGGCTACTACGTTCCCGCCGCCCGCGACATATTTCTCAGCGGCAGTCTGATCCCTCACTCGACGGTCTCCAACGCACATCCTCCATTGGCTCTGGCGTGGATTGCCTTATGGTGGAAACTGGTAGGCTATGCGCCGCTAGTGACGCGCTCGGCGATGCTGGTGGTAGCAGCGTTCTCGTTGTTGGGACTCTTCCGCCTGGCCCACCGCGCCGCCAACCCCGAGGTGGCGATCGCGTCAACACTGTGCACCGCGCTGTACCCGGTCTTCTTCGCTCAGAGTTCGCTGGCCCAGGTGGATCTGGCCGCAGCCGGCCTCACGTTCTGGGCCCTGTGTGCCTATCTGGAAGA
The DNA here is from genome assembly GCA_035511455.1 of Candidatus Sulfotelmatobacter sp. Taxonomy (GTDB): domain Bacteria; phylum Acidobacteriota; class Terriglobia; order Terriglobales; family Acidobacteriaceae; genus Sulfotelmatobacter. The sequence continues at coordinate 11,074 of DATKFH010000021.1, read as the reverse complement.
GCGCCCAACCGCCGTCGCGATCTGGTTCTCCTTGGCCGCCCTCGCTAAAGAGACTGCAATCCTCGCCCCCCTGGCCCTGGCCGCCTGGGAACTCTTGCGCCTTCTTATGCCGCAGCGTTTGGCGCCGCAAAGCTGGAAGAACTATGTGGGGACAGGCGCCCAACCTTGCCCTGAGCGAAGTCGAAGGGGCTGTCCGGTCGAGCGCAGCTCGACTGCCTCGTTGCAGCGGATTCTCCCACTCACGCTTCCTCTGCTCCCGCTCTCCCTCTGGTACGCCTACCACTATTCCCGCACCGGATACATCTTCGGCAACCCAGAGTTTTTCCGCTACAACGTCGCCGCCACGCTCAACCCGTTGCGATTCCTGCTAGCGCTCGCCTTGCGCCTGTGGCAAGCCTTCGGCTACCTGCACCTGTGGTTGCTCACGCTCAGCATGTTCCTGGCAATGCTGTTGGTCCCTGTTAGAGATCATGTGGGGACAGCCGCCCTCGGCTGTCTGGTCGAGCAAGGCTCGACTGCTGTCGAGCGCCAACGCATCGCAATTCCAGTGCAAATAGTCTTTCTCGTAGTGTTAGCCGCTTACGTCGTTGCCATGGCCCTGATCGGCGGCGCCGTCCTTGCTCGCTACATGCTCCCCGCCGTGCCGCTAGTAATCATCCTCGCCGTCTCCACGCTGCGCCGCCGTCTCCGCTACTGGCCCGCAGCCGCTGGCGTAGTGGCGGTTTCATTCGTGGCTGCTTGGTTCTGGAACCCTCCCTACGGATTCTCCCCCGAAGACAATCTCGCCTACCGCGACTACATCGTCCTGCACCAGAATGCCGAGCGCTTCCTCGAAGCCCGCTACCCCATGGCGCGCGCTCTCACCGCCTGGCCCGCCTCGGACGAACTGACTCGTCCCTGGCTCGGCTACAGCACGCGCCCCGTGCAAGTCGTGCGCCTCGAAGACTTCTCCCTCGACGAACTCCTCTCCGCCGCCGAATTCCGCCATAATTTCGAAGTCGCGCTCGTCTTCTCCACGAAGTATGAGCCCCCGCACCCGCTGCTCGATCGCTGGAAGACTTGGACGAATCTCAAGCGACGCTTCTTCGGCTACCACCGCGACGTGCCCGCTGCCGCCGCCGCGCAGATACTCGGCGGCCGCATCGTGTTTTCACAAGAACGGAAAGGCCAGTGGGTCACAGTGATCGAGATGGAGCAGCAAGAAATGCAAAACGCAAGGAACGGCGAAGCGAAACCCTCCGGCGGCGGTAGATTTAGGTATTAGAGAGGCGCGCCCACTCTGCGGGCATTTTCCTGGCGATCCTCCGTCATCGGACCTTATGACGCCAGATTGATCCGTGCAGAAAGCCGGCATGTCGGCGTGCAGCGGGCGGGCCGTAACCTGGAATGCTTCGCGGGGGCCAGCTTCCGTCTTCTCCTGACCATCAATCTCAAACGCGGAGCCGTTTCTCTGCCCACTTTTCGCAAATTTCTCTAAGCATCGCGTTCGAATCCAGTTCTGAAATCGAGCAGGTGTAGCCGCGGTCAGGGTGGGCCCTTGTGAAATCTTTCTGTTCGCTGAACAACGTCCGGAGCGTGAAGATCGCGGAGTCCATGTATCCCTGCCAGAGCGAGCTGCGAAGATACGGAATCGCGATCCGTGCTGCTACAGCTACCGCTAGACAGACGACAACCAACGTCGCAATTCGAGATCTCTTCTTGTCGGACGTCGCGTCCAGGCTGGCCATTCTTATCGAACCTCTACCTCTGCATCAAGTGGCAAGAATGCGTCTTGATCACCAGCCACACCTCGCGTCCCGGCGCGAGCTGCAGCGAATCGCGCGCTGCCAGCGTGAGGTGGACTTCCATCTCCAGGCGGCAAAACACGCGCGCACACACGATCACGTCGCGTTGCTGTAATGATAGGACCCGTCCCGGAAGCACATTCCGTGCACTCAATCCCTGGGGCAGGGAAGTCGCCAGCAGAATGTCTCCGGCCCGAATTCCCACCCGCAGCGACGATCCCACTCCCGCCCGCACCAGCGGAGTTTCGAGCAGCACCGGCCCTGTCTGCCCTGTCGTTGCCAGAGCCACTCTCATGGTCCCGCGCTCTGGATGCACCGCCTCCACCGTGGCATCGAAAGTATTCTCGAAGCCAACCAGTTGCGCCACCGTCTCCTGCAGTGGAGCCGTCACGACCTCATGCGGCGTGCCTTGCGCCACGATGCGTCCGGCGTCCAGCACCAGTACGCGCTCGCCCAGAGCGAAGACCTCCTCCCGGCTGTGCGTGACATAAAGAATCGGAATCTTGTGGATTCGGTTCCACTGCCGCAGATCGTCAATAATCTTCGCCTTGGTCGCCGCGTCCAGTGCCGCCAGCGGTTCGTCGAGAAGTAACAGCGAAGGATCGGTCACCAGAGTTCGCGCCAGCGCCGTGCGCTGGCTCTCTCCCCCGGAGATTTCCCGCACATTGCGCTGCGCCAGATGAGAAACACGAAAAGCCCCAAGAATTGCCGCCACGCGTTCCCGTCGCTCTGACTCCGGCAAATGCGCGAGCCCGTATTGCACATTCTCCTCGACCGTCAGATGTGGGAACAAAGCGAGGCTCTGAAACACATATCCCAGTTGCCGCTTTGCGACGGGAAGACTGGTTCCCCGGCCGGCGTCGAACCAGGGGCGGCCGCCAATGGAAATACATCCCGATTCTGGCTTGGCTAACCCGGCAACGCAATCGAGCAGAGTCGTCTTACCCGCCCCTGACGGCCCGAACAGAATGGTGAACCCGGCCGCCGCCGTGAATTCAACTTCCAGAACAAATTCGTGGATCTGTGCCGGGAACCGCTTGCGGAAGCGGACGCCGAGCACCGGCTCTGGGGGGGTGGCATCAGGACAGCAAGCCGACGGCGCGACCGCGGCTCTGGCTTCGGCAATGCGCGAGTCGCTCATTTTACAGGTCCGATCATCCACACTCTCCGATTGGCACCGTACACCACGGCCAGCAGCACAAAGCAAAGCACCAGCAGAAGCAGCGCCGTCTGATTCGCGCCCGAGTAGTCCGACGCCTGCACTCGGTCAAAGATGTCAATCGAGACCGTTCGCGTCACGCCAGCAATATTTCCGCCCACCATCAACACAACGCCGAATTCTCCCATGGTGTGGGCAAAACTCAGTGCTGCCCCCGTAATAAGCCCCGGCACTGACAGCGGCACGATCACGCGAAAAAAAGTCCGCAGCGGGGAGGCGCCCAGCGTCGCCGAAGCCGCGATCAGGCGGCGATCCACGCCCGCGAACGACGCGGCAAACGGCTGCACCGCAAACGGCAGGCTATAAAGGATCGACCCAATCACCAGCCCGCTGAAGGTGAAAGCCAGCGTGTGTCCGGTGAGCGCGACCCACCAGCGTCCCAGCGGGCTGAGCGGCCCCAGCGCCACCAGCACATAGAATCCCAGCACCGTCGGCGGAAGCACAATCGGCAGCGCGACAATCGCCTCCGCCAGAAACTTCCAGCGCCAGTTGGAAAACGTAATCCAATAAGCGATGGGCAGCCCCAGCACGAGCAGCGCAGCCGACACCACCACCGCCAGTTCCAGTGTCAGCCAGAATGCCTGCCAGTCAATTGTCATGATGGACTGCGTTCATTGTTGGTGTCGTTTGCGCGGCCAAAATCGATTGCCATGCCATCTTGCCGAAACCGGTTTCGGAACTGTCTTTGGGAAGGTACGGCTTCAGCCGTGCCGCCCGCAAGCCGTATAACTCGCGGCTTTAGCCGCTGAGGGAGGCTTTTAACATCCCACCGAAATCCTCGACCAAAACCTCGTTATTATGGCAGCGCGAACCCGTATCGGCGCAGCAACTCCGCCACCTCTTTCGTCCTCATGTACACCAAAAACTCCCCCCCCAGTTTCTTATGCTGCGAGTGCGCCAGCACCACTACCCCCTGCGCCAGAGCCGGATGATACTCTTCCGGAACCTCCCAGTACTTGCCCTTGCCCCGCATCGCTGGAGCAATGGCGTGCGCCAGCGCCACGAACCCGACCTGCGCATTCCCGGACTCCGCGAACTGCGCCGCCTGCGATACATTCTCCCCTAGGACCAGCCGGTCCGACAGCCGCTCATACAACCCGGCATGCTTCAAGGCCGCAACCGCGGCGCGACCATACGGAGCATGTTGCGGATTCGCGATCGCAATCTTCTTCACCGCCGGATCAAGCAGAATGTTCATGCCCTTGTGCTCCACATCGAGCGCAGAATCCGCCGGCACCCAAAGCACCAGCTTGCCCACCGCATACTGATACAAACTCGCCCCGTCGGCGTCGCCCGCAGAAATGAGTTGCCGCGGATAATCCATGTCGGCCGAGAAAAAAATATCAAACGGCGCCCCGTTTTGAATCTGCTGCGTCAATGCCCCGGAAGCTCCGAATGAAAGTTTCACCTTTACGCCGGTTTGCTTCTCATAGCCGTCGGCCAGCTCTTTCAATGCAGCACTCAGATCGGCCGCCGCCGCCACCACCAACTCCCGTGAGTTGGCTGCGTCTTGAGCCGCGGTGAATGGTGCGCTCAAAGGCAGAGCGATCACGATCATTACGCACAGAACAAACTTGCTCATTTCGACTGTTCTCCATCTGACCGCAGAAAGCCGATTGTACAAGCTGCAGGCGCCCGCTTGTGGCCCGCGATGGCGCCGCGACTTTTCCCAAACCCTCCGCCGAACTCCGCCGCCGCGCCTATCAGGCCAAGCTCCAAATGCGTGCCCTGCGCGCCGACGGAGCCGCCGCGGCATCCGCCGGTGGGTGGACACCCATCGGCCCCGCGCCGCTCGCTTCCGATGCCACCGGAAACGGCACCCAGGACTACCACCAGCTTGCCGGACGCGCCACCGCCGTCGCTGCCTCCACCACTTCGGTCGCCTACAACGCCAGCGCCGGATTATTCTTCGCTGCGATTCGCTATCACGGCGTCTACTCCTCGCCCGATGGCGTGACCTGGACCCCCTCAACAGTCAACCTGGTGGCAGTGTTCTCGGCGGTCACCTCTGGCCAGACCACTGGACCTACAGTCTGACCATTGCACCGGTTCCGTCACCCCCAACTACAAGCGGCACGGTCAATGCCAGTTGCGATGCCAGCGCGATCGCAGGCGCTCAGTGTGCCGTCACGCCATCCGATCCGCTGGCGATCACCGCGAACACAGTTCTTGCGCTGACCGAAGCTTTGAACGTGCCCAAGACCACGGCGCCCGCGGCGTACACGGTGAATGTCACGCTCTTTGGTGCTTCCGGACAGCCGAGCCACACTCTCCAGTTGCCTCTCGCCGTGATCCCGGACTTCGTGATCAGCTCCGCCACGCCCAGCCAGACCGTGCATGCAGGCCAAACGAGCGGCCCCTACAACCTCACCATTCAGCCGTCGGCTCTTCGTTCAATGCCGCCGTGACCGTTACTTGCTCCTCCTTGCCCGCTCTGGCGCAGTGTTCCTTTAATCCTGCTGTGCCAGTCACGCCGGGCGACTCTCCAGCTACTGTGGTGATGACCATCAGAACCACCCCGACCACCGTCGCCTTGTGGCGCTCGAGCAGCTTCGTCTACGCTATCTGGACGTTCTTCCCAGGAATCGTCATCGGTTCGGTTGCGGTCGCCGGAAGTGGCACACGACGCAGAGGTCGATTGCTTGGATCAATCGCAATGCTGTTTCTGTTCCTGACCTTGCTCTCCTGCGGCGGCGTCAGCAGCGGTGGTGGTGGCGGCGGGGGGCACCAGGGTACCCGCGAGGCAACTACAGCATCACCGTCACTTCGTCCGGCAGCGCCCACAGCACCCAAGTCGCTCTCGTCGTAAACTAATCCGTGCTCCGCGTTCATTCGGTGTGCGGCGATCGATCCTCCGTAGGTGGAGTCATGAAGCCACCAAAATCCAGCCGCGAAGCGGCGACAGAATAAAGCCCACAGCTGCCCTGAGCTTGCCGAAGGGGCGCAAGCCGTGGGAAAGCGAGTGGAAAAAGAGCAAGCCCCGAAGGGGCGAAAGAAATGCTGCTAGATCGGCTCCGGAGGGACCGCAAGAGTTCTGTTACATGAGCCTCCCGCTCTCCCGTTGAATTATTCCGCACGAAGCTCAATGACCGATTCCCGTCACAACGCAATCATCATCGGCGGCGGCGTGGTGGGCCTCGCCGTCGCCCTGGAGATCACCCGCCGCTTCCCTCATCTCCGTCTCCTGCTTCTCGAAAAAGAAGACCGCGTCGCACGCCACCAGAGCGGACACAACAGCGGTGTCATCCACTCCGGCGTCTACTACAAGCCCGGCTCGCTGAAAGCCCGTCTCTGCGTAACCGGCGCCGCGGCCATGGTCGAGTTCTGCCGCGAGCACGCCATCCCCCACAACGTCTGCGGCAAAGTCATCGTCGCCACCCACCCTGACGAACTCCCGCGCCTCGAAAACCTCCGCCAGCGCGGAGAAGCCAACGGTCTGACCGGACTTCGCCTCATCGGCCCCGACGAACTACGCGACATCGAACCGCACGCCGCGGGTCTCCAAGCCCTGGTCGTGCCCTCTACCGGCATTACCGACTACGCTGTCGTCTGCGAGAAATATGCAGAGCTAATTTCCGCCCGCGGCGCCACCGTTCTCACTTCCGCCGCCGCCACAAACATCCGCCGCTCGTCCGACGAAATCGTAGTCGAGACCTCACGCGGAGCATTTTCCACCAGCGCGCTCATCAACTGCGCCGGCCTCTTCAGCGACCGCATCGCCCGCATGGCCGGCGACGCCCCAGGAGTAATGATCATCCCCTTCCGCGGGGAATACTATGACCTCGTACCCGAGCGCGCCGCCTTGGTGCGAGCCCTCATCTATCCCGTTCCCGACCCGCGCTTTCCTTTCCTCGGAGTGCACTTCACCCGCCGCATCACGGGTCGAGTCGACGCCGGCCCCAACGCCGTCCTTGCCCTCGCACGTCAAGGCTACCGTCACACCGACATCAGCCTGCGCGACCTCGCCGCATCGATCGCCTTCCCCGGCTTCTGGCGCATGGCCCGCCAGCACTGGCGTAACGGTATCGATGAATGGCACCGCTCGTTGTCCAAGCCCGCCTTCGTCAAGGCCCTCCAGTGCCTCCTCCCCGAGATCGCCGCGCCCGACCTCGTTCCCGGAGGCTCCGGCGTCCGCGCCCAGGCCCTCAAGCCCGACGGCGCCCTGGTCGACGACTTCCAGTTCGTCCCCTCCGGCAAAGTCCTGCACGTGCTGAACGTCCCCTCACCAGCCGCCACGGCCTCGCTGACGATCGCGAAGACAATCGTAGACTTAGCCGCGAACAATCTCGGCCTCCGCTAGTTCAGTGGAGTAACTATGGGGGATAAGTCGAATCATGGAGGGGCAGCCGCCCTCGGTTGTCCGGTCGAGTGAAGCTCGACCGCATCTTGCAGTGATGTTTCGAGTTGATCCTTAGGCGGGTGCCTCGTTTCTCGCGCGCGTCCTTTGCGCGCGAAATGGGGATTTTCGCGGGGTCGAAAGGGCCTGTCTCGTCTAGCGAAGCCTTGACGGTTTCCTCAAGGTGTACAGTTGTTCTCGGAAACCGCAATGACCTCGAAATCTCGCTGCCTGGCTCTCCTGCAATCCCTCTGTTGGCGTGCACCTTAGCCGCCGCGCAGACCACCCAGCAACCCACATCTTCCTCCTGGACCCTGGCCTGGAGCGACGAATTCAACGCCCCCAACGGCTCCCCCGTTGATTCCTCCAAGTGGGTCACCGAAACCGGTGGAAACGGCTGGGGCAACCACGAACTGGAGTACTACACCGCCCGCCCGCAGAACGCCTACCAGCAGCATGGCAACCTCGTCATCAAGGTGCTCGCGGAAAAGTACACCGGCTCCGACGGCGTCACCAGAAACTACACTTCAGCGCGCCTGAAGACTCAAGGCAAGTTTTCCCAGGAGTACGGTCGCTTCGAAGCCCGCATCAAAATTCCGCGCGGTCAGGGAATCTGGCCCGCCTTCTGGATGATGGGCGACCAGATCGACAAAGCCGGCTGGCCCACCGACGGCGAGATCGACGTCATGGAGAACATTGGCAAAGAGGCCGCCATAGTTCACGGCACCATTCACGGCCCCGGATACTCCGGCGATAAAGGCATCACCGCTCCCTACGACCTGCCACCCGGCCAGAGTTTCGCCGATGACTTTCACCTCTTCGAATGGGAGCCCAAGGTCATCCGCTTCTACGTCGACGATCACCTCTACGCCACTCGCACTCCTGCCGCACTCCCGCCAGGAACGAAGTGGATCTACGACCATCCCTTCTTCTTGCTGCTCAACATCGCCGTCGGAGGCGATTGGCCCGGCAACCCCGACGTATCAAGTCCCTTCCCGCAGTCGATGCTAGTCGACTACGTCCGCGTCTACAGACGTGAAAGTTCGGCCACCCAAAAATGAAATCGCCCCGAAGATTTTCTCCGTGCAGTTCGCGATTCCTTAGTGGTCCTTAGTGTCCTTCGTGGTTAAGGCTTTTAAGGCGGAGAGCTACACGAATCCGATAAATCGCCCCGCCGCCACAATCCCAATCCACAACAGAATCGAGATAGCCCCCGCGGCCTTGGCCTTAGCAGGTAAGACCGCACTGACGTCCCACGCCGCCACATCTCTCTCCACGCCCCAGTGGAAAATCAGCGCATGCACCCCCGCCAGAAGTATCAACAACATCTTCATTCGAAAGGCGGGATTGCCGTAAACCTTCACCGCCTCCGACGAAAACAAAATCACTCCCGTAATCACCTGCATCACAAATCCTGCCCAGGCCCAGGGAAGCAATCGCGCGCCCAGCTCCGAAACCCGCTCCCCCCGCATCACCCACCCCAACAGCCGTAAATCGAAAACGCCAACAGTACCCACCAACGCCGCCATCCCCAGCAAATGCACGGTCTCAATCACTGGAAACAGCCACGATGATTCACGCACACCACCGCCCACCCAACTTTGTTCCAGCCACTTGCAGAACGGCACCAGGTCTAGCATCTCTAGGGAGCCCCCGGCAGCGACTTTCCATCGGAGAGCTCGATCCGTCCTACCGACATATAAGCGGACCCGTCCTTCGCCCGAAACCCAAAAACGGTCACACGATCTCCGCGCTTCAACGAATCCGGACTCCATCCGTGCCGCCCCAGCATGGTCGGGCTTCCCAACTCCAGCAGCCAATTCGCAACCTTACCCTTGTCATCCTTCAGATCCGCGTGAATCACCGCGTGCGGTTGGATCCACTGGAAATCCGTAACCGTCCCCTGCAGGCTCACCACATGCGTCGTATCAAACTGGGCCAGCCCATGATGGGCCAAAAGGAAAGGCACCCCCAGCAAAAAGCCCAGTACCAGCAAAGCGGCCTCTGCTCTACGCTTCATCTCCTTCCTCCAGCCTAGGTGGGGACAGCCGCCCTCGGCTGTCCGGCGGTCCCGGTGTATCGGGCCGCTCGCCTTTTTCTTGTCGTCCCCAATTCCGCAACGCGCCCGGATGATTCTGCAGCAAAACGCGTCGACGCATCCCCAGCAAATCGGGCACCACCGATAATTACAGAGAAAATTCGAGGCCAAGCGATAAGATTGGTGCGAAAGGGGGGACTCGAACCCCCACGGTTTTTCCCGCCAGATCCTAAGTTCAACTCGAACGAAGAATCAACAGTTTAGCGCAGTTTGTGCCGGATGTGCTTCCCCTGTATTTATGCGGGTTTCACGCTCCACTGCTTGGCGAGAATCAAACGAAAACAAACGGCCACTAGGCACAAATTTGGGCACAGTCACCCGTGTCGCCATGCGACGGAATTCCCCTATATAAGACCGACCGCCCCCTGCCGGTTCCTATTTTTTTACATCCGATGGGACTCCGGCGAAGTCGTCCTTGTGTCTCGGATCGAAATTTCGACTTGGCAGCGACAGTTGCAGACGCTCACTTCCGGTAGAGGATAGGCTTGGCCCAATTCTCAATGAGCGCATCCCATCTGTAAGCGACAGTTATGCAAGAATGGCCGTTCTGTTTTAATGCTGTCCTTGGAGAACGATTGCGATTCGGAGTCGATTCAAATGGCTAGAAGTCCGGCAGGAAGAAAGATCAGAGCACGGCTAAGGAAGGGGTTGTGCATCGGCTGCGGAAAGTCTCCTTGTGTCCTTGTGTCTGGCAAAATACGCAGCAGGATAATAGCGGCTGCATGGCCGGCTGCAAAGAAACTAGCATCGAAACGCATGTACCGCGAAGTCACGGGCAACAAGTACCCCAGTGAAACGCGTTTTTCTACGCATGCGAAGGCTCAAGCGACATTCATGCTCTCGTTCGTGGAGTAACTGAGAATGCCGAGCGACGAGTGGACAAAAACGCTTGCAGATGGCAGAAGAGTGAAATTCACCTACCAAGACAGCTGGACGAGGAGGCGTTCATTACGGCTCAGGTTGAAGGCAACAAAGTCGTCTATTCGATCGTATTGACTAACGCAAAAACCCTGCTTGGTCGTGAAGAAGTTGAGAGTCATTTTCGAGGGCGAGCTTCTAAAGAAATAGCAACCCCAGCCAGAACAGCGCCCAACGGTTCTGGTTTCTCGATCCAACCTTGCACTGCGACACTTGCTCACACTTGCTCCACTTGCTCGCACTTGCTCCACTTGCTCCACTTGCTCTGCGACGCTTGACAATCGTAGGGCACAAGCCTAGCATTGTAGTTGAGCGAGTTACCTCTTCTTACTCTTTCAGGTCCCCTGAACTAAGTCAGCCCATCTGAAGTCTTTCCCCTTAGCTTCCCTCTGAAGGAGGAATTGCGTTATGACACTACTGACCCGGTGGGAGCCTTTCCGTGAGTTCTCCACCCAGCAAGACCGCATGAACCGCATGAACCGTCTTTTCCGTGAGTCGTATGGCGCCGAAGGCCCGGAAGAAGCCTTGACGACCACCAGCTTCGCACCGCCGGTGGACATCTACGAAGACGAGCACAGCATTACTCTGAAGCTTGAGGTTCCGGGCATCGACGAAAAAGACATTGATGTCCGCATCGAGAACACCACCCTGACCGTCCATGGCGAGCGCAAGATCGAGAAGGAAGAGAAAGAGGAGAACTTCCGTCGTGTTGAGCGGCA
>DATKFH010000020.1:0-47391 GCA_035511455.1 Candidatus Sulfotelmatobacter sp. | reverse complement strand
GTCTGAACTTTTGTAGACTCCTCGGCCAAAACCGGCTACGTACAATACTCGTGCATCCACTGGGCTGGTGGGATCGAGCAGGATATGGGTCGCACCGGTCTCGTCCATCCCGGCGTTGGACTTGGTCCAGTGCTTTCCGCCGTCATCACTGCGGCAAACGCCACCCTTATAATGCAAAACCGAGTTATGCCGCCACATCTTGGGGCGAGGAAGATCATGAGTATAGCTGTTAACGCTCCACATCCGGCCGCGCACCTTGGGGTCGAAGACGACCCAATAGGTCGTGTTCATCCAATCTCTGGGCACCCCGGCCGTTGAACTGGTCCACGAGACGCCGCCGTCTCCGCTGCGGAAGAGTCCGATATCGGTGTAGGTAATGAACTGGCGCTTTCGATCAAACGGGTCGAAATGGATTCCGTAGCTGGTGGTGACGTCGAGACCCAGGCTCGTCCAGCCGGAGTCGTCGACTTTGCGCGAATACACCGCTGTCCAGGTCGCGCCTCCATCGCTGGTCCGCATGGTTCTTCCGAGGTCCGTACCATACGCCAGATTTGCGTCCTGTTGAGCTACCGTAAGGGCTAGAGGATTTTCTCCCCAAGCGGGCCCAAAGCGCTCCGTGATCCACGCGTCGTTCACGTTTTTTGCCGCCACCGCTGATTCTTTCCACACCAACTTCCAATCGGAACCAGAGTTGGTGGTCTTGGCCACGCCCGTCCAGGACTCTCCATCGGCCCTCAGATGATCGTAGGAGACGTATGCCGTCTCCGGATGATGCAGGCTGGTGGCGATGGCACGCACTTTCGCTCCCGCACCGGGCAGGTCACTCTTGCGCCAATTCGCCCCTGCATCGTTCGAAACGTAGATGCCCTGCTCCGAAGTGGCATAGATAGTCGGCTGCGGGCCCGAATCAAAACCCATCGAAATGTCACTGACAAGCGTGGGAGCCGGGAAGCTGCGCACTCCTCCGGGACTGATCACTGTGATCGCGTGTCCGCTTGCTAGAAACAAGTTACGGCCATCGGCCGCGGAATTCGGGTCCACCCAAAGACGGCGCGGAACATCGGGCAAGTCCATTTGCTTTTGCCAGCTCTTCCCGTAGTCGCGCGAAACAAAGAGCGCGGGACTCGCCTTCGTCCCAGCGGCGGCATAAAGAGTCTTGGAGTCGGAAGGATCAACCGCCAGGGCTGCGATCTCGCCCAATGGATCCGGGTCGGCAAGAATCTGCTCGTCGGCGTGATCCGAACTCATCTTCATACCCTTGACCGCGGAAGGACTGGGATAGACCAGATCCCACCGTTCGCCACCATTCGTACTGCGCCACAATCCCGTCGCGTGGGCATATATCGTCTTCGGATCTAGCGGGTCGAAGACAAAGAAATTCACGACGCCGCGCAAGTTAAACATGCGCCAAGTACGCCCTCCATCATGGGTGATATAGGAGCCGGTCATGTCGCAGGAGACCAGCACCGTTTTCGCATCGTGGGGGCTGATGATGGGATTGAACATAGCCCCGCCGCCGCCCGGTCCAAGGACGCGAAACCCTCCTGGCCGGTCAGCGAAAGCTCCGGTCAAGCACACCATCACGAACAATGCGCGCAGGATATGGAGTTTCATCGGTTCCTGAGACTGATGCGCATGCATTAACTCCAGTGCGCGCACCCCTGTGTTTTCCCAACTGCATGCCGCCTGGTGCCAGCGGGCTAGAAAGTGATTCGCAGCCGCAGACGAATGGTCCGCTGGCTGAGCACGCCTTCCTGGGGAAAACTATTTGTCAGTTGGCCAAAAAGAGGATTGATGTTGACGTCGGAAGCTGCAATCGGCAGCACCGCTCCAGTGGTTTGGTCGACCCTGATGTTAAAGTCGCCCAGTTGTGAGAACGTGCCCCCACCGCCCCCGAAGTTGGCATCCGGCGCAAGCAGGGGGTGATTTAAAATATTGTCGAAATCAGCTCCGAGGGTCGCAACCACGCGCTCCCCAACTGGGAAGGCCTTGTGAATACCCAAATTCACGCCCCAGGCGCCTGGCCCGGTCAGCATATTTCTCTTGGCAACGGCTGGATTACTTAACAGGTCCGCTCCGACCGAGGGCAGCCCAAACGCACCGGCGTTCCAAATGATGGCGTTACTCCCTTTTTTCCCGGTATTGATGTTGTGGTTCAACACTAGCGGCCGGAATGAGGGCTCGGCGTTGAAATCTCCCACTGCATCGATCGATGAAACCGCAATGTTCCCCGGCTCTACCGGATCACAGTCGTCGCAGATCCAGAACGGCGTGAAACCTTGTCCGGATTTGGCAAACATATTGAACGTCGTCTGCCAGCCGCCAATTAAAGTGTCAGCCAGCCTGGAGAATGAATCGCCAATTCTATGGTTCCTTCCGATGGGCAGATCGTAAAGTCCATAGGCAATGAAACGGTGCTTGGAGACGTAGCCATCGGTGCCGTAATCCGAGTTGGGACTAAATGGGTTGTAGCCGATTCCCCCCAGGCTGGAGTTAGCGGTGTCCAATGCGCTGCTCTTCTGATCGAGATATGTGTAGGAAACATCCAGCATGAGGCCGCTCTTGTAACGCCGTGTAAATTCGGTTTGGAAGGAGTTGGAGTTTGCATGCCCGAAGTTTCCATAAGTCAGCAGAAACTCTCCCACCAGCGGGAAGGGTAGTCGAGCCAGGTCGGCTGGCGAGTAGGCGCAGTCTCCCTGCGTCGGATCGCAAATCGTGACACCGTCTCCCTGGGTAGTGCCGAAAGGAGTGGTATTCGGAGCAAGTTCATCCAAGTCCTTACCTGCAATCAAGCCGTCCATGTGGGTGCCGAGATAAGACACTCGCAAAGTTCCATCGCGAACGATCTCGCGTTCAAATGTAACGTTGTATTGCTGGATTCGGGGCGTCTGGATGTTTATGGGTATGGCGTTCGCGGTAACAGAATTGCCAAACCCTTTTAGGGTTCCACCGGTGATCGGACTGATCCCATCCTGCGAAGCGGTTGGCCAACCCTCGAGCGTAGTTCGCGATGTAACGCCCTGATTAAATGGATTGGTTCCGATGGCGTCCCGGATTCCCTGGGCCGCGGAGGTTGGATAGAAGACGCCCCAGCCCGCGCGCAACACTGATTTATCCCCTATCTTGTACGCGAAGCCCAGGCGCGGTGCAACATTGTTCTTGTCAGTACGGACAAGACCACGGCCCAAACCCGCCTGTGAAGCAGTGATATATCCATACTTGGCGATCCGCGTGTCCAGGTAGGGCAAAGTCTTCGCCGAGGGAATGATGAACACTCCCGGATTTCCGTTTGGATTCTTGCCGTTTGGGTCGAAGTTGATCAGCAGGTCGTTCTTTTCGACAAAAGGGGTGGTCAGGTCATAGCGAAAACCCAGATTCAATGTGAGCTTGGACGAAATTTTCCAGTCGTCCTGAGCGAAGTATCCTTCCTCCCAGTTATAGACATTCATGGGAGGCCGCGCCTGCAACACATAGCTCGCGCTCGTGGGGGGCAGGCCCAGCAGAAACTCTGCAAATGGGTCTGCATTTGAGTCAAGGCAGGCGGCGACACAGGTGGTGGGGTTCGTGTAGGTCATCGAGCCTCGGGGGTTTCCGCGGTTCAGAGCAAACCCGTCCACCGCCTGATTGCGCACAAAATCCGCTCCCATTCGCAGATTGTGCTTTCCCCGTACCCAGGTCAGAGTGTCTCCGAAAGTGATCAGATCCTGATTCTGTGGCCGATATGTGTTGCGCCCGCCGTTGGTGAAAGTCGCAAAGGTGTTGTTGAAGCTGATGGCGGGATGCCCGAAGGTACTGAGCGCAAACTGACCTACGACCGAGCCATAAGAAGCGATATCAGCCGCGTCAAAACCGATGCTGGAAAGGAAACCTTCCAACGTGGTGTTGCTGTGTTCCAGCAGATTCTGCTTGTTGAATCCACCGCGCGCTTCGTTGACGAGAGTCGGCGTAAAGAGACGAGTGTAAGAAAGTTGCACGGTTTGGTTTTGACGATTGTTTTGCGTCAGACCAAGTCCCGTGTAAGGGGACACAACCGGACTCGTCGCGCTGGCTTCCGCTGACGTGTTATAGCTGGCATAAACGTGATCTTTTTCGCTGAAGTCATGGTCGAGCCGCAGAGAACCGGTGTCCAGCGTGTCCCGTCCCGGCATCTGGGTTTGGTAGCTCGGAGAAATCCTCCCGGTCGTCGGATCAATAGGCGCCGTTACGCCGATGTGCGGAAAGTACTTGGTGATCAGAGTTTGAACCGACGGGTTCAAGAGCCGCGGCGGTATTTTCAAAAACTGCTGGCCGGCGCCACCAACCGTATCGTCTGCAATCTCTTGTGCTGTGAGCACGACACCAGCGGGCACGTCGGGTTCGTTATACACTGGCTTGGACCCACTATTGTCCGTCATCCCGGAAAAATCTCCTGTCCAAAGCGACGGATGAGCAAGTTTTGTGGTCGAGATGTTCACGGGCGAAACGTCGTAGTCCCGCTCATAAGCCGCAAAAAACCACGTACGTTTTAGCCCTTTAACAGGACCACCTATGGATCCTCCGAGATCGTTGATGTTGAAATAGGGCGTGGGATATTTCGAGGCAAATGCGTTCGGCTGAAAATCCGCGATTCCAGCAAGGTCCTGCAGCGAGAGAGCGGCTAACGCCGAATTGGCATTGTTGTAGAAAGCCGAACCGTGAAAATGATTTTGCCCGCGTTTGGTGGTAATACGAATGTTCGCCGTGCCCGCGTATTCGGCGCTAAAGCTGTTGGAGAGAACATTCAGCTCGTCGACTGCTTCGAGCGACGGCTTGCTGTCGGTTTGCGAACCGAATATGCCTCCGTTCGAGCGCTGTCCGTCTACTGAGAAACTGCCACCATAACTTTGTCCGCCGACGAACTTGAAGTCTCCCGGTTCGTCCGCCCCCGTGATATTCGGGTTCAAGTACAAGAACGAATAGATATCGCGGGTGTCGCGAGGCAGGTCAATCACCGACTGATGACCGATGGAGTCGCTGATGGTTGGATTCTCGGTATCGATGGTCACATCTGCCGCCGAGACCTCAATCTTTTCCCCGACTCCGGACACACGCAGGGTGGCGTTGACCCCAACGGTGGTGCTTCCGTTCACAACCACATCGTTAATCTCTTGCGTGTTCATCCCGCCGGCGGCGACCGATACCTTGTAGCGGCCGGACTTCAAACCGAAGATCTCAAAATCGCCCGCTCCGTTCGTGTTGGTCTGCCGCGAAGTGTTGGTACCGAGGTCGGTGACGGTCACTTTGGCCTTGGTAATGACCGCGCCGGTTGCGTCCTTGACGGTGCCTCGGATCGTGCCCAGGTCAGTTCCTTGCGCGAACACTAAATGCGCGGCGCCCAAAGCTGTTAGGAGGGTGAGAAATAACGTAAAGCACTTCACCGACTTCATAGTGATCCCCCAAGAATTGCGGTGAGGTTCTATCGCGGAGCTTTCTATCATATTGGATACCAAAAGTAAACAAAGAATAGTAAATGAAAAGAAAGCAAGGCGTAACGGGGATCCTTCGCCTCCCCCGAACTGTCTCGTACGCGAACTCGGACGCTGCCCCTCGTTTTCAGCACAGCCCAGAGCGATGGTCTGAACCACCCTACTGATAACCCCGTCTTGGGAAGGCGAATCGGGACGCAATCCCTCGCTAAGGCAGCGAAAGAAGGCCAGAAGTTGCCCAGCAATGACACAGGTCACCGTAAGGTCTTGGTCTCCTAGCCGGCTCAAGCCCTGGCACTCAATTGCTAACGTTATGGCCCCGGAGCAGTTCGATTGCTATCTTTCGCAATAAAGACCTTCAGCAGCCCCAACCCTTTTTATCCAGTTCAAGCAGCAGGTCGGTCTCGTTGGCCAGCAGCGTCGGAGGTGAAGACAAGAAGCACATCACCAGAATATCTTGCTGCACGTAGCGCATAGGACCGTGGCGAGGCCGAGGTAGCTCTCACACATGGTGCTGGCCCGGCTTGCCGTCTTTTCGAGCATTTTGAGTGCAGCCTCGCTCCGGCAAAATGCGAACCGCTGCCTGTGAACAGGACACGCCTAAAGGGAGCCATCGCCACCTCAGCCAGCGTCCCAAGGGTGGAATTAGCCGAGCCAGTGTTGCTCTTCGGGGCTTCGCGCCAGCATTTTGGCCGCGGATCGGTTGAGATTTGCAAAGCGCTTGCAGCCAATCAGCCGGCGGGAGGGAAGTACCCATCAAATGGTGCCAGCCTTTCTCGACGCAAATAAGAAAGAAATAGAAACGCATGATGCAGTAAACGAAAGCTAACTGACAATCAAATGCTTGCTTATCAAGATTTACCTGGTTACTACCGGCAAAAGGCCGGAAATGACTGAAATACGTTGCAACGGTCTTCTGTTTGACCAGGACGGTGTCTTGATCGATTCGACCCCTGCGGTTACACGAGTTTGGCGTCAATGGGCCCTGGAATGCGGCTTCGATCCCGAGGAGGTTGTTGCGCGCGTCCACGGCCGGCCCAGTCTAGCCACGGTACGGGAGTGTTTACCGAATGGTGATTACGCGGCCGAAAACCGCGAGATTGAGCGTCGCGAGATGCAGGACGCGCACGGAATCATAACCCTTCCGGAGCGCGCGAATTTGCTGCTGCAGCTTCCGGCGAAACGCTGGACGATCGCGACCGCCTGCACGCGACCGCTGGCCGAAGTCCGACTGCGCGCGGCGGTTCCAGAGCGGATCGTGACCTCTACCGATGTGAACGCCGGGCAAGCCGCATCCAGAACCATTTCTGAAGGCCACTGCAAAGTTGGGCTTTACCGCCCCTGAGTGCGTTGTCGTGGAAGATTAACGAGGTTGCGGGCTCTACAGTTTGTCGTAAGATTCTGTTCTCGCCTTTTGACAAAATTCCGCCCCAAAAGGAAACCACGGAAATGCGTCGCAGAGATCTGCTGAAAAGTGCAGTACTGTTGCCGGCGTTGGCTCGCGCCGGCGGTTCAACTCGTCCTGGTCAAGGCCGCGACCTTAACTTTGGTCCGGCCGCCGCAGAACGCCTTAATCAGGGTCCGTTTGAGATCGACCAGGATCAAGGCTGGCAAACAGTGCTGTTTACGACGCCATCCGAGCGGCCTATCCGGAATCCTGGACTTGGACTGGTCGGGTACAGTTGGGAGGAGAGTGGGCCGTCGCTGGCGGCGCGGGCGGGCCGGGA
The DNA here is from genome assembly GCA_035511455.1 of Candidatus Sulfotelmatobacter sp. Taxonomy (GTDB): domain Bacteria; phylum Acidobacteriota; class Terriglobia; order Terriglobales; family Acidobacteriaceae; genus Sulfotelmatobacter. The sequence continues at coordinate 40,220 of DATKFH010000020.1, read as the reverse complement.
AACACTCGAACAGCACGTGGAGAAGATCTCGAGCCTGCCGTTCGTGGATGTTCTCTACATTCGCTGCGATTGGCGCAACGTGCAATCTCGCCCGGGACGGCTCGATCTCGACCCGGTTTGGGATCTGACGATGGACGCGGCCAAGCGCAAGGGACTTCGCGTCGCGTTTCGAATTCAGTTATCGAACACTTCCTTTCAACCGGAACAAGTGGCCCTTCCGCCATTTCTGCGCGAGCGCATTCCGCTGGTGAAAATCGGGCGCATTCCAGACAAGGGCCATGGCGAATATCGAGAGCCGCGCTATGACCATCTCGAATTTCAGAAAGCATTCGCGGAGTTGAACGATCTACTGGCGGCGGAGTTTGAGGGCAATCCCCTGATCGAATGGATGGATCTGATGCAGTACGGGTTCTGGGGCGAAGGACACACCAGCAACTTTCCCAATCCTTTCCCGGACTACGTCACGGCGGAGCGAACCTTCGTGAACATGGCGGCACGTCAACTCGACACATGGAAGAAGACGCCGCTCGCGGTCAATACGCAGCCGGATATCAGCAATGTCGGCAATCGCACTGTGATTGACATGGCCGTGCGCGCAGGCGCGTGGATGCGATCGGACAGCATTGTCGTCGAGGAACCGATTCAGATCGAAGAACTCGCCAACCGCCCTCCCTGGACGGCGGCCATCCTCGAGGATGGTTACTTCCGGCAATACGACACGCAGACACTCAAACCAGACGCAACCGGAGTCAACGTGATGGAAAATTACATGCTGCACGTTCTGGATGTGAGGGCGAATTACTGGTCTCTGTGGACCGAAGCGGACAATCTGGCGCGATACAACGAGATATACCCTCGCGGCTTCGAACGTCTCCGGACCAGCCTGGGATACCGTCTCCGGCCTGCCTGGGTGTGGCAGCGAAAGAGGTATGACACTTTCGAAGTGATCGTATGCGTAGGCAACCGTGGAGTGGCCGGGGTTCCGGGACTGCTCTGGCTGCACTTGGAGAGTCCCGACGGGAAAATCAGTTTGAGAGGAGCGCTCGATGCAGGACATCCTCACGGCGGCGGCCTGCGGCAAGCGTCCTTTCTACTTCCTAAAGGTTACAGCGGCAACGTCAGTCTTTCTGCCCAGCTTGAGATCCGCGGTGGTGTGAAAAAGCCGATCACCTGGGCGTGTGAACAGCCAGTCAATCCGGACGGCTCAATCACCGTGGAACTCAAGGGAGAGCACGATCACGGCTGGCGAAAGGGCGTTTGATGCTTCTCGCTTGAGAGTCGATTTTGACGTCTATTCAAGTAGGCGCGTTCGCAGTCCGAGCAATCGTGAAGCAGAGTTCGACCGAAGGAAAGACCTCGGCAATCGATGGCTTTGGAGTCCCCCCTCTTAGGGCTTTAAGGAACGCCGCGGCTTCGTTATAGCAACCATTCACGATGTCTTCGGGCGTCTCAGCGGATACATTTTCCGCTTCGACAAGTCGGCCGTCCCGGAAGCAGCGCCACCCGAGTTGCGGACCGAAGGGGCTCGTGACCGACGCGCGAAAGCCGTCGCCGAAAAGGTCATAGGTTTCTTCCACCATTCCCGCTGAAGGCAGCACATCGACACGTCCAGAAATTCCGTTCTCGAATTGCAGGTCCAGGGCATACCACGCGGTTGCTCCTGAGGGCGGCTTCAGAGTGCGAACATCAAATGCGACAACCTGCCCCGCAATGTGACGCAAAGTATCTACCGCGTGGACCGCCGTAGCCCAGAGGAACTCGGGCTCCCGGCGGGCGTGCCGGGCGAGAGTGCTGTGTACGTAGCGAAGACGTCCGCCATGGCTGGTCCACTCGATCGCTCGGTTGAGAAGCGGCATGAACCTCCGGTTGACGGAAACCATATTCGAAGTCTTCGTTGCAGCAGCGGAGTCACGCAGGGCCTGCGCTTCGGCCAGTGATGCTCCGAGAGGCTTTTCCACGACGCAGGGAATACCCAGGTTCAGCAGTTTGATTCCAAGTTCAGAAATATTCTCCGGCGGCACGACGGCGATGCAGCCGTCGAGGTTTTCTTGGCTCAACATATCGTCGACCTTCCGATAAGCCGCCAAAAAGCCATACTTTCGGCCGAATTCGAGCGCACGTTCGATCTGCAGGTCGCAAACCGCAGCCAGCAGGATTTCGTCGGGATGCGCGGCTTTGTATCGAGCAAGCGGGATGGCATGGCCGCGCTCTGCATGTGCTCCACAGCCGATCAATCCAAGACGAATCATAGTTCGAGAATTACTCAAGCGGCGCCGGAATGGGCAAACCATTGCTATCAGGCGCTGCTTTCGCGGCGTTCGCAGTTCCGCGCACGAACCATAGAGACCCTCCTACCGCCACCGTGAGCCCAGCAAACCACACAACCGTGATCCGCTGATTGGGCGGCACGGTTAAGAGCAGGACTAGGCTCAACAAGCCAGTGAAGGAAATGGTCCGGCTCAGAAAACGGAACACGGGAGCGGTGAAATCCGCGGAATCTTTCAATTCCGTGGCAACATCGACGGGTGTATTCAGGTTCCTGAACAATAGCGCCCGCCCGAGCGTATCTCCCCGGTCGAACAGCATGGTCAGGAAGAAAACTCCGAAGGACGCGGGAATAATGATCGCCACCTGCTGAATGAGTGACCAGTGATAGACGAAAGCCCCGAGCATGCCCAAAATCAGTCCGGTGGCGAACGAAGCCAGCCCAGACCATGGAGGCGTCCGGCGTACCACCAGCCCCAGCAACGCGGGGGGTCCGTAAGCCAGCGACATCAGGGCGTTGAATGTGAGCATGATCTGGAAGACGCTCTGCCCGCTGGCAGCCATAATCGCAGCGATCCCAGTCGTCGCTCCCCCAATCAGGAACGTCGTGACCCAACCCACCACAAGCAGTTCGTGTTCTCCCGCGCTATTTCGGAACAACGACTGATATACATCCTTGGTGAGGATCGCAGATTTTACATTGAACTGGGCCGAAAGATTGGCCATAGTGGCGCTAAACATGGCCGCCAACATGACCCCGATCAAGCCATGCGGCAGCAACGTCAGACTGGCGACCGCGTAAGCCGCTTCGCTGGCGTTGGGCAGGCCCATGCGGGGGAGTTCCGGATAGACCACGCGCATCGCCATAGGCGGAATGAACCACAAGAAGGCCCCGGCGAAAAACAATCCGCAGCACAGCAATGCGATTTTGCGCGCCGAACGCTCGTCGTCCACGCTGAAGTAGCGCTGCGCCATGGCGCTGGTGTTGTAGCCGAACGCGACCATGATCGTCCATGAGGCGATGTAAAGCCAGCCAAACTCTCCCGAAACATGAAGCGTTTTCATTTCCGGCGGCAGCGAATGCACCAGAGCGCTCACTCCGCCCACGCGGACGAGAGACATGACGACGAGAACCATGCAGAACGGCATGAGGATGGACGCTTGCAGAAAATCGGTGACGACCACGGCCCACAAGCCGCCCAGCACACAATAAAAAACAATGAGGGCCCCCGCGCCGAGAATAGTCCAGGCCACAGGAAAGCCGCACGCGGAAGACACGAAGAGGCTCAGACCAAACAGAGTGCTGGCGCTGGTAAACAGCTGGAACACGATCGTGGTCCAGGAAAAAACTTGATGAGTAGCCGGGTTGAAGCGCCCCGAGAGATATTCCATCACCGTGGTAATGCGGCTGCGCCGCCAGCGCTTGGCGAAGATGAAATAGCCGAGCAGAAAACTTAAGGCGTTTCCTATGTAGAGCCCGATGGCTGCGATGCCCGAGCGATAGGCGACGCCTGCTGCCCCGGTGAAGGTCCAGGCACTGAAGCCGGCCATGAAACAACTCAGGCCGGCAACCAGCCAGGGAATGCGGCTCCCGCCCCGAAAATATTCGGCCGCACCCCGGTTGAAGCGCAGAACGTAGAAGCCCACACGCACCATCAGGAGCGCGTAGAGGGCGATGACGGCGTAGTCCACGAAGTTTGCGCCTGCCATGGAACAGCCAGGCTTCCTTATACTTTGTTTTTCACTGAAATAGAAGCCACGAAAACAATGAAAGAAAGAAATAGTTGCTATACGAATGCTATAGTTGGTCCCGCGATGCGCCGCCCTTCCCTTCTGATTAGTGCTGGAGAAGAACTGTTTGCGTCATTTTTCTCGCGGCAAGAGCAACAGCGCTTGAGCCGTCTATTCCGATGGGAACGGCGAGGAACCAGCAAATTCACCGCTGATTTCAGGCAGTGCTTGAGCACAACACAGGCGCTGGTGACTACTTGGGACAGCCCTCATTTCGGCGACGACTTATCGCTTCTAGCGCCGCAACTGCGCATGATTGCCCATTGCGGAGGAGAAGTGAAATCGCGCTTCTCGCGATGCCTGTTCAATCGCCTGATCATCACCAACGCACCCGCTCCCATGGCACGCGCCACCGCTGAGATGGGTGTCGCTCTGCTTTTGTATTGCGCACGCGACGTGGACTTCTATCGTTCCGAACTGCGAAAGCGTTCGAACAAGATCTATGACGAAGTACACCTCCACGGTAGTTCCGAATCACTGATCGGGCAGACGGTAGCCATGATCGGGTTTGGCCGGATTGGTCGCGCGCTGGTGGACTTGCTGCGAGGCTTCGACATCAAGTGGTTGGTTCATGATCCGTACGCCCCCCGCTCTTTATCGCGGCAATATCCCGTGCGTTTCGCTGGCCTGCGGAAGCTACTTCCTCAGGCTCATTTACTCGTCCTGACGGCGGCATTGACCGAACAAACCCAGGGCCTGCTGGGTCGGCAAAATCTGTCTCGCCTTCCGGACGGCGGTTGTGTCATTAACATTGCCCGTGGTGGCCTGATCGACCTGGACGCTCTCAGGACCGAAGTGCAGCGCGGACGGCTGCGCTGTGCCCTCGACGTGACCGATCCGCAGGAACCGCTTCCCGCGGGAGACCCCTTGCGGACCATGCCAGGCGCGATTGTTACCCCACATATCGCGGGCAGTGGACGGCGAGTCAGGGAAGGCATCGCGCGCGTGGTATTGAATGACCTGGAAAGCTTTTTCAGCGGCAAGAGAGTTGAAAATAGGGTGACAACTTCCATGCTGGACCGGATGACATGAGCATGAGACTGTCGTTCTCAACGCTGGCCTGCCCGGACAGGACGATGCCACAGATCATCGCGATAGCTGTAGGCAAAGGCTATGACGGCGTTGAGTTGCGTTTTGTGCAAGGCGAGGACTCGTTGTGGAAGTTGCCGGTGTTTTCAGGAAAGGAACTGGCATCCACCAAACGGGCATTAGCGGATCACGCTTTGACCATCTCGTGCCTGGATACAAGTTGCCGATTTCATTCGCCCGACGCAGCCGAGCGCGGACTTTGGATCACCGAAGGAAGACGGATGGCGGATCTGGCCGCGGAGTTGGGTGCGCCGGGCCTGCGAGTTTTCGGTGACACGATCCAGCCTGGAGCGGACCGCGCCTCCACGCAAACCTGGATCGCGGAGTCCGTACGGGAATTGGCGGAGATCACCGCAGCGAGAGGAGTCGAGGTCTGGATCGAGAATCATGGTGACTTTGTGGGCTCGGGTGAGACCGCGGCAATCCTCCAGCAAGCGGCCTCTCCAAAAGCCGGAACGGTTTGGGACCCTGCGAACAGTTTCGCGGCAGCCCGGGAGCAGCCCGCGGACGGTGCGGCACGATTGAGAGTGGCGATTCGCCATGTTCACATCAAGGATTTGCGGCGCGATCGAGGCGCCTGGAAATATGTCCTGCCTGGCGAGGGCGATTTCCCCTTGCTTGAATTGAAAGCAGTTCTGCAAGATCTTCAATATGATCGTTTCCTTTCTTTCGAGTGGGAAAGGAAGTGGCACCCAGAAATTGCAGACGCTGATATTGCCCTCCCGCATTTCGCGCGCTGGTTCCGGAAGAACTACGCATGACCCGAACTGGCGGCGACAAGATGCGCAGGTTGTGTGCCGAGGATATTCCGGCCGCTACCCTGTTATCAGCCCAGGCGGGTTGGAACCAGACCGCGGAAGACTGGCGGACGCTGCTGGAACTGAGTCCGGAAGGCTGTCTGGCAATCGAAGTGGATGGCCATCTGGCTGCGACCACTACGCTGCTTTGTTATGGCCGCAGGCTGGCGTGGATCGGGATGGTTCTTACCAAGGCAGAATATCAGCGACGCGGCTTTGCCAGAAGGCTGCTGGCGCGCGCGTTGGAGAATGCAGATACGATGGGAATCGCAACAATAAAACTCGATGCCACCGATCAGGGCCAGCCACTCTATGGGAGTCTCGGATTTCGCAGCGAGCAGGAAGTCGAGCGCTGGTCACGGGCGGGCGGGAACGAACTGCTGCCAGCCAACCGAGCATCTGTGGAGGAATCGTGGCGCGATTTGGATTCACCGGTGTTCGGAACTGACCGTTCACAACTTCTCGAGAGACTGGCGCGGCTCAACCCCCCGAGTTCAATATCGCGGTCGTATTTGTTTACCAGGTCCGGCCGCGTGACCGCGTACCTGGGACCGTGCGTCAGCAAAGATCCGAGAACGGCTCGGCATTTAATCGAGGAGTGCGTACAGAATGCGCGATGTGCCTGGTCATGGGACCTGTTCCCGCGGAATCAAGACGCGGTGGCGCTGGCTCGCGATCTGGGATTTTCTCCACATCGGCGGCTCATGCGCATGGCCCGTGGAAAGGAATTGTGCGAAAAGCCAAAAGCGATTTACGCGATCGCGGGATTTGAACTCGGCTAACTGTGAAAATCAAAACAGAGTCAGAATTGGAAGAATTGCTCTCGCGGCCCGACAAGGAAACCGCACTGACGATGGGGGCGCTGGACGGCGATCTTCTCATCCTCGGTGCCGGTGGCAAGATGGGTCCAAGTCTGGCCCGTCTTGCGCGGCGTGCGATTGACCAGGCAGGCGTCAAGAAGCGGGTGATCGCAGTGGCCCGATTCACGAATGACAAACTGCCCTCCGCGTTCGCGGCGCACGGGATCGAAAACATCGCCTGTGATCTGCTCGACCGTAGTTCGCTCGACAAACTTCCCGATATTCCCAACGTCATCTTCATGGCGGCCCGAAAATTCGGCACCTCTGGCGAAGAACATCTGACGTGGGCTATGAATACCTATTTGCCTGGTCTGGTCGCCGAACGCTACCGCAACTCCAGAATCGTGACCTTTTCAACGGGAAATGTTTACCCGCTCCGTTCCCTGAAAGACGGTGGAGCGCTGGAGACGACACCGGTGGCTCCCGTCGGTGATTATGCGCAGTCGGCCCTGGGCCGGGAGCGCATGTTCGAATATGGATCGATGCGATGGCACACGCCGGTCGTCATCCTGCGCCTCAACTATGCGGTCGAACTGCGCTACGGAGTGCTCGTGGATATAGGACGTGCTGTATTCGAACGCCGTCCCATCGACCTGTGCATGCCGCGTGTGAATGTGATCTGGCAGCGGGATGCGAACTCGTGGTGCCTGCGGTCCTTCGCCCACTGCCAGTCGCCTCCCTTGGTCCTGAACATCACGGGCCCCGAAACGCTTTCGGTGCGGGAACTGGCACTCGAATTTGGCCAACACTTCGGCGTCGAACCCACTTTTGTTTCCTCAACGGAAGGCTCCAGCGCTCTGTTGAGCGACGTCAACAAGGCGCGTGGCCTTTTCGGAAGTCCTACAGTGCAACCGAAGGAAATGATTGAATGGATTGCGAATTGGATTCACGACGGAGGTGCGGTGCTTAATAAGCCAACGCATTTTCAGACGCGGGACGGGAAATTCTGATGCAGTTGCGCGAGAAACTGCTTTCGGGCCTGGTAATTCCCGCCCATCCTCTGGCTCTGAACTCCCAGCGCCAACTGGACGAGCGCCGCCAGCGCGCTCTGACTCGGTACTATCTGGCCGCAGGCGCAGGCGGCATCGCCGTAGGAGTTCATACCACCCAGTTTGCCATTCGCGATCCCAAGTCCGGATTGCTGGAACCGGTGCTTATATTGGCAGCCGAAGAGAGTCGGGGCAATGACATCGTGAAGATTGCCGGCGTTTGCGGCAAACGCAAGCAGGCGGCATCTGAAGCGGCACTCGCCGCCAGGTTGGGCTACGATGCCGCGCTGTTGAGTCTTGCCGATCTTAAACACGAAGCCATTCCTCAGCTTCTGGAACACGCTCGCGCCATTGCCAGTGTCGTCCCGGTTATCGGTTTCTACTTGCAGCCTGCCGTCGGAGGACGATTGTTGTCCTACGAATTCTGGCGCCAGTTTGTGGAGATTGAAAACGTCGTCGCAATTAAGATCGCACCGTTTAACCGCTATCAAACGCTCGACGTCGTTCGCGCCCTCGCGCAGTCAGGCCGCGCCCAGGAAGTCGCTCTCTACACCGGAAACGATGACAACATTCTGAACGACCTGCTCACGAAGTTTGACTTCGGCACTGAACCGCTCCGAATCGCCGGCGGCTTGCTGGGGCATTGGGCGGTGTGGACCAAGACTGCGGTTTCTCATCTCGCCCTCGCCAAGCAACACTCCGATCCCGTTCCCGGCGAACTGCTGACGTTGGCTCAGCAAATCACGGATGCGAATAGCGCCATCTTCGATCCCGCGCACGATTTTCAGGGATGTATTCCGGGCATCCATGAGATATTGCGGCGTCAGGGCTTACTCGAAGGGCGTTGGTGTCTCGATCCTAAGGAGGAACTCTCTCCTGGCCAGAGCGCGGAACTCGACCGCGTGTGCGGATCTTATCGGCATCTTCAGGATGACGCGTTCGTACAGGAGCACCTTGATGAATGGCTTCGCTAATATTGTGCTCCTGATACTGTTTGTCTCGGGCGGGGCAGGAGGTTCGGACCAAGTCGTGATCGAGAGTGTCCACGCAACTCAAGATGTTCCTTTGCTTCTCAATCCCACATCAGATTTCTGGCGTGCCTCACGCCCGGTATACATGGAGGAAGATAGTCTCGGGAAGATTGTTCCTCGGTATCGCACCGAGGTCCGCACGCGCTGGACGAGAAGCAATCTTTACTTTCTGTTCGTCTGCCCTTACGAAGAACTCCACCTTAAGCCTACGCCAAATACTCAGAAAGAAACCAACGAACTATGGAATTGGGATGTCGCCGAAGTCTTTGTCGGCTCCGATTTTGCGAATATCAAGCGCTACAAGGAGTTTGAAATCTCTCCACAAGGAGAATGGGTCGATCTGGATATCGACCTGAGCAAGCCGCACCACGAAGACGGGTGGACATGGAATTCCGGATTCGAGGTAAAGGCGCGCATTGATGAAGGCTCGCACACCTGGTTCGGCGCGATGCGCATTCCCTTGGCTGCGATTGACGCACGTCCCCCACTCGCCGGAAACACCATGCGCATCAACCTATTTCGGAGTCAGGGGCCGCCTTCGCATCACCAAGCCGTAACATGGCAGCCTCCGATGAGCAACTCATTTCACGTTCCTGAACGTTTTGGTTTGATCCGGCTGGTGGAAAAGCTTACGGAGAAGGAGTGATTCGCTTGCCTATGTGGACGATCAATAGAGTTGCCCTGCTCGGCACGTTCGCAATTCTGACTCTCATTCCGCAATTTGCTCTTGCAGCTGATCCCTATGCCGTGATTGTGGAACACGGCGTCGCGGTGACGATGCGCGACGGCACTGTACTTCGCGCTGATATTTACCGGCTAGTGGCACCAGGAAGATTCCCCGTTCTTCTAGAGCGAACTCCGTACGACAAGCATAGCGACGGTGGCGTCGATTTCGGCCATAAGGCAGGGGCTCGCGGTTACGTCGTAATCAACCAGGATGTTCGCGGACGCTACACATCGGACGGCGAATGTATCCCTTTCTGCACGAATCGAACGATGGCTACGACACTGTCGAATGGGCGCCGGCGCTGCCTTATTCCGATGGCAGAGTAGGAATGTATGAAGGCTCGTATGTCGGGGCTACACAGATGCTGGCTGCGATTGCACATTCGCCGCATCTCGCGGGAATATGTCCGGTCGTGACCGCCAGCAACTATCACGACGGGTGGACGTACCAGGGCGGTGCCTTCTTACCGCTCTCCAGGTGGAGAACGCCGTCAGTCCTTCCGAATCATCGCCTCGGTAGCCTTGATGATGGCCTTCACCGTGTCCCCCTTCTTCAAGTGCAACCGTCGGCGCTCCCGACGCGTGATTGCACTCTCAATCAGGTTTTCGCCGACACGCACACCTTAAAAAAACAGAAGAAGGCAGCTGTCATCTACAACACATCTGTTTTGGGATGTCCGGCTCGCACTGACCGCGGTGTACCCCTGCGCCAAGGCGGCGTTGCACTCGTATGTGCTCTCGCAGCGCTACAAACTGGTAGGAACTTCGGTCAGCGTACTGGAGATCGCGCCACCGCGGGTCCAGACAGAATTAATGAACAGCGGCGAGAACCCCAACGCGATGCCTTTGCGAGAGTTCATCGACGAGACCGTCAAAGTCCTCGGTACGGATGCGCAAGAGATTCTTGTGAAACGCGAAGCCAATGCGCAACAACGTTGGCCCTAATGAAGGTGCATTTGTAACGCAGTTCAACGATTTCATGCAGCAATCGCAGGAGGCGGGAGTTTCATGCCAACGATAACGAGATTCCAATGAGCCCAATGCTACGTGAGAAGAACAATCTAGTCCACAACAAGACCCCAGACCTTGGTCGCGCGAAAACCGCGACTCCGTCGTCTGCGTTTCCCCAAAATCGTGATTCCCACGATTTTGGGTGCTCTTTAGCCGAGTTTGAAATGGCTCTTACGGATATTCAATTCCTTTATTTTGCCGTCAAGAGTTGATGGCACTCGGCCGCTGCACCATCGGGACCAGATACCCGCCCGCGGGTCTCGGCGAGGGCAGCCTCGACGATCCGCCGTTCGCGACCTGCGTCTCCATCGGTATATTCAGACACCGGTCGTCGTAGCGACGCTCGCCTGAGATGTATTCGGTCATCTTCGATCCCGAGGGTTCACTCACTCCTTCACCGCCCCTCGGATCAATAGACAAACATCCGGCTCGGTTGCCTCAGAGGCAATTTTGCTTCGGGTTCAGATTTGGCCCGTGAATCCCATGCCGGCCAGGACGCCTCGCATATATGCGAAGCTGGCAATCACGCCCGGCATCGGGTCGTCGGGATGAATCTCATACTCCAGATCCACAAAGCCTCGGTATTTCGTTGCGATGAGCGCTTCAAACATCTTCCGTACCGGCATGGTGCCGTCTCCCACCGCGACCTGGCTCTCTTTGCTCTGGAAGTTCGCGAGGTCCTTCATGTGTAGGTTGAATAGCCTCGGACCTGTTTCGCGGATCGCCTGCACCACATCGGTGCCAGCGCGCACCGTATGCCCGACATCAATGCAGCACCCGATACGCGGATCCATACTCTTTACCGCTTTCAACACGTCCAGCGGCGAAGCCCATAACTTATCTTCCGGCCCGTGATTGTGGATCGCAATGCGGATGTCGTAATCCTTTACGAACTTCTCAATTCGCGGCAAAGTCTCCGGTGTGGGGTCACCGGCAACAATGACGCCAATGCCCGCTTTTTTGCAGTATTCGAACTTACTCCGAATGTCTGCATCTTCATCTTTTGTGAAATAGGTGGCTCCGGCAGCGTGAAGGTTGATGCCCGCTGCGGCATAGTCCGCCAGCGCGGCTGACTCCTGCTGTGCGTCGATCGGGAGATGATCTTTGACGTCCTTCGCATTCAATTCGAATACGTTGAGCTGCTTCATGAAGCCGATCAGCTGCGCTCGACTGAAGTTACGAAACGTGTAGCTGGCCAGACCCAAACGGATCGGCAATGCTTGGTCGGCGGATGGATGTTCGTTAGCCAGCGCTAAGATGCCGGCGGGAGCGGAAAATGCTGCCACAGCGACCGCTGCGGAGCGAGCGAAATCACGACGCGAGAAGGTGGTCCTGTTAGACATGTGGCGCCCATCCCGGCTCGTACTCGCGCCCCCACATCTTCATTGCTTCCAGATCGCCTTGAATCCGTCCGTTTTTCGTGTCGAGATGTAATTCTCGGTTGACTTCCCAAGCGATGTTGGACAGCTGCAGCATCGTCACGGCGATATTGCCGACGGAGATAGGAGCGTTGAGCTTCTCGCCTGTGCGGATTCCCGCAATAAAGTTCGCGAAGTGAGCGTCTGTCATGGAATCACGACCGATCAGGTCGGCGGATGAGGTCGTATTGCCCGCCTTGAATTCGCTGGTCTTATCGCCTTTGAGGTTGTAGATCTCGTAGCCATCGCGATCGATCAACACTGTGCCATTCGTTCCCATAATTGTCGAACCACGATCACGGCCGTAATACTTCATTCCCTGGCAGCTCTTGCCCTCCCAGGAAATCATCTTGTCTTGGTACTCGAAGCAGGTCACCAGCGTGTCATAAAACTCCCAGTCGTCTTTGAAATGATATCTGCCGCCTGACGATGTAACGCGCTCCGGATAGTCGACGCCGAGCACCCAGCGGCAGACGTCGACTTCATGCGTGCCATTATTGAGGGTCTCGCCAGTGCCATAGATTCTGAACCAGTGCCAGTTATAAGGATGCACGTTGTCCTTATAAGGACGACGCGGAGCCGGGCCCTGCCACAAGTCCCAGTCAAGCTGCGGCGGCACCGGCACTTCTTTGCCTGTGCCAATGGACTCTCTTACATTAACGTACCAGGCTTTTGCGAGGTATGCCCGTCCGATTATACCTGCGCGGATCTTTTCAACCGCCTCGATGGTGTGCGGTGAAGACCGCTGCTGTGTGCCCATCTGCACGAGTTTCTGGTGCTTCCGCTGTGCCTGCTGCAGCATCTCGCCCTCGGCGGGATTGTGGCTGCATGGCTTTTCTACATAGACGTGCTTGCCCGCCTGCAACCCGGCAATGGCCATGGGTGTATGCCAATGGTCGGGCGTAGCAATCGTGATAGCGTCTACATCTTTCAGTGCAAGAATCTTACGAAAGTCTTTGTCAGTTGCAGGGGCCTCGCCCATCTCTTGCTGCACACTGTCGGCAAACTTTTTGAGAATATTACTGTCCACATCGCAGACATGCGAGATTCGCGCGGCACTTTTGTTTGCCTTGAGCGACGAGAGATGAGCGTAGGCGCGGCCATTCAGCCCGATCACGGCAAAGTTGAGCCGGTCATTAGAACCTAGAATCTGGACGTAGCTCTTTGCCGTTGTTCCGACGGCCATTCCCGCCGCACCCACACCGATGGCATTGAGAAACTCGCGTCGTGTGACCATTAATTCTTCTCCTTAAATGGTTTTCTACCGCCGCTTATCAAAACCAGACCGTCATGCGTTACGCCGCAACAATTTACCGCGGTACGCCCACAATCCTAGCCCAGGATTCGAAATAAAGAAGACCTCTTCGCCGGCGGAATGGTTATTGTCATAGCGAAGGGTCTGGGGGTTGTAGAGCGTGAGTATGGTCGTCAAATCGCCATATTCGAAGCCCACACCCTCCACCTCGTCTCTTGTTAGATGACCGGGGTACAGCCGGATTGTGAAGCGGCCCTCCGAGGAGCCGTGGACGAGGTGAGCAGCCGCGCTCAGGCCGTTGACGACATCCGCATTGGCGCTCACGGCTTCGAGAATGGCAGGCGTTCCGCGATCGCCGTATTTGCGAATCAGCCCATCGATGGCCCGGTCTTTGCCAAATTCCCTTATGCCTGGCGCCACGAGCTCTGCACCGTCAGCCAGTGCCATGCGTGTACGGTAGATTGCCTTGTTGCCCAGCCAAGTGCTCTGAAATCCACAGGGATCGAGATAAACGACAGCCTTCTGTATCGGCGTGTCCATCGTCTCGAAGTTCACTTTCAAGCTGAGTACGGCGCGGTGAAAGCACTCAATATCGTCGCAAATGAAAAGGCCGCGCACTGCCAATCGTTCGTCCACCGTACGTCCGACAAGGGTGAGTACGTATACGATGGGCACATTTCGCAGGAAACGATCGGAGGCACAATTAAGGATGTTGCGCACGGGGTTTTCTGCGCGGCCCATGATGCGCTCCATCCCATAAACTGCGCCCAGATAATGGCTGCGGTTAATGCGCTCGCGGCCTCCTGCGCCCACCAGAAGATTCTTGTTGTAGTTGGCCATGCCAATCACTTCATGAGGTACGACCCGGCCGATGGAAAGGATTAGATCAAAGCCGCCATGCGCGACGAGCCGGTTCACCTCGGGCCAGGTATAGTTCAGCTTACCTTTCGATTGCTCGACGATGAACTCGGCCGGGACCTCGCCCAGGGTCTCGATGTCAGAACGCCAGTTGTGCAACGCGGAAAAGCTGTGTCGGCATGGCGCCGAACATTCGTGCGATTTGCTCCAGCTGCATGGCAGCATGCGTGCCGAGAGCAGGCGAAACCGCCTGGAGCCGCTCGCGGTAATACTCCCAGGCGTAACGCGTCAGTCCCCGGCGCGCGAATGCACGCGGCTCTGATCCGGTGGCACCACCAAAACCCGGTTGCCTTTTCCAAGCTTCGCGAGACTTTCCACCAGCAGATCGTGCAACTGCTGCAGCGATAGAACGGTTTCAACACTACCTGCGTCGCAGAAGAGACTCATGCGGAGATTTCCACGTTATCAATGGAAGCCTTATTACAGAATCATAAATTAGTTTAAGTGAGTAGAGGGGAGCCGAGTTGGAGTCTCTTCGCGCACAAGGTTGACTGTCACAGCACATAGTCTTCGCGATAGGGAGCAAACACGTCCAGCACCTCAGAGTCCTCGAGAGCGGTTGCCTGATGCTCGACATTGCCCTCCACGATAACACTGTCGCCGCTACGCAGTTCGATTGTCTTGCCGTCGCCGTCGAACTCGATGCGCCCGGTCACAACATAGACAAGCTGTTCATGAGGATGGCTGTGACTTGTCCCTTTCCATCCCTTCAAGAAATGGTGACGAACTAACATCAGGTTTTTGTTATAGGCCAATACCTGGCGCTGCATTCCCCGCTCTGGTGACGACACTGTGGTGGCATTTGTGGGCGTGTAGACTACTCCATTTTCTCTCATGTACCCTGTCGAAATGTACAGTCAGTTGTGAGGGTTCTCGGGCCAATACCCCGATGCGCTCTCGGTCCGGCGTCGTATGGCAGACGAGCTAAAGGACAGGTGCGCTTGCTCGAGGGGAACAGGCGCAACCGATGCTGCTGCACCACGGGCCTAGAAGGTTAACCGCGCCCCAATCTGGATCAGCCGAGGGCTGGCGGCAGACGTGATTTGGCCGTTCAGCGCAGACTTCAGGTTGGCCGTCGGCGCATTCAGGCTGACGAGGTTGAAGGCATTCGTGGCCTCGCCTCGGAGTTGGAACGTGAATCGTTCGAAGCGGAAGTCGCGGAACACTCCCAGGTCGATATTGCGATAACCCGGCGCCCGTAGATAGTCGCGTGGAGTGTTGCCGTCGGCTCCGCCGGGGCCGATGCCGCCGGTCACTCCGGGGCCGTTTTGAGTGAACGCGGCCGTATTGAACCACGCCGTCGCAGCAACCGAGCGGCTTCTGTGAGGATCGAGGAACGCGCTGACGCCCGGCACCAGATTGGGCCGGTTCGCGTTGGCACTGTCGAAGTTATTGTTGGCGCCGCTCGCGATATTTAAAGGCTGGCCGCTTTGCAGCGAGACGATGGGAGAAATCGTCCAGCCATTGAAGACGTGCTTCATCAGGAAGTTGGCACCTCTGTAGTAGTCGATGCTCCATATGCCTGAGATGCTGGCCACATGCCGGCGGTCATTGTCTGTCGGCCCTCTTTCCTCCCACAGATTGGCGAAATCCTGGGCGGTCGCCTGACCGATCGCCGATTCATTGACGCTCTGGAAGGAATGGCTGAAGACATAGAAGCCATTGATCATCAGGTTGCGGGTAAGAGGCCTGCTGGCCGAGACCTGAAGCGAGTGGTAGGACGCAGTCTCGTTGGATTCGCCGTAAGTAACCTGGCCCAGAACGCCCGGATCATACGGACGACGGGCGTTGATACTGGCCTGCGATGTGCTCGCTCCTGGCGCGTAAGGGGCATAGTTCTTATCCAACATGAACGGCAGATGATGCGACAGCGTGCCGACATACGCGACTGTCAGGCTGACATTTTTCGGGAGTTGGCGCTGAACAGCCGCGTTCATCTGGTAGAGCACCGGCCACTGATAGTTTCTGTCGATGGTCTCGATGCTGGCCGCGGGCAGGAAGCGTGGGTTCGCCGGACTATAGTGATAGGGAAATGGATCTCCGTTGGGGAAGGAGGCCGGATTCCCGTAGACGTTGGAGAACGAAGCGATGGAATTGAAGGTTTGCCGGATGGCAAAGGGCTGCGCATTGGCGGGCTGATTCCATTCGTTGCCGCTGACACTGCCATAGAAGATGCCCGCGCCGGCGCGAATCGCCGTCTTGCCATCTCCAAACGGATCCCAAGCGATACCGACACGCGGGGAAACATGATGCAGGCGGTTGTCGGCGATGCCGCGCGGCACACCGGCGTCTCCAGGGAACAGCATTCCAAGAGGCGCTGTGGGAACCCTGGTGGACTGCACGCCAGGGACAAATGTCGCGGTGAGGTTCGAAGACTCGACCGGGGACAATTGCACGTCATACCGCAATCCCAGGTTTAGCGTAAGTCTTGGAAGAACGCGATAGTTGTCCTGCAGGAAGCCCGCAAAATACCAGTCGCTCAAGAGCCCATGATAGGGAGTGTCCTGCTCCATTGTGCTTACCTGGCCGCTGACAAAGTCGGACAGTGCATTCCCCGTGGTTGTTGGAGCGGAAGAGGCGAAATTGAAGACGCCAAAGTTATAGAGGTTGCCGACGATCATATTTTTTTCCAACGACAGCTCGCCGCCGAAAGCGAGCGAGTGTTTACCCTTGATCATGCTGACCATGTCACGGAGCGCATAGAGGTCCGTTGTGCTGACAGGTCCAGCCAAAGCACCGCCGACATTGAAGTAGCCGGATACGACCAATTGGGGCAGTGTCTTCGGTCCCTGGGTGGTAAAGGTCGAGCCCAAATCATCCATGCCTGTACCGGACGGCAGGTTGACTCGACCTCCCGCCACGCGGGTGAAGGTGAACCATCCCTGGTTGGCGGTCGTCGTGCTAATTGTGTGTATGTCGCTGATGTTGACCACCTGCTGCGTCGCAAGGGACTGGTTGGTCGTATAAACGAAGGGGCCGCTGCTGGAGGCGTTGCCGGAAGCGTTCTGCGTGGTCTTCAGGTAGAAGTAGCTCACCGCAACGCGGTCCTTATCCGATAGGACCTGGTCGTATTTGCCGAGGTACTCGTCCTGGTTGGTGGGCCCGGTGAAGAAGCCAGAATAGCTGTTGTTGGTGGCGTTGGTCGGCAGCGGAACGTACTTGCTCATGATGTTGGCCGCGGTCTGGTCCAATAGCGCGGCCGGGATGCAATTGGGTTTGGCGGTCGCGCAGTTGGGGGAACTGTTGGTTCCATTGACCTGAACCTTCGTGGTCTTGGACGTGCCAGGCATGTAAACCTTAAATGAGTCCGCCGTGAAATCGCCCTCGCGCTCGGCGGTAGTTGGTACCACAGCGCCGGTGAGCTGTTGTCCGACGACCTGACGCAGGCCGCCGTAGCTGAAGAGGAAGAAGGCTTTGTCGCGCTTCAGCGGGCCGCCGACCACACCGCCAAACTGGTTGCGGTGATAAGGCGGATTGAATTTCGAATTCCAGGGAGTGTCGTTGAGGTCGGTGTTCCGGTTGAACTCAAACAGCGAGCCATGGATCTGGTTGGTTCCCGATTTCGTGATCGCAGTGACCACTGCGCCCGACATCTTGCCATATTGCGCCGAGAAGTCGCTGGTTTCCACGCGAAATTCCTGCAGTGCGTCAGGGTTGGGCAACGGGTTGCCGTAGTTGCGCAAACCGGTCATGTTGATGCCGCCGTCCAGGTAGAAGCTGACCATGGGAGTGCCGCCGTCGATGCCGCCGTTGACCACGACCTGCGTGGACGGCAGGCCGATGACGAAATTCGGTGTCCCATTGGGATTGCTGCTAGGGCTGGCGCTGTTGGATTGCACGCCCGGCGTCAGGGAAAGCTCGGCATACGCGTTGCGGTTGACCAGCGGCAGGCCGATGATCTCGGCCGGCTGGACAGTTCTTCCCAGTTCCGCGGTGCTGATATCCACCAGAGGCGGAGCTTCCGTGACCACCACGATCTGGCTTTGTACGCCGACGCCCAGGGTCACATTCAGCGCCTGCGTCTGGTCGACGGTCAGCACGACATTCTTCTGCACAAAGCTTTTGAAGCCGGTGGCATTCACTTCAATAGCGTAGGTGCCCACCGGAAGATACTGGATGAGGTACGTCCCATCGGCAGTCGTTGTGGTCGACCGCGAGAGCCCGGTGTCGATATTGGTTGCTTTGACGGTGGCTGAAGTTACCACCGCACCTTGCTCGTCCTTCACCGTTCCGGCGATTGTTCCGGTGATCTGCTGTCCGTAGGCAGTCATACCTCCGCAGAGGAGGAGAACGAGCAGCGCGAAGAACCGCGTGCCTGTACCGGTCAAGAAATATTGTGCCAACCTGCGTGTTTTCATACTGCCTCCGAAATTCTCTGGTGGTTCGATGTCGTTGTGAAGCTTCCATAAGAAACAGGGATCATCGCTTCGCCTGCATCGCTGGTAAGCGCCGCGCAACTTTTTACTCGAAGGCGGGACGTTCGTTTTCGGGGGAAAATGGTAGGCGCAGTTCGATTAGCCTTCAGGCCTGTTGGCGACGTCATGGTCATCCTCCTAAAGCTCGAGAGACGCAGCGGGCAGCCCTTTGGGCACTGCCTCGATTCTGCATCCTCCTTTGCGAACAACTGAGATTTCGGCGCGTCCGTTCGATAGTTGTACTTCACGAGAGCCCTGGGTGGTTCCAAGGTTGTCAATCAGAGTGCCCGTCCCGGAAAGGGAGAAGCGCACAGTTTGAGCCGAGTCGAGACAAAGAATGCCCTCTGCGTCAAATAACTTTGCTTCCACCGTAACGATGGTGTTCTTGCGCTCTTTCTCAGACAGCTTCAGTTGAACTGGCTTATCCCACTGCTCAGTCTGATAAGTCAAGTAGACTTCGTCCCGAACGATTACTTCGCCCTTAGTCGCAAGCGCCCGCAGATGGTTGCTCCCGCTTGCAAATGCAACTTCCCATCGCAGGCCAGCGGCAGGAAAGTTCTGGCTGTCGCGGCGCATGGTACCTAGGGAGTTTCCATTTAGAAAGAGCTCTGCGCGATCGCAGTTTGAGTACACGTGCACGCTGCGCTTTTCGCCTTCCTTACCCCAGCGAACCGGCCAGCTGTGTCCATAGATGTGGACCATCGGCTTTTCAGCCCAGTAAGACTGAAAGACGAAATAGGACTCTTTCTTGGTCAGGTCGCGCTCGACAACACCTTTCTGATTGACGCGCGGAATGCCATTGGTATCACGAAGAGGGGAGGCAAAGTCTTTGAATACCCATTGTGCGGAGCCGGTAAGCCAATCGAGACTCTCCAGGGTCTTGAGGTGCCAGTCGAAAAGGTTACAGGCGTAGGTCTCCGACCAGTCGCCGTCTTTCGAGACTCGAACGTCACCCCCGCTTTTCAGGTAATCAAGTCCGCGCTCGTCGGTTCCGATGCCAGTAGAAATCTTACGCACTACGCCTTCGGGGTCCTCAGAATGACGACCAGTCTGACTGTCCGCGCCCCATTCGATGTGAATGAATCGCTTGACGCGGTAGCGCTCCGTCAGGAGGCTCTGCTCGTATTGGCGGTAATTGCCGCGGTACCAGCCGGCCCAGATCGAAGGAGAATATACATCCGGGATATCGCGCGCGAAGTCACACCGTCGAAAAGCAGTCGGCCTGGAGCTGTCGAGCCGATGAGCCAGGTCGCGCATTCCTGTCATGAACGTTCGGATCGCCTGCTGGTCGACGCGGGGATACTCATTCGGCCAGTCGTCTTCATTTCCCAACCCCCAGAGAATGATAGAGGGATGGTTATAGTGCTGGTCGATCATGTGAGAGAGCATGTCCTGCGCATTCTTCTGAAACGCTTCGTTCCCGACACCGGCGCGACACCACGGAACTTCTTCCCAAACCATCAGTCCGAGCTCATCGCACAGATCGAGCACCAGCCGGTCCTGTTGGTAGTGCGCGAGACGGACGAAGTTTGCGCCCATCTCACGAATGAGCTGCATCTCGTCGCGCAGCAGGTCGTCGCTCATTGCGGCGGCCACGCCCGCGTGATCCGCATGACGCTGAGTGCCGCGTAGGAGTATCCGTTTGCCGTTTAGCTTGAAAGGACCGTGCTCGACAAACTCCAGCTCGCGTATGCCAAAGCGCTCGTCGAGATGCATCTCCCCTGCAGGACTAGAAAGTGTCACCCGGCAGCGATAGAGGTGAGGTGACTCGGGCGACCAGAGCTCTGGAGACGCCGCGCGGAATTCAGCCAGCTCAGTAAAGCCAGTCCAAGCGGAAAGCGTTTGTGACGACTGATGAATGCGCCGACCGCTTGCATCCGCGGCTTGAACTGTCACCGTGCAGAGAAGGCGCTGGTCGGAGGGATTGTAGAGTCTGCCCCTTACCGACACTTGCGCGGATCCATCGGCCGCGACGATGGGCAGGACATGAATTGACTCGAGCGCGACGGCGGGGACATACACAAGGTTAACGTGCCGGTAGATTCCCCCGTAAAGACAAAAGTCGCTGAGATCAGACGGAACTCGATCGGGATCGGGGCAGTTGTCGCAGCAGACTGTGACTGGAACGCCGCCCTTAGCGTCTGCAACCGGCAACCGCTGGAGGACCTCGGTGATGTCGAAGTCAAACTCGTCGTACCCGCCCTTATGCGTTCCGACGAGAAAGGACCCGACCCAGAGTGTGGTCGTCTGACCCGCACCCTGGAAGTTCAGGATTGTTCGCCCTCCGGCGAAGGGATTACGCAACGCAAGCCGCGTGCGGTACCATCCCTGACCGCGAAAATAAGGTTTGTCGGGGTCGCACGCATCATTCGCGTTAAAGCAGTGGGGAAGAACGGTGGGCTGCCACATCCCCGCCTCTTCAAAGTGCCAAATATCGCTGATGTCGCTGATCGCGCCCCGACGGAATTCCCATCCGGTATCCAATCGGCGGACGCGTTCGACGGCCCCGTTCTCTTCAGGGCGGGGCGCGAGGGGAGAACCGCGAAATGGCGCGGAGAGTAGAGCTCCGGCGGTTGAAATGGACGCAGTCATGAACTGCCGTCGCGTCGTGTGGAACAAGAGGGCCCTCTTTCCGAATGGCAGCAGCTTCGGGCTACTGCTCTGCCTTGGCTTGGCGGGCGGCGGAAGATGCGAACGGTAGTCGATCCGTCAAATTCTCCGGATTGGCTTCGCTCCTCTACCCAAGCGGGCCTATGTTGCGGCCTGAGTCATGGGTTGACAAGTGTCTAACGGTTTGATCTCGGCATGCAAGCGATGTCCTTCAAAATCTCTGTGTTAACGTTCATGCTTTTCGGTGTCAAACGTGCTTGAAAGTCATGGAATGAGGCGAGTATGATACGCCGACGGTGTGAATAGAGCGACATCAACTCGGGAATCATGGCAACCACAGACGGCGCAGGAACGAGGTGCAATCCTGCGCGAGTTGCGGGACGTTATAGCCAGCCCTTACTTCTGCAACAGCAAACGCTATCCTGCGCTTCTGCAATACATCGTCGAGAACACCTTGGCTGGCAAATCGGATCGCCTGAAGGAACGAACACTCGGCATCGAAGTGTTCGATCGGCCTTCGACCTATGACACCAACGCAGAAGCGGTCGTTCGTTTCACTGCAGGCGAAGTGCGCAAGCGGCTGCTCCTCTACTACAACGACCGCGGCCGGGACGCCGCTATCCGAATTTCACTTCCAGTTGGCTCCTATATCCCTGAGTTTTTGCATGAACAAGACGAATCGGACGATACGGGAGACTGTGTTGGTTCCCTGCCAGCTCACCTCCACGATGCAAACACTTCGGCAGACAGTGGCTCCGAAACGCACGAGCCGCGATCGATCTCACTTGTGCCTTTGGAAAAGCGGACCTCCGAGTCGGCCTTGCAAGATGAGGCCAGCCTTAGCCCGCCTCCGACGCAGACCAGGACCTACGTTAAAAGCCTTTTGTGGGTGGGCCTGGCCGGTATGCTGGCGATTGCCTTCCTTGCGGGATTGGGTTGGAAATCTCCAAGCGCCTCCCCTCCGACCCCCGTGGATGATTTCTGGAAGCCGCTCTTGCACGAGCAGCGCGCGGTTATGGTTTGTGCCGGGGGCGTAGTCTTTAAGAAGAACAACTTTTCGGGTGTGATCACGGCCGGCAAGGACGTTGAATATCCGTTTGTTTCCATGCAGACCGCCTCGGCGATCGCGCAAGTCAGCAGCATGCTGGCGCGCTCTGAAGTCACCACGCAACTGTTGTCCTCTCCGTCCACGCCCCTGACAGACCTCCGCGAACATTCAGACGTACTGCTCGGCGCTTACAACAACCAATGGGCGATGCGTTTATTGCAGTCGCAGCGCTTTCAATTCACTCCCGAGCCAGTGCAATCGATTGTCGACCAGATGCACCCTGACGCACACTGGTCGCGCGACAAATCCCTGCCTTACTCGAGCGCGGATGATTACGCCCTAGTGGCGCGCTTTCGCGATACGACCACCGGGAGTTGGGTTGTGGTTTTGGCTGGACTAGGCCGAAATGGAACGGAAGCCGCTGCTCAATTTGCTACCAGCCCGCACTATATGCAGTTGCTCCGCGATAATATGGGAAGAGATTTCTCAAACCTGAATGTCGAAGCGCTGTTGAAGGTCAATGTCATCGACGGAAAGACAGGGGCTCCCACGATTCTGGCTGTGGATGCCCGGTGATCCCCACCGCTCCCCATCACACCCAAAGAAGCGGTTGGCGAATCGGATAATTGCGGATGATCTCCCTGTCCGTCGGATCTGGGTTCAACGTCTTCCAAAGATCGATGTATTTCTGCTCGTGATAGGCGATGCCCGAAAACAGGAGGCCGGGCGAACGCACTGGCAAAGCGTCGAAATGCTCAACATCTTTTGCCCACTTCCATGCGCGCTTGTCCTTAAGATAGGGATAGATGAACTCCGCGCCCTTAGAGAGCCCACGCCCATCTGCAAGATGGAAAGAGGGTGGATCGGGAGCCAGCCCTTTCAGGGATTGGCAAAGGCCAGCCATCACGTCGAAGTTGAAAATCGAATAGCTGTAGGGCTTGGTGCGAGCCAGTTCCCGAGGAAACGCTCCATTCATATCCATCTGATTGGGTAGCAGAATTTCCTGGTAGCGCTGGTACACCGCTTTGCGCCTGACATCGTCGCCCGCCAAGCGAGCGAACTCGGCGGCCTGCAAAGCCCAGCAGAAGGCGTGGTTGTTATCGGTATCGCGCTCCTTCATTCCTCGCTCGCTATGGGAAAGCCAGTCGAGATAACTCGCGAACCAACCTTTAACCGCCGCAGCGTCGTGCGCGCTGAGCATTGTAGACCTCGGCGATGTGGACGCCAGAAAGCTGCTGGCTCTCGCCACCTCGACCAGATCAGATGCAGCGTGTCGATAATGCCGTAAGAGCGGCCCGTCGAAGATCCTTGCACCGCTTGAGCGTAGAGGAGGTTCGGGTTCATCCGTGTTTCTGGGGAAACGAACCAGGCACGGAGATGAGCGGACGCCCTCTGCCCATATCGGTGGTTGCCGGTCAGGAGCCATGCCGCAGTCAGAGCGGGCATCTGGACGGAGAGCGCCACCATCACCTTACGATGCTCGTCGAAATTCTCCGGATTGCTCTGCCCGTCGCGGTTGATGTACGGCCCGTTCGGGTCTTTCGGATTTGGCCAAAAGTAGTCCGCCTGAGAATAGAAATCGTGCAACCCGCCTGCGCTGCGTGAGGTACGGAACGCCGTGATAGTTAGGGGCTCTTGAGAAATATATTTG
Source organism: Candidatus Sulfotelmatobacter sp. (assembly GCA_035511455.1). Taxonomy (GTDB): domain Bacteria; phylum Acidobacteriota; class Terriglobia; order Terriglobales; family Acidobacteriaceae; genus Sulfotelmatobacter. The sequence continues at coordinate 16,346 of DATKFH010000020.1, read as the reverse complement.
TCTGCAGCTTTCAGAATCCGCTCGCGGTCTGTTTGGCTCACTAGCCGGAAGGCGTCGGACTTTTTGGAGCTGCTTGACAGACCCAAAGTCACCTTGGCAGCGGTTATGCAACCGGCCGCTGTCGCCGCTTTCAAGAACCTTCTTCTCGAGAGTGAATTCTTCTGGTGCATTTTTCCTCTTCCGGGTTGAACCGTAGAGGCCCACAGAATGGATAACGTACCTGATTCTGGCTCATGTATGATGGTCCATCAAGCCCATTTGTCGTTGCCGAGAACTTATTTGAAGTGCACCAAAGTTTCCAGGAATAGCGATACAGGACACGGAATGGCAAGCCCTGCGCGAATGAACATTTGGCGCGCCCTACTTTTACTTGCGCTCGTGGCCAGAGTCGCAGCAATGCTCGGGAGTGCTCAGGTCATCCAGCCGAAAGCGACCTTAGGGCAGGCAGCGGCGCCATTGTCTGTCGAGCGCGCATCAGCAGGAGACTCGCCCGACGATCCTGGCCCGCTGGCCGCGGATCTTTCTCCAGCGTTGACGCACGCAGCTATAAGCAAGGCTGCGCAGAAGGTGGCCGACTGGCAACTGGCGCGCGCGGAACCCATCTTCAACCAGCAATGGACGTACGCTGCTTTGTATGAAGGTTTGCTGGCGGCCTCGAAGACAACAGGAGATCCGCGCTTCCACGGGGCGATGATCAAGATGGCGGCCCACTTCGATTGGAAGTTGATCGATGCGCGTTTTCCCCACGCGGACGATATGGCGCTGGGTCAGTCTTACATGGATTTGTATCTGGAGACGCACGACCCTGTAAGAATGGCTGACGTCAAAACGATTCTCGATCGCCTGATCGTCCGACCCGACGATCCGGGCAAGTTGCTGTGGTGGTGGTGCGATGCGCTTTTCATGGCCCCGCCGGTACTGACCAGGATGTTTGCCGCGACCGGCGACCAGCGCTACCTGAACTACATGGATCGCGAGTGGTGGGAGACCTCCGCGAGTTTGTACGACCCTGCGGATCACCTTTACTTCCGCGACAGCCGTTATTTCACGCAGAGCGAAAAGAACGGCCAGAAGATTTTTTGGTCGCGCGGGAATGGCTGGGTCATGGGCGCGTTTGCCAAGGTGCTTGAGCTCATGCCTAAGGACTATCCCAGCCGAGAGAAGTACATTACTCAGTACAAAGAGATGGCCGACCGGATTGCCGCGATTCAGGGTGCGGATGGACTCTGGCGCAGCGGCTTGCTCGATCCAGGATCGTATGATCTGCCCGAAGTTTCCGGTACTGCATTCTTTACCTATTCTCTGGCGTGGGGCATCAATCACGGAATCCTCGACCGGGCGAAATTTCAGCCTGTCGTAGAGCGGGCGTGGGCCGGAATGCTGGCGCACATCTACGCGGATGGCCGCTTGGGGTCGATCCAGCCCATCGATGGACAGCCGGGCAAGTTCAAGCCTTCCGCGAGTTCCGTCTACGGAGTCGGAGCCTTTCTTTTGGCGGCATCGGAAGTCGACGCCCTCGCGCAGAATTCGGCTCTCACTCGTCCCAGAATCACCGGCATCTCGCACGTCGGTTACTTTGTCTCCGACTTGCCCAGAGCGATCGCCTTCTGGCACGACCTGCTCGGCTTCGACGAATCTTATGATCTCAAAAAGAGTGGCAGCGAAGACGTGCGCATCGCCTTCATCAAAATCAACGATCGCCAGCACGTCGAGTTATTCAACGAAGCCCCGGCTCATCCGCCGAACATGATGAGCCATGTCTGCTTCACTGTCGACGACACCGAGCAGATGCGTTCCTATCTTCGTTCCAAAGGCTTCGACGTAAAGCTAGGCAACGGCAACAAGACGCGCGCTGGCGACTACGCTTTCGAGGTCAAGGACCCCGACGGTACGCTGATCGAGTTCGTCCAAAGCTTGCCCACGGGGATGGAAGCGCAGGCCGCCGGCAAATTCATGCCCGCCACGCGCATCGCAACCGGCATTTATCACGTCGGCTTCCTCGTCGGAAACAGCGAGAAGTCCAGCACCTTCTACCATGAGCTACTCGGGTTCAAGGAGATCTGGCGCGGAAGCAGTACTCCAAGTGAATTGAGCTGGATCAACATGCAGGTGCCTGACGGCGGCGACTACGTTGAGTTCATGCTCTACAGCAAACTCCCAGAGACCTTTGGCACTAGGAATCATGTTTCGCTTGTCGTTCCTGATGCACAAAAGGCGATCGCCGTCCTCCAAGCGCGGCCAGCCTACAAAACCTATGGCAAGCAACTTGAGATGCACGTTGGCAAGAACGGCAAACGGCAGGTGAACCTTTATGATCCCGACGGGACTCGAGTGGAACTCATGGAACCTAACACCGTTCACGGCAAGGCAGTGGCGTCTTCGACCGCGCCGCCTCCTTCTCCGCCTCCTGCACAAAGATGACAACGCTCAGAGCAAGAAGACGCGGCCGACCGCCTACCATCATCGACGTCGCAAGAGAAGCAAAGGTCGGCGTGATGTCGGTCTCGCGTGTGATTAACAATCATCCGAGCGTAAAGCACTCGACGCGCGCCAAAGTCATGAAAGCGATCGCCAAGATTGGCTATTCGCCCAATGACGCGGCGCGGATGCTGAAGGGCCGCAGGGGGCGGACTATCGGCCTAATCGTCCCGGATCTGTCAGACTTCTTCTCCAGTTGTTTTCACGCGATTCAGGAAGTTGCGATACGGCACGACTATCAGACGCTGGTGGTTGCCACTGGAAGAAGCGTTGCAGTCGAGGAGCAGCAACTTGAATCGATCCAGAGTCGGGTTGCGGGGCTGCTCATCGTTAGTTCAGGCAGTGACGGACGGCGATTGAAGATGATTCAGCAAAGCGGCGTCCCGGTTGTCGCTCTCGACCGGCCGGTTGCTGGAGTGCAAGCGGATGCGGTGCTGGTCGAGAACCGAGAAGGAGCGGAACAAGGCGTTCGGCATTTGATCGAACACGGGCACAAGAAGATTGCCTGCGTTGGCTTTGACTCTGGCAGCTACACGGTGCGGGAACGGATCGAAGGCTACAAACTTGCGATGCGGAATGCCGGTCTCGAGCCAATTCTTTTTAGCCAGGTCAGCAGCCTCGAGGTGATGCAGGCTCTGGCGCAGCGCTGGTCCGCCGCCAAGGACCGGCCGACGGCAGTGTTCTGTTTGAAGCGAATTTCATCGGTATATCTCATCCAGGCGCTCCACCTTCACAAACTGAGAGTGCCGGAGAATGTTGCCGTAGTGGGCTTCGACGACTTCGAGCTCGCCGAGGTGTTGGGGACGCCGCTAACGGTCGTGCGTCAAACTCCAACCGGGATGGCGCGCGCTGCCGGCGAGCTTCTCTTCAAGAAAATCGCCAATCTCCAGGAGGGCGCGGTGTCGGAAACACAGACGGCAAAGATGCTCTTTCCCACCGACTTGATTATTCGCCGGTCTTGCGGCTGTCCGGCCAAGGAGTAGACGTCGCCTCGCGACATTCGTCGTGAGCCGCTCGTGTGAGCCTATTTAACAAAGAGCCGTTCTTCTATTTTTCTTTGACCTTGATGACGAAGTAGAGGAACCTTCCATCTTGCGGCAAGAGAAGCTGGTGGGGTACCGTGGCAGGAATGTGGACGATGTCCCCCTGATTTAGGGTTGTTTCGACTCCGTTCAGTACAGATTTGCCTCTGGTCTCTCCCCGGCTAACGGTCTTGCCATCCTGCACCGTGCCGCCTGTCACGAGCTTGGCGCTTCCTTGTACTACAAAGAAAAAGTCGGCATAGTTCTCATGAATCTCAGCCCCGCCATTCTTGCTGCGAAGCGCAATCATCGTGAACGAGTTTGGATATTCGTTCAGCTTGCTGCTCGCCGCACCCTCGGATCCTCGTGCCTTTGCGCTAAGCTCTTGAGCTTTTTCGATCAATTGACTTTGCGTCAAGTGATCTACTGTGAGTGTTTGAGCACCGGCGAGGGGAAGCACGGACGCGGCAAAAACCAGGGATGCAATCGTCAGTTTCATGAGTCACCTCGGAAACAGGTCTGCTGAAATCATTCTCGTTTTCGAAATCACCGGCTCAACCATCCACCATCGACGACCAACACATGGCCGTGCACATAGTCGCTGGCGCTCGATGCAAGAAACACTACTGCACCGGCCAGGTCGTTTGCGCAACCCCATCGTCCAGCGGGAATCCGTTCCATGATTTGGCGGGACCGCTCTGGGTTCGCCCGCAATGCTTCCGTATTGTCAGTAACCATGTAGCCGGGTGCAATCGCATTCACGTTGATGCCTTTTGCGGCCCATTCATTGGCGAAGGCCTTCGTGAGTTGTCCGACGCCTCCTTTGGCTGCGGCATACGAAGGAACAAAGATTCCGCCCTGAAACGTCAATACGGAAGCAATATTAATGACCTTGCCCGAACCATGGGCCAACATATGCTTCCCCGCGTTCTTTGTCAGGCGGAACACGCTGGTCAGATTCGTATCGATCACTGCCTGCCAGTCTTCCTCAGAGTGCTCAACGGCGGGCACGCGCCGAATGGTTCCGGCGTTGTTGACGAGAATATCGATGGCGCCAAAATGGTGGACCACCTGTTCAATTAGCAATGAACAAACAGAGGCTTCGCTCACATCGCCAACCACCGCGAACTGATTCGCTCCCACCTTGCTTAGCATTTCCTGGGTGACTTCTGGTACCGTGCGCGAGCCGTGGATGGCCACGTTTGCGCCCGCTTCGGCCAGTGCCATAGCAATTCCTGCGCCTAGCCCGCGAGACGATCCTGTCACCAGCGCAGTCTTACCCTTCAGACTGAATCTCTCCAATGTCACGGCACGATCCTTTTCGGCTAAAGCAGATCCGCAATCGCCAAGGCATCCATATCGCTGTAGAGCTGATTCTCTCCACCCATGCCCCAGCAGAACGTATAGTTCTTTGTTCCAACTCCGGCATGAATCGACCAGCCGGGAGAAATGACAACTTGTTTGTTGGCGATCACGAGGTTACGCGTCTCCTTGCCAAGGCCCATCAGGTGAAACACCCGCTCGTCGGCTCCGAGGTCGAAGTAGCAGTAAACTTCTGATCGCCTCATGTGCGTATGCGGCGGCATGGTGTTCCAGACGCTTCCGGAAGCGAGCCGTGTAAAGCCCATCACCAGTTGGCAACTCCTGGTTCCCTCCAAGTGAATGAGTTTCGTTATCTCCCGCAAGTTCGCGGCTTCAGAGACGCCAAGCATAACCTTTGCTTGTTCGGCAGACCGAATGAGCTTAGTCGGATGCGTCGCATGAGCCGGATAACTCAGCAGATAGAACTCCGCCCAGTGCGCCGGATCGGCGCTAAAGAATACAATCTCTTCATTTCCACGGCCAACGTAGAGAGCATCCAGATTCTTCAGCTCAAATGCAATACCGTTGACTTTGACCACGCCAGCACCGCCGATATTCAGAACGCCAAGTTCCCGCCTCTCGGTGAAGTACGATGCCTTGAGCACATCGTCGGTAGGCAAGAAGAGAGGCTCGCCAACAGGTACCGCCGAGCCGATCACTGTGCGGTCAAGATCGACATACGTTAATCCGATCTGTCCCCGATGAAAAAGATGGTCGATAAGAAACGTGTTGCGCAATTCTTCGGTGGTCATCGTTCGATAGCGGACAGCGTCCGACATTTGCAATATTCTCACGGGGCTCATACTCTCTTTCTGGCAAGCAGTGCGGCGGCCGTCAATAGCTAGCGCAGTCCTGATATCCACAATAAACAATAACGATAACACAACCATTCGTGGTCACGGAACGGGTTCTGGAATAGACTAAACGTCCTATTAAAGCTGGTTGCTGACTAACAATGATCGTTCTGGACGTCGTTCGAGATACATCATAATGCCCAAGAAGTGAATAACGTTATAATGAATTCCATTTCGACAGGCCAGAATTTTGTAACAGGGAAGTCGCCGCAGGCAGCAGCACCCGCCGGACAGGCTAAAAAGGCTGGGAGGCTACACGATGAATGCGAACAGTGAGGGCGGGCGCCTGCGTTGGTCTATTTGCGCCATGTTGTTTTACGCCACGACGGTCAACTATATGGACCGGCAGGTGCTGGGCATCCTGTCCCCCACGTTGCAACACTCCATCGGCTGGACTGAGGCCCAGTATGGCTACATGATCGCCGCGTTCCAGATCGCGTACGCCGTCGGATTGTTAGTGGCGGGTAGGGTGATCGACAGCGTAGGCACCCGCTTGGGTTACGCCATCGTGATGGCCATTTGGAGCCTGGCCGCGGCATCGCATGCGCTGGCCCGCACTCCGTTGGGTTTTGGAATCGCGCGCTTCTTCCTTGGACTGGGCGAATCCGGAAACTTTCCCGCCGCTCTCAAGTCAATCGCAGAGTGGTTTCCGCGCAAGGAACGCTCTTTGGCCGCTGGAATATTCAACTCCGGCGCCAACTTGGGCGCCATTGTTGCCCCGCTGCTCATTCCCTTCATCACGGTGCGGCTCGGCTGGCCCTATGCGTTCCTCGCTACCAGCCTATTCGGCTTGCCTTGGCTCATCGTTTGGCTGACGTTTTACCGCAAGCCGTCGGAACATTCTGACTTGACTCCGGCCGAGTTGAATTTCATACAGAGCGATCCCATCGAATCGGCGCACCCCATACCCGTAGGCCGGCTTCTGCGCTATCGCGAGCTGTGGGCTTTTCCGGTAGCGAAATTCCTGACGGACCCAGTCTGGTGGTTCTATCTCTATTGGTTGCCCAAATTTTTCGACGCCCGTTACCACGTCTCGCTGCTGCAACTGGGATTGCCGCTGGTGATTGTGTATAACGCTTCGGCCATTGGCAGCATCGGTGGCGGCTGGCTCCCTGGCCTGCTTCATCGCCATGGCTTTTCGATGGCGAAGGCGCGTTTCTCGGCCATGCTATTGTGTGCTTGTCTCGCCGTGCCTGTTCTGTTTGCCAACCGCCTGCCGTCCCTGTGGTCCGCCGTCGCGTTGCTGAGTTTCGCTGCAGCGGCACATCAAGGATTTTCCGCGAATCTGTTTACTATTCCTTCCGATCTTTTCCCGAAGAAAGCTGTGGCAACTGTGGTCGGCATCGGTGGAACGGCGGGTTCGGTTGGAGGGGTGCTTTTTTCAATCGCAACGGGATGGATACTTCAAGCTACCCACAGCTACACGCTGCTGTTCTCGCTTGCGGCGGGCGCCTATCTGGTCGCGCTGCTGCTTCTGTTTCTGATCGTGCCGAAGCTCACTCGCATTGAGGACCCAGCCTAATCGCCATTGGATATGGGAGGGAGCGGAGAAAGGATCGTTGCATATATGGCTGAGCATTCCGATTGGCACAGTTTGTCTTCGCATTGCCGGAGTTGGCGACCTGGACTCCCCATTTACTTTCGTGGAACCGTCCTCTCGATTCTGTTCGCCGCTCTTGCGGCTGGAGCATGGGCGCAACAGTTGCGCCTTAGCAATCCAATTAACATCGACCGCACCGAAGAAGTAGTCGAGGTCCCGCTAGAGCAAGTCGCCAGGCACCTGCGTTTCTCCGCGGTACAATTGCAGTCGCTCGTTGCCACCGATGCTGCGACCCAACAGCGCATTCCAAGCCAGCTTTACAGCAGCCGACCTGGCGCCGATCCGGACATTCTGCTCCTGCTGGTGAAATTGCCAGCTAAAGGGTCGATGAATGTCGGATTTAGTTTGGATCCTGCCGCAACGCCGCAGGAACCCTTGGTCTTCGGCCGTGCGATTCCTGAGCGCAAAGACGATTTTGCCTGGGAGAATAAAGTTGTAGCTTATCGAATCTACGGGCCGGCGTTGGAGGCCACAGGCGAGATTTCCTCCGGCATAGACGTGTGGTCGAAGCGCGTCCCTAATTTTGTTGTAAACAGTTTTTATGAGCAAGACCACAAAGCTGCCGTCGCCCATAATGCCGCCTTGTCGTACCACAACGACAACGGAATCGGACTCGATTCCTATGACGTGGGGCCATCCCGCGGCTGCGGAGGCACAGCGGTGTGGGCTGAGGGCAAGCTGAATGTCTCAAAGAACTATACGGTCGCCAGAATCCTGGCTGCGGGACCAATCCGTTTTGAATTCGAGGTATCCTACGCGCCGTGGCAAGCAGCCGGAAGAATGACTACTGAAACCAAGCGGATCACTCTGGATGCGGGCTCTCATTTGAACAAGATTGCGTCGACCTTTACGTTCGACGGAGGCTCACCCCTCGATTTGGCGGCAGGTATCGCCATTCACGAAGGCGGCGTTGCCACGTTGCCCGCCGGAAAAAGCATTTCCGCCGTATGGGACACGCCGCAGAAGCCATCCGCGGGCAGGATTGCCACGGGCCTGGTATCACTGCCCGCCGAGCACGCCACGACAACGACTGCGGCGAATCACGCGCTGATGATTTTTAAGCGGCATTCGGGTGAGTCCTTCACGTACTTCGCCGGGTCGGGCTGGTCAAAAGCGGATATGCCAACGCAGGAAGATTGGAATATGTATCTAGTCCGTTTCGAGGAATTGCAGGAACACCCAGTCGCCTTCACTTGGTCAAAACGATACCGTCCGACAAGCTTTTGCATCCGGGCCAGTCGCTCAGCTTTGCCCGCAAAGCGCCGATCATGGCAGGAATGGCACTGTCGATGACTATGATCGCCTGCAATTACGTCCAGGCGCAAAGTATCATGCTGCTGTTCATGTCCGTTTCTTTCTTCGGGACAGGGGTTGGCGCATTGGGTTGTACCGTTGTCTCCGATACCTCTCCAAAGGGAATGATCGGCACGTACGGAGCGCTCTTCAACTTCATCGGCAACATCGCTGGCATCACGACGCTGATTATTTTCGGATATTTGATCCAGAAGACCGGTTCGTTCAATGACGTGCTGATCTTCGTAGGCTTGACTGCCTTCTGTGCCATCGTTAGCTATGGCCCGATTGTCGGGGAAATCAAGCGCTTTGACCCGATCGCCAGCGTGCCCGCTGAGAGAGCGGTCTGACTCAGAAAGTCAGTTAGGGAGAATATGAGGAAACACCAGTCGGGTATCTTTCGCCAGCCGCAGCTACCAAGAAGGGTTTTGAGTTCTTCCCACTTCCGATGAACCGAGGAGATCCGATTTATGCCCGAGTGGCCAGGAAATTTCCGGCGTAATGCCTTCAAGCAAGCACTCTCAAATTTTCAGCGTCAAATTGGGTTGTGGAGCGGACTCTGCAGTCCGATGGTAGCGGAGATCATCGCCGGCGCGGGTTTTGATTGGATCGTTATTGACGGCGAACACGCTCCGAACGATATCCCGTCCCTTCTCGCGCAACTGCAGGCCATGCGCGGAGGCACCGCCGAGCCGGTCTTCCGCGTGCCATGGAATGATCCTGTGATCATCAAGCGCGCGCTCGATGTAGGTGCTCGCTCACTCCTCGTTCCTTTTGTGCAGAACGCAGAAGAAGCGCGCAAAGCGGTGGCCGCCGCTCGCTACCCTCCGCTGGGCATACGAGGAATCGCTGTGGGAACACGCGCGAACGACTATGGCCGCGTTCACGGATATCACGCGAACGCGCACCTTGACACCTGCGTTCTTGTGCAGTTAGAAAGCAAAGCTGCGCTGAAGGAAATCGAAGCGATCGCGGCCGTCGAAGGCGTCGATGGTCTCTTCATCGGTCCCAGCGACCTTGCTGGCGGCTTGGGTCACCTTGGCAATCCAGGCCATCCAGAGGTGCAGACCGCCATCCAAGACGCTGCCGAACGCATCCGAGCAGCCGGAAAATCCGCAGGCACATTGTCGGGGAACGTCGACGCAGTCGAACGTCTCATCTCTCTCGGATTCAACTTCACCGCTGTTGGCAGCGATGTTGGTCTTTTGGCTCGCACTGCTGAAGATGTGGCGGCCCGGTTTCGTCTGAGCTGAGGAAGCGCAGAGGCTTCGACACCAGACAAGGGAAATCATGTGAACAGTTGGATTCATCGCCTTGGCGTTAGGGGCCGCCCCCAATGCTCACGAACCTCTTGGGCCCGATCACAAGGTCGTTGCGTTCGGCCGCACCCGAAGAAGCTTGAGGCTTGCGTCGCAGAGCGGAGCCGCGCGCGGCTTCGATCCAAGGGTTTGATTCCGAATCAGTTAGTTTCAGCCTTATTGGGACTTTCTCGGAGCCGCGCAAAACTGCATGTCACTCATTCCAAAGATAAAAACCAGCGCCGAGAGTGGGTTGCGATGCATCTCAAGAGCGACAGTAACTTTTATTTTCAATAACGTGGCGGGAGAGAGTGGGATTCGAACGTAATCTCGAACGTACTTTGAAGACTTTAGGCGGTAAGGGTGGCACCGTAAGTCCTTGAAAGTACTTCCAGGGTATTCTTATTGGACCTGTGTTGGCCCTGCGCCGCGAAGCTGGCCACTGGCGGAGACGCCAGCCTTTTCAGCCGACATTAAAAGTGATTGCAAGTGCTTAGAGGTGCCTCCCGGCGTTGTAAGTCACTGATAATCACAGCAGGCAAAGTCCACTGCCGGTAAAGCTGCCGGTAAGTTTTTTTAGCCTTGTGTTCTTCTTGGCAAGCAGTCCTCATGCGCAGTGCCGATCGCGATCCGCCCCTGGCTACCGCCGTGAAAGGGTGCTGTCAGGCTGGATCATGTTGTAATTAGAGATTTCCGCTCACGCTAGGGCTTCCGCCTAAACACTTGAATCTGGAGCCTTGCAGGCGATCAATTCGGTGGGGTTTTTAGCTCGGCTCTGGCTCTGCCGACACCATCGTCGGGGAATGGCACTCGCTGCCGGGGAATGCATATTGACTAATATTGACTAGGCCAGAGCCGCTTTATACAGGGCAACGAGTTTCCCCCAGGCACGCTCGGCCTCGGGCTTGTTATAGATCGGCACACCGTCGCGGACGGGCATATCCGGCACGCACCAGCCATGCTGTGCTGAATACACCTCGATTTCGGCGGAAACCTTCGCGGCTGCGAAGGCTTCCTTCAGCTTATCCTTGGCATCCGGCTGACGCGAGTCGTCATTCGATGCGATCCCGAAATACATTCGCGCCTTGATCTTCGGCGCGAGCAGATGCGGGCTATCGGGTTTGTCGGTCACCAGGCCTCCGCCGTGGAACGATGCTCCCGCGGCAATGCGATCGGGCAAGAACGCGGCGGTCCTTACCACGAGCGCGCCGCCCATGCAGTAACCCTGAGTTCCGATCTTCTTTGCCTTGTTTACTTCTTTTTGCGCATCGAGGAAGGCAACGTAGGCGGCGGCATCCTTCTCGGCATTGCCGGCCGCGTTCACCGACGCCATCAGCGGCCGGAGCTTCGCCATATCGTCGGCATTCTGAAAGTTGAAGCTGGAGGCATCCGTGAAAGGAGCTTTGGATACGCGATAAAAGGGATTGGGCACGAGGACGGAATATCCGTCATCCTCAGAGGCAATACGCTTGGCAATGGCGCGCATAGAGGGCCGCAACCCGAATGCGTCGGGCCAGATCAACACTCCCGGATGGGCACCCGTTTTCGGACGAATGAATGCGGCGTCGCAAGTTCCGTCCGGAGTCTTGATCTCGACGTCGGTTTCGATCACTTCAAGGCCCACGGTCGCTGCCGACTGTACCGTCGCAGCCAGGCCCGCACCCACCAAGAGGGCTGCAAAGTCGCGCCGTGTGATGTCTCCGGGATGCGCGTCGTTCGTCAGTTGGTTTTTCTGGTCATCTGTCATGGATTTTTCCCTGCAACGAGTTTATCGCTTTTGGCTACCCGAGCGCATCCCAAGCTGAATGCGCAAGACGGTCAGTCAAGCAGGATCTGGTCTCGCATGCCACCGAACGCAATCGCGCGGACGGACTCTTTGGCGTAAAGGTGATATGGGAATCCGGGATCGATTTGGCTCGCCTCGTCGAGTGCCTCTACTTGTTCCGCCGAGAACGCCACGTTGAAGCTCGCAAGATTATCCTGCAGCTGAGAAAGCTTTCGTGCCCTGATGATGGGGATGACCGGCACTGGGCGGTAGCGGAGCCATGCCAGCGCGACTTCCGCCACTCCGCGGCCGGTCTGATCCGATACCGCTTTGATGGTCGCGACGATTCGGCCGGTTCGCTCTTGCTCGGGCATGAGATCCTTATACGCCACCATCGTGTCGCTGTTCAGGCGGCCTTGCTCGGGCGAGCGGTGGCCGTGGTACTTGCCGTCAGAATGCCTTTGCCGAGAGGCGACCACGCTGTCAAGCTAAGGTTCAGGGCCTTGGCCATCGGGACCGACTCCCGCTCCACGCTTCGTTCTATAAGGCTGTATTCGATCTGCAAGCCGACGAAGGGAGACCATCCGCGCAGTTGGACAAGTATATTCGCCTGGGCGATCCACCACGGGGGGGGCCGTTGGAATTCGTGAAGAGAACGACGCCATCGAGCTTGAGGATGTCGAGGGCGTACGAGAGTTCTTCCAGCGAGGCATCGACATCGGGCAAGGGGAGGCAGGCGAAACCTCCGAACCGGTCTGGCCGCGCATGAACGAGTTGGGCCGAGAATTCATTGCAGCGCCGCGCCAGAGCACGCGCCTTGGCGCTATCTCCCGTGTGTACGCCGGGCGTACTCAGAGAGACGACGGCAACGTCGATGCCGGCGTCATCCATGAACGAGAGACTCGCTTCCCTGGACCAGCGAAGCGGCGCAAGTCCACCGACGGGAGCAGTCGCGTTCTCCGTCGCTTGCCAAAAAACGTCTGGCAAGATGTGGTGATGGGTGTCGATGGTCAATGATGTATTCGGAGTGCCGGTCATATTTGCGTGCATCCGCTTTACGTGCATCCAGGACCCCGGTTCTTAGCCCAGAATCAGATTGGCGGCGCGGCCCGCAATCATGTGGGCCGACGCGTTTGTTCCCGGCCCGGTAATGATGCGCGGCATCACGGAGGCGTCCGCAACGCGTAAACCCACAATGCCGTGCACGCGAAGCTCTGGGTCGACTACAGCGAGCTTGTCCACACCCATCTTGCAGGTACCAACTGCGTGTCCAAAACTCGCCGAGGCAAGCCGGGCAAGTTCTTGGATCTTCTCGTCGCTCGCCTTGGGTCCTGGAATGAGTTCGCTCTCGCGCAAACTGTCGAAGGCATGGTGATTCCCGATTTCACGTGCAATTTCGATGGCACGGACGACTGCAGCAAAATCCTGATCCGTTCCGAGATAGTTGCCCTCGATCACAGCGGGATCCTGAAAGTTGGTGCCGAACAAGCGGACGGAACCTTTGCTGGTAGGCTGCACAAGAGCGGGCGCAATTGTGAGCGCATCTGCTGGAGGATTTCCAAAGCGCGAGGCTACTTCGGGCGTAACCACCGGTAGTTGATGAAGCACAAGGCTGATGTCAGTGTCTGCCGAAGGACTGCTCGATAAGTAAGCCTCTGCCTCGACGGCGTTGCTGTCGGCCGGCCGATCCGGCATCTTGCCTTTGTACTTGAATACGACGCCGGAGACGAGAACATGATCCTGGAGATTCTCGCCAACGCCGGGTAGGTTCTCGACGACGTCGATTCCAAAGCTGCGAAGCGCCTTCGCGTCCCCGACGCCTGAGAGCATCAGCAGCTTCGGGCTATGGATGGAGCCCGCGGTGAGGATCACTTCCTTGTCGGCGGCGATATCTTGTGTGGCGCCATCTGTAATTAGCTTCACACCCACGCAACGAGTGCCTTTGAAGTTCAATTTCACAACGTTGGTGTTGAGCAGCAGAGTGAGGTTCGGCCTCGACAGCGCTGGGCGCAGGAAGGCGCGAGCGGCACTCACGCGAGTCCCATCCGCAGCGATGTTCATGTTGATGTACCCAGCGCCGGGGCGCATCGGTCCGTTTACATCATCCAGTATTGGCATTCCCATCTGTTGTGCAGCGTCAAGGAAGGCTGGCGCCGTCGGATGAGGATCTTTCGGCCGGCGGATGTGTATGGGACCACCGGAGCCACGCCATTCATTCGCGCCGCCTTCCCAATCCTCTTGTTTCTTGAAGACCGGAAGCACGTCGGCGAAAGCCCATCCCTTGGCTCCGTTCTTGGCCCACGAGTCGAAGTCACGTTTCATGCCCCGCATCCAGACCATGGCATTGATGCTGCTGCCGCCACCAACTACGTGGCCGAGGGCCATATTGAATTTGCGATTGTTCAATCGCGGCGAAGGGACGATGGGCAAGTGGTAGTCGAGCGGTCCGGCGACATTGTAGAACCAGATGCTAGGGTTCGTGATGGTCGGCCCGTCGTCTGGTCCTCCCGACTCGATGACGAGTACCTGCGCGCCCGATGCGGACAGTTCAGCGGCAAGAACCGAACCGGCCGCACCCGCCCCCACCACGATATAGTCATATCGCTTTTCTTCCTTCGCTAGGTTGGGCATGGTTAGACCTCGACCTCTTTCCCCGAGGGATCGCTGTGGTACCGTGTCGTGCCCCCAGTTTTGAACGAGCCTGCAGTGTCGTAGCTGTCCTCGAGAAACTGGACGTAAGCAACCTTGTCTCCCTCGAAACGCGCCAACAGGCTAAAGGGAGACGTAATTTCCTTCCCGGTCACATTCGATTTGTAGGTAAAGGAGCCGAAGAATGAAACGCGGTTACCCTGCTCAATCGTGTCGGTGACCTTGAAGTCGAGTGTTTTCCAGTAGCGTTGGATCGCAGCAAAGACATCGGACAGCGCCTGAGGCCCCTTGTGAGTGCCAGTCCATGGCTCAACTTTCTTCAGTTCAGGGTTGTTGAAGTTCAATGAAACGTAGGTGACGTCCGGCGTCATGAGTTGACTGAGCACTTTGAGATTCGTGGTGTTCTGCAAAAGATGTTGAAGCACTGCGGTCAAGTTTGTCGACATTTGTTAATCTCTCTTCTCTTTGTGTCTCAGTTCGTGGTGAACGAAACTACTGCCAAGCATTTGGTTGCTTCGGATCACTAAACGTTTCATTTTAGCGCGTGTTTTGCGAGAGTGTTGAATTGCAGTATTGCAAATTCAATCGCTCCTGTTCGATTCCGCTCCGAACGACTGCGACTGCAACTCTTCGCGCACAGACTTAATATTCGATTTTGTATCAGCATCGGTTGTGTGCTTATCAAGGTAGTCAAGCAGAATGAGGGTGTTTTTTTGAGACTTGCTGGAAGTGTGCCTAATCGAGCTTGGATTAGCAAACGACATTTTCACCAAAGACAAGGCCGTGACACTATCCTCCTTGGTGAGTTGTCTGGAGCGCAGGTAGCTCATTATCTCAGGAGCCGCACTATCGCCGAGGCGTGCTAGATACTTTTCGCTCCACGACGTGCGCAAGCCATTGGACACTTCGTGAAAAGCACGCTCAACGGCTTGCTGTCTCCACTGCGGATCGTCCTCAGCTAGCTTGCGTTGGCCAATGGCAATCACCGAACAAAGGGTCATAACTAGCGCCGCTGCTATTCTTTTCACATGGCATCCTCGTTAGCGGGTTTTTTTGATATCGGAACCGTTGCTGATTGAGCCGTGCCCCACTGAAGAACCAATCACATTAAAGTTGTTAGTCCGAACGTTGTAATAGCCGCCGTTCACATCCATTCGCACCGCTTGCGTTACATTCATGTTGAAGGACTTAGTTGCACATGTGCCGAGCGGTGCGTCGTCGTATGTCCCGTTGCCGTTGGTATAGAAGGTTGTCAGGATGTCACCCCAACCACTGCCATTTACGCTCTCCTGTGGGATCATTGCCGCTGATTGTATCGCGTGCGTGTTCTGATCCTGTACCTGATACTTCACATCGACATGGATTCCATAGTCCGTGCTTTTGCATCCCCCATTCGCGCCGTTAGCTATCAGGTTGACCGATATCACATTGAGTGACGTTGGTATTTGCACGAAGAAGGTCTTGCTAGTGCTGGTCTGTCCGCCCGACGTTACGGTCACATTCCAGTTGCCACCAGCATCGGCGGAGTTCTGAATCGTGAAGGTCGCTGTGATAGTCGTAGAGGAGGAGACCGAAACATTCGATACTGTGATGCTCGTCCCAGCTTGTATGGTAGCGCCCGGACCGAAGCCGGTCCCGGTAATGGTAACGTTTACCGCTGTCCCTACTAAGCCTTGAGCAGGACTGATACCGCTTACCGTGGGATTCACGGCCTTCCGCGTCAAAAATCTTCCGCCATTCCGGCATTACCCTGATCTTCAAAGCCACGTTTGAGGTATTCACCAGGGCTGGCCCCGGCAACTCGCTTGAACGCCTTACTGAACGCAGCGTCGGACTCGTAACCGACCGACCGAGCGACGTCTATGAGCTTTTTGTCACGCTGTTGTAGTAACTGCATCGCCTTCTGCATCCGCCACTCGGTTACATATTCCAGTGGTGTTTGTCCGAGTAGCTCTTTAAAACGTGCTGCGAATGCGGAGCGAGACATGCCCGCCGCTTCGGCCAGGGATTCGACCGTCCAGGGTG
>DATKFH010000019.1:0-28527 GCA_035511455.1 Candidatus Sulfotelmatobacter sp. | reverse complement strand
CCAGAGTTGAGCCAAGACAGCAGCCGTGTAGACGGCGACAACAATGGTGTTTCCCCACCGGTGTTCCGACGCACGCGACACGCCCACCATTGCAAGAGGGACAGCCAATGAGACCGCCAGATAGGCAGTCGCACCATGCAGCGCTTGGCTCCCCGTGTATTCGGTGATGAGGAAGTAGCCGTGCATGACGATGATCCCGCCGACGTAAAGAAAGAGCCGCCGGAACTTCGCTCGTGAATCGCCTTGGCACCGGTTCATGGAACCACCAATCAGAATCAAAGTGCCAATGTCGATGGCGATCGACCCACTCATCAGCAATACGTGAGGCGGACTGAGGATGGTGACATCGAGAGCGTATGCGTTATGCCACCAGTTGTCGAAGGGAGCGGATGTGATCATGGCGAACCCACCCTAAGCGGCGATGAAGGCTCCAAGCGGTCCGCGAAAGCCCCATATCTTTAATCTTTACGCTTGCCGCTCTTCGTTGCAATGCTGCCGAGCTACGGCCAAACGTCGTGGAAAGTATCAAGAAACCTGAAGTAAGGTCCCCAAGTGCTCCACAAAGCTGGATAGCCAAATGGGCCGGGGTCCAGAATGTATCTCGTCCAATGGACTGGTGCCAGGCGACGTCCCAGTACGCTCCAATCATGTCCGAGGTAGTGGCCACGAGCATGCACCAGATCGCAGCCGGTACGCGGAAAGTACCGAGGTCACTCTTGCGGCCGGATTGTTGATGGAAACTGGCTGGCTCGTGTCTGGGACAGAGATACCGCCGTTTTGCGCCGCCACGGCCCGCGTGGTAAGTTCTGCATTCATGGAGTGCCCTCAGATGTGGGTTGACCATGATTCATGGACCAACTCGGAGTCATTAGGAAACGCTAAAAATCTCCTGAAAAAACTCTGAAACCACCATGTTCACGCAGCCGCGACAATTATTCGAGTTCGGCCGGTTTCGCCTGGATCGCACTGAACGTTTCCTCTTCCAGGATGGCGCGGCTGTTCCGCTTTCTCCGAGACTCTTCGACACCCTCCTGGTTCTGGTGGAGAACCGGGGCCACGTTGTGCAGAAGAATGACTTGATACAGAAGGTCTGGAACGATGTCGCGGTCGAAGAGAACAACCTCACCCAGAGCATCTCAGCTTTGCGCAAGATTCTGGGGGACAACCTCGACGGCCCGAAATTCATCGAGACCATCCCCAAGCGAGGCTATCGCTTTGTCGCTCCGGTCAAGGAGGTCTCGGAGGAAGAACTCGGAAACGAGCGACCCTCTGTGACGAATTTGAGCGGCAGAGAGCATCGGGGAACAGGACTGGCTCGAGGGGGCACGCAAAAACGTTTCCTGCGCATCGCTCGAGCAATCGTGCTTGGAACCATGCTCCTGATGCTGGTGGGATTGGCAGTGACGTGGCGTTCCTGGACTCGTTGGGGGAGACAGCTACAATTAAAGGAGACGCAACTCACAACGAACTCCTCAGAAGCTTCCCTGATCGCCGCTGCAATATCGCCCGACGGCAAGTACCTCGCGTACGCTGACAGTGCCGGGCTCTACGTGCGTGTGAATAGAACCGGAGAGATGCACCCTATCTCTGTTCCGCCAGCTTCCGTGATCGGCGGGCTAAGCTGGTTTCCTGACGGCACAAGACTGCTGGCGACTGTCACCGGTCTTCAACCCAACGTGGACAGTGTCTGGGTAATTTCCATTTTGGGCCAGACCCCGGTCAAGCTTCTGGACGGTGGCAATCAAGCTGCCGTCTCACCGGACGGTTCACAAATCGTCTTTGTACGCGGAAAGGGCAAAGAGCTTTGGCTAATGGCTGCGAACGGAGAGTCGCCGCATCGGATACTAGTCGCCACAAACGAGTATCTGGCGGGCCCGGTTTGGGGCTGGGATAGCAAGCATCTCGCCTATGGAAGAGTTTTTTCAGATTCAGACAAGGTAGATACAGTAGTTGAGACGCTTGACCTGGAGACGGGAAAAATCACGGCCTCCTTTTCTGATCCGGACATTACGTCAGGAATACCTCTACCCGACGGACGGCTCGTTTACTCTCGAAACGAAGTCATTTCCGGACAATCCGGTGCCAGTCTTCTAGAGGCCAACACCGATCCGAGTTCGGGGAAGGTGGTCGGAAAGCCTCGTCAACTCGCCCGTTGGCCTGGCTGCTCGATATCAGCTTTGGGCGTGACAAGCGACGGGAAGCACTTGGTGGCTCTAAAGGGCCTTGCGCAGGCTGATGTATATATAGGCGACATCGTGGAACACCGCCTCAAGAACGCCCGCCGTCTCACATTCAATGACCGTGACGATTTTGCTTCGGATTGGACCCCCGATAGCCACTATGTTCTGTTTGCCTCCAATCGCAATGGCAGCATGGATATTTTCAGGCAAGGAGTAGATGAGCAGATCGCGAAAGCTCTCATCGCCGGTCCGGAGGACAAACTCTCTCTTCACCTCAGCCCGGACGGCCAGTGGCTCATGTATTTTGTTTTTCCGGGTGGCTACTCAGCGATGAAAGCGCCGCTTCTGATGCGAGCACCGCTTTCGGGCGGCCCTCCGCAATTAGTATTCAAAGCGCGGCCTGCTTCCGATTTTCGCTGCCTGAAAGCCCCCGCAACTATGTGCGTCCTGAGCGAATGGGAGAACAAGCAACTCGTATTTTATGCGCTTGATCCTATACGAGGCAGGGGACAGGAACTCGCAAGGCAGGAAATCGGCTTGGGGCCGGAGATTGTGGAATCCAACTGGGACCTTTCCCCCGACGGCTCGCGCATCGCGCTGGCTATGCCCGAAGGCCCGCCGGCCCGTATCCGGATCCTGTCTTTGGCCGGCGGTTCGCGGCAAGATATCCGCGTGACTGGCTGGTCTGCCTTTCAGTCAACGGAATGGGCTGCCGACGGCAAGGGTTGGTTTGTAGCCAGCCGATCAGCCGCAGCGAACAGTCTTCTTTTTGTTGATCCGCAGGGACATGCCTACCCGCTGCGTCAAACCGCCGGCGGCTACGACACGTATGCCATCCCGTCTCCTGACGGCCACCGTCTGGCTTTCTTGGAATACACCTCTGCAAACAACGCCTGGATGATCGACAACTTCTGACCTACGTCATCGTGAGCGTACGAAGACATACTTCGCGCGGCAAAAGTCTTTCCATCCGCTGCGACAACTCAAGCATGACGTCGCGAATTGCTCATACCTTTTGGGGACAGGTTGACGCACGCGGAAAGGGGTAGTATCCCTCCAGCGCCGTGGGATCAACGCATTACTCCCGAGCGACGGGCAACTCTGAAGTTACTAGCGAGGGCGGGGCCCACGACGCGGCATTGAGGTCAGCTTCTGACAGCCGGCAAGTTCCGATCGGTCGGTCTTGAAGCGATGTGCACGAGGCGCGCTATTTTACCAATTGAAGTCGTCGGTTGCGCGACCTTTCCGCCAGAGCATGTGCAATCTGATTCCACGAATAGAGCGTTTGCCGCAGGGAGAGGTGCGGTTCGATAGCTTGCGGGATCTGGTGCAGCGCGAACCTGAATTCACGGGACGGACTACATGGCCTCCCGCGCCGAGGGTGGGTAACCTGAGGGGGAAATATCGCGCCCGATACGGATCAATTTCTGTGCCAGGAGCGTGATAAGCAATTTTCCGTAAAGCCAAGCGCGGGAACCGCGGTCGTCATGCTTGGGCACGTGCCCCAGTTGGGCGAGGCTCTTCAGTCGCTTAAACACCAGCTCAATTTGCCAACGCATACGGTAAGACCTCAGAACATCCGCCGTTGAACCCGCTGGAGCGAGTCGTAAACACGATCACGTACTTTGCAAATTCGAGTGTTCCCGGCCCAGTGATCATTTGCTTCTTACTCGTTTTTCGCTGCAAGCGCCGATGAGCCTGTTGAATCGCGCAGTTGCTCTTTCTTATTGCACACAACCGGCCTGCAAATGAGGAACCTTGACCATGCAAGACAACTCGCCATTCGCGGAACTGCCCTACTTTGGACAAAGTGCGTAATCGCGGCAGGAGGGAGAAACGTCTGCCGTATGCAGAATACGCCACGAATCTCTGAGGGTTGACACGAACCAATACCTCGGCGTCATGTTGCCAAACATACTCTATGCCAGCGACTGAGCAGTAGCCGGCATCCGCGAGAATGAGTTCATGCGGACCCACAGGCAGGTTCGATGACTCGCCACTGCCTTCGCCGATCGTGGCCGTTACTTCGACAAAGTCACACACACCAAACTCGGCAGTCTGATGCTGTACAGAATCCCCCATTGGCTCCCCGTCTTGCTTGGCGTCTCTGAGGATCGTTCCACAATCCGGATCGCCGGGCTTGCAGCTTCTTCGAGCCGGTATGCGACGTTTTCCCGAAGCAATTCGATACACAACCAACGTAGCCACTCCTCGCTGTTAGGCAGGCGTTTGAGCAAGGCGACATCCGAAATGTTGGCCCAGTTCGCTAGTTTAGCGCGCACAACCGTTTCCCGCAGAGAGTAACCCTTGGCCACATGGAGCAATAGCGTACGCAGCAGCAGGTCAGGCAACCGAAACCGCGCAATCGCTCGACCACTCCTGCCGGCCACGCCATTTGCTGCCCCCCTGTGGCAAAGAACGACGTGAGCACCTTCCCGTTTTCTTGGAGGATACGCATCCACCAAGAATAGGTCCGCGGACGCTTGAACCTGTTCCTTAAGTAGAAGCGCTTATGAAGGCCCAGCCCCGGCCCCCTAGCTCATCTTCAACCCATCCGGAACCAACGGCAACGCCCGCAACCGCACCCCGGTTGCGTCAAAGATCGCGTTAGCAATCGCCGGCGCCAGCCCCACCATCGGGCACTCCCCCGCTCCCACTGACGGCAGATCCTTGCGATCAACCAGTTCGGTCTCGAGCACCGGAACGTCGCTGAATCGCGGCACCCGATACTCCGACATCCGCCCATTGACAATCTTGCCGTTTTCGAACGAGATCGCTTCGAAAAGCGCCCCACCCAGTCCCTGCACGTTCGACCCCTCGATCTGATTGCGCAGGTTGTCAGGATTCACAATCGCCCCGCAATCAAACGCGGTCACCACGCGCACGACTTTCACCTCGCCCGATTTTCGGTCCACCTGAACTTCGGCGAAGGTAGCAATGTAGCCCAGTTTCTCATAGCCACCCCCCATTCCAAATCCCTGGCCGGGGTTCTTGCTCTTCCCCCACCCGAATTTCTTCGCCGCCGCCTCGAACACCGCCCGCAGCCTGTCATCTTTCAGATTCTTCAACCGGAATTCGAGCGGATCCATCTTGATGGCGTGCGCCAGTTCGTCCATGTGGGACTCGCGCGCAAAGTGGTTCGCGGTGGCGGCCAGCGCCCGATACGACCCCTGCCGCAACGGCGATTTCGTCGGATGAAACACGATCCGCTGATTGGGAATCTCATAATAAGTTCGAATCCCCGCCGATCCCGAGTTGTAGTTGTGAAACTCCCAGGCCGTAATGCGCCCGTCGCCACCCACGGCGCTGGTCACTTCCATCACGCCCGCGGGACGAAAATACGCCCAGCTGAACTCTTCTTCCCGCGTCCACACTACTTTCACCGGACGCTTCGCCGCCCGCGCCAGCCGCGCCGCCTCGATAGCGGTTTCCCCCGTATGCTTCCCGCCGTATCCGGACCCGGTGTCAGGCATCAACACCCGCACCCGATCCTCCGCTATTCGAAACGCTTCCGCCAGTTGCCCGCGCACTCCAAACGGACGCTGCGTCCCTGTCCACACCGTCAAGTGGTCGCCATCCCATTTCGCCAGCGCCGCCCGAGGTTCGAGCGGAACATGCGCGATATACGAAACCGTGTAGGTCTGCTGCAGCTTGTGATCGGCCGCCGCCAGGGCCGGATCCACCTTGCCCGCCTCATACCGGTCGCCGTCCCCGGTCAGATCCCTGCCCTCGATCGGATTCTTCTTCAAAAACTCAAACAATTCCTTACTCGAAGGCTGAGGCTCCGCCTTCCACTCCGCCTTGATCGCCGCCACCGCAGCCTCCGCAAGCCCGCTGCTAGCAGCCGCCACTCCCACAAAATTGCCATCGCGGACGACGGTCGCCCCCATCTGCTCGGCTTTCTGCGCATCCACTGAAAGCAGAGTCGCCCCGAACGATTCTGGCCGCAGCACTTTGCCATACCACATGTCCGGCAACTTCTGATCCGACGGATAGCGATGTTTCCCCGTCACAAACTCACGCCCGTTCACCTTGGCCGCCGACTGCCCCGCCACCTTCCAGCTTGTCGCAGGAATCAGTGGGTCCTCGGCAGGAAGCGTCTGCGTCAACTGCTGCCCCTTGGTGAGCGCTGCATATTCCAAAGAACGATTCGTCTGCGGATCCTTCACCTTCCCATCGTCCGCCACCAGATGCTGGACATCGGTCTTCCATTGCGCCGCCGCCAGCCCCATCAGCGTATCCCGCGCCGCCGCCGCGACCTTGCGCAGTTGCAGATTCATTGTCGGAGTCGTCCGGCTTCCAAACGTCCCCATATCAAACGGCGTGAGCTGCGTGTCACCCATCACGAGCTCAATCCTCTCCACGGGGACGCGCAACTCTTCCGCAACCGCCTGCGTTAGCGACGTCCGAATGTTCTGCCCCATCTCGACTTTCCCCGTGTACACGGTAACTTTGCCGCTCTCCCCAATATGCAGCCAGGCATCAATTTCCTTGGGCAAAGAGTCGTCTCGCCGCCCTCGCGCTCCTCCAGACTCCTGCGCCGCCGCAGCCGTCTTCAGCACCGAAAACACCACAACGCCCGTACCCACAAACTTAAAAAACTCCCGCCGATCCAGATCAAACCGATACGGTGCCCCCGCCGTGAGTTCGTAGCGTTCAGGTTCCAGCACAACAGCACGTGTAGGGACAGCCGCCCCCGGCCGTCCGGTCGAGCGAAGCTCGACTATGTGTCCACGAGAGGAAATTTCGCCGCTACCAAAATCTCTCCCATTCATCGCCCTGCTCCTTTCCCCGCGCCCACCGCCTTCATCCCCTTGCCCGCCTTCTGAATCGCGCTGACGATCCGCGCATAAGTCCCGCATCGGCAAACGTTCCCATCCATGAAGTCGATGATCTCGCTCTCCTTCGGCGCCGGGTTCCGCTGCAGCAGCGCCACCGCCGACATGATCATCCCCGAAGTGCAATATCCACATTGCATCGCCCCCGCTTCCAGAAACGCCTCCTGCACCGGATGCAGCTGTTCGCCACGCGCCAGTCCCTCAATGGTGGTGACTTGCTTCTGCCCAACCGCGCCCACTTTGGTGATGCACGACCGCTGCGCCTTCCCATCGATGAGCACAGTGCAGGAGCCGCACTGCCCCTCGCCGCATCCATACTTGCTGCCAGTCAGGTCGAGAGACTCTCGCAAGACAGTCAGCAGGCTGGTCTGAGGATCCGCATCCACCGTGAAAGATTGCCCATTTACAGCAAGGAGTAGAGTAGCCATTCCGAGCTCCCATCGAGGACTGCAAGCAGAAATACTGGCAGAATCTTCTTCCAAAATGATATACCTGCACGCCGAGTCGCAGATCACGAACTTTTCAGGACAGCGTTTGAAAAGGCAGCCGAGGCAAAGCCGCATCTCGAGGGCTGCTCGTTACGTTTGACCATCACGATGCAAAAGGGCACAATCTCTGCTTCGCCGCCCGAGCGCGGCCTGAGGACGCCCATGAAACTCCGCCTTTTCCTTGCCGTCATCGCGCTGGTGGCATCACTGGCCGCGCAGGAAGCCACTCAGCCCGCCAGCGCACAAAAACGCCTCCTCACTGAAAAGGATCTCTTCGATTTCATTTGGGTCGCCAACCCCCAACTCTCGCCCGATGGCCACCTCGTCGCCTTGACTCGCGTCAATGTCGATGAGAAGCGCACCGGCTACGAGACGTCCATCTGGATCGTTGCGACCGACGGCAAACAAGCTCCCATCCGCTTGACCAACGGCAAGCACGACGCACAGCCCCGCTGGTCCCCCGACGGCAAGCAGCTCGTCTTCGTTCGTGGCGGTGAAAAAGATGAAGCGGGCAAGCCCAAGCCCGGCCAACTCGCGATGCTGTCGCTGGCCGGAGGCGAAGCCCGCATCATCACCGACCTGCCGAAAGGCGCTTCCACCCCAGTCTGGTCGCCCGACGGCACTCGCATTGCTCTCTCGAGCACCACCACGCCAGAGGACATCGAGAAAGCCCAACACAAGAAGCCCGCCGACAACGCGAAAGCCCCCGAGAGCGAGCACGAATCCGACGTGCACATCATCAGCCGCGCCATCTATCGCAGCAACGACGAGGGCTACCTCGATCCCAAGCGTCACGAGCATATTTGGATCCTTCAAGTCCCAACTGCCTCCGATGACCTCCCCAAGCCTGTGCAACTCACCAGCGGCAACTACGACGAGGGCGAGGTCGTCTGGAGCCAGGACAGCTCGCGCATCTACTTCCTCACCGAGCGCGTCGACGAGCCTTACTACGAACTCCCCACCACCGACATTTACTCTGTGCCTTCGGCGGGCGGAGCCCCGGCCCAGCTCGCAAACGTGCCCATGGATATCGGTGGTCTCATCCTCAGCCCGGATGGACGCAAGTTCGCGTTCCACGGCAGCGTCGCGCAGCCGATTCGCTCCTATTCCCAGCCCGACCTGTGGATCATGGATGCCTCGCCCGATGCGAAGCCACAAAACCTGAGCGCCGCGTACGACTTCGACATGGGCAGTTCCGTCTTCGGCGACAATGCCCCACCGCGCGGCGGACGCGGCCACACTCTGCACTGGTCGCCCGATGGTCGCTCTCTGTTCGATGTTGTAGAAAAGCAAGGACGCACTCCCATCGTCCGCGTCGATGCCCAAACCGGCGCCGTCACCGAGGTCACGCATGGCGACCAGGCCGTGCTCGATTATTCGGTGAACCCCGATGCCAGCACCATCGTCGCCCTGATTTCCACGCCGGTCATGATCGGCGACCTTTTCACAGTTGCCGGCGACGGAACCCAAACCCGCATCACCGATTTCAACCAAAGGCTTTGGTCGCAACTCAACCTGACCGCACCGGAAGACATCAACTACTCCAGCTTCGATGGCAAGCCCATCCAGGGCTGGATCCAGAAACCCCCCGACTTCGACCCCAAAAAGAAATACCCGCTCATCCTCGACATTCACGGCGGCCCGCACGCTGCCTACGGCTGGGTCTTCGATCACGAATTTCAATGGATGGCCGCCAAAGGCTACGTCGTCTTCTACCCCAATCCCCGCGGCTCAACCAGCTATGGCCAGGATTTCGGCAACATCATTCAGTATCACTACCCCGGCGACGACTACCGCGACCTGATGGTTGGCGTCGACGAAATAATCAAACGCGGCTACATCGACCCCAAGAAACTCGCCGTTACCGGCGGCAGCGGAGGCGGTGTCCTGACCGACTGGACGATCACCCACACCGACCGCTTCGCCGCGGCCGTCTCGCAACGCGACATTTCCAATTGGGCCTCGTGGTGGTACACGGCCGACTTCACGCTGTTCCAGCCGAATTGGTTCAAGGCTCCCCCCTTCGAAGATCCCCAAGACTACAACAATCGCTCCGCCATCACCTTCGTCAAAAACATCCACACCCCGGTCTTATTTGTGCTCGGCGAATCCGACTACCGCACTCCCCAGGACTCCGGCGGTGAGCAACTATTCCGTGCCCTCAAATACCTGAAACGCCCGACCGCCATGGTCGTCTTTCCGCGGGAGACGCACGAACTTTCCCGCTCGGGCGAGCCCTGGCATCGCATCGAACGCCTCGAGCACATCGTGGGTTGGTTCGACAAATGGATGATGGGCATACCCCATCCGGAATACGACACGACTCCCGGACCAACATCGAAATCCGCTCCGTGAGCCTGACGCCGCGAACGGAGAGCGCCCCGGGGTGTCGGGAGGACCTCTGCGGACCTGGGCCTAGCCCCCTTGACAACTCCCCACTCCCCTCTCTACAATTAGCACTCGATAGGCGAAACTGCCAACAGTGGGCCTAACCCATCCAACATCATAGGGTTACAACGATCAGTCAAAGCAGATCAACCTTCAAACTACATTGAAAGGAGTTTCAACATGGCAAAATTCACCCCGCTCCATGACCGCATTCTGGTGCGGCGCATTGAAGAAGGCGAAACCACCCGCGGTGGCATCATCATCCCCGACTCGGCCAAAGAAAAGCCGCAGGAGGGCGAAGTGATCTCCGCCGGCAAGGGCAAGATCAACGAAGAAGGCAAGGTTCGTCCCCTCGACGTAAAGGAAGGCGACCGCATCCTGTTCGGCAAGTATTCCGGCACCGAAATCAAGCTCGATGGTGAAGATTTCATCATCATGCGCGAAGAGGAAGTGCTCGGCATCCTGACCGGCTCCACCAAGAAGGAACTAGCCGGCTCTAGAAAGTAAGCCGCACGCGCTCAAGCATTGTCATCCTGAGCGCGCTCTTTGCGCGAGGGACCTATTGCATTTCGGTTTGGCTGAAAGCTGACAGCTGGTAGCTGACAGCGCCAAAAAATCCCGCAGGCCAGTCCTGCAACTGAACATTTAGGAGACAACAAATGGCAAAACACATCGTTCACGGAGAAGAATCCCGCCAGGCGATCCTCCGCGGCGTCAACCTTCTGGCCGACGCCGTGAAGGTCACACTCGGCCCCAAGGGCCGCAACGTAGTCATCGAAAAGAAATTCGGCTCGCCGACCATCACCAAAGACGGCGTGACCGTAGCCAAAGAAATCGAACTCAAAGACGGCCTGGAGAACATGGGCGCTCAGATGGTTCGTGAAGTCGCCAGCAAGACATCCGACGTCGCCGGCGACGGCACCACCACCGCCACCGTTCTAGCCCAAGCGATCTACCGCGAAGGCGTCAAGACCGTCGCTGCCGGCGCCAATCCCATGGCGCTGAAGCGCGGCATCGAGAAGGCCGTCACCATCATCGCCGGCAAGCTCGACAAGGAAGGCAACCGCGTCAACGGCGAACTCGACAAGCTGTCCAAGCCCGTCACCGGCGAGATGATTGCTCAGGTCGGCACCATCTCCGCCAACAATGACGAGACCATCGGCAAGATCATCGCCGAGGCCATGAAGAAGGTCGGCAAAGACGGCGTCATCACCGTCGAAGAGTCGAAGACCCTCGAGACCCAACTCGAAGTCGTCGAAGGCATGCAGTTCGACCGCGGCTACCTCTCCCCGTACTTCGTCACCGATCCCGAGCGCATGGAAGTCGCCATCGAGAACGCCTACATCCTGATCAACGAAAAGAAGATCAGCTCGATGAAGGACCTGCTCCCGCTGCTCGAACAGATTGCCAAGTCGGGCAAGCCGCTGCTCATCATCGCCGAAGACGTCGAAGGTGAAGCGCTCGCCACCCTGGTCGTCAACAAACTTCGTGGCACGCTGCAAGTCGCGGCCGTCAAGGCCCCCGGCTTCGGCGATCGCCGCAAAGCCATGCTGCAGGACATCGCCATTCTGACCGGCGGCAAGGCCATCACCGAAGATCTGGGAATCAAACTCGAGAACGTCCAGATCAGCGACCTCGGCCAAGCCAAGAAGATCACCGTCGACAAGGACAACACCACCTTGGTCGAGGGCAAGGGCAAACACAACGAGATCGAAGGCCGCGTAAAAGAAATTCGCAGCCAGATCGACAAGACCACCAGCGACTACGACCGCGAGAAGCTGCAGGAGCGGTTGGCGAAGCTGGTCGGTGGCGTAGCCGTCATCAAAGTCGGCGCCGCAACCGAAACCGAAATGAAGGAAAAGAAAGCCCGTGTCGAAGACGCGATGCACGCCACCCGCGCAGCCGTGGAAGAAGGCATTGTCCCCGGCGGCGGAGTAGCTCTGGCCCGTTGCGCCGCAGCGCTCGACAAGGTGAAGGCCGAAGGCGATGAGCAGATCGGCATCAACATCGTGAAGCGCGCCATCACCGAGCCCCTGCGCCAGATCGTCGAGAACGCCGGCGAAGAAGGCGCAGTAATCCTCGGCAAGGTGCTCGACTCGAAAGAGCCGAACTACGGCTTCAACGCCTTTAGCAACGAGTACGAGGACCTGGTCAAGGCCGGCGTACTCGACCCCACAAAGGTCGTGCGCACCGCATTGCAGAATGCCGGCTCAATCGCCAGCCTGATGCTCACCACCGAAGCCCTGGTAGCGGAGATTCCCGAAAAGAAGGAAGCTCCGATGCCGGGCGGCGGCCACGGCGGCGGTATGGGCGACATGTACTAAGAACAGCTCGTAGCTAGATCAATGTGGGTCGGACACTGCTGTCCGACAAGCCCCGCCGAAAGGCGGGGCTTTTTTCTGCAAACATCGCCAATGCCAATGTGGGGCGGGGTGGCCCGGCCGGATTTTAGTTAGGGTCACTTCGAATTTTGAGGGTGCTCCGTCCAAGCTCTGCTTGGGCGGGGATTTTCTCTGGGTAAGAGCAGCTCATTCCACAATCGACAGTGCCCAATTCACTTGATCGCTTTTGCCAAGTCCCGAGATTCCCTGGCGCAGAGTACGCTCGGACCAGCAGACTTCGTCATCGGAAGCCTGTGCGTAATTCGCCAGAATTCTCCGCAACTTCTGAGCATCGTCGGCAGGAAACCCTGCCATCATCGCAGCCATGGTCTGCTGTACTCGTTCAGAATTGGCGGAGCGCTGCGGCGATGTTCGCGCGATATCGGCGGCGGTGGCCTGCACCACCAGATCGTACCAGCGCTCGACATCCGACTCCTCCAAATGACTCAGCAGCACATGCAACCGATCCGCCGAAACCTGGCCGCGTGAGAACGCTGCGCAGTCGGCGGAGTCCGCATTAGCAAGAATCTTCTGGTCCAGTACAAGCTTCGAGAGCAAGCCTGCATCGTCAAGACGCCTTAATCCGGCATGCGAGTGCGTCCGGCCAAACGCCTGTACACGCGCTTTCGCCTCTGCGCTCGGCAACGCCCGAAACTCGTCCGATTGGATCATCTGCTCCAGCTGGTCCCGGAAACCTGGGATCGCGGCCATACGTTCCCCTACGCGCCCCTCCGCCGCCAGCACTGCTGCCATTCGCCCCTGCTGCAATGAAGGCGCGCCACCTTGCCCCTTCGGTTGCGCTTCGGAGCTCACCCTCGTCGTAGCAAAGGACACGCCGGAGTCATCGAGCCGCAGCGCCACGACACCTGCCAACAGAACAACCGAGGCGAGCGTCATGATCAGCCGCCAGCTGATGCTGGGCCGTTTCCACGCCACCCCCAAGTGTTGGTAGAACGGCCGCAGTGCCATCTTCAGCACGGGCACGAGCGGATAGGCGGGCGAGCGCCGGAAGAACGGCAGAGAATAGGTCTGCAACTCAACAATGTTAGGCGCCCAATCCGGATCAAAGAAAATGGCTGCCATCAAACTGCCGCGCCACAGCTTGCGATAATTCCAGCCCGTGAGCCGCGGCAGATCGCAGGGCAGCAAGTCCCGCGAGTTCCGCCGAAAGTCCTCGTACAACTGCTCGTCGCGAGGAATGAGCAGGAGCACCTCTTGCGGTTTCCGATGGCTGACGGTGTTCTTGAACTCCCACCAGAATCCCTCAGTCCTCCCAATCCGCAACACCACCAACCGCGCTCGCCCCAGAAGATATTGCACCGCGTTCTGCCACTCTGAGTCGGCGGCGTAAAAGCGCGCAGCCCCAACCTCGGGAACCGCTTCGCTCGGGGCACCAATAGCGATGAACGGACCAATCTCGTTCATCACCATGGCCAGCTCCTCTTCTTCTGTAAACCAGGAGCTGAACGTGACGGCCTTGCCCGCGGTGGAGTCGGCCGTAAAAGGCCGGAAATACAACACGGGTTGACGCGCATCGTCCGCCATCACTTTCTGCGCGCTCGGGGCTTTGTAGCGTTTCGCACGGACCACAAAACGCGCTCCAACAAAAGCCGCAGCAGTACCTCCAGCCGTGCCCACGACAACGCCCAGGAGCCCGCCGCCCACCCACTGGCCCGCACGCGTAGCCACCAGCCACGCGAGCAGGAAAAACAACAACCCGAGCACTAG
Source organism: Candidatus Sulfotelmatobacter sp. (assembly GCA_035511455.1). Classification (GTDB taxonomy): domain Bacteria; phylum Acidobacteriota; class Terriglobia; order Terriglobales; family Acidobacteriaceae; genus Sulfotelmatobacter. Next base: position 14,524 of record DATKFH010000019.1, on the reverse strand, counting down.
TAAGCCCGTAGCTCGAGCCAGGGAAGATCCCTTTTCGCTGAAGTGATCGGAAGTGAAGTCTGGTACCCCGCTGGGGTCGAACGAAGGCAAGCCCATCGCGGCCTCCGGATTCGCGCGTCGGGGAAAGGCGAATCGCTAAGCGCGGCCCAGTGTAACACCCACCCCCCACTCCTGCTACCGGAATCACTACTGCCGCGTTGGCCGGCTCGCCAGCCGAATTTTAGGTTCACTTCGAATCATCAGGGGGCCTCGGTCCAAGGTTCGCTTGGGCGGGGATTTCCGTTGGTGGCCCCCCAGGGGGGCTGGCCCATCCAACCTTCGGCTTCCCCACGCTTCGCGGTGTGTTCGAAGCGTGGGCACGATGCTGTAGAAATCTAGAGATTTTGACGTTCGAACAACGCTGAGGTCTCGGGGTATAAAATCTCCCGCGGCCATCCCCGTATCGCTCGTGCGACAGTGCAGGTTTCTACTTCACGCCTTTCTCCGCGTTCCATGAGCCCTGCAGCTTGCGAACATAGACAATCTGCCCCACATGGTACCCATTGTGGGTGCAGATGTTCGCAACGGTGGTGGCCATCGACGACAGCTTCTGCTCGTCGGCCGATTCGACAAGCTTTTCCAGATCGGTCATCACCTGGTCGAGCTGCTTGACCGTGTCGTTCCATTGTTTTTCGTCAAAGTTTGTAAAGGTTTCGTCGTTGTCCCCGCTGAACTTTTTCGGATTCTCCCCTTTGAGCCTCTGCAGGTTGATGCGATTCCAAAACAGCAGATGATAGGTGAGCTGCCCGGCAGAGTGGCCTCCGGCCGGAGGTTGCCAATTCGCTTGCGGCGCGCTCAGTCCGTCGACCGCCACGCTGATCGGCACAAACCAATCAGCCTGATTGTGAGTAGTATGCAACTCATGAAGCAGAGTGCTGCGCAATGTCGCCGGCGCCTGCTGGCTCTGTGCCTCACAGAAGGAAGAGAACATCACAACAAGAACCGAAGACACGAACGCAATTGCACGCTTCATCAGAGCTGCTCCTTTAATGTTGTGTGAGACGCCTTAAAGATAGACGCATTCTCCGTGAGATACGTTAGCAGGGAGCGAGGCACCTGCGACGGGGAAGGTCTGCGGGAAAAACGAGAGAACCCGGGCTGGCCCAGTTTGGGCGGGCGGTCCGGCCTAACAATCACCCCGATCCCTGAGGGTGCCCGTCCGAGTTTCGCTTGGGCGGGGATTTTATTTAGAGATCGAAAGTCAAAATCCCCACACTAACGTCGCATAAATCGCGACGTTAGGATGGGGAGCCCTTCGCCGAAGCAATAAGTAAAGGGTGGACCAGCCTCCCAAAGGTTTGGCAGCCGCGAGCGAGCGTCTTCGCAAGCGCTATCGCCCGACGCGATGGTGTTTGTTGGCGAGTCGCCGACCGGCGTCCGGACGGTTGTTCTACCACGCGGACTCCGGACTCTACCGCGCCATCCGGCAAGCTTTCTTATCGGCGTTCCCGGACCTCAAGGACGCCGACTTCCTGGAATCATTCGCCCGCCGGATTGCTATCTGGTCGATTTGTGCGGAAGTCCGGTCGACTCTCTGACAGGAAACAGCGCCGGCTCAGGTGCGCGCAGGGCGAAACGCGGCTCGGCGCAATCATTCGGCGGGTCAATCCTGAAGTTATGGCCACGGTCGTCCGCTCCATCCGAGCCAACGTCCAACGCGCGCAGGCTCGCGCGAAGTGGCAAGGCGCCCATCTCGAACTGCTGTGTCCGGGCCCCTGGAAGACGCACCGGGTTGCATTCGAACGAACTCTCCGGCCCGTGCTCCGTAATCTTCGGCGGCTAGATCGCGTGACATCGGCGTCCGTGGCACCCACGCTTCGAAAACCGCGAAGCGTGGGGCAGCCTCAGTCGCGATGCAAGGAGGGGCCAGCCTCCGTTCGGGATGGTCCAGTGATTCCCGCCCTCTCCGCAGTTTTCCACAACGGGAACTCAAAGACGACGAAAGGACTAAAGCCCGCATTGATTCCATTTGCTTTACGCGGCTCTGGAAGGGCCGCTCTTCCACGGAAAGGTGAGAGCATTTCCGAACTTTTCAGCAGCCTGCTAATACAAAAAAACGTGTTATTCCTGTTTATGGGCCGGGGGGTGCGAGGAGTCACAGGAGAGTGCGAGTGGGATCATCGCTTTGGGTTGGAGCTTTGTTGAGAATGTAAGGTAGCCGCTTGTGTGGCTTGGCCTCCACGGACTCAGAATCCGATGGGGGCTTTGTTTTGGGCGGTGTTGAGGAAACGCAAGGTTTCTCGACTTCGCAGAGTCCCCGGCTTGGCCGGGATTCTGCTTCGCTCGAAATGACAAAGCAAAGGGCGGAATCGAATCTTTGACAACTTAGCTGGCGGGAAGCGCGCTGCTCTTCGGAGGATGAGGAGGGGCGCGGGGGCGGAGCGTGTGTGAAATTGACGGAATTCATAACGAAAGGACCTTCGGTTGGCCGATATCGGGGAGACATGGGGGAATGTATGGATGTGAAGTGGGTGAGAGACGGGGATGGGCGGCGGTCGAGCATGGGGAGAAGCAGAGTCACCGGCGTCGCCGAAGCGGGGGAGAGCGGGGGGTGGAGACGGGAAATCCGGAGGTGTGGCAAACTCGGTGGGAGTTGGGGCGGACTCGGTCGTTGACGCGAAAGCAGCGGGGTGAGAAGGCGGAGGCAGCGTTTCTGGCAAGGCGGCGGCTTTGGGATTTCGGGTGGCAAAACCCTGGGGCGAGAGTTCTCGGTACGACCTGCTTGTGGATAACGGGAAGAGGTTGATTCGGATGCAGGTAAAATCGGCGCATCGGGCGGGGCCGCATGGAGGATACACGTTTCATGCGCATGGCAATTCGCTTCGGGCCTACAGCGCGAGCGAGATTGATGGGCTGGTGGCGTATGTAGTCGGGCTCGATGCGTGGTATCTGATTCGGGTTGAGGAGTTGTTCCGGAAACACAGCGCGATGAAGCTGTTTCCTCGAGAGCAAGAGGAGCAGATCAAAATTTGAGGAGTTCCGGGAAGCGTGGTGGACTGTGACTTGATATCGACTTCGGGAATCCGGAGGTCAAAATCCCCACTCCTTCGACTCCGCTGAGGGCGGGCTCGAACGTCGCTGATAGCGCGGCGTTGGGATCGGGCACCATTGATCATAAAATAGCTACTATGCCTGCTCACCGCTACCGCGTAGTCGACGTCTTTACCAAGACCCCGCTGGAAGGAAATCCGCTCGCGGTTTTTCCGGATGGCTCCAGCATCGAGGGCGCGAGCATGCAGAAGATCGCCAAGGAGCTGAATCTTTCCGAGACCGTGTTCCTCCTGCCGCCAACTCGCCGCGACGCGGCCGCGAAACTCAGGATATTTACGCCCACTTACGAAATGGATTTCGCCGGTCATCCCACGATCGGAGCAAGCTTCGTCATTCTGGACGAAGGAATTGTCGCCCGGGAGACGCAGCACTTCGCACTCGAGGAAAACGTCGGACTGGTCCCCATCCGCGTCGAAGCCCCGGAGCAAGACGACGAACCGCGCATTTGGCTGACCACTCCTCCCATCCAGTATCAGCAAACTGTCGATCGCGCTCTTTGCGCCAAGGTGCTAGGACTGCAACTCGACGATTTTCTCGCTCCGACACCGCAGGTTCTGACCGCGGGCAATCCCACGATTTTCATTCCACTGAGGAACAAGGAAGCCGTCGACCGCGCCTGGCTCGACCGCTCCGGCGCCATCGAACTCCGAGGCGGAGATAAACGCCCGCTGTGCGTATTCGTCTTCACACCAACTGCCGAAGGCGCCTATTCGAGGATGTTCGCTCCAGAACACGGAGTCGTAGAAGATCCCGCCACCGGCAGTTCGACCGGACCGCTCGCAGCCTACATGATGCGAACAGGCCTGGTGTCCTCCCAAAGATTCGTGAGCGAGCAAGGCACAAAGATGGGCCGCCGAAGCCTGCTCCACGTCGAGACCCGCGGCTACGAAGGTGAGAACGGCATCGATGTCGGTGGATATGTCACTCCTTTGGTCGAAGCCACCATGACGCTGTAAGCCGATGATCGCTTGTCGTCGCCCCCCATCACTGCGTGGAACATTCCTCAGTTCCCTTCCGTACTCACTCTTGCTTCACTATTTCCTCGAAAGCGAGATCCTCATGAATCGACGACTAGCTTTGTCTGCGATCCTTCTTGTCCTGGCAATCGCTTTGGTATTTGTCTGCAATGCCAGGGCACAAAATGTGCCGCCGCTCGACAAGATTCAGAACCAGGCAGAACTCGAACGCGCCGTCACCGCGCTCGATGCTGCCCTGTTCGATGCCTACAACCACTGCGACCTCGACAAGTTCGCTTCTTTCATGGACGAAAACGTCGAGTTCTACCACGATCAAGGCGGAGTTACGCTCGGCAGAGCGGCCTTAACCGACAGCGTCAAGAAGAACATCTGCGGCAAGACTACGCGTGAACTCGTCCCTGGCACTCTGAAGATCTACTACATGAAGGGTTACGGCGCGATCGAAATGGGTGTTCACCGCTTCCACCATCCCGGCCACGAAGAGACCGAAGGGGTCGGGGAAGGCCAGTTTATTCACCTATGGCAGTACAAAGACGGCGCTTGGAAGATCGCCCGCGTGATGAGCTACGACCACCACGCCGCACCGAAATAGGGGTGCGAGATCGCGGCGAAATAATCGGGCGATCCCACAAATAGAGCGTATGATCAAGGAGATGCCTTATATCTCGGAACATCTCACCAGCCTACGCCAAGAAATCACCGATTTGCGCGACCTGAATGCGCGCTGCGCCGAAAAGGGCGCCCACACCGCGCTCGATCAGACAGCTCTCGAGCTGCGCACTAACCGCCTGCGCGAGATCAAGCAGGAACTGTCCAAGATGCTCAATCGTCCCGACGATCCCAAGGTGTGGTGGGAACGATCCCGCAACCGCTCGTTAGCTAAGCTTTAGAGGTAATCCAGCGCGCTTTCTGCCAGTTGATGTTAGGGGACTTTTGCCGCCTCAGCTGCAAGCTGTTGGGCAATGCCCGTGAGCGTGGCATCGAGCCCCTCCCCATTGGGGATGCCGCCTTGCGCCAAGTCTTTGCTCCCTCCACCTCGCCCGCCCAGTGTAGCCATGGTCTCTTTCATCAGCGTGCCCATATCGAAGGGCTGGCCTGCGGACTGGGCGAAGACCAGTGAAGGTTGCGGCGAAGTCGTCCCCAGAATCACGACCGCATTGGAAGAAATCCGAACCAGTTTCTGTGCCAGCAATTTGACGAAATGCAAGTCGCGGTCGGCGAGGGTGCGGACGACGAATTTGCGGCCGCTGGTTTCGGAAGTCTCGGCCAGCAGCGTCGCGGCCTGAGCCCCGGCGAGTTCTTCTTGTGACTGCTCGCGCTGCTTGCGCAGGGATCTTATTTCGTCGAGCGATTTGCGAACTTGCTGCGGCACATCGTAAATGTGCGCGGAAAACAGCGCTGCCGCTTCTGTCAGCGCGGTAAAGTCGCGGCGCGCGATGGCGACGGCACGTTGTCCGGCAACGAATTCCACGCGCCATCCCTGGCGAACTTTTTCGGTCTTACGCGAGAAGATGCATCCGATCTGTCCGGTTTCACCTACGTGCGTGCCGCCGCAAGCGGTGAGGTCGAAGTCGCGAATGTCGATCAGGCGCAGTTCGTCGCGCTCAGCGGGCGGGAGTTTGCGCAGGCCGAGATTCGCGGCTTCGTCGCGCGTGACGTAGCGAACCTGGACGGCGCGATTCTCCAAGACGATTTGGTTCGCGAGGAGCTCGGCAGATTCGACTTGCTCCTTGGTCAGCGTGGGTGTGTCAAGGTCGATCGAGCAGTAGTCATCGGCCATGTGGAACGAGACAGTATGGAGATCGAACAGGCGGATGAAGGCGGCGGAGAGCACATGCTGCCCGGAGTGCTGCTGCATGTGGTCGCGGCGACGCGCGGCGTCAATCTGGCCATGGACGCGGGTTCCGGGCTGCACATTCTTCACCGGTGCTTCGAGATAGTGGACGACCTTGCCGTCTTCGGCATCAGCGACTTCGGTGACCCGTATCTTGGTAGCGTCGTTCGGATCGCCAGCAAGGATCCATCCCGTGTCGAACACTTGCCCGCCGCTGGTGGGATAAAAGGCGGTGCGGTCGAGAACCAGCGCGGGACGCGGACGCTCGGTCGTCTCGCGAACTTCGGCGTCGAAGTCGTAGAGGAAAGAATCGTGGTAGTAGAGGCGCTCGGTCATGCGAGCTTTTATTTAACCACAGCGAAGAGAGAACAACACGAGAGGCGGAGTGGTGACGACTGGCGGCGCAAGGTCACTTGGAGAGACGCAAGTTGGCAAAGTACGCTTCGGTTCCAAGCCCGATCCACAGCGCCACGGCACCTTCGCTGTCACCGTGTTTTAGATCGTTCACGATCAGCACCGGCTGTGGTGCGCCGTTCACATAGAGTCGCAATTTCACCCCGCTCACTTCCATCTTCATCTTCGTCCAGTCGCCCAGTATCAAATCCACATACGACTCGTAACGTCCAGGTGCCTCTCTCCGCAGCCTCGACCATTCGTATTCCGGCATGGAGATGTACTGCGTCGAGTGATTCCGCCTCACTTGGTCGTCGGCACGACCGTTCGTTGGCCGGATATAAACACATTCGTATTTTGATGGCTCAGCGGCTACCCGAAAGGCCACACCGACGAACCCGCGGGCATCGGACGGCGCCCCGGTCCGTGGCTTACCCGCAACGTCCACCTCAATCGCGCCGTTCTCGAATGAAGTTCCCGTAAGCACAACGATCCCGCCACCTTCGCCGTTCTTTGCGGCCGCCAACTCTTTATCCGGATCCGCCGCTGGCATGACCCGGACCGCTTTGCGACCGTGGTACGCCACCGCCTCAACGGTTACATCGTGAGGCTGCAATCCCTTTGTGGAATCTAAGTCGAAACTTTGGGCTGACAAAGCATGGGGGCTTAGCAGTCCGGCCAGAACACCAGCCATGACGGCAATATGAACTTCGCGGATCATACAGCACATAATATCTGTGCCGATGCAACGTGGGAAAGTTCATTTGCAGGAAGGCAATTGTCCGTCGACCCAAAATCACAGTTGCACCACCGATCTCAAGATAGGCGTTTTACGAGATAGCCTAGTATGGCCCGATGATGCCGCCGACGTGGCGAGCGGCCGGCTTTGGATGCGCGGGCTTAGCGGACAGGAGTGTCCGCTCCACACAGGTATCTAAGACATCCAGATACTTCAGGCCGCTGATCTCTCGAACCCTCAGCTTCTTTTCACAATTGTTCAATTTTGAAGAGACTTCGAAATTGGCATTGTTGTATGTTTACCGTGCAGCGTAACAGAAGGGCATGCGACGGGAGCAACGCGGCTACCTGAAAACCCCAGACCGGTTCGTCGTTGCTCCTCGGGTGGGGCAGTCACAGAAAAGCCTGCGCCACCTTTTTTGCGTTATGCCAGCCCGCCACCATCGACCACGAGAGCGGCGCCGGTGACCCACTTCGACATGTCACTAGCAAGAAAGAGAACCGCGTCGGCGACTTCACCGGCGGAGCCAATGCGTCCTAGTGGGCGATTGGCGGCCTCGGTCATAAACTGGTTGTGGTCTTGCGCCAATTGCCGGCACTCGTCGGCAAGCATGGGGGTGTCAATATCCCCGGGGCACACACAGTTCACGCGAATATTTTGTCGACCGTGGTCGATGGCCATGGCTCGGGTGAGATTGAGAACTGCTCCCTTGGCCGCGCAATAAGCAACGGCTCTGGGCCCTCCCTTCACGGACCACCCCGAGCCTGTGTTGATGATGGATCCACCCCCGTTGCGAACCATGTGCGGTATGACCTCGTGCGACAGCAGGTAAACGCTCTTGAGGGTGACGGCCAGCACTGTGTCCCACTCCCGCTCCTCAAGACTGACGGCGTCTTTGCGCACCACAATCCCGGCGTTATTACAAAGGATGTCAATCCGTCCGAAGGCGTCGACGGCCTGCTCGGTCGCGCGCTGGCATGCAGAACGGCTGGTGACGTCGCAAGCGATGGCAAGGGCTCCAACCCCCAGGGGGTTAATGCGATCCGCGGTCTCGCGAGCAGTCTCGGAGTTCTTGTCCAGAATTACAACCGATGCTCCCATCTCCGCTAGTCGAATTGAGATTTCGCGACCGATGCCAGACCCTGCGCCGGTCACGATGGCAACTCTACCTTCCAGGGAAAGCAACTGAGCGGATCGCTCGGCGATTTTCGCGGCATTCATGATGAAGCACCTCCTGCGAACGCTCAACGTCGAGCGATGGCACGGGCTCGCGCGAGTCCGGCTCGCAGCCCGCGCCGCACGGCTTCACGATAGCCGTTGCGATCCATCGCGGTCATCGTGGCTTCCGCAATTCCTCCGGGGGTAGCCGCTTCATGCAGAAGCCGGTTCAACGGGATATTCTGCCGCCTCCAGGAGTTGATTCCGTCGGCCAGAGCGTGAGACGCGGCCGTGAGCGCAGTTTTCCTGTCGAGCCCAAACTGCCGGCCAGCGTCGGCCAGGGCTGCCAGCGCGTGGTAACCGTGACTTGAGGAATAAGTCACTGTGAAGGCATCGAACTTGCGCTCGGGAAGATCAAGCACGGTCCCCATCTGCCGAAAAAAGCTTCGCACTTGATCGCGCCGCCGAGGCGGGAACTTTCGCTCGAATGCCAGCGCGGTCAGGCCGTTACCGGTGCGGCACACGGGGCTCGGCATGGCTCGCGCCCACAACGCATGTGGGCCCATCATCTGTCGCAACCCGGCAAGCGGAATGCCTGCGGCCAGGCTGATCGCCAGGCATGGAGCTATAGCTTCTTCCTGCGATCGCAAAGATATAGCGGCTTTCACCTCCCGCAGGAGAAACGGCACGGAGTCAGGCCTAACCGCGATGAACAGCAGACCAGCTTGCGCAACCGCTTGTTCCAGATTCAGCTCAACCCTCACAGCGTGCTGTCGACGCAAGAACTTAAGCTTACCTTCATTGTGATCGTGCACGACTACCCGCTGCCGGTCTCCTGCGACCTTTAGACCCGCAAGGATCGCCGAGGTTATGCGCCCGCCACCGAGGAATACGGCGGTCAGACCTGATTGCACGGTGTTACGCGTCACGATGGGGATAGTGGTGGTCTTCCGATCGCATCTGGTTTGGTCTAGCCTCGTAAAACGGCGTCCATGGCCGCCAGAGTCTTCTCCACGTCCTGTTGGTTGTGAGCGACGGTGACTATCGAATGTAGGGTTGCGGCGGGACTAGTGTAGATACCGTGTTCAAACAATTTCCACGAAAACTGCTGATACTTCTTCCGATCCACATACCGGCAGTACTCCCGGTAGTCTCGAATGCATGGTTTGTCAGTGAACATGATCTGAAACATTGGGCCCACCCGCTGAATAATGGCAGAAGTTAGGTTGCGACGGAACAATTCGCTCATGCCGCTGGCAAACCGGTCAGCCAAACCCCAAATGTGGCGGAAGGCCCCTCCGCCGTCGCGCATAAGCTTGCTCAGACTGGCGCGCGCTGCATGCATGCCAATGCGGGAGGCGTTGTGTGTGCCGTAATGCAGGACGGTTCCTCCGGCAAGCGCACGCATCACGTCGAGCCGGCCTGCGAACGCAGCCACAGGAAGCCCACAGCCCAGCGCTTTCCCGAACGTAACAATGTCCGGTGAGAGCTTGTAGTATTCCTGACAACCGCCGAGGGCGATCCGAAATCCGGTCACAGTTTCGTCCAGAACAAATAAGATCTCGTTCTGACGGCATAGGTTCTGCAAGGCTTCCAAATACCCTGGCCCCGGGGGAATTACACCCATGTTCGCCATTACTCCCTCGGTAATGACTGCCGCAATTTCGCCTGAATGTTGTTCAATGGCCTTCTCCAAGGCCGGCAAATCATTCCACGGCGCTACGATCGTGTCGTCCAGGGCATGACGATTGAGACCCGCACTGTCGGCCATCGTCACTGCGGGCGAATCTAATTCCGCTGCTCCTGGCGGTAAAGGATTCGAAGTCGCCAGCACATCGTCGTACCAGCCGTGGTAATGCCCTTCGAACTTCAGAATCTTCGGCCTACCGGTATAGCCACGGGCCAGGCGAATCACTGCCATGATGGCTTCGGTCCCCGTATTTGCAAAGCGAAGTGCCTCGGCATTGGGGATGACTTTTTGCAGCAATTCTGCCACCTCGATCTCAATCTCGGTGGCCGTTGCAAAGTGCGTTCCGGTAGCGGCCGCTTCGCTGATGGCGCGGGTCACGTCGGGATCAGCGTGCCCCAGAGGCAGGGCGCCGAAGCCCATCATCCAGTCGATGTATTCGTTGCCGTCCACGTCGTACAGACGGGATCCCTGGGCGCGCTGCATGAAAATGGGATACTCGCCGTAATTCACCGGCCCGCGCGAGGGAGAACTTCCCCCCTCAATCAGGATCCGGGCCGCGCGCTCATAAAGATGTCTTGACTGCTCGGTATGAAAACCGGTGGCGGCTCTTGTCGGCAAGTTTTCCCTCGTGTCTTTGGCAACCGTATCATTCTATCTTCGACCTGCCCAAAGCGATCAAGCGTTAGCATGGAGCAACATCGCGAAGAAACCAGTGGTGTAAAATGCTGTCTCTTTCTGAGGAAAAAGGAGAGATTTACACTGGTGAAAACGCTTCTTAAGAACTTGCTCAGCCAGGCATGGACCGAGTGCAATGACCTCATGCTGGGCATCCGGACAGGACCTGAAGGCCCGGTCATTTCCGAGCAAGAACCTTGGAGAAGCCCCGCTTCCGACAACGCGAGGCATGGTGACAACTGGCGTTACGCAACCATCGGCTACCAGCACGTCCGAAAAATCTTGCAAGTGTTGAGTCCGGGGCCGGAGGACGTGTTTTATGACATCGGTTGCGGGATGGGAAGAATCCTGTGCGTGGCCGCTCAACAACCGGTGCGAAAGTGCGTGGGCGTAGAACTACAGGAGCCCTTGTGCCAAATCGCACGCCGGAATGCGGCGAGCCTCCGGGGAAGAAAAGCACCGATTGAGATCGTTCGCGGAGATGCAACGACGGCAGACCTGTCCGATGGAACCATTTATTTCATGTTCAATCCTTTTGGGCCCGAAAGCCTGCGTGACACCCTGGCGAACATTCAAGCCTCACTCTCTCACAATCCGCGGGACATAAGAGTCGTCTACTACCACGCAAAGTACCAATCAGTGATCGACGACATGGAGTGGCTGGTAAAAGTGGATGAATTCGAACAATTCGGAGGGCACCCCGTGACCATCTGGGGAAACCGGCATTATGAATGACGCCTATCGGTCAAGCCTGCTCAATATCGGCCCCAACACATACGCCACAAACAAACCGACAACATAAATTGCTGCGGACGTCCAGAGCACAATCTTTGACGCCTTATGTAAGGCTTTTTGGTGAGCGCCAAGTGCCAGAGGATCGAGGTACCGTCGCCTTTGTCGCGCCTCCGTGGGGCACGGCCTGGATGAAACGCAAGGCTTGGACCTTCGCCCTATCACTCCTCCAATCAGCAGTCGTTGACCGAATTGCCCGTCAATTCGCAAAGCATAACATCCTCTTCGCGGTGCAGATTTATGCGAAAGTCCGCACACCTTCGTTGACTCAGATTCAAAGACAGTTCGACTGGACTGCCCTGCACACCTTTGACATCAACGAGAAACGCCGCAACCACGGTATTCTTCTGGGGACTAAAGGTTGGGCAGGTAAGGTTTGATGCCGCACTGATCTTCAGGTTGAGGAGCACTGCACTATATTCGCAAGGTGAAGACTCTGCTCAATGTGAAAGACAAGGAAGAGATCATCGCCCGGCTGCAAGGAGTTCGTCCCACTAGCTTGCGCCTCTGGGGAAAGATGTCCGCTCACCAGATGGTCTGTCACTTGAGCGATGGATTCAAGATGTACATGGGCTTGAAACCTGTGAGCCCGGCAAGCCTGCCTTATCCCCGCAGCCTGCTGAAGCGGGTTGCGCTCTGGGCACCAATGCCTTGGCCGAAAGGATTTAACACCGTGCCGGAGCTAGCCCAACACGCAGGCGGCACTCCGCCCGTAGAATTCCACAACGACGTGCGCGAGCTACAGCGTCTCGTGGATTGCTATACGCGACAGCCAAGAGACTTCCAGTGGCAGGTTCATCCCCAGTTTGGCAAGATGTCCGAGAAGGAATGGATGCGTTTGGGATACCTTCACATGGACCATCACTTGCGGCAGTTCGGAGCGTGAACAGCCTAACCCGCTTATCGTGAACACCCCTCAATGCATACGTCACAATAGCGGGCATGCCTCCCATATCAAACAATCCGGTCATAATTCCAGATCGCGACCTTGGGCAAGACAAAAGTCTCGATCCGTCAGGTCCGCGCATCCGTTGCCCACCGTGCGGCTGGTCGCCCCGTAAAGCAAGTGGTCTTGCACCTGCGGCTATGAGTGGAACACGTTCGAGACCGGAGGCGTCTGCCCAGCCTGCCGGCACCAGTGGACTGAAACCCGGTGCCTTTCTTGCAGTCGATGTTCGGCGCACTCCGATTGGTACACGAAGTAAAGAACTCCATTGACCGGGTTGGATTCTACAGCGCGGCGATGCGCTCCCAGCCACCGGGGTAGGTGGTCTGTGGGGACTTTTGGAACCAAAGATCACGGTCGTCCCGCGTGTGTTGTCGTTAGTGTTGTGCCCAACCCCGCATAAAGGTAGTGATCGCCGAAGGTTTTTCTTAGGGCTGTGAACGCTGGCTCTCCGGTGCAGTGACCGGGGGCAACGTATTCGACTTTGAACCGATCATTCAGCGCGGTGACGATCCTCTCGATGTCGGGATCGGGTGCGACAACAAGATGAAAGCCGCCAGCGATGAAGTGAATGCGGAGATTGATCGCAGTTGCAGCTTCAGACAATGGACTTGTGCGTTGGCGTCACGCCAGTAGCCTTCCGCCCGTTTCAGTCCGGATCGACTCAGCCTACGATATCGACGCGCGCTATTGCATAAAACGCTCAAGGGAGTGGGTCGGCTATAAAGTTCACATCACAGAGGTCTGCTCGCCCGATGTGCCGCATTTGATCATTAATGTCGACACCGACCGCGCAGGCTCCGGACGCTGCCCGCATCGCCCGTAGGCGAGAACGAGCTCGCAGGACGAAAGCTCCTGCCGAAGCGCCAACTTGTGGACGGTTCCAATATAGGAAGTCAAATCGTGCTCGATAGCCGAAAGAATCATGGCATTGAACTTGTCGGTCCGGTGAAACAGAACAATCCGCGCAATCACATCAAAAGCGGCTACGATCTGAGCGCGTTCAAGATCGATTGGGATGGACAGTTTGCAATCTGTCCTCAAGGCAAGAGGAGTACTGGCTGGTGGTCGGCCACGAGCCACACTATCCTAAGCCGCTGATTTTATTGGGGGCTTCAGAGAATTGGTGGGCAGTGTAGGACTCGAACCTGCGACCTCCTGCTTGTAAGGCAGGTTTCATGCTACTAGAGAAAGTGCCGTCCACCTAAATGAATCAATCGTTTACCCACAACAAAAGCTCGCACGGAAGGTTCCGAGGTGCCTCAAAAACCTCGAAAAACTCGCGGCTTTGCGAACCCCGCGGCACATTTACGGCACACGGATTTGAGCGCAGCGGAACCGTTCGTCCAAGTCTTCAAGATCCGGCGTTGTTTGCCGTTCTCAGCTTCGTTTGTTGCTACCTTGGTTTCATCTTCAAATTTCTCCTAAGAAAAACCGAGCGCGCCGGCGGACAAGACGCGCCCGAAACATGCCTGCAGCAACGTTTAGGGGTCAAGTGAATGAGTGTTACCGGTCCCGTTTCTCCACCTTGATTTCGCTAGTCGAATGGTGATCAATGGAAATAGGTCCAGTCTTTTCGCCGGTCATTTCGGTCCCGGTTATGGTTACGTCATGAGTCTGGCTCACTACGATTGAGCCTGCGGTGCTCGCAGTTCCCAGGAAGTAATGCTCAGCCCTCCGGTTGGAGTCTTCAACTTGAGTTCCGCTCACCGAGACCTTGCTCGCGGAACCTATGAAGACTGCTGGGCCGGGAACATCACGCACACTGTTTCCTGAAAGGACGATGTCTTGATTGACCGGAACGTCTGTACTGCCACTTTCGTCAAAAAGCCCGTTATTGAGCCAGGTTCCAATGAGGATGGCTCCCGGCAAACCGCTCACTTGGCCGGGAATAAACGCACTGCCTGCCTTCGCCCCTGAGGTGGAAATCTGGTTGTTCAGCACCTGCAAGTCCTGCACTCCAGGGGTTGCGGACGGGGGGACATCTTGCAGAATTCCGATGAAGATAGGGTAGTGGAACATATCGCTCATGACGTTATTTTCGAGCACTCCGTACGGCGACTGGGGCAGAACAGCTCGGCCAAGACCGTTGTGGAAGACGTTGTTCCGAATGATCCAGCGGGGACCCATAAAGTTCAGATCCTCTTGCCAGCTATCCGTCGCGAGATGCGGTATCTCTTCGCTTAAAGTCACGTTCACCGAACCATCTGCGTTCGTCGATACCTGAGTG